>NC_020505.1:1200000-1800000 GCF_000310245.1 Candidatus Sulfuricurvum sp. RIFRC-1
GCTTTGGTTGTTGATGAAATAGCGTGTTTTCTCTTTTTTAACATGACGAAAAATATTGAGAGATTCATTTTGTAGCCCGTAACGTTCTTCATCGATATCCCACGAAACGCTCGATTCACATATCTGTGCTTCGACATTTTCCAGCCCTACTGAGGCCAAAATGGAACGCATCAAAATCGATTTTCCGCTTCCGCTTGGGCCGGTAAATACGACAAGCCCAGGATGAAATTCTAAATCAGCCTCTTTAAAAGTTAAAAACTCTTTTAAATAAAATCGTTCTATCACCGATTAATTCCCCCATCCGAGTTTCTCTTTGAGGACTTCAAAATAATTGAACTCCCTGCGGTGAATCAGATGGGCTGCACCGCTGGCAAGTTTGATGTTGACGGTATCTTTATGACTGATTTTTACCAGATCTTGACCGTCAATAATCACCAAAGCACTCGCATCCGGGGTTTTCATTTCGATTTCAAAATGACCGGGAAAGACCATCGGCCGCTGTGTCAGCGAATGGGGGCATATCGGTGTCAATGCGAATACCTGCGACAGCGGGAAAAGAACCGGTCCTCCTGCAGAGAGGTTGTACGCCGTTGAACCGGTAGGAGTTGAAACAACGACACCATCGCCGTAATAGGTGTTAAAACTTTGTCCATCGACGTACGTCTCGATATGGATCATTTTCGCGATTGAGGGGCGAGTTAATACAATATCATTAAAGGCAAATACTTCATTGACCCCTTTTTGAGTAACAATCGTTGCTTGCAAGATGGAGCGTTTATCGATACGGTATTCCCCCTCGATCATCTTATCCACAAACGATTCGAGTTCTGCGAAATCAAGATCGGCCAAAAATCCGAGTTTTCCCGCATGAATCCCTAAAACAGGGATCTGATAACGGTACGAGCGGCGAACAGCCGAGATAAGCGTTCCATCCCCGCCGATGGTAACGAGAAAATCGCTGTTTTCACACATCATCTCAAACGGTTGACCCATAACATCGATCATTCCGCCACTGATATTGTCGATAATCACTTCTATCCCGCGCGATTCAAAAATTCGTTTGGCTTCGAAAAACATCACCTTTAACTCAGGGGTAGAGGGGCGAAGGATCATGCCGACACGCTTAATATTAGTTAATTTCAATCTATTCCCCTCTTTTTTGTATTCTATTATAGCTAACTTGAGACCAAGGACAAAATTTTATGGCTGATTGTAATATTCCAGTGCAATCCCCTCGCGCAACCCGTCATCGATTATAATCGCCTCATGACACCCCATCACTTCATAAATAGCGGTAACCATTAAAATACCGGCGATGATAAAATTTTCACGTCCTACCCCGACGTAACGGATACGTGTTAAGTCGTCCATCGCTAAGAGATCCTCATAAACACGATAACAATCTTCTAAACGCAAGCGATACCCATTGACCTTTTCGGAATCATAGCTCTCATAATCCATCCCAAGCAAATAAGCGGCTATAGTTGTAGGGGTTCCTGCCGTGAGTACCAGCTGAAGAGGATAAGAAAGATCAATCGATCCTTCTATACTCTCTTTAAACTGATTGATTTTATCCAACAGTTCTGTTGTCGATCCGGCACATTCTGAGAGGGTTACAATCCCCATATTCAAGCTCACGGAATGAGTCTCGCTGCCTGTGTATCGGATGAGTTCGGTGGAGCCTCCGCCGATATCGGCCAATACAAAGGATTGAGGTTTTATATTTAATGCTTCCATCCGATACCGTACTGCATTTAACGTAAGTTCAGCCTCTTTTTGGCTATCAATAATACTAAAATGGATTCCAGTATTTTCTGCAATTTTTTGAAGAATTATGGCTGAATTTGAAGCAAGCCTCATTGCGGCCGTCGTATAGGCAATCACATCATTATTTTTGAAATCGAGTTTTCTCTTAGCTTCCGTAATCGCATCATTGATACGATACAGCGCATTTTCACCGATCGTATTAGTTGCATGAAGTGCTTCAGCCGTTTTAACGATCTTCTCGAAGCTTTTTCCCCACATTTGACCGTCAAACTCGATAAAACGGATAGTATTGGAACCTAAATCGATTGCTATCATAGGGCTGTGATATCATTAATACGCATTGAAGGCATCCACGTCTCAAACGAACCTTGTTTAAGTACGTCAAGATCGAGTTTTGAAGTGTAAACATTTTTAAAATAATCAAATACGCTCATGATTCCTTCGTCGATTCCGAACAACCCAACATAATGACGGATACCCCGTTCTACGATATCTTGCGGTGCTTTCATATGTATTTTATCTTCCAACTGAACGCAATATGCCTGTGCAACCACACCCGCCATAGCCGTAAATTTATCGGTAATACCGAAGTAAGGCTCAAAAACCGAAAGGGTCTCTTGCGCAAGCCCTTTTGAGGCAAATTTTAGTGCTTTATCCACTAAAGTATTCCATTGCCGCTCCAAAACCTGTGCTTCATGAGTTTCATAGAGCAACGGATAGGAACTGAGATAGCCAAATGCATTAGAGAGATTATTCGATGCAATCGCATCATAGAAAAGATGCTTAACCCTAATCGTATCCGACATCTCTTGTGCTTCGGCAGAATAATCAGGAAAAGATTTCAAAATTTCACACGATTTTCGAGCATTGACGTAATCACCTTGAGCATATCCCTTGTGTGCTTGAATATAGAGTTTATCAGCATAATCCATGATGGTAGTGTATTCGGAAAACTCTTTTAAAAACGGATGCATCTTAATCAATTCAAAAAATTTGACAAAATCACGAGCAGCAATTGTTTTTTTCATGTATTCATACATTTTACGCTGATCAAAAAGTTGCTGTATTAATATGGTTTTCTCGGAAATTCCCCGATACGGCGCTAATAGCTGACGAGCCTGTTCATCCCCATTATGGGTTAATATTAACTCTTGAACTTTAAAAAAGAGTTTTTTCCATCGTATTTCCATATTTCTATACGGTTCAGAGTCTTGAAAAGCGGGAAATTGCTTTGCCATGGAGTAAGCCAAAGGAAATCGTCCCTCTTGCACATAAGTTTTAAACTGCGTATACTTTTCATACGCACTTAGCATTTGATTAATCAAAGCATTTTTTTTCGGAATACCGATAAAAATACTCAGAATCTCTTTTGCTTTTTGACGTTCATTTTTTTCGAGGAAAAGACGTGCTTTTTCCAAAACATCCGCCCATATCCGCTCAGCGGCTTCATAAGGTTTAGAATAAAGAATCATCGGATTAGCATCAAGAGCATCGTAAAAGAGTTTATACTGCTCTTCACGAAGCATTTTAAAAAGTTGTTCTTCATTCCCAAACAGAGAATAAATGCGGATGTTCCCCTCAACGGTACCGATCGCCAAACGAAACGGAGTGTCTACAAAGGCAAGAGTGCTGATCGATTCGTTTTCTTTAATGTAGCGTTGTGAAATTTGGTCCATTATTTGCAGATCATACAGCCCAACATATCCCAGTTTCGTCCCTACAAACGCGAAGCGCTTATCAATACTTATCGCCATTGATGTAACTTCATCATTCATTTTCGGCAAGCGTTTGATCACTTTGCCATTACGCATATCCCAGACGATAATTCCACCCTCTTTTTCAGCAGAAAGAAGCTTTGCTGCGGGCAAGAAAATGATTTTTACAATCGCGCTGTTATGCCCTCGAAGCTTTATCGGATGCTTCATAATCGCCATATTCAGGAGATTAATCGTTCGATCGTAACTCCCTGTCGCAATCCATTGACCGTTATCGTTAAAAGAAACTGTACTGACAAAATCTGAATGAGGAGGCATAGAGAAGGCCAGCCTGACTGTTTTGAGAACCCAGGCAAACGATTTGCCGTCTTGTCCGCATGTTACACAATAACGGCCGTTCGGATCGATACCGACACTCTCGATTTCCCCTTGGTGCCGACCTACTTTAAAAAGAAGCTCTTTATCGGGAACATTAAATAAAGCAGCATTGTTGCTACCGGGAATTATGGAAATCGAAAACTTACCATCGGTAGTCATATCGACATGCGAACCGATAAATCGTTCATGAACGATACTGCTTTTAAAACCGCCGACAACCGCGTAGTTTGTTAAATCAATAATCCGAAGGGAGTTTAGAGAATCTATGACCCCTATTTTCCCATCATTAAGTGCTTTAAGCATTAAAATAGGAGCTTTAATATTAAATAATTTTAAAACTTCCATTTCTAATGATCCCTTTAGTGTTCTTCACTGCTTAGATAGCGGTGTTCTTTGAGTAATGCACGAATCTGAGATTGGTGTTCTTTCCCTTTTGTCTCCAAATGAATCATCACATTGGCATCCCCATACGCCAGTGTCGTAGAGGTACGATCATAATCAATATGAACGATATTGGCATTGAGTCCTTGGAGCATCTCGGTAAGTTTCATCAATGCTCCCGGTTTATCAACCAACGTGACGGTAAGTTTCATTTTACGTCCCGATTTAATAAGCCCTTTTTCGATAATGATCGAAAGAAGCGTCACATCCATATTTCCGCCGCTGAGAACAATACCAATCTTTTTACCTTGAAGATCACTCAGATGAGCGTGTAAAACTGCAGCAACACCCACTGCACCTGCACCCTCAACAACGAGTTTCTGACGCTCTAATAAAAATAAAATCGCATTAGCGATCTCTTCATCATCGACACTCACCATGCGATCAACGCACTCTAAAATATGCCCTAATGTCACTTCAGAGGTATCTCGAACCGCAATACCATCCGCAATCGTTCGTACCGAAGTGCTGTCAATCGCTCGCTTTGCATCAAAAGAGTCTCTCATAGCCGGAGCACCCACAGCACTTACACCGATCACTTCTGTTTTAGGGGAGAGAGCTTTAAAGGCAGAAGCCATCCCGGAAATCAAACCGCCACCGCCGACAGGGATCAAAACTGCATCAAGATCATTCATCGAATCAATCATCTCAAGCGCGATAGTTCCCTGTCCCGCCATAACCGCTTCATCCGTAAACGGATGGACGAAAACCATGCCATGTTCACGTCCATAAGCCGCTGCATAGGCATAGGCTTCATCGTAATTGCTTCCGGCCAAAATAACCTCTGCACCGTAATAGCGTACTCCGTTAATTTTGGTCAAAGGGGTCGATTCGGGCATTACAATCAGCGCTTTAGCCTCAAACATCTGTGCAGCCATAGCAACACCCTGCGCATGGTTACCCGCACTTGCAGCGATAACACCGCATGAGCGTTCTGCCTCACTTAAAGAGGCTATTTTATTGTAAGCACCACGGATTTTAAAAGCTCCGGTCACTTGGAGATTCTCATTTTTGAGATAAATCTCGATCCCGCACTCTTCACTCAGTCTCGGAGCATACGCGAACGGTGTCTCAACGACCGTCCCGCGAATACGCTCATGCGCTTGATATATTGTTTCTAAATCAACCAAGGATACCCTTTAAGCGTTAATATTTCGATGTTCAACCATCGAGCAATGATTTTGGACGACTCGTATACCGTTACGTTCTGCTTTTTCTGCCGCTTCATTGTTCACGATCCCTTTTTGTGCCCAAAATACTTTTACATCACCGCGCAAAATACACACATCGGCAATGGCATCCAGAGCATCAGCTTTACGAAAGATATTAACCATATCGACCGTACAAGGGATTTCGGAAAGCGAACGATATACTCTTTCCCCTAAAATCATCTCTTCTTTCGGATAAACGGGAATAATGGTGTATCCGACGCTTTTGAGATATTCAGCAACACGGTAGCTGTCTTTGCTTGAATCGGGAGAGAGTCCTAAAACCGCTATGGTTTTTACATCAGATAAAATAGATTTAATCTCTTCGTATGATGCATTGACGCTCGGGAATTCACACTCCATTAAAAGCTCCTCAATTAGGTAAAAGTTTCTTATTATACCAAAATCTCTAAATTCCTTTTTTGACTTCTCCGATATAGCGTTGTCTTGGACGGGCTATCTTCATCTCCGGGTCTTTTTTCAGCTCAATCCATTGGGTGATCCATCCGACAGATCGACCGATGACAAAGATGATCGTAAACATCGATTTCGGAATTTTCAGTGCCGTTAAAATGAGACCTGAGTAAAAATCGATATTGGGGTAAAGTTTGCGCTTAATAAAATACTCATCATTGAGAGCTATTTGTTCGATTTTCTCGGCAATTTGCAGAAGATCATTGTTAACGCCCAGTTCATCTTTAAGCTGATCAAGGAGATGTTTGAGGATTTTCGCACGTGGATCAAAATTTTTATAAACCCTATGCCCGAATCCCATCAATTTAAACTCATCATTCGGATCTTTCGCTCGCTCGATAAAAGCATCCACATTATCGACGTTTCCGATGTATTCGAGCTGAGCGATCACCGATTCATTCGCACCTCCGTGCGCCCTCCCCCACAATGCATTGATTCCGGCTGACAATGCCGCATACGGGTGTGCTCCCGTCGATGCCACAGCTCGTACTGTCGATGTGGAAGCGTTTTGTTCATGATCTGCGTGGAGCGTAAATATGGTATCGAGTGCTTTGATCTCAACATCGCGTATCTCTAAATTTTCCCCCGGATAAGCACGCATCATGTAGAGAAAATTTTCGGTAAACGGACGTTCAATATCGGGATAGATATAGGGTATTCCAAACATGCGTCTATGGGTAAAAGCGGCTAATGTCGGTATTTTGGCAATGATACGTCGTGCCATTATCTGCGCTTCGTCGTCGTTATCAACATTGAGGTGTTCGAAATAAAACGTAGAGAGTGCCGAAACTGCGGAAGACATCATCGCCATCGGATGGGCTTTATCGGGAAATGCATCAAACAGACGCTTTAATCCCTCATGGATAAACGAGCGTTTTCGCAACTCAATATCAAACTCTGCCCGCTCTTTTTCATTCGGAAGTTTCCCTATTAACAAGAGATAGGCAACATCCAAATAGCTCTTTTTCATCGCCAGATCGCTGATATCATACCCGCGATACCGTAATTCTCCCTGCTCACCGTCGATGTAGGTGATCGCAGAGGTGCAACTCGCCGTAGAGGTAAATCCGGGATCGTAGGTAAACATCCCCATCTCTTTGTAGAGATTACGAACATCAATAACATCCGGCCCAAGTGTTGAAGGTAAAACGGCGAATTCATAACTTTTCCCCGTGCGATTATCCGTGAGGGTAACGGTATCCATAGCAGCTCCTTTCCATCTGTCTCATTTGAGTAATATAGCATTTTTTACCCCATTTAGATGGCAATTAAGCGCTCTTTGTGTTCATTATGATTTAATATAAGATATACTATATAACTAAAACCGTTTTACACATGGAAATATCATGGATTTAAAAAATAAGAATCTTATTATCTTTTTCTCGCTGTTGCTAATCGCCGGTTATGCGATTATAGGAGTAGCACTCTATGAATACACTCACAAATATGCAGAAGATCAAAATAAGAAAAAATTGGATCAATTGCTACTGAATCAACAAGCATTGCATAGGTATCTCGAAGATGACCTAAAGCCGGTTATCTATAAACTGAAAGAAGAAAACAAACTCTATAAGGAGTTTTTCGATCCAAAAGTCTTATCCTTCACCTATATAGCGCATGGGGTTCATCAACAGCTCAATACACTTAGAGACGAACATAACATTACCCGAATCTACTACAAATTAGCGACAGACAATCCTCGAAATTCACTCAATCAAGCTTCTCCTGACGAACATAAATTACTCCAATATTTTCGTTCCAACCCCAGCGTTAAAGAATACAGCTCGATTCTTCATGAAAATAATCATAACTATATCTATTATGCCATGCCCATAGACCCGAGCAAAGATTCATGCATGAAATGCCACTCTACCCCCGATAAGGCTCCGATTGAATTGATTGAACAATATGGAAATATGGCGGGATTCGGAGAGAGAGTGGGAAATATTCGGGCCATGATTTCGTTGAAAATGCCTTTTGATGATGAACTATCAGAAGCAAACCGAATTTTTTATTTGATTATGGGAATATTGACTCTATTTTTACTGAGTCTTTTCACTATTGTGCTCTATTTTATGCGACGGCTTGATCATAAGCAACAAATTATTGAGGAAAAAAATAAAACCCTTTCGATTCTCGCTGAACTTGATGGATTGACCAACATCTATAATCGACGAAGCTTCGATACGGATCTGATTGCTCGTATCGGAAACCCTTCATTAACATTGATAATCTTTGATATAGACTATTTCAAAACGATTAATGATACGTATGGACACCAAATTGGAGATGATATCCTTAAAAGTTTAACATCACTGATCCGTTCCAATCTGCGGGAAGAGGATCAATTCTACCGCATCGGCGGTGAAGAGTTTGCTATTTTGACTCATAAACAAAATATCGAAGATGCGAAACAATTGGTTTCAAGACTCTTGCAAAAAGTATCCGAATATGATTTTAACCTTTCACAACCGGTTCATATCAGTGCCGGAATTGCAATGCAATCAGGTAATGATACACCGCTGGGTCTTTTTAAACGTTCCGATGATGCTCTCTATCGGGCAAAAGAAGAAGGGAGAAATTGTTATCGAGTCGGGTGATTGACATATAAATATATGTTATAATCAAACCATATCTTTAGGCAATACTTACATGATTTGTAAAAGTCGGGGTACTCCATGAAAATCATTAATCTTCAAATACAAAGTGAACATTTGAAACTCTTGTTCGAAAGCAGTAAGATAGGTGTCGTTTCCAGTCTTTTATTGGGATTGGTATTGATGTATGCTGAACGAAATATTGATAATTCTCAAATGGTCATAATTTGGTTTATTTTCCTCTTCCTTATATCACTTATACGTATAGCCATTATTACCGCATATCAGAACACTCCCGAAACGAATGCTGTAATTACCCGACAACGTCTGATAAATTTACGTATCGCTACACTTGTATCCGCTATTATTTGGGGCTCGATTGGTGCTTTACTCTTTTCTTCAAGTGATTTTGATCATTTAATTTTCTTGCTTATAATTATTGCCGGTTTGACAGCAGGAAATACCCTTTCAAATGCTTCTGATCTTCCCAGCAATATTGGTTTTTCTCTTTTAACATTGTTGCCCATCACGATTTGTTTACTTCTAGATCAAAGCAGGCTATCTTCCAATATAGGAATTGCACTGCTGCTTTATTTTGGTTTTCTGGTTTTTCTTGCCCGTTCTATTAATACGAGTATGAGCCAAAGCTTTGTTTTGCAACAAAAAGCCATAGCAAGCGAACAAGAAGCAAAGCTCAGTGAGGAACGTTATCGTCTTATTCTCCAACATACACCCGCCGGCATACTTCATTATAATAGAGAGCTTGTAATTACCTACTGCAATGACCACTTCGCTCAGCTTTTAAAAGCGCCGAAAGAGAGTCTTATCGGTCTTGATATGAACACGTTGAAAGATCAGCGCATATTACCCGCATTAAGTGAAGCCATTGAGGGAAAAGACGGATCCTATGAAGGAGAATATCTAACAACACTCAGCAATACACTGCTCTGGCTAATCCTGTTCTATGCACCTTTGCGTGATGCCAATGGTTCTATCGAAGGCGGAATTGCAATTATTGAAGATATTACCGAGCGTAAAAGAAGTGAAGAAGAAACTAAAAATCTGTTAAATAACCTAAGACAAGCCGAAAAAATTGCTCATCTTGGCAATTGGCATTTTGACATATCCAGTAATACGTTGGAATGGTCCGATGAAATTTTTAATATTTTTGAACTTGATAAAGCGACCTTTAACCCTACCTACGATGCATTTTTGAATGTTATACATCCTGATGACCGTGAGAAAGTTGCAAATGCCTATGAACGATCTCTAACAACAAAAGAAAAATACGAAATTATCCATAGACTTCTAATGCGCGATGGAAAAATTAAATATGTGAGTGAACAATGTGAAACCAAATTTGATTCAGACGGACAGCCTCTATACTCGTTAGGTACTGTTCAGGATATTACGCAGCAAATGCATTACCAAATTCGTTTAGAAAACAGTGAAAATACCCTCAAGTATTTACTAAAAATGAGTCCGATTGCTGTCCGAATAGCAAAAAATGAAGGTCAAGAAGTTATTTTCGCCAATGAAGCGTATGCCCGTCTCATTCAGGCTGATGTTTCTGACGTTTTAGGGAAAAATCCAAAAAATTATTATGCTGATCAAGAAAAATATCATGAAATCGTCTCTCAAATCAAAAACAATGAAATCATTTATAACCAATTGGTAGAACTATCTGTCAACAATGAAACCATTTGGGTATTGGCTTCTTATATGCCGATAGAATTTGAAGGAATATCATGTGTATTGGGATGGTTCTATGATATTACCAAAGAAAAAAATCTGCAAACCAAATTAATGGAACATTCACAGCGACTCGAATACTTAGCCCATTATGATGCACTCACAGGTTTGCCTAATCGAATTTTGGAATCGGACCGTCTGTACCAAGGAATGATTCAAACCCTACGACGAGGAAAGCAATTGGCTGTGCTCTATCTTGATCTTGATGGGTTTAAAGCGGTAAACGATAACTATGGACATCCTGTCGGAGATCAATTGCTTATAGCTCTTTCAGCGCGGATGAAACAATCATTACGAGAGGGAGATACCCTCTCACGATTAGGCGGAGATGAGTTTGTCGCTATTCTCGTGGATTTAGATGATATGTCAGCCGCATTGCCGATTATTGGAAGGCTTCTCGAAGCAGCAAGCCAACCCATTCATCTGGGTGATTTAGTGATTCAAGTCTCTGCCAGTATTGGAGTAACTTTTTTTCCGCAAGATGATGAAGTGAACGGGGATCAGCTAATCCGTCAGGCAGATCAGGCAATGTATGTAGCTAAGCAATCGGGTAAAAACCGTTACCATGTTTTTGATTCTAAACAGGATCAGGCAATACTTACTTTAGAATGATCGGTAAAAAAGTGAATATTAAAGACCGGACTCCTCTTGCGCGTGGAAAAGAAGGTAAAAATTACTGCCGGATTAGGTAAAGTAAGGTACGTTGTACTACAATTTAATAGATGTGCAAAAAGGTATTGTATGGACAAGCTTACCCCTAGAGTTATTGTATTGCTCCTTTTTTTACTCTCATTCCTCACGCTTGTCCTCTTCTTCGGTTACACTGTAACGCAAGAAAACGATGCAGTCAAAACACCCCTTTTTTCCTCGGAAAATTCACCATTAGTGCTCACTAAACCTCCGGTAGAAAAAAAATTAGCGTACATCGTTTCCGATACCAGAATCCCTTTTTGGTCCATCATGGGACGCGGTGTACAAAAAAGTGCCGATACACTCGGGTATAAACTTGAGATCTACAGTGCTGAAAATAGTCCGAAACGCGAACTGGAGTTTGTTGCAAAAGCGATTCGCGAAAATGTATCTGGAATTATTGTTTCACCTACCACTTCATCTGCGTGCACTACCATTCTAAAATTGGCATCCAGTTCAAATATCCCTGTCGTTATCTCTGATATCGGAACAGACGGGGGTGATTATGTCTCCTATATTTCTTCCGATAACAAACAAGGTGCCTACCAAATCGGGAATATTCTAGCCAAGCAAATGCTCCAGCGTGATTGGAGCGATGGAAGAGTCGGTATTATCGCAATCCCTCAAAAAAGGCTGAACGGTCAAGCGAGAACTGCCGGTTTTATGCAGGCGATGGATGAGGCGCATATCAAAAGTGCAGATATTAAACAGCAATCAACTTTTTCCTATCAAGAGACGTATAACTATTCAAAAGAATTGATGGCAAACCATCCCAACCTCCGTGCAATTTGGCTTCAGGGTTCAGATCGGTATCAGGGTGCGTTGGATGCTATAGCCCATTCAGGGAAAAAAGAGAAAATTCTCTTACTCACCTTTGATGCAGAACCTGAATTTATAGATCTCATTTCCAAAGGTGTCCTTGTAGCATCTGCGATGCAGCAGCCTTATTTGATGGGAGAAAAAGCTGTACTTAGCATGGATATGCATCTCAAAGGGCAAATAGTTCCAAAAAATCAACAGCTTCCTGTACTGGCAGTTTCTCGTGAAAATGTCCACGAGCTGTTCAGCGTTATCCAAAGAAATGTTTTAGGTATTGAGAGCAAAAATTAATGAAAAGCGTAAATATGAGTTCTAACAAACAATCCATGATGGTCACACTGGGGATTATCATCATCTCCACCGTTAGCTTAATCATGTCTATACATTCGAGTTACACCTATTTGGCAACCAAAAATACAATGATAGAAGAGATGAAACAAAGTTCAAATATCACGGTATCTTCTCTTCGAAAAAACGTTTCCAACCTGATAGAAGCTTATGCGGTTAATGAATATGACCATCTCGTATACAATGAAATGGAACCTAAAAATATATTTGCCATTGTTGTTGAAGATTACAAAATGGGGAAAATTTTAGGCCGGGGTGCCTATACCAGTGGAAAAATTCGGGATGATGATGGTACGCTTATCGATTTTAACGCTAAAAGCGATAAACAACGCCAGCAGCTAGAAACGTGCTATTACTCGAATAAATATGAGATCACGGCTGCTTCAGGTGAAAAACTAGGCTCAATCAGTATTTTTATCTCTGATAATGAAATGAAACGAAAAACTGAATAATATTATTACAGAAGCGTTGATCAATACCGCAGCGATCTCTTTACTTTTGATTTTATCTCTTTTCATCGCCATACATTTTTTCATTTTAAAACCGATATCGGATATTATCGATGTTATCAGCAACAGTGATAAAGACGGTATCCCTATAGAATTGTTTCCAGAGTATGATTCACAAGAAATTTTTGCCCTCTCATCCACAATGAACACCATGATTACGTCGATAAGAGCCTCGAAGATAGCCCTTCTTGAACAGCATAATAAACTCAGAGAACAAAAAAATGCCCTCCAATATCAGGCTACACATGATGCCCTTACAGGTCTGGCAAATAGAATTTTGTTTACTGAACGGCTTGAACATCTAATCGATAAATCTAAAGACAATAATACTCAAATGGCACTTCTCTTTGTTGATCTCGACCATTTTAAAGAGATCAATGATTCGCTTGGACATGAAGCGGGTGATAAAGTTTTACGGATTGTGACACAAAGGCTGAATACAACTATTCACAACAAAGAGGCCCTTGCGCGATTTGGCGGTGATGAGTTTACGGTGATTGTCGAAGGGAAGGAACAAGTAGAAGAAGCTCCTTTGCTTGCCGACAAAATTCTCAAAATTCTATCCGAACCGATTATTGTTGAACATCACGAACTTTATGTAGGATGCAGTATCGGTGTCAGCCTCTTTCCTGATAACGGCGATACGGCTCAAGATCTCCTAAAATATGCCGATGCAGCGATGTATGCCGCTAAAAATGAGGGTAGAAACAACATTCGCTACTACAGTTCTGAAATGACAGCCAGAGCACTTGAACGCGTTGTTATGGATACAAGTTTGCGGACTGCACTCAAAAATGAGGAGTTTATTGTTTATTATCAACCGCAAATAAATGGCAAAACCAATACTCTCGTAGGGATGGAAGCTTTGGTACGATGGCAAAGCCCATCAATCGGCCTCGTTTCTCCTGCCGCTTTTATCCCGATTGCCGAATCAACGGGGCTGATTGTCGAACTGGATCGATTTGTAATGAAAAGTGCCATGACCCAAATGGCTCAATGGTACAAAGAGGGATTGAACCCTGGGATTTTAGCGATGAATCTCACCATCAAACAGCTTCAACAAAAAGATTTCATCGATTATTTTAAGAATCTTATTACGGAAACAGGATGCAAGGTAGAGTGTCTTGAGCTTGAAGTGACAGAAGATCAAATCATGACCAACCCAGATGAAGCGATCGATATTTTAAAACAGCTCAGTGCTACAGGGGTAAAAATAGCGGTTGATGATTTTGGAACAGGATATTCTTCCCTCTCCTACCTCAAAAAACTGCCTATCAATAAACTCAAAATAGACCAATCCTTTATCAGCGGACTGCCGAACAATGAAGAAGATGCCGCTATCGCAAAAGCGATTGTAGCACTGGCACAAAGTTTGAATTTGGAAATTATCGCCGAAGGGGTTGAAACTCTTGAACAAAAAGAGTTTTTGGTACAAAACGGATGTGAAAACATTCAGGGTTATTTGTATTCCAAACCGATACCGGCAGATAAAATGAAAGAAGTTTTTTTAATCATTAATGAGTCATGAAAAATACGATTGTGCAACCACTAATCATCACACTCGTTTGTTTTTTCCAAATCGGGTGTGAATCAAAATGCGAACACCCCAAAGAGCGCTTCACTCGCTCCCACTCTCCTGAGTGGGAATGTATAAGTCTACAAGTGATATGCATTCCCACTTGAAAAGTGGGAATGAGAAAAAGCGATATTTATAGAATTTATTAAAAAAACTGGATATAAAAATATGAAAATACTTAGTGAACTTATGCCATTAACTTTTGCCGAACAAATAGTTTTAGATAGTTGTAGAAAAGGAGAAACGGCTAAAATTAATTCTAATCGTCCTTTAGAGAAAACAGATAATAATGTGGTACGAGCAGAATTTTTACGTTGTTTGGCAGTAAACAAGAAAAATCAATTCAATATTGACCCAAAAGGTCTTAGATTTTCAGGTGCATGGGTTACTGGTGAACTTGATTTAAATGGAACAACCATTAATTATCCATTTCATTTTATAAAATCAGTATTTGATAATAAAATAATTCTAATTGATGCTGATATAAAAACGTTAGATTTGGAAGGCTGTCTTCTAATAGAAGGACTACGTGGGGATAGAGCTCACATCCGTAGTAGTGTCATGTTTCGTGAGGGATTTGAATCAAAAAAAGATATTCGACTTATTGCAGCTGAAATTAATGGAAGCTTAGTCTGTAAAAATGGGAAATTTCAAAAAGATGCTAAGGAAACCGCCTGTATGCACTGCAACCGTGTAGTAATTCATGGTAGTGTGTATTTGAACAAAGGGTTTACTAGTATTGGAAAAATATCTTTTAATGGAGCAAGAATTGATTCGGATATGAAGTGTCATAAAGGTACATTCAAAAACCCTAATGAATGCGCTTTGTCATTACATAGTATGTATATAGCGGGTTCTATATATTTCGACTATACAACAATTGTTGAAGGAAATATTAATCTATCTGGTTCATACATTGACTCACTTGTTGAAGTTGAAGATGATAATTTACAAATTGATGAAAGTGATTCAAATATCGAAACAAAAATAGAAAAAGTCGAAAAGAACTTTTGGGATCAGGATACTATAAAGCATGTCTACCTTGATGGTTTTAAATATAATCATATTTATGGACCCACTGACGCTAAATTCAGAATTAACTGGTTAAATAAAATTCCTGATGAAGAGACACTAAATCTTCAACCATGGAAACAATTGGTAAAAGTATTACGCGATATGGGGCATGACGAAGAGGCAGACTATTTAATGATTGCTTTCCATGATAAAAAACAATCATTAAAAAAAGCCCGAATAAAAAATCTCCAGATAAATACTAAGAATGAGAAAAGTAACTTGTCTTATCTCATTAAATGTCGTCTTTTTTTTATAAAGTCTTATTTATATTATCAATTATCTTATTTTTTCAAACTCCTATATGGTATCACATCAAAATATGGTTACCGTCCTATGAGAACCTTATTAGTCATGATGAGCATATGGCTTATTTTTGGATTAATATATTGGTATGCAGCAAAAGTAGCTATTTTTGCACCAAGTAATCCACTACTTTATATAGATAATAATCGTAGTTGTAAAGTTGATATTCATGGAACGCCATGGGTTTCATCCCCATCAGATTTTAATTCTTCAAATAATTGGTATTATGCATCACCTGGTGAGTATACAACATTTCAACCTATATGGTATTCACTTGATATAATTCTTCCCGTTGTAGATTTACAAATGGAGAAAGATTGGGGGGTTTATATTCCTACTCCTTCAGGTAATATAACTGACTTAATCCCTTTCACTACGTTCAATCATACTATCCGCTTTATGGTGTGGATTGAAAATTTATTAGGGTGGATACTAAGTTTAATTTTAGTTGCAATTCTTTCTGGATTAGCTAAAAATGAAAAAGAGTAAAAAATAAATAATCGCGGTAGGAGCCAGATGTTCAATCTTCACTTTTAATTGTAAATTTGTGCAGCACTGAGCAGTAAAAGTAGTAAATCGAAGATAGGTACAACGTAAGCCGAGTGCTTTTTACTCCCATGTTTACGGGCTTTCAAGGGGTATTGTGACTGAAACGCTATGCTAACCGCCATTTTTGTCATTCTTATTAATTTTGTGCCTCAATTAAAACATATCGAATCCGTGTATGATTCTCTATAAAGAATCGTTCAGCTTGATAATCAAGTAAACCTCTTGAAGGTATTATATATCTATATTGAACCTCATCACGTGATAGTAAATTATCCTCAATATATTTTGAACAGTCACCGTAAAACTTTCGGATATCAGCTTGTTTTATTTTTATGTTGCCTTTCCAATTTTTGCATTGGATCAAGATAATTTCTGCTTCTTTTCTAGCGATTAGATCAATCCCTCCATCTCTTTTGCCCAAGCTAATTCCTCTGTATTCAACTTCATAACCATCGCGTTCAAAATGTTCTCCAACTCTAAGCTCGTACAAGCGTCCTTTTTCTTCTTTTTCTTTTTGGAGTTTTAGCCACTCTTCTTTTGGTATCCATCCATTTTTAGATGATTGCGCTTTTTCCAGTTCGATAATCTGATCTTTGTATTTTTGCTCGATCTCTTGGAGCTTGGATTGTTCAGACTCTTGCAGTATTGTAATCCGTTCTTCTGCCTCAAGTCTAATCTTTTCTATTTCTTTATTTGTAGATATTTGAACCTCATTAATTGCATCAGTTTTTATTTCATGGATTTTTTGACGTTCTTTTTCTAAGAAGCTCATAACTGCTTCTATTTCATTTTTATGAACACGCGCTAGTTGATTTTTTTCTTCTTCTTTTTGCTGTATCGATTGATCTTTTTCGTCAAACTTTAACTCTGCAAAATTAACAATGATATTTATGAAATATGCCAACAATACTACTGTTAGTGCAAAATAAATAGATAATACGAATCCATAAAATAAATAAATTGCTACTAATGCAATAATATAAATTGTCACTGCTAAATATAATTTTCGTTTGTAGAGGATACTTTTTTGCATATTATTCTTTTTTTTTAATTGAGTATGTGGAGATTGTATTGATATGTAGCTGAAATAGGTATATTGTGTTTAATAAAAGGATGATTTTTTATATACTAAAAAATATTATTAGTTACTAAATATTATATACTTGATATACTTTTGTCAATTAAAGTTTATAAGGTAAATAATGAAAATAACTGATGTAATAATTCCTGCTAATGAACAAAATCTTGGACTTGATTCTATAAAAATGTATCGATTAGGTGAACTTGTAGTCATTGCTGGTCAAAATGGGGTAGGAAAAAGCCGATTACTAAAATTAATATCTTCAACACTCGAAATAAAACCATCGGTACTCGAAAAGGAAAAACTAATTGATAATATTGAGTACCTAAAAAGTAGTTTGAATTTGACTGAAGGAAGCTTGAATTCTGAAGATAATGAGAAAAATATAAAAGGAAAAAAAAGAGTTCAATACTTGCAAGAAAAAATTGAAGATGATGTAAGGAAATTAAATTTTAGTTTGATTCATACTGATATTGAAGCAGAAGAAAAATATTTTTTTTTAAATTTTCAAGCTCAATCTTTAGAACTGATTGACCCACATACACTGACGGGCGAAGATAGGGACAAATACTCTTCTGAAATGGATGATCTTAATAGTTCTAATTGGCATAAAGCGGTACTGTCTAAAATACAGGTTATTCAAAATCAATGGTGGGATTCAAAGCATCCTTTTTCTGAGAAAAACTCTTTAGAAAAAGATAAGATTGAATTTGATTATGAAAGACTACAACAATATATTAGAGATTTTTTAAATACTGAGTTAAAACGTGTAAATGGACAAGCAACATTATATGGCTTTCCATTGGGGCAAACGAATTTGTCAGATGGACAAAAAATACTTTTGCAATTATGTATCGCTCTTTATTCTCTTGAAACAAAACTTGAAAATATTATTTTATTTATAGATGAACCTGAAAATTCACTACATCCTAATATCCTTTTGGACACGATAGATAAAATAAGATCTGTTCTAAAAAATGGACAAGTTTGGATCGCTACACATTCTGTCAGTCTCTTAGCTCATGTTGATCCATTGAGTATCTGGTACATGGATAATGGATCAGTTTCTTATGCAGGAAAAATTCCTGAAAAAGTTTTGCAAGGATTGATAGGAGATGAAGAAAAAATTAATGAATTGACTGATTTTTTATCACTTCCTGCTCAATTAGCAACTATTCAATATGCATATGAATGTCTACAAGCGCCAGACTCTGTAATGACGGACAAAAATGATCGTCAAGTTCAACAAATTTATGAGTATTTATCGAGGCATCGTCCTCTTTCTTTATTAGACTTTGGTGCAGGTAAAGGGCGACTTGTCACAACATTATTTGAGTTGGACAAAGAAAAGGGTATTGATACACAAAGTTGTCTAGAATATTTTGCTTACAATATTGATGATGAAGATCGTGAAATCTGTGAAGACAATATAAATATTGTTTATCATGATAGCAAGAAAAGACATTTTTTTAGTGAGACAGATTTACGAGATAATATGAATAAAAGTTCGTGTCATATTGTCTTGATGACTAATGTTTTTCATGAAATTCATCCAGATAAATGGAATGACGAAATGCGGCTAATTCATAATTTTTTAATTGATGGTGGTTATCTCATGATTATTGAAGATCAAGTTATACCAAAAGGAGAAAAGGCATATAAAGAAGGATTTATTGTCCTTGATAAAGCAGAATTCAAAGAATTATTTTCTTTACATGATTATGAGTGTTTTACCAGTCCAGAGAATGAACGTTTGAAACTTCATGTGATACCTAAAAATGCGTTAATTCGAATAACATCAGAAACAAAACAACAAGCTCTCTTGAGTCATATCGCAAAGGCAAAAAGAGAAATTGATTTTTTACGAAGTCAAATTCCTAGTTATTCTAATGGTAAAAAGCATGCTTTTTGGACACAACAGTTTGCAAATGCCAGTCTGGCATTAAGATAATATTTTTTTTGAATTTGGCTAAAATAATGACTCATACTGAACTTCAAAATGAACTCGAACCTATCTTAAAATTCTCAGATAATTTTAGAGAAGGACAATACCTTCTCGTTGAATTTATTGAAACTATTATAGATAAAATGTATTCAACAATTGCCGTACTTGAAAATACATCCGATCTGCAAAGAGAACGTATTGCTAATATCAAGGATGATAAAACATATCTTGATCGCTATATGAATGCATTTAAAATGAGTGCTGAGTATTATCACTCTCTAGGGGATATTGAAAAAGTTCACTTCATGTTTCAAAGTTATAAAGTATTTGAAGATTTTAAAAAAGATTCTGAATCAATTTTAAACGTCTTCTCGGAGATTAACACTTTTTTACTTTCAACTCCAGATGTAGCCAAAAATATTCGATTATTAATGAGAAAACGAAAATTAACTCAAATTCAAGAAGAATATATTCAACGATACAACGAATATAAAAACATTCAAAAAATTGCAAAGTTTTTTGAGGGTTATAATGTCACACGCAAAGTCATCATTACTTCGGCATCGATTTACTTGTATCGAACTATTTATATAAACATGGAAGTACCGAAGAACACTCTTAAAAATGTAATTGAATCAATATTTATACGACTAGGAGAACAAGTAAATATTTATCCAAATAAGATGGAAGGTGTCTATTTAAAAACTATTTTTAAAAAACTTCCTATCTTTGCGTACCCATCAAAAAATGAAAAAATACCTTTTATTGATGTTGATAAGATCAGTCAAATACTTGAAAACCGAATAGAAAAGAGCCGTGAAAAAGGAAAAATTGGAACAAGTGACCAATTACAAAAATATTTTGAAGAAATTTCAAAATCCCTACTGCAGGGGATAAAACCTTCACCTACCTCCTAAAATAAAAAATACCCTGAAATTTCGGGGTAAAAATCTCTATCCTAAAATTTTCAAAAATCCTAAACTTCTCCTCAGATTTTGCAAAATCGCTTAACAGCACCGAAGCTTCGGTTAATTCCAATCCCAAGGATTAACCATGATAAAAATTAGTGCAGTTCTTTTGAACGTGTTCACTTCAAACGATTACACCAACCGTGAAACGGGTGAAGTAATCAAAGGTAAAAATAAAGTGCAGTTGCTCTTAGAAACTCCATTGAAAAATGGCGGATCACGTAAAGAGCTTATGGATATCTCTATCCCTCCTGAAAAGGTCAAACTTTACAAAGGGCGTGAGAATGAAGTTGTCGAGGTAGAAGTTGCCACAGTGGGCAAAGCTATCTTTTACGGTATCTAACAAAGAAACCGTAGCGCATGCGTAGGTTCCGAGCCTATCCTGCGGCTATGCCGCTTGAAGGCTCGTTGCCTTTAGCTGCGCGTGTTAGCGTCTGGGGATTCTAATAACATCCCCAGACATAAATCAAATTACTTAACAAGGAGTCTCCCCATGACTATAAACAAATTACTATCAGGATTTATTCACTATGGATACCAACTTAAATGATTCAGTAACTTTAACCCCAGTTGTGAGCGGTATCGACGCTCTCCAATACTTCGCACAAAGCGGAGGACAATATGATCGATTCTATGAGTCTCTTATGGATCAGATCGAAGATAAAAAAGCCTATTTCAAAAAGCTCAACTACCAATACGCTGATAACGATATCATCGTCAAGATCAACGATATCGAAGTGCAATACAGCGGAATGGGAAGAGACGGCTTTCACTGGTTCTATCATGAGTTCTTTCGTGTCGCTTTCAAAGACTCCGAAAAATCCCCTAATATTCAAAACATCCGTGTTCAAGTCAATGCAGTGGGAATCTATACATTAGGTCTAAAATCTCAAATCGAATATATCAATAAAGTGTTTTTAAAAGATCTCACTATGAACATCTTTCCGATCACCCGTATCGATGTGAATATGTTCGTACAGCATGATTTTAAATACTTACGTAAAGAGATGATTCTCTCTAAAAAGAAAGATCACCATGCCAATATTGCCGAACACGCTAGTGCGTATGAACTAGAAACCTATTACGTCGGTAAAAAACCGTTTTTACTCCGTATATACAACAAACGTACTGAACTCAAACAAGCATCACAGATCAAACGTGAGCTTATGATTAATCACTTTGGAGTCAATGGATTGGATATGGAACAACCGATCTTTAACGTCGAGTTTGAGATGCACAGAGAGTATTTAAAGACCTTCGGGATTGATACGGTGGATCAAGCATTACAAAGAGCCGAAACACTGTTTAAACACGCTTGTGATCAAGTACGGCTTCTTGATCTCTCAACGATCACCGAAGATCAGATTAATACACCTAATCGACGTAGAGCGGAAACCTTGCCTATATGGAAACATATACAAGACTCCTACAGTATCAAAGAGTTCATGCAAGTTGATACACCCTTAGAGAAGATCGAAAAGATCACTTATCGATACTCCCTAGAAGATGCCGAGAAATCTATGAAAAAGGTGCTTACACGCTTATTCATCCATGACAGTATCCCGACTATGTATTTCATGCTCGATGTACTGCAAAAAGCAAGAGACGATTATGAATTAAAACAAAACCTAAAAAATTTACATGAAGAATACAAGGAGAAACCAGACTTTGAAACAGAACTCAAAACTTACAGTGACGAAGGACTGCAAAATTTCGAAGCAAGCTTATCAAGAGAAATGCACGCTATTTCCAAAAGTGATCCTCTATACGGTGAACTCTTTGAGAAATATGTGGCGATATGCCGTGAATTGGATCGTCGGGATTTGACCGATGATATTCCATTTTAAGTGAGTCAATATGAATAATCAAACAGATATAAAAGCGTATGTAAATAAACATTATCAATCGATCCGATATGAAACAACTTATGGCTTGCGTAGATTATTAATTGATCTTCCATTGGAACAATACGGACTAGAAGAAACATCGGTAAAGTATCAGCTTTTATCCTATCAAATCGAAATGGCAAGGGATGAATTAAATGCCAGAACTGCATCCAAGAGACGATAATGAAATATCTATCCCTCCCCCATCTGGCACAGTATTACGATATCCATCCAGACACATTGCGCCGTAAGTTTAGAACTATTGATATTAAGAAAGATGAACATTATGTTATTATCGGAAAATGCGTCCGCTTCGACGTTTCAAAGGTTCATCCTCTCATAACGGGAGAATACGCCGATGAGCGATACGAAAGCGTCCTAAATCGGTTGCTAATATGAGTCATGATACAATAACGGCGCATAGCGTTTCTGTCCGAAAGGATGGTGAATTGGCAAATTGTTTCGTTCGTGGAAACAAGCTATGGGTTGATTATTACGTAGAAGGTCGAAGAATACGTAAGGCAACGGGGTTGGACGATACCAAACCCAATCGCTCGTTTGTAAATAAAACGATCATCCCAAAGCTTTCTTCTATGATAGTTACAGGTGAAATACATCAAAATAAGCCGAAGACCTTCGAGCATTATTTTAAAGTATTTCTAACACTCAAAGACTCTAACCGATCCTACTTCGTTAAAAAACCGATTTGGGATAAGGTTAATGCACGTTTTAAAGATTTAGAGATAGACAAGATTACTCGGCTAGATGTTAAAAGCTACATCAACAGCCTCCCGATCAAGTCCGTCTCTAAAGGTGCTTATAAAACTGTTTTGTATGAGGTTTTTGAGCTTGCCATCGATGATGGCGTATTAAGCACCAATCCAGCAGTCAATATTAAATTACGGAGTGATGTGCAGAAAAAGGTTGACTACTTCACTAAAGAAGAAGTCAATCTGATTCTCTCTAAAGCCGAAGGGATCATGAGACCCTATTTAATGTTGGCATTTCATACTGGTATGAGACCCGAAGAGATTCTAGGGTTACAAGTGAAAGACATATCGGATGGATGGATCGATATAAAACGGGTTCGCACTCGTGGACGTGTCGATGTACCAAAAACCCGAAATTCTATTCGTAAGATACCCTGCCCTGCATTCGTATTGAGTGAAGTGGAGCAGATCAAGAGTGAACACGATTTTCTCTTTGGAGATATCGATGATGCAACGAAATTTAAGCACCGTTGGCCTGCACTTTTAAACAAGTGCGAATTGCCAAAACGGAAGCTCTATTCAGCACGTCATACGTTCGCAACTTTGATGCTTCAAAACGGGATTGTCAGTATAAATGAGTTAGCGGGATTGTTAGGACATTCTAGTCCGAAGATTACATTAGCACATTATGCGAGTGTAATTGATGCAAGAAAAATAGACTTAGGAAGAGACTTCAATTTATTTGGCTAATCGTTGACACAATATGGTCACAGTCGAAAAAATGAAGGCTCTGGAACTCCCTTGTACAGGGACTTTGAAAGAAATAGGTACAACGTAAGCCGGGTTCTGGATGAAGTGATAATTAATCTACTGCCTAGATCACTCTAGGCCTCTAGCGAAACAATAGCGATGTAGGACGCTAACCATCTGTTTCTTGCTGCCCGGTTGGGTTTACATAGCTCTCTTAGTTGCCTAAAAGACTGGTGGGCTCTTACCCCGCCGTTTCAC
The DNA here is from genome assembly GCF_000310245.1 of Candidatus Sulfuricurvum sp. RIFRC-1. Lineage (NCBI taxonomy): Bacteria > Pseudomonadati > Campylobacterota > Epsilonproteobacteria > Campylobacterales > Sulfurimonadaceae > Sulfuricurvum > Candidatus Sulfuricurvum sp. RIFRC-1. The sequence continues at coordinate 1,223,799 of NC_020505.1, forward strand.
CCTCACCTCTTGCGAGGCGGTCTACTCTCTGTTGCACTGTCCCTCATGTTACCATGGCCATCCGTTAGATGGAACCGTGTCCTACAGCAGCCCGGACTTTACCTCTTGGGATTACTAGTTCCAAGCTATCACCTGTTGTACCTGATGAAATTATAAAGTATATTAGATTAGAAAGTACTATCCAGAGATTGAAATCGTACTGTTTTTCTTTAATAAATCGAAAAATTCATCTTCAGGAACCGGTTTGGCAAAATAAAATCCTTGATAATATCCACATCCGCGCTCTTTTAAATACTCCATCTGATACTGATGTTCAACCCCTTCAGCAATAACATTTAGATTGAAGGTTTCTCCCATCGAAATGATGGTGTTAAGAAGTATGTGATCATTATTCCCCATTTCAGAAATATCATCCACAAAACTTTTATCGATTTTTAACGAATCAATCGGAAACTGTCGAAGATACGACAATGACGAATACCCTGTACCGAAATCATCCATGCAGATATGAATCCCTAAACGTTTGATTTTTTTAATCACTTCAAGAGTCACATCCAGATATTCCATCATAACGCTCTCGGTAATTTCAATCGCGAATTGTGCCGGATTGATCTCATTGATACGAATCGCATTTTCAATGTCTGAAAATAAATGTAGATTTTGAAATTGTCGTGTTGAAATATTACACGAGACGTGAATATCCGTATATCCGCTATGCGCTAATCGGCTGATCATCTCGGCACTCTCTTCGATAACCCATGTTCCGAGTTTTAAAATAAATCCGGTATTTTCCGCAATCGAAATAAATTGATCGGGATAAATAATCCCTTTATCAGGATGATGCCATCGGATCAAAGCTTCTGCACCAATAATTTTTCCCGTTTTGATATGAATTTTTGGCTGATAATAGAGGACAAATTCGCTATCTTCCAACGCGCGGTGCATATCGTGAGCAATTCTGACCTCTTTATGGACCTGATCATTTAATTTTGATGTGAAAAAGCTAAACTGATCTCTCCCTTCCGATTTTGCTTTGTACATCGCTATGTCTGCAAATTTCATCAGTTCGTTGATCTCTTTGGAATCATCGGGATAAATCGCGACTCCGATACTGGTTGAAAGTCTAAGGAAATGCGTTTGCACAGGCCATTCATGACGAAAAGCATCGAGAATTTTCACGATGACTTGCTCTAAATTTCCTGAATCACTAAAATCATTAAGGACAATAATAAATTCATCACCGCCGATCCGTGCAACGATATCATTTTCGCGAATCAATGTTTTGAGTTTTAGTGAAACGGCTTTGAGCAATGCATCTCCGATGTTGTGTCCAAGTGTGTCATTAATATTTTTGAAATGATCCAAATCTAAAAACAATACGGCAAATTTACGTTCATAGCGATTGGCATTAGCGACCATCAGTTTGAGCTGTGAATAGAGATTATAGCGGTTGGGAAGACCTGTCAGCGAATCATGCAAGGAGGTAAAACTCAGTTCCTCATTTAAACCTGAAATCTGTTTTTCCGAACGGTTAAGTTCTACACCGTATTCAATCTGCAATTTGATAATGTAACCGATTACCAATGCTTCAACGATGACAAAGACAGCGTGTAAAAAAACAATATCCATCCCGCATCCGTAATTAAATACCATGACCGGCATGCCGAATAATGAGATTTCATAAAGTTGAAGGAAATTAAAAACTAAATGATGAACGATCGTCGTTGCCGCAGCAACCATAACGGGGACGATATCTTTATAGACAGAGAGAATAGCTAAAGCGATAAAAACATGAAAATGCATCTCAATCCGTCCAAGATGCTGCTGGATATAGATCAGAGAAAATAACATCATCCCTACCCCAACGAGGGCACGCATCACTTGCGTCCCTTTAAAATAGAGATGAGCGATGAACAGAATAAGGGTTATAAGCCCTCCTCCGATAAAGCCGTATAAATAGGTATCATAGCTGACTGACGTGATCAGCGTTGCGATAGCCCACTGAATCGTGATCATGACCAGCATCACTTTATCAGCTTTCAGAAAATATTCGTTGAAACTTTTTTGGGCAAATTCCGGGATATAGGGGATCGTAAAAAATTTATCAGGAATGTTCATCTTTATGGTGCTTCCCTCACATAGTGTTTTATATCTGCAATCATCTGTTCACGGTCTAGCGGATGGGTTATATAAATATTCTTGAGTACTACTATACCATTCTTTTCTTTTTTAACCAGATAAATATGGTCACTGTGATCTATTTCGGTAGGATCCGAGAGGCTTTTTGAAAAGAAGAGACTAAACTCTCTATCAATTCCCATCAACGCTTTTTGTGTCAAATAGATACCTTCAAAATCACCATTGAACGATTTTGCAAATGCTGGAACTTGATCGGGCTGGATGTCCGGCATCAAATTGACAAAAGTAAATCCGACAAACGGTTTTATTGGGGCAAATTCGGGTGAATCATACAAATCATCCACTTGATGCAGAATCGGTGTACATACCTTGGCACATCCTACATAGCCGAAAAAAACCAAGGATAAATCTTTCTTTCCAGTGGCTAAGTAAGGGGCATTTATAGGCTGGTCAATCGTAATTTTCCCAGACGATTGCTGTGCAAAAAAGAGTGCTTGCACAAAAGGGAGAACGATCAGCAGTATCATAAAAAAAATAGCCGCTAAAATAAGTTTTTTATTCATTCACAGCTTCTAAGAGAGTGAGTTTCTCTTTTTGAAGCACCACTTCATCCGAACACTCTTTCAGCTCTTTTTCCAATATTTTAATATGAGAATTTTTTTGTAATGAGATCAGAAATACGATGAGTAAAAAAAGTAAAAAGAAAATAAAGAGGATAAAAATGGCATTCAAAATATTTTGTTGATAGCGTTCAAAAAAAGACTTTCTTTCATGCAATATGATCGAATCGTGTGCAATGTATTCAGAAAGAATCAAGCGTGATTCCATCAATGCGCTACGATCAAACATATAGACATTCGGGCTCTTCGTAATCGATCCTATAGTATTAACCGATTCTCCTTTGAAATGGCGCAGTACGAGTTCCGCTGCATGGGAGCCTTGATTCGCACCGCTTGTAACAAAACCGCCGACGACTCCCCCTTGAACGTAAGCATCTTCCATACTGCACAAAATAAGATTTTTGTTTTGCTTCAAAATTGCAATCGATTCTTTTAACGTGAAATTATGTCTATTTGCATCACTCCATCCTCCGATCGTTGTGAGCAGTACAAACGTTTTCGGAGAATTCGGAAGTCTTGCGGTTATATCACTGATTCGTTTGGAAGAGAGAAAATGGAACGTATATTTAGGATATTTATGAATATGTGCACGGATATCCGTTTCGATAGAATGATACGTCGTCGAATCATCACCCACTATCCAAATATCGCGTGTTTGCGGAGAAAACTGCCGTATCAGCTCAATATTCGGGACAATATCTTTGGTTTCATACACTCCGGTATAACGGCTTTTATCCAGTTTCGTCTCTAAAGAAAGGTTATTGATCCCTGAAAAGAAAATTGGAGAAGCAGCGAATAAAGGTCTTTTTTGATGCAAGAAAAAGTTTAACGCATTATCATCGGTTACGTAAATTGCATCGGGAGAAACTCCTTTGAATTTTTCTTCTAAATAGGAGCGAAAAAAGGTTTCGTATTCCGGTGAAAGTTGAAGACGTTTGGTGTCCAAATATTCGACTGAAATATCCAGTGCAGAGGGAGATGACGTCTGCAATTTTGAGACAAAGTTATCGTGTTGAAGTTTCGTCCAACTGTATTCTTGAGAATAGGAATGAAGAACAAAAATCGACTTCTTATCTTGGGCGTTTGCCTCGATGAAAATAGTAATAAAAAGTAAAAAAAGTAAATTGAATCGTGCCATATTTTCCATCTGATAGTGTGGTAGAAAATTTTATCACAAAAGAGATGAGGAATGTCTATTTTAGGAAGTTATTTGGGGTATTAGAAGTGTATTTTGATAAGATTTTCGAATATTTAAACATTACATGTTAATGAAAATTATATGCGGGTAAAACCGCATATAAAAAAATCACATTCCGAGTTTTGCTTTTGCTTCTTTGGCGTATTTGATACCCAAATCCCAAGCTATGTTATTGACTTCGTGTACTTTTTTAGGAACTTTTGAAAGCATAACTTCTTTCAATGTTTCAGGGTCAAGTACACCGGTGAACTCATTGGTGATACCCAAGGCAACAACCGATTGAGTAATAACGTTTCCGACTTCCTCTTTTGCGATGGTGATGATTGGAATCTCTACGATGATCCATTTTTGGCGATCTTCTTCGGTTGGGTGAACCAAGTTTGGCTCAACAACGATGATTCCGCCCGGTTTAACACCGTTTTTAAACTGCTGGTAGCTCACGTTAGCAACTGAGAGCATGAAATCGATCTCACCCTCATTCGCATACGGGTAAAAAATTTCATTGTCATCGAGAGTGATATCAACAACCGTTGCTCCACCGCGAACTTGTGAGGTATAGGTAGCTGTTTTAAGCCCGTGACCGCCCATTTTGATCTTGGCCGCTGCCATAATTTCACCGGCGAGAAGAACCCCTTGTCCACCGACGCCTGTAAATCGTATCGTATGTCTCATGGTTTCTCCTTAGATTTTTTTCGCAAAGTCATCTTGCGTGATTTTGCCGCGTTTGCCTTGTGCAGATGCGATGACCATCTCATACATATCACAGTACTCAGCTTGTTCCACTTCACGCAATACACCCGTAGGGAATTTGTTCATTTGCTCTTCTGCTGGAAGTGCTTCCCATTTTTTCAACGGAACAGTGATGCTGTCTATCCATGCAAGGTTTTCCATAGCACTCAACATTTTGTTTTTACGACCAAGGTTGATATGGCAGTTAGACATAATGTCAAAGAATGAAAATCCTCTATGGGAGAACCCTTTTACCAAAACTTTTTCGAGTTTTTTCGGATCGAGCATTGTCTCACGCGCTACGAATGAAGCACCTGCACCGATAGCGAGTTTACACGCATCGAAGGTTGGGTCAATGTTACCGTTTTGCGCCGATACACACCACATACCCTGTGGAGTTGTCGGAGAGATTTGAGAGTTGGTCAAACCGTAGATGAAGTTATTGATAAGGATAAAATTCAAATCTATGTTACGACGACAACCATGGATCGTGTGGTTACCACCGATCGCAAGTCCGTCACCGTCTCCCGCTACAACGATAACGTGCGCATCAGGACGAGTCAATTTGATCCCCGTAGCGTATGCAATCGTACGACCGTGTGTGGTATGAACGGTATTACAGTTGATGTATGAGCTAAAACGCCCGGAACATCCGATACCAGAAACGACACACACTTTGTCCATATCCCAGCCCATTTTATCGATAGCACGGATAACCGATTTAAGGATTACACCATCACCACAACCCCAACACCAAAGTGTCGGCATTTTATCTACACGTAAATATTGATCGTAATTGAAAGCCATTAGAACATCTCCTTAACTTTTGCTACCATTTCAAGTGGTGCGATTGGACGGCCGTTTGCTTTGTGAAGCGTAGTGAAATCACTGCGTCCCATTACACGTTCGATCTCTTTGAGGTATTGACCCATGTTGAGCTCGGTTACAAAGATTTTGTCAAATTTTTGACCGATTTCTTTGAGTTTTTTCGCAGGGCTCGGCCAGATCATGATTGGGCGGAAAAGACCTGCTTTGATCCCATCAGCACGAAGTTTCATAACCGCTTCTTTAGCACCGCGAGAGATACTGCCATATGCGATCAAACACACTTCCGCATCGTCCATCATAAACTCTTCGTAATCGGCTTCATTGTCCAACCCGACATCTGCCGCAACCGCATCGATTTTACCGACAAGGCGCTCGATGTTGAACTGACATTGTGCCGCATCTTCCGTAGGGAATCCGGTTGGACCGTGGTGAAGACCCGTGAAGTGGAAACGGTACCCTTCGAACATTGGATTCAATACCGCAGGGGTATTCATAGGAACATCGTATGGGCGATAATCTTCCGGTTTGCCGTCAAATCGTTTACGGGTAACAATTTTAGCTTTTACCTCTTCGAGATCAGGGAGAACTGCTTTACCGTGCATGTGACCTACCGTCTCATCCAAAAGGACGAATACCGGAGACATATATTTTTCAGCCAAGTTGAATCCGCGTACGGTTTGAGTGTAACACTCTTCGAGTGAACCTGCACACAATGTGATCGATGCATAGTCACCGTGCGTCGGATACTGTGCTTGACCAATATCGGCTTGAGATACACGAGTCGGAAGACCGGTTGATGGACCTCCACGCATAACGTTTACGATAACCAAAGGTACTTCAGCGATAAATGCAAGACCGATTTGCTCTGCTTTAAGCGAAATCCCCGGACCTGAGGTTGCCGTCATCGATTTTGTACCCGCCATCGAAGCACCGAGCGCAACCGAGATACCGGCGATTTCATCTTCCATTTGGATAAATTTTCCGCCGACAGTCGGTAGAAGATCAGACATCTCATGCATTACTTCCGACGATGGTGTAATCGGATATCCGCCGAAAAACATACAACCTGCATCAAAAGCACCAAGTGCTGATAATTCGTTACCTGTTGAAATTACTTCTCTTGCCATTACTTCACTCCTGCTTGGTCTAGTGACATATACTTATTAGCGATAATAGCCGCTTGACGTACTTTTGCTTCATCAGTAAGTTTTGCAAATTTGTAATCTGCTTTATCTGCAACATAAATAGCAAAGTCAGGACATGTGAGTTCACACTCGTTACAGCCGATGCAACTTTCAGGGTGATTGATCGAGATCATAGCGCCCAAGGTTGATGTCGGCTCATAACGCATACCGAGTACACCCGATGGGCATACCGATACACAAATATCACATGCTTTACAGTTATCGGTATTTACCCATACAGGGACGTTACCGGGATTGATCGTTTTAAACATCTGTTCTCCTCACAATTTTGAAATTAATCTGATTTTGTATCAGTTGAAAATTTACCTATAGCACACGAGACAAAACTCTTGAGCTTTAGTGTGGCATTATCGATAGCGCCCTCTTCCTCACTTGATAGAGGATAGCCGAGACTTCTTAATATTGCCTTAACTTGTGCTAATTGCGCCTCGTCCGTAATATCGACTGTTACTTTGCGAGGCTCGCACGAGAGATCAACACAGATCTCTTTAAACCCTGCTTCTTTGAGAGAAGTTGTAATTGTGTTGGCGCACCCGCCGCAACGAATATTGGCCACCTCAAAGACGGTATTCATTATTTTCTCATCACTTCAGCGAGTGCTTTACCGATATCCGCCGGAGAAACAACGACTTTAACGCCCGCTGCTTCAAGTGCCGCCATTTTCTCAGCCGCCGTACCGGCACCGCCGGAGATAATCGCCCCAGCATGCCCCATACGTTTACCCGCAGGTGCTGTTTGACCCGCGATGAATGCAACGACTGGTTTGGTAATATGTTCTTTAATATACGCTGCCGCTTGGATCTCTAAATCTCCACCGATCTCACCGATCATAACGATTGCATGCGTTTCCGGATCTGCTTCAAACATCGGAAGGAGTTGTTTGTAGCTCAAACCGATAATCGGATCGCCGCCGATACCAACCGCAGTCGTGATACCAAATCCCTCTTTAACCACTTGGTTCGCTGACTCGTACGTCAATGTCCCTGATTTAGAGATAAGACCGACATTCCCTTTTTTGAAAATGAACCCCGGCATAATACCGATTTTACACTCTTCAGCGGTAATGATTCCCGGACAGTTCGGCCCGATGGTCATCATGTCTTTTTTAACCGCGTAGGCTTTTGCAAACATCATGTCTTTTACCGGAGCACCTTCGGTAATAATTACCGCAAGAGTGATTCCCGCATCAGCCGCTTCCATAACCGCATCCGAAACGAAAGCCGGCGGAACGAAGATCATAGAAACCGTAGCGCCCGTGTGAGCTACCGCTTCGGAAACCGTATTAAAAACCGGTTGACCAAGGTGTTCTTGTCCACCCTTGCCCGGTGTAACACCGCCGACGATTTTAGTGCCGTATGCCATACATTGCTCTGCATGGAACGTCCCCTCTTTACCTGTGAAACCTTGTACGATTACTTTTGTATCTTTATTGACCAAAATAGACATAAATTATTCTCCTTTCGCTGCTGCAACGGCTTTACGCGCACCGTCTGCGAGATCGGTTGCCGCTACGATATTAGCGATACCGGCATTATTTAAAATTTCAGCTGCTTCGATAGCGTTTGTTCCATCAAGTCGTACGATAACCGGTACGTTTACGTTGGTGATTTTTGTTGCTTCGATAATACCGTTAGCAACGCGATCACAACGGACGATTCCGCCGAAAATATTAACAAAAATTGCTTTGACGTTCGGATCTTTGAGGATAATCTCAAACCCTTTAGCTACCGTTTCGGCACTCGCTGAACCGCCTACGTCGAGGAAATTGGCAGGTTTTCCCCCTTCGTAATTGATCGTATCCATCGTACCCATTGCAAGACCCGCACCGTTAACCATACAACCGACGTTGCCATCAAGTTTGATGTAGCTGAGTCCGTATTTATCCGCTTCAATTTCTGTCGGTTCTTCTTCTGTGAAGTCACGCATTTCATTGACTTGTGATTGACGGTAGAGAGCATTGTTGTCAAAGCCCATTTTCGCGTCCAATGCCAAGAATTTACCATCACCCGTTTTAACCAACGGATTGATCTCGATCATCTCAGCATCGTGATCCATATAAACACGATAAAGCGCCGCTGCAAATTTGATAAACGTGTTGATCTCTTCGACAGGAAGACCCAAGCCAAAAGCCAATTTGCGACCGTGGAAAGATTGGAAACCGGTCAATGGATCGATGGAAACTTTGATAATTTTTTCAGGGGTGTTGTGGGCAACATCTTCAATCGCCATACCGCCCTCAGTTGAAGCCATCATGATCGGCATTTCAAGAGCACGGTCAAGCAAGAGTCCAAGATAGTACTCTTTTTTGATATCGGCACCCTCTTCGATATACACTTTTTGAACAAGTTTACCCTCAGGTCCTGTTTGGTGTGTTATGAGCTGCATCCCTAGGATTTGAGCCGCCATTTCGCGCACTTCAGACGTTGACTTGGCAAGCTTAACACCGCCCCCTAAACCGCGTCCTCCAGCATGGATTTGAGCTTTAACAACCCAGATGTTTCCGCCGAGTTCTTGAGCCGCTTTAACCGCCTCATCGGGTGTAAATGCAATGTGACCGCGCAAGGTCGGTACATTGTACTTTTTGAATAATTCTTTTGCTTGATATTCGTGAATATTCATCCATTCCTCCTGTTGTAAGTTTACGCTATAGGTCTTGTCATCTCTTCAGGGATGACGTATTTATCGAACTCTTCGGCACTGAGGAGACCGAGTTTTATCGCGGTTTCTTTCAGTGTAGAGTTCTCTTTGTGTGCTGTTTTAGCGATTTTCGCCGCATTTTCATACCCAATGTACGGGTTCAATGCCGTAACAAGCATCAATGAGTTATTCAAGTACGCATCGATCTGATCACGTACCGGCTCGATTCCAACCGCACAATTGTCGTTGAACGAAACGATCGAATCAGCCAACAAACGTACTGACTGTAAAAAGTTGTACGCAATAACCGGTTTGAATACGTTAAGCTCAAAATTTCCCTGACTTGCCGCGAAACCGATACATGCATCGTTCCCCATGACTTGACACGCAACCATTGTTACTGCTTCACTTTGAGTCGGGTTTACTTTACCCGGCATGATGGATGAGCCCGGCTCGTTTTCAGGAATTGTGATCTCACCGATTCCGCAACGGGGTCCTGATGCCAACCAGCGTACATCGTTCGCGATTTTCATCATATCCGCAGCAAGCGCTTTAAGTGCGCCGTGTGCGAAAACCAAAGCATCATGGCTGGTCAACGCGTGAAATTTGTTCGGTGCAGTCACAAATTGATGACCGGTAAGATCAGACAATTTTGCCGCAACGCGCTCACCTAATTCAGGATGTGCATTCAAACCCGTACCGACCGCTGTACCGCCGAGTGCGAGTTCACGAACCGATTCGAGAGAATCTTTCGCCATTTTTTCACATTTGTTCAACATCTCTACCCAACCGCTGATCTCTTGACCGAGTGTTAACGGTGTTGCGTCTTGCAAGTGAGTACGGCCGATTTTAACGATATCGCTGAACGCTTCTGCTTTGTGAGCCAATGTTTTGCGCAAATGATCAATTGCCGGAAGCAAACGCTCTTCTACTGCGACAACTGCTGCTACATGCAACGCTGTAGGATAGGTATCATTAGAACTTTGAGATTTATTAACGTCGTCATTCGGATGAACCAATTTTTGAGTTCGGAAATCACCGCCCAAAATCTCTGTTGCACGGCTGGCCAACACTTCATTGTTGTTCATATTTGATTGGGTACCTGAACCGGTTTGCCATACAACCAAAGGATAATGAGCATCGAGTTTTCCCAAGAGCATTTCATCGGCCGCTTGAGCGATAGCATCCGCTTTCTCTTTGGTAAGCATTCCAAGATCGCAGTTGACCAAAGCAACCGCTTTTTTCAAATACGAAAATGCGCGTGTAATTTCATACGGCATTTTCTCTTCTCCGATTTGGAAATTTTCTAATGAACGCTGTGTTTGCGCTCCCCAATACGTGTCATTCGGTACTCGAACTTCACCCATGGTGTCTTTTTCAACGCGATAACTCATACTTTGGCTCCTTCAAAAAATTTATTGGTATTGAGTGTGTCGATAAGCGATTGAACCGATGCACATGAACGGGCAAACATTGCTTTCTCAGATTCATTAAGTGTCACTTCGATGATTTTTTCAGCGCCGTTAGCTCCAAGCATAACCGGAACACCGCTGACAACATCGCTAAAACCATATTCACCTTCAAGGTAAACGGCACACGGGTGGATTTGTTTGGTATCTCTCAAAATAGCTTCTACCATGATGGCGGTAGATTTTGCCGGAGCATAATACGCTGATCCTGTTTGAAGAAGCGCTACGATCTCTGCTCCCCCTTTACGGGTACGCTGAACGATCTCATCAATCTCTTCTTGGCTGAGTACATCTGAGAGAGGAACACCTGCTACCGTCGAATAACGCGGCAAGGGAACCATATCATCGCCATGTCCACCCATAACCGATGCACGGATTTGACCTCCGCCGTAACCCAATTTTTCTTGAATAAAGGCTGCCATACGTGAGCTATCGAGTACTCCCGCCATACCGATTACTCGACTGCGATCAAAACCGCTCTCTTTGAGGGCTACATAGGTCATTGCATCGAGAGGATTTGAAACAATGATGACAATTGCGTTAGGGGAGTATTTGGCAATCCCTTCCATAACTTCACGGGTTACTTTAGCGTTAATCATCAACAAATCATCTCGGCTCATACCCGGAAGACGCGGGCTTCCTGCTGTTACAACGACCACATTACAGTCGGTCATATCTGCCATCGTTTCAGCGACACTTACAACCGTATGAGATCGTACTGCCGCAGCCGCTTGAGACATGTCCAGCGCTTTCCCGCGAGCGATTTCGATTTTATTATCACGCAAAATAATTTCATGACATGAGCCGAGCATTGCAAGAGAGTAAGCGACCGTTGAACCTACGTTCCCCGCACCTACGATACCGACACGTTTTCCTTTAATCATCACTTTACTCCTTGTGTCATAAATTACTACATACTCTCTATCATTTTATAATCAGAGAAGTAAAAGACGATTGAATCGCCTTTTATCTATAGAGAACCTCTACAGATAAAAAACGATTCCGGCGAACCGGAATCTAAAATTTAGATTGCGCTGATAATAGCATTCAATGTTGCACTTGGGCGCATTGCTGCTGTTACTTTCGCGATATCAGGATGATAATAACCGCCGATCTCTTGACCTTTTCCTTCTACTGCAAGAAGCTCTTCCATGATTTTCGCTTCATTATCAACTAAAGTTTTTGCAATTGGAGCAAAACGAGATGCTAACTCTGCATCCGTTGTTTGCTCAGCCAATGCTTTTGCCCAGTATTGAGCCAAGAAGAAGTGGCTTGCTTTATTATCCGGCTCACCCGCTTTGCGTGAAGGCTCTTTGTTGTTATCCAAATACGCCGCGTTTGCCTCATCCAATGCCGCTGTAAGAGCAGACAATTTGTTATCTTTTTTCGTTTTGTTAATGTGACGAAGTGACTCTGCAAGAGCCAAGAACTCACCCAAAGAATCCCAACGAAGGTGACCCTCGTTTACGAATTGCTCAACGTGTTTCGGAGCCGATCCGCCCGCACCTGTTTCAAACAATCCTCCACCTGCAAGGAGAGGAACGATTGAGAGCATTTTAGCCGATGTTCCAAGTTCTAAAATCGGAAACAAGTCAGTCAAGTAGTCACGGAGAACGTTACCTGTTGCTGAAATGGTGTTTTGTCCTGCACGTACACGTTTCAATGAAAACGCCATAGCAATTTCAGGTGCCATAATATGGTACTCGATTCCTCCTTTATTGAACTCAGGAAGATACGCGTTTACTTTTTTGATAATTTCAGCATCGTGCGCACGGTTTTCATCCAACCAAAACACAACCGGAACGTTTTCGATCTCTGCACGCTCTACTGCAAGACGAACCCAGTCTTTGATCGGGATATCTTTAGCACGAGACATACGCCAGATATCGCCTTTCTCAACGTTGAAGCTCATCAATACGCCGCTATCATCAGAAACAGTGACGACACCCTCTTCTGCGATTTCAAATGTCGTTGGGTGTGAGCCGTACTCTTCCGCTTTTTGAGCCATCAAACCGACGTTAGAGACAGAACCCATAGTAGTAACGTCAAATTGTCCGTTTTTCTTGCAATCTTCAATACACTCTGAGTACATTGTTGCGTAACAACGATCTGGGATCGTAACGATACATTGTTGTACTTTTCCTGATGGATCCCACATTTTACCGCCGTCACGTACCACAACCGGCAATGATGCATCGATAATCACGTCATTTGAAGCGTGAAGATTTGTGATCCCTTTGTCGGAGTCAACCATCGCCATTGCAGGCTGAGTCGGGTAAACCGCCATAATAGCCGCTTCGATTTCCGCTTTTTTATCAGCAGGAAGTTTTGCCAATTTTTTGTACAAATCACCAAGGCCAAGATTCGGATTAACTCCGATCTCTTTGAACTCTGCCGCATATTTTTCAAATACATCTTTAAAGAATACCGATACCGCATGACCGAACATGATCGGATCACTTACTTTCATCATCGTTGCTTTAAGGTGGATCGACCAAAGGATGTTTTTCTCTTTTGCTTCAGAAATCGCATCAGCGTAAAACGCACGCAATGCTTTAGTGCTCAAGAATGTACCATCAAGGACTTCACTATCAACCGCATTGATCTCTTTGAGAACGTTACCGTTAAGTGAAATCGTCACTTTACCGTCACCTTTTTTGGTGATTGATTGCTCATTCGCATAGAAATCACCGCTGTTCATGTGGGCAACGCGAGTTTTTGACCCCTCGTCCCAAGCACGTAGTTTGTGAGGATTTTTCTTCGCAAAGTTTTTAACCGCAACCGCAGCACGGCGGTCTGAGTTACCTTCACGTAGAACCGGATTAACCGCTGAACCGAGACACGTTGCGTAACGTGCAAAAATCTCTTTTTCTTCGTCTGTTTTTGGTTCTTCAGGATACAAAGGAAGATCGTATCCTTGAGACTGAAGTTCTTCGATACATGCTTTCAATTGAGGAATTGAAGCTGAAATGTTAGGGAGCTTGATGATGTTACCATCTGGTTGTGTAGCGATAACGCCCAACTGTGCAAGATTGTCGGGGATACGCTGAGCGTCACTCATACGTTCTGGAAATGTTGCGATAACACGACCTGCAAGTGAAATATCACTTGTTACAACTTCAACGCCTGCGGCTTGTGTGAATGCATTTACGATTGGAAGTAGCGAATAGGTCGCTAGTGCCGGTGCTTCATCAATTACTGACCAAATGATTTTTGCCATCAGGTTCTCCTGTTATTTTTTTTATGAAAGCATCATAACACTTACGTCCGACATTTTTTCACTTTGCCCATACTACAAGCGCAAAAAGTTAGAAATATGTTTCATTTTGTAGCATTTACTATGTTTTGATGGTGTGTAGAAAAGTAACTACTGTACACATGTTCACCATTTTTGCCTCGGACAAAATAGAGGTAATCCGTGTGTTTAGGATAGAGTGCAGCATGGATGGCATCTTTGGAAACATTACAGACGGGAAAGGCAGGCAAACCTTTGTTTTTATACGTATTATAGGGAGTTTTGTCCGTGCGTATTCGACGCGCCGTCACTTTTTGATGAGAATATTCACCGTAGTTAAGGGTTCCATCCATTTGAAGACGCATCCCTTTTTCTATCCGATTATCGATCACGGAGCTAACAAACGGCATATCGGACAATGATGCAGCCTCTTTTTGAATAACCGATGCTTTTGTTACAATTTGTAACCATTTTTCTTTATTATACGGCTTCTTATACTCATCTGCCCAGATTCTCATCTTTTGTTCCGACTCATTTAAAAGATGTATGATCAGTTTTTCTTCACTGATCGCATTCGGAATACTGTAGGTATCCGGTACAAAACTCCCCTCTTTATAAGGGGCATGCTTTTCATACGCACGTTGAAGAAGATTCATATCGAGTGAAAGTTCATCACTAAGTTGACGTAAAAATATGACCGTAGTCTCTCCGGGGATCAAGGTAATAGCACGAGTAGCCGCTTTTGCCGTTGTCAATTTATAAAGATACTCGATACGGCTTGTTTTCTCCTCTTTTAGATCAATCCACCCTTGCTGAGGCTGACCGAGCAAACGGAGAATAAAGGCATCAATCTTATAGAGATTTACCCCTTCATCTTGGAGGTGTGCTATACTTTTAAATACGGAACCTTGCGGGATATAGACGATTTTTGGTGATGTGACGGTAGAGAACAGGTAGGTCATGAAAGAGACAATTATCACCAATATTATTCCCAAAACCCATAGGTACATTCTTTTTGGTTTATTTTTTACTTTTTTTCTAGGCTTTTTCACGTTTATCGCTTTGCTTGAAGGTATTAATTGTGATCGTTTGAGCTTTAATGGACTCAAAATCGAGAAATTATATCTCAAATGGGAAAATGGGCTCCTGATTCGTGCTTCAAAAGTTGATCTGAGCGCGTTTAAACGTGACAATCTTCCTCTTACCCTAAAGCCATTGGGAAAACTTCCTCCCCTTATTCGGCATACTCAGCGCTGGGTAAAGCAAATCGATATTGATACTATTCAATATGAGTCCATTCGCCTCTCTTTGCACTACCGTGAAAACTCCCTCGGCAAAATTACGTTATATGATGAAAATGGTTCTTACAACGGCACTTTTTCCCTCAATGAAAATCTCTTTAAACTATCATTGCCCCATGCCAGACTCAACGGTGCGCTCATTAGCGGAAATTTAACGGTAGAACTCCCGCAACAACGGTTACATACTAATATAAGCCTAAACCTTCCCCAAACTCCTCCCCTCATTATCAAAGCATCCGGAGATACCGATTCGTTGATGTTTGCCCTTCATACCGATGAGCCGCTGCGCAGCGTTCAACCGATCATCGATTTTTTAGATGTTGATCCTGAAGTTCAACCGTGGATAACTCACTATGCCAAAGCTTCGTTAATCACTCTTGAACGCTTTGAAGGTAAATTTCATTACGATAAACCCGAAGAACTTATCAAGGGGCTGCAAGCCAAAGCGACTATTTTCAATGGAGAATACACCTTTGCACAAGGTTTCGAACCTATCAAATCTCCCCGTATCGATTTGTACTACCGCGTAGGCAAACTTCACATTCTTCCAAAAAGCGGGACTTTTTATGCTCTCCCAACCGAAAACAGCAGTGTAATTCTTGACTTTACGACCCCTCACACTATGCTGGATGCTCAAATACGGACGGCGCATGCCAAACTCAATGTTCCGATCACAAATCTTTTAAATTTTTATGACATTCACCTGCCGATTCAGCAAAGTTCGGGAGAATGTGATGTGGATCTGAATCTCTCTATCAATCTGCATAGCCTGGATACTGTTGTAAAAGGGATCTTTCGACCTACCGCTTCGGAATTACTTTTGGACCAGATACCGCTAAAAACGCAAGGGGGAGTTGTCAATGTCAATCGAAACAAGGTTACATTCGACAATTTTACGGCCCATTACGGTGAAGATGTCGCTCACGCACGGGTAAAAGGGGAATATGACGCTTCCAGCGAAGAAGGGTCGGTATCGATTGATGCCTATGATATCGTACCCTTAGGGAACAAAAAACAGCTGAGTTTATGGGATTCCCGTGAACCTTTGCGTGTTAAATACATCATTGCTCCCAAAGGAGATTCTCTCAGCATCATGCCATCACGCTGGAACGTACTGGGAGAGAAACTCGACATTGAAGCCTTTCGTGCCCCATTCGACTATCGCAATGCGACAAGTTCTCTCCAATCTGTCCCTTTCAGCCTCTCAAATACTATTCATGGAAAAATCAACGGGTATTTTAACGGATCGAAAAAGCAAACGGATATACAGATTGAACTCAATGATTTTAAATTGGGAGAGATACAGCTCACGCATGCCCCTTTTAACATCGATATCCATTACGATCACAACCATTCAACGCTCCGCTCTTCACACGCCTCGGCATGGAGTATCCATCAACTCCCACTACTCTTATCCCCATTCCATGCGAGTATGGATGGGAATGAGATTGCATTTGAGCAAATTGAAGCCGTCTTAGGTGATTTACTGAAAGGAAAGTTCACCGGTCACTTATCGCTCGATACGCTCAAAGGGTCCATTCGAATCAACGATATGATTCCGCTCAGTCCTAAAATATCCCCTCTCGTTGACGCACAAGAATCCCTTCAACTCTCACTCGATGCCTCCGGTGAAGAGATAATTTTAGACTCTGATGCTCTTAAAGCCCATTTTTCGACCATCCCAAATGGGTGGAAAATTACACTGGATGATATAGCCTTGCTCTCGATGCGCTCCCCTATTCTGCGTCAATATCATGTTGAAAAGGGAAATCTTAACCTTTTTTATACTCCTGAAAACTCGCAATATACCTTTAACGGTACGATCGAATACCCTTATTCACTGATGATGATTAATGATAAGGCCGTATCCAAGTATCACTTTAGCGGTCTCTATCAAGACGGACGGACGAGTATTCGGGTTAATGATCGTCTAATCATCAATCGGCGCGATGATCAAATCGATGTTCAGGCTAAAAACATCGGTATCAATGTCCCGCAGCTGTTTTCTTTTCTTATCGCCAATCAACCGAATCAAGAGTCTTCATCCAAGGGAGATTCTCAAACGCCCCCGATTCGCATTCACACCTCCAATACCTACCTCTATCTGATGAAAGGACGTAAAATTGTCGCTGATCGAATGGAAGCCACATTAAACAATGATGATTTGGATGCTTCGCTCTACCACATGGGTGGAAGCGCCGCGCTTAAAATACGCAACGGCCTCTTTTATATTGACGGAAACGGATTCAACGATAAATTTATGGAGCATCTCTTTGCCCTCAGTGATTTTAGCGGAGGGAAATTCTCCTTTCAGGCTAAAGGAGAAGCCGACGCATTTGAAGGGGTTATGCGGGTTGAAAATACGATTTTAAAAGATTATAAGGTACTCAACAATGTCCTCGCCTTTGTCAATACCGTCCCCTCATTAGCGACCTTTTCACTCCCAAGCTACAACAGACAAGGACTTCCGGTCAAAGAGGGATATGCCCATTTTGCCTATAATAAAGGTATTGTGAATGTCGATAATTTCACCCTGAACTCTCCTGAGATGAATATTCTCGGTGAAGGGCGTGCTGATCTGAATGCCCAAATACTCAATGGTACGCTGACCCTTAAAACCGATCTGGGTTCCGTTCTGGGAAAAGTGCCGATGGTGGGGTATATCCTCTTCGGGGAGGACGGTTCTCTTTCCACAACCCTCACCCTCAGCGGAAAACTCGATGATCCTAAAGTCGAAACGGCGATTGCCAAAGAGATTGCCACGGCTCCGTTTAATATTCTCAAACGGACGGTTGTGTATCCGTTTTTGTGGATGATGGATGATAAGAAGAAAAAGTAATTTCCAATATTACAATTCCCCTCCTCCACGAACAATATCCATCCCGTATTTATCCCTCACTTTGGTCAAAGCATCGGTCAGATTGCGCATTTTAGTATCCGTTTGGATTTCAAGCAGATCAAAACTTTTCGGATCATGATGGATAAATTTGGTAGCACTCATAGCGATATAGCGGACACTGATATGGGGATAGATATCAAGCTCTTTAAATTTTTCGATCGTAAAAGTTTGAAGGAATGTTTCATTAAAAAGGCGATAAAGGGTAAATTGCTTTTTTGAATGCCCCCAATTCTCATACCCCAATGAAAAAGCGTAGGTGGTAGGATTGACCCCCAGTTTCATAATCGTATGGCTCCAATGACGTACCAAGATATGGATGCGCCGATAGAGTTCCTCTCTCTCTTTTATGGGGTGATCCATCGATCGTGATATCCCTATCCCTTTTCGGGATCGGCTCGCTTGCACCGCTTCGTTATCACACCCTCTCATCCTCGCATACAGGTCCATGCCTCCCCTGCCCCATGATTGGATCAGGGTTTGCGATTTCCACGCATCACCGATGGTTTTAATGCCGTAGCGTTCCATTTTGAGCGAATACGCTTTTCCGACACCCGGAAATTCACCGATACCGATATCGCGAACAAACGGTTCAATCTCATCGCTATAAATGACACGAACCCCATAAGGTTTGGCGGCTGAGGTGGCAAGTTTTGCTATCCATTTGGAGCGGCTCGCTCCGATCGAGACCGGAAGTTTAAACTGCAACATTATCTGATGCTGGAGGTGTCGGATAAACTCGTAGGTATCCGCTTCATCAATCCACCCTCGCAAATCCCCGAACATCTCATCGATGCTGTATTGCTCCATCACCGGTACTACGGTAGAGAGGTACTCCATCAATTCATGGCTCATCGTATGATAGAGAAGATGGTTGGGAGGAAGGACAATGAGGTGAGGACAAAGTCTCAGTGCTTCGTGAACACTCATGGCCGTTTTGATACCGTAGCGACGAGCTTCATAGCTCGCCGTAGTGATAATGCCGCGTATCGTATCGCCGTCTCTAAAATAGTTACTGCTATCGTGCTCAGCATGAAACAGCGAGGGGACAAACGCCCCGGAATTGAGGGTCATCAGTTTTTTAGCGGGTACGGTTTTTTTGTCAAAAATAAAAGGATCGCCTCTCCCTCCGACCGCAACACATTTCCCCAGCAAAGAGGGGTTACGGACACGTTCACAAGAGGCGAAAAAACAGTCAAGATCTAAATGGATTATCATACATCGAAGAATATAACACCTTGAAAAATAATTGCCAATTTATGTCTATATGAAATGAAATATATCTCAAACTTCCCAGTATTTTTTACTGACGAGAAGTTTTTTAATTTGCGGAGCAATCTGCGGGTCGCTTTCTCCGACGCTCCACAGTTTTTTGCTCATCTGACGTATTGCATCCTTAAAATCATCCTCAATCAGTGCTAAAACTGCCGTCGAAAAATATCCGCTTAAGCGCTCTTTTTCTGCCATAAAACGATACTCTTCAGCAACATGCTCAAGAGTATCCATCGCGTACAAAGGGGTTATTGCTCCGCTCTCCAATTTTATCAAGAGCCATAATGCAATAAATTCTATGGAATAGCACTTTAGTATTTGTGTAGAAAAAGATTCAAACGTATCACAACCGCTTTGTTCATACTCATGGATAATAAGATCTATCACCGATCGGATATGTTCCAGAGGAACCATCTCAAAGAGTTCTCGTCCGACACTGATCCCTGCGGAGTGTTCGGCACCGAGATAGATCCGTGCCCCTTTGTCCGTATTGCCGAAATTATTGGTACGCAGCCCGATGAGCCCGATATCGCAATGCTGGTGTCTGCCGCACCCTTTTGCGCATCCTGAAATCCCTATTTGAATACGATGCTCACTGATTTTCTCCAAAGGGAGCAATTGCGCATCGTCTTTAATGTCCCAGAACGAGTAAGGGCAATATTGGCTCCCCGCACACGCTACGATAGTTTGACTCTTTTTGAGATGTTCAAAAGGAGAGAATGGCTGAGATAATCCGAGAATATAAAGATTGTGATCCGTACTTAATCGTACCTCGGCAGAGTGTGTCTCGGCAAAATCCGCAATAGCCATCAACTCTTCGGCACTGATACGCCCGAAATTGCTCTCATAGCAAAATGCATAACTGCCGTCTTTAAGCCGCTGATATTTCGAAAAAAGCCCTTTTTCCAGAACCAAATCGCCCGCTTTTTGCCAAGATTGCTTGTACTCGTGTGCGACATATTCCACAAAAGCTTCCATTCCGATCTCTTCGAGGAGGTGAAACAGGCGTGTTCGCGTTCGGGTAAATCGCAATCCATGCTTGTTGAATGCTTCGATAAAGGCTTTGAAAAAAGATACTACCTCATCGGGAAGCAAAAATATATCGGCACTGCGGGCGATCTCGGTATTTTTACCCCCCATATAGACATTAAACCCAAAAACACCCTCTCTCTTTGCCAATGCGAAATAGAGATCATTGGCAAAAAATGAGGTGACATTGGCACTGTTGCCCGAAATCCCTGTGGATATTCTACGCGGCAGCATACCGACAAGACGGGGAGTTTTGAGAAAATATTCCTGCATTTGCATTATCAGAGGATAGGTCTCGATCACACTCATACACCCTCGTCCATCATACACATCACTCACAATGTTGCGTACGTTATCGCCGAAAGTTTGCCATGTTGTAATCCCGATTTCGTTGATCTGTTTATATATCTGCAATACATTCTCGCAAGTTAGCCCATGCAATTGCAGACCGGCACGCGCGGTCAAAATAATTTCAAGCTCATTGCGCTTAGCAATGTCGGCAATGGCTCGCAGTTGAGCGATGGTAATCCGCCCTGCAGTTATACGTAAACGAAGGGTATACGCTTCCTCTTCGATAGGGGTGTTAAAAATACCGAAATCCTGTAAATAAAAGATGTCCCCTTCGCTGATACTGTTAAAGTCCAAAGTCTCTATTTGAGGATAATATTCGATAGGAGAGAGTGCAGCTTTATGGCGTTCACGTTTATTTAATTTTTTTTCCGTCATTTCCATATTGTACCCTGATGATTAGGTTGGTTTTTAATGTTTATGAGTTGAGTCAAACAGTACAGTGCTTTGAATCGAAGCTAGATGAAGGAGGTCATTTTTTTACCATACTGCTTGAATCAACCCCTGATAGGGGAAGATTATTTTATGGTTCGATAATTATAGAGGATTGTTAAATGAATTGCTTTGATATAGGTCAAACGTCTGAGGATTCGTGTGAGTGTACAGACTGCATCTCATTCTTTGATACGGGTTTTGAAAACAAATACCCTTGATAATGAATACCGCCGATAGATTGGAGGATTGTATGTTGTTCAGCCAATTCAACTCCTTCGGCTACGATCTCCAGCCCAAGTACTTCCGCCATCGTAATGATTGCCCGAACCAGCGCAGAAGCATGCGGATCATTTTCCATATTTCGGATAAACGACTGATCGATTTTTAACTCATCGAAAGGAAAACTGTTCAGATAGGATAATGACGAATACCCGGTTCCGAAATCATCAAGCGAAAAGGTAAATCCATGCGATTTAAGATGATACATAATGTCCTGAATTTTTTCAATATCATTGATCAGCAATGATTCGGTCACTTCCAAACGAAGGAGTGAAGGCGGGAGTGCGTATCTATTTACATTATCTAATAATACACTCGTAAACGATTCGTCCAAAAATTGTTTCGGACTGATATTGATCGACAGCGTCCATTTTTTTCGTATGGGATCATGACTCCACTCATGCAGTGTTCTGCACGCTTCGGCAATAATCCACTTACCTATTTCAGTGATAAAGCCGTTTTCTTCGACAATAGGGATAAATTCGGTGGGGGAGACGATCCCTCTTTCCGGGTGAAACCATCGGATGAGTGCTTCTGCTCCGCTTATCTCATTTTGATGGTTGTATTGAAACTGGTAAAAGAGTTGAAACTGGTTCTCTTCCAGTGCATTAAAGAGTGTTTTTTCGCACTCTAATTTTTTCAACATTTTTTGCTGAAGTGCGGAATCGAAGAAACGGAAAGTATGTTTTCCTGACTCTTTGGCACTATACATAGCCGTATCCGCCTGCGCT
Organism: Candidatus Sulfuricurvum sp. RIFRC-1; assembly: GCF_000310245.1. Taxonomy (NCBI): domain Bacteria; kingdom Pseudomonadati; phylum Campylobacterota; class Epsilonproteobacteria; order Campylobacterales; family Sulfurimonadaceae; genus Sulfuricurvum; species Candidatus Sulfuricurvum sp. RIFRC-1. The sequence goes on from NC_020505.1 coordinate 1,246,150, forward strand.
AAAATCTCATTCACGGTCTGTGTATAATTATCTAAAATAGCAATTCCGATGCTTCCGGTGACAAAGAAAAGCTCTTCGTGTATTTCGAACGGTTTTTGGAGAGAGAAGGATATTTTGCTGCCGATATCGGATGCGATTTTGAAAGCCTGCTCACGAGAAGGTCCTAAATCTTCAATCAAAATAACAAATTCATCCCCTCCTAAACGGGCTACAGTATCTTCAGCACGTATCGCTTCGAGGAGACGGTTTCCCGCTTCTTTCAGTAAGTCATCGCCTACCAAATGTCCTTTGGTATCGTTAACAATTTTAAAATTGTCCAAATCGATAAAAGCCACCATGCTGTAGGTTTTATTTCTTTCATTTTTTACGAGCGCATGTTCCAAACGTTCAAACAGCAATCTGCGATTGGGGAGCTGCGTCAGCGGATCGTAAAAAGCCAATCGATTGATACGCTCTTCGTTCTCTTTTTTAGCCGTTATATCGGAAAAAATTCCGACATAATGGGTAATGTTTCGATATTCGTCTCGAACGGCAGAGATACTTAGATATTCCGGATAAATTTCTCCGTTCTTACGGCGATTGTAGATTTCTCCGTTCCAAAACCCTTTGTTAATAAGTGAATCCCACATATCTTTATAAAACTGGCTATCGTTGAGTCCCGATTTTAAGAGTGCCGGTGTCAATCCTAAAACTTCCGATTCACTGTAGCCGCTGATCTTTTCAAAGGCAGGGTTCACCCGCATGATTTTTCCGTTTATATCGGCAACCAAAACTCCCTCATTGGAATCAAATACGACCGATGAGATTCGGAGCGTATTGATCATCGCAAACATTTGCTGGACTAAATAGATAGCCCCCAAAAGCATAAAAAATCCGTAACCGAAAGAGCCGACTAAAAAAATTTCATGCTTTAAGAGCGTTTTTTTCTCTAATCGGGACAGATCTTCTTCAAGCAGCTGATCAAATCTTTCATGCAGGGTTTTTAACTGATCGATATTGACAGTCATATGGTTAAACCATTTAGTAGCCCCCATCGAAAAATCACCGCTGAGGACTTGTTCATATATACGATGAGAATCTTGAAATAATGTATGGGAAAAATAGCTATTGTATAAATTTCGTTCGTTATTGGACGCTTTATCAATGAATGATTGTTTACAACTTTGATGGATAGCATGAACCGAAATTACTTTTTCATACATTCCCGGCTCAAATCGTTTGGCAGCAAAAATATTCGCAAGAGTTCCTCTCTCGATGGCTGCTTTTTCGGTACACTCCACCAGCAATGTATTGTCGTACAATCGCAATGCAATTTCACGAGTCGGTGCTAATTTGGCCGATAATGGGAGTAATCCTAAAAAATTGGCATTCAGTTCGGTATAAAAATCGATCTCTTCGGACGCACTGATTTCAAGGTTGAAGACCCGTTCACGGATATCGCCCAGTTGCTTTTGTTTCTCAATTGACATTTGAATCGATTGATGGAAAGTAGCCGGTAAAGAATAGCGACTTAACGTTCTCACTCTCTGAAGGAGTGCTAAAAACTTTTTATCACTGAGAAGCCGCTGTTTCTTCAACCTAGATTTAAACTCGATATCACCATTTGAGCCCAGATATGCGGCACTTAATCCCCGCTCTTTTTGAGATTCATGGACAAAATCACCTATACTTTGTGAAAATTGAATCAATGCGCGTGTTTGAGAATAGGAGCGTTTCGTCTCTTGATACGCTATCCATTCAATTCCTAAAATGTAAAAATTCCATATTCCGATGACAACTCCCAATGCGATTAAACCAATTCTGATATGAAATTTATTCATTATTTTTCCCTTCCACTCAATCGCTTGATTAAGTTATCCTCCGGTACGGTAAAAGGCACGTGAAGAGACTTCTACATTTTCAGTACCCCAAAAATTCTTTTCGGGTTTGTTAAACACCACATCCGATAGGATTTCGGTCGCTTTTTTAGTATTTCCGTCCCGTATCGCCTCTTTAATACTTTTCGCCCCCTCAAAGTACAAACATCCGATTAAATCGCCCTCAGCGCTCAGCCGTAGGCGATCACACGTCGCACAAAAATCATGTCGATGCGGCTCGATCGTTCCAAAACGATATCCATCAAGCGTTTCATACAGATCTGCCGGTCCGTTCACCTCTTTGTTAATCGGGATAAAAGGATAGGATTTGCCTAATGTATCGATAATTTCATCACTTCGAAGTCCTTTAAGCGCATTGCTTGCATGGGAGTTTTCCATGTATTCAATATATCGGATTTGTGCCCCCATCTCTTTTGCGTACGCAAATAAAGGGACAATTTCGTGGTCATTGATTCCCCGTAAAATCACGCTGTTAATCTTTACCGACAATCCCGCATCTACTGCCGCTCGGATACCCTCTTTCACCTGTTCCAATACATCTTTTTGAACGATATAATGGAGCGTTTCGCGTTCAAGTGAATCAAGAGAGATATTGACCCGTTTAAGTCCCGCAATTTTCAGTTTTTGAGCCAGCGCCGGCAATAAAAACCCGTTCGTTGTGAGTCCGATATCGACTTCGGGAGCATACGTATGAATCATCGCGATCAATTCATCGAGGTTTTCGCGCGTTGTCGGTTCTCCGCCGGTCAGTCGGATTTTTCGGATACCGTTGTCAATACCGATTTTAATAAAGGCAAAAAGCTCTTCATAGCTCAGCAGGTTCTCTTTAGGAACCCAGCTGAACGGTTTTTCGGCCATACAGTAACGACATCGAAAATTGCACCGTTCGGTAACGGATACCCGTAAATACGTTACTTCTCTACCAAAAGAATCTTGCAGCATGGTGTCACCCTTTATATTTCATTATGCCATTAGCGTTTGTAATGTTGATAATATCCTAGTGCCGTACCAAAATTACTTGATACAAATCAAGATATTACCCGTGTATGTGTGTTACTATTGATAATCTAACTATAAAAAAAGGCAATACAGAATGCTATTAACAGAGCGTCTTGACTTTTTCAAACAAAGCAATCCTGAATCATTGATCGCATTAAATCAGACAGCTAAGTACAAAGCGTATGGGGCATCCGAGATTCTAGTGTATGAAGAAGATGATTTGAACCGAGTCTATTTTTTAATAAAGGGCGAAGCTAAATTTTACAAAGTTGACCGATTTGACAGTGAAATATTTTTATATTCTTTATCGGACCAAACCTTATTAACCAATATAGGTTCTCTAAAATGTGATATCATCAGCTGTTTTAGTAATATAGAATTCATGGTTCCCAGTGAGGTTATCTCTTTTGATTTAAAACTTTTTAAAGATGTGGTCAAAAAAGAGAACCAGTTGCTCATCAATTTAGTAAACCTTTTATCCGATCAAAAGGAGATGGTGGATTGCATGATCAGTATGGGAATGGTGTATGATGTCACGGCAAAAGTAGCTAAAATGCTTTCTGATCATTTGGGACTTTATAACAGTTTAAAAAAACAGGAAATATCTTATCGTTTAAACATTCAACCCGCTACACTCTCACGTGTTTTGGCGAAATTTATCCGGTTGGGATTAATTTCTGAAGAAAACCAGAAAACAGTCGTATTAAAAAAAGAAGATTTATCTCACTATTTTAAGGAGGCACTCTGATGCAGTCCATATCCACTAAAGTTAGATGGATCGTAGTTATTTTATCTATTAATCTCATAACGATCATATTGGTCGATATTTGGTTGAATTCCAGTCAAAAACTGGATGCAAAAGTAATCAATACCGCCGGAAAACAAAGAATGCTGTCCCAGCGTACGGTGTTAGAACTGCATCGCCTTCTGGTGGATGAAGAAGGGGCATATGAACGGCTACAGATTGCCCGTGCGGAGTTTGATACCAATTTTAAACAGCTCAACATGGCAGCATCGGATTATCGCGGATTTTCAAATGATGAAATCGATAGAACAATGATGGAAGTTCATGCGCACTGGAATCGGATGGGGGGCTTGATAGACCGCTATTTGCAGGGAGATCACAACCTGTTCGATCTCAAAACCATTTATGACAGCGGAGATCAAACCTTATTATTAATGGATAAGGCCGTGAGCCAATACGAAGATGCAATGATGGGAAAAAGATTGTTAGCCCATCGTATTCAGATTTTTTTAGCGTTCATATCGTTTGGAATCATTCTCTATATGGCACGTACCACATTGGAAATTCAACGAAATTTTGACAAATTTTTGAATCATTCGCAAACGATCAGCGGTATAAAGAATTTAGAGTGTCAGGGAAATGAACTCGATGTCGCATGTTCGCATATTGAATATTTTTTACGGAATGTTGAAGAAGCGCTCCAAAGTGCAACCGAAGCGGTCGAAAAGAGTGAAGCTGCAACCGCTGTTTTGGTTGCTTCTACCCCTGAAGCCGAAGCCATCTTGGAACAAAATGAAGATGTCATGATCCAAGTCAGCGAAGAGCTGCATCAAACCTCAATGCGTCTTAAAAAGCTGAAAAACAACCTCGAAAAAGCCAATTCTATTCGAAGTGCCTCGTAGGCACTTCAATCCTTCTTTTTTCTTGACCTAAGTCAATATCTTTCTTTTTTAATTTCTTTATAATTGTTGAAGTGCATGAGTTATATCATAGCATCAAGGTAACGTACTGTATCCATTAATAACAATGGATAACATTGATTCCACTAAGGAGGCTTTTATGTCATTGGATAGAAGAGAGTTTTTAAAAAGTGCCGCTGCTGCATCGGCAGCGACAGCGATTGGAATGGCAGTTCCTGCCAAGGTCGAAGCGGCAGCGCTCCAGGGACAAGCAGGATGGCGTTGGGACAAAGCGGCCTGCCGCTTTTGCGGAACGGGATGCGGAATTATGATGGCTACCAAAGATGATCGCATCGTTGCGGTCAAAGGGGATCCATTGGCTCCGGTTAATCGTGGTCTTAACTGTATTAAGGGATATTTTAATGCAAAGATTATGTACGGAGCCGACCGTCTTACGCAACCGTTATTACGTATGAATGATAAAGGTCAGTTTGACAAAAAAGGGAAGTTCAAACCGGTTAGCTGGCAGCGTGCTTTTGATGAAATGGAAGTGCATATCAAAGCAGCCCTGAAAGAAAAAGGGCCAACCGGTATTGCAATGTTCAGCTCAGGTCAGCAAACAGCGATGGAAGGACATGCCGCACTCAAATTGATGAAAGCAGGTTTCCGTACCAACAACATCGACCCGAATGCACGTCTGTGTATGGCATCAGCCGTAACCGGATTTATGAACGTTTTCGGTGCGGATGAGCCATCAGGCTGTTATGAAGATATTGAACTCGCCGAAACAATCGTTGCTTTCGGATCGAACATGGCGGAGATGCACCCTATTCTCTGGTCGAGAGTCAGTGATCGTAAACTCAGTAACCCCGATAAAGTGCAAGTGGTTGTTCTCTCAACCTACAAACACCGCACGATGGACCTTGCCGATGTCGAAATCATCTTTAAACCGAATACCGACTTGGCAATCTGGAACTATATCGCCCGTGAAATTGTTTACAATCATCCCGAAGCGATGGACAAAGAGTTTTTGGATAAAAATATCGTCTTTGCAACGGGTCCTGTAGATATCGGATACGGTCTTCGAGAAGATATCAACCATCCGAAATACGGTAAAAAAGAGCTCGATACCGCAGCCAAACAAAAATCCAAAGTTCTTACCGCCGATGAGGGGGTCAGTCTCGGGTATTTAGGGTATAAAGCGGGTGATACGCTGGAGATGAAAAACAGCGGAGATGCGAATAAACACTGGAAAATCACGTTCGAAGAGTTTAAAAAAGGGCTTGCACCTTACACTCTCGATTATGTAGCCAAAGTTTCCAAAGGTGATTCGGATGAAAGTCTTGCCGATTACAAAGCAAAACTTCAAAAAATGGCCGATCTCTACATCGAGAAAAAACGTAAATGTTTGACCTTCTGGACTATGGGATTCAATCAGCATACACGTGGAACATGGGTGAATGAACAAGCCTATATGGTTCACTTCCTCCTTGGAAAACAAGCAAAACCGGGTAATGGAGCATTCTCACTCACCGGTCAGCCATCTGCATGCGGAACAGCGCGTGAAGTAGGAACATTTGCCCATCGTCTCCCTGCGGATATGGTGGTCATGAACCCTGCACACCGTAAAATGGCAGAGGGGATCTGGACAATTCCAGAGGGGACGATTAACCCTAAAATGGGATCGCACTTTACCCAAATCCACCGTGATCTCGAAGACGGTAAAGTAAAATTTGCCTGGGTCAGCGTCTGTAACCCGTATCAAGATACCGGTAATGCGGAACACTGGATTAAAGCGGCACGTACAATGGACAACTTCATTGTGACCTCTGACGGTTATCCGGGGATTTCGGCAAAAGTATCGGATTTGATTTTGCCAAGTGCTATGATGTATGAAAAGTGGGGAGCGTACGGTAATGCAGAACGTCGTACCCAGCATTGGAGACAGCAAGTGACTCCGATGGGGGATGCAATGTCCGATACGTGGCAGTTTGTTGAACTTTCCAAACGCTTTACGATCAAAGAGGTATGGGGAGCACAAAAAATTCCGGGACTCGATGGCGGATTGCCGGATGTGATGGGTAAAGCCAAAGCAATGGGTTATGATGAAAATGCAACCCTTTATGAAGTGCTATTTGCCAATAATCGTGCGAAAGCGTTCAAATGGCCGGATGCAGTAGGCAAAGGGTATCAAAACTCTGAAGTTGAAGGTGACAAACGTAATGTTGTCGGAAGCGATGGCAAAGTATTCAAAGGGTATGGCTTCTTCTTGCAAAAATACCTTTGGGAAGAGTATCGCAAATTCGGTGACGGACATGGACACGATTACGCCGATTTCGATACGTATCACCGTGTACGCGGTCTAAAATGGCCGGTTGTTGATGGCAAAGAGACGTTCTGGCGCTACAACGCGAAATACGATCCGTATGCGAAAAAAGCCGCTAACGGTGCCTTTGCGTTTTACGGTCATGCGTTCAAAGATATTCCAACCGGAAATCTGCAAGGGGTTACGAACAGTGCGAAAGTGAATTTGGACAACAAAGCCAAAATCTTCTTCCGCCCCTATATGGAGCCGACTGAAGTACCGGATACAAACTATGATATCTGGTTATGTACCGGTCGTGTACTCGAACATTGGCACAGCGGAACGATGACGATGCGTGTTCCTGAGCTTTATCGCGCCGTTCCTGAGGCGTTGTGTTATATGCACCCCGCAGATGCTGAAAAACGCGGTGTCAAACGAGGTGAAATGGTGTGGGTAGAATCACGCCGAGGAAAAGTAAAAGCACACGTTGAAACACGCGGCCGTAACCGTCCTCCAAAAGGACTTGTATTTGTGCCGTGGTTTGATGAAAAAGTATTTATTAATAAAGTATGTTTGGATCATACGTGCCCGATTTCCAAACAAGTTGACCATAAAAAATGTGCGGTCAAAATTTATAAAGCGTAACGATTATGAAAACTGAAACTCCTAATGATCGTCGCCGTTTTCTTCTCTCTATCGCTAGAGGGATCGGGCTTAGTGCGATGGGGGCTTTGGTCTGGAGTGCTTATGTGGGGGAAGTGAAAGCGGCACCTCTTGTTTTGCGTCCTCCGGGGGCATTGGATGAAGCGGAATTTATGCAAAAGTGTATCAAATGCGGTTTGTGTGTGGAAGCGTGTCCTTACGACACCCTGATCCTTGCACGTCCGGGAGATAATCTCCCGACTGGAACCCCTTATTTTACACCAAGAGCTGTCCCGTGTTATATGTGTACCGATATTCCGTGTGTTCCGGTGTGTCCAAGCGGTGCGCTTAATGAACCCTCAGTAACCAGCTATGTAAAAAACAAAGCGGTTTTGGAGATCAACAAAGCGCGCATGGGCTTGGCGGTGGTCGATGAGAATTCGTGCATCGCGACATGGGGAATTCAGTGTGATGCATGCTATCGAGCCTGTCCTCTTTTAGGTGAAGCGATTACCATCGAACACTCTAAAAATGATCGTACCGGCAAGCATGCATTTTTAAAACCTGTCGTTCATGCGGATCACTGTACGGGATGCGGGCTGTGCGAACATGCCTGTGTTACCGAGATCGCCGCGATCCATATTCTTCCCAGAGCTTTGGCTATGGGTAAAGTGGGAGACCACTATATCAAAGGGTGGGACAAAGCCGATGAAAAACGGCTAGAGGGAGCTTCCAATGAAGTGACCAAAACGAAAATCAGTGAAAAGAGCGCTCTCGATTCACTGAATGATGAAGGAGAGCTGTAATGAAAAACTATCGCTATCTACTCCTTCGTCGTTTAACGCAAATCTCGCTGTTGGTTCTTTACGTAGGAGCCAATGTGTGGGGATGGAAATTCCTTCAAGGCAATCTCAGCAGTTCCTCCGTGTTGGGAACACTCCCGCTGAGTGATCCTTATGCGGTGATGCAAATCGCCGTTACGGGGGCAAGCATAGGGATGGACATCTTGCTGGGTGCGCTGATTATAACGATCTTTTACGGAATCATCGGCGGACGCGCTTTTTGCAGCTGGGTTTGTCCTATCAATATTATTAGCGACAGTGCCGCATGGCTGCGTCGAGCATTAAAGTTTTCCGAAGTGCAAAAACGGTTTTATATGAGCCGATCGCTGCGCTATTGGATTTTGGCTCTGAGTTTAATCCTCTCTGCCCTTATGGGTGTAGCGGTATTTGAACTTATCAGTCCTATTTCGATGGCCCATCGTGGTCTTATCTTCGGTATGGGGATGGGCGGCGGTGCACTGATCGTAATCTTTTTATTTGATTTGCTGGTGCATGAAAACGGATGGTGCGGATACGTCTGCCCTCTGGGAGCAGTTCATTCATTAATCGGGAATTTTTCTCTGATTCGTGTGTGGCATGATGCGTCAAAATGTACTGACTGTCGCAGCTGTGTTACCGTATGCCCTGAAAAAGAGGTGCTTCATATGATTAATCACAGCAGCGAAAGTGTGCTTATGGGTGAGTGTACCAATTGTGGCAGATGCGTAGATGTCTGTCAAGAAAACGCGCTCGGATTTTCAATCCGATCTCAACTAAAACAACCAAAGGATGAGGAATGAAAGCAAAAAAACTAATCGGTAGCTTGGTCGCTGCTTCACTAATCATTAGCAGTGTTTACGCTGTTAATACAGATGTGGATGAAACACAATTGGGATTACGTAAAGTCGATATTTATACCGAAGATACAGCTGTCCCAAATGGTACGAATTACAATAAAGAGGCTCCGGGTACGTCAAAACGGTTTGATCGTGCATATACCAATGCACCGCCTATGATTCCCCATGATATTGATGACCTTGGGGAAATTGATAAAAACAACAACTCGTGTCTCGGGTGTCATATGCCTGAGATTGCCAAAGACATGGGAGCGACACCGATTCCTAAGAGTCACTTTACCAGTTTTAGACCGGCAATATCGGTCGATGATGATGATAATCTCAAAGCAGAAAGCGATGATCAAATCATTAAAAAAGATCTTCATGGGCAGCTATGGCAAGGGCGCTATAACTGTTCGGCATGCCACGCTCCTCAGACAAAAGGGGATTTAAAAGTGGCAAATACCTTTAAACCTGCCTATACAGACAAAAAAGGGCAAAAACATAAAAACAAATCGTATCTCCTTGATGAACTCGACATCGGCGTCAAAGTCGGAAACGGTTTGTAAAAATGGAACACGAAGCACGTCGGGGTTTTTTCGGCGCTATTGCCTCTCTCTTTAAAGAGGAAGCGCAGTATATCGTCCGTCCCCCGTACGTGATGGAAGGTGCGACATTTAACGAATGTCTTACGTGTGAGGCAATGTGTGTAAGCGCCTGCGAGGAAAAGATTCTTGTTCGCGATACGCAAGGAGTCCCTTTTGTGGATTTTAAAATTTCGGGATGCAGCGATTGCCATAAATGTTTGGATGCCTGTACCCCGAAAGTTCTTAGCGATCCGACGAAATTTATCCAAGGACATGCTAAGATCAGGATGTCGAACTGCATGTCGCATCAAGGGAGTATTTGTTTTTCGTGCAAAGAACCTTGTTTGGAAAATGCGATAGTGTTTAAAGGGATGTTGAATCCTATAATTCTTCCTGAAAAATGTACCGGTTGCGGCTATTGTATCGGCGTATGCCCAAGCGGAGCGATAGAGGTGGTAGCGTGAAAATTTTATCTCTCGTTTTTCTTTTTTTTGTTCAAGCAATTGCAGAGCTCATAACGCCTTCTGCAATACTTAAAACGGATGGTCTGATTAGTGATATGGTGGTGAGAGAGGGTAAAATTTATGCCTCTACCGATACCGGTGTCGTTAATGTATTCGATCTCGCTTCACGACGTAAACTCTCCTCCATATCCCTTCCGAGCGTAACTAGTGGTTCAGGAAAAATATTTTTGCCCAAAATCTATTCGGTGGATCATTTTGCGGGGGCAACCGTGATGGTTACGGAGAGCGGCGAATCGTCGTTTCGAAATGTCTATATTTGGCGTGAGAATAAATTGGTGATGCTAATCGGCAAGACGAGTGGATTGCTGATCAAAAAAGTTCGATTTGTGGATGCAAATCACCTTATTTTTGGACTCTCCGGCGATGCGATTATTCTGATGGATTTGGACAAACGCAAATCTCTCTACGAAGTACAAGCAGGCGGAGGGGTATTTGGAGATATGGCACTGAGCCCTAAGCGCTCACTTTTAGCCGTAGGAGATGAGAGCGGCGAGATTGTTCAAATCGAGACACGAAGCGGAAAAGTACTCAAAACGCTCAGCGGAATCAATCTCGATGCGATTAATCGTCTCGCATACCAAAATAATACGATCATCAGCGGCGGACATGACCGACGTGTAGGTGTGTATAAAGCGCATGGGAGTTATTTCATCGAAACAAACTTTTTTGTCTACGCCGTAGGGTTGAGCCCCTCAGCCTCCATTGGAGTGTATACGGACGGAGATGAAAATGAGTTACAGATATTTGAACTGGAAACTCAAAAAAAAATCGGACGACTCAAAGGCGGAGAGACCCTTTATGATACGCTTATCTTTTTGGATGAGCATACCCTGATAGGTTCAGGCGAAGAGAATAAAATTTACTACTGGAGAATACCGTGAATATTTCAAGCATAGTGGTGCAAACCAATCCAAAGTTTACCGATGAGGTGGTCGAGATTTTCAAAGCGGCCGATTTTTGTGACTACCATTTGCACGATGAAAAAGGTCGTATTATTGTCACTATTGAAGGCGAAGGTGTCGAAGAAGAGATTGCCAAGCTGGTAAAAATTCAAGAGATGGAACACGTTATTTCAGCTGATATGTCGTTTGCTTACAGCGAAGACGAACTCAATGCGGAGCGTGATAAACTGGAAGCTGTTGGCGGTGATTTACCCGAATGGCTAAATGATGAAAATGCAACGAAACGTGATATTAAATACAATGGGGATCTCAAGGATCGTTTTTAAACGCAGGCTGATACTCCAGAGATGATCGTTCCAAGCAGCGATAGATTTCTATAGGAGGTCAAGCAAAAGAAAGGTACTGCCTGGAAAGATCACCCCGAACGGGGCGAAGAAGTTATTTCGAGATGTGAGCGGCAAGAGCAGACATTTGAGCATCGTTAAGCGATGCAACCTGCCCTTTCATGATCGCCTTTGAAGCCGCACCGTAGGTACCGTCTTTATACCCTTTGAGGGCTGTTATGATCTCTGCTGAGCTCATATCTTTAATGATTTTACTTTTGCCTAATGCCGCTTTTTCACCTGTAGCACCGTGACAAGCTGCACATTTTTTATAAAGTACCGCACCCTCTTCAGCCGCATGAGCACTCACAAAACCTAAACCGATCAATACGCCAAATAACATCAAACCTTTTTTCATATGAAACTCCTATACATGATATAAAAAATTATATAACGTATCAAAATTAATAGCTTTGATCTAAGTCAATTTTAATATCGCAATGCGACGAAATGGGATAAAAGGTCTAAATCAATTGGACGAGACGGAGATTCAACCTTCCCTAATGTCTCTGTTCCCGCACGAAAAACCTGTACGTAAAAAGGTTTCTGATATCCCATAGCTTTCAGTTTGTTTGCCATTGTTATGATCTGACGTTCATTCAAAATATCAGGATGCAATGTTGTACGTACTTCAAAATCAACACCATGTGATTGCACCGTATCCAAACACTCCCAAAACCGTTTTTCAGACCCGCCGCCGCATATTCGGCTCATTTCAGAAGCCGGTGCTTTATAATCCAAAGCGACATAATCGAGCAGATTCTCTTCAAGCAGTTCTTTGACAACATCTGGACGCATACCGTTGGTATCGAGTTTCAGTTTGAAGCCTAACGCTTTAATCGAATGACAAAAAGGGATCAGATTTGGATACGTTGTGGCTTCGCCGCCACTGAGCACTATCCCTTCCAATAATCCACGCCGAGAAGATAAAAAGTTTAACGCTTTTTGTTCACTGATCGTCCCCCATCCTAAAACAATATCGGGATTGTAGCAGTATGTGCATCGCAGATTGCATCCTGCAAACCAAAAAATGGCGGCAGGAATGTCGGGATAGTCTAGAAGCGTAAAGCAGGTGATATCATAGAGCGGATGCATGGCGTTTCGAGGATTCTTGAAAGCATATACGCTCTTTATGTTCCCCTTTTTTACCGAGATTGAAACTCTCTACCGGTCGGTGATATCCCATCACTCTCGTATAGACCATACAACGGGTACGTTTTGCGGCATTCATTTCTAAAATTTCATGAGACTTCATTGGATTTCCTTGTGTTGGGTTTGATTGAGTATCTGTTCATCGCATTTGGGGCAAAATTCATGTTCGCCGTTCATATAACCATGTACCGGACAGATCGAAAATGTCGGTGTCACCGTGATATAGGGGAGGCGAAAATTCGTAATGACATTTTTGACCATCCGTCGACACGCTTCAGGCGAACTGAGCCGCTCGCTCATGTACAGATGCAAAACGGTTCCCCCTGTATAACGGCACTGGAGTTCATCTTGAAGCGTAAGGGCTTCAAACGGATCATCGGTAAACGAGACCGGAAGCTGTGAGCTGTTCGTATAATAGATATTTTCACCCTCGCCTGCTTGCAAAATCTCGGGATAACGTTTTTTATCTTCTTTGGCAAAACGGTATGTTGTCCCCTCCGCCGGCGTCGCTTCGAGATTGTAGAGATTACCGCTCTCTTCTTGGAAAAATCGCATTCGTTCACGCAGATAATCAAGTATGTTTTGGGTCATATCGATTCCCGATATTGTCGAAATATCTTCACTGTCTCCGGTGAAATTACGAACCATCTCGTTCATTCCGTTGACGCCGATCGTCGAAAAATGGTTACGAAAATCTTTGAGATAACGGGCCGTGTAGGGATAAAGACCTCGCGCAAACATATCCTGAACAAAATGGCGTTTTTTCTCCAGTGTTGAATAGGCAATCTCCAGCAACCGATCCAATGCACGGATCAGCCCCTCATAATCATTTTTATAGAGGTATCCCAAACGCGCCATATTGATGGTCACTACTCCGATACTGCCCGTCATCTCCGCACTGCCAAAAAGTCCATTCCCCCGTTTGAGCAGTTCTCGCAAATCAAGCTGTAAACGGCAGCACATACTCCGTACGGCTCCGGGTTTATACGCATGAGGATTTTCGACGACCTCTCCTGAGTCATTTCGGATGTACTGACTCCCGATAAAGTTTTGAAAATAGCTGGAACCGATTTTTGCCGTATTTTCGAACAGGATATCGGTATTTTCACCGTACCAGTCGAAATCTTCGGTAATGTTTACCGTGGGGATCGGAAAAGTGAATGGCTGTCCTCCGTTGTCCCCTTCGGTCATTACCTCATAAAATGCTCGGTTTATGATGTTCATTTCAGCCTGAAAATCGCCATACGTCAGCTCTTTGAGAATGCGTTTCCCTCGTTCGCGAAGCCGTCGCTGATGGTGCGCCGTTTCACTGATCTCTTCAAAAAGATGATGATCGCGATACGTCGGGAACTGATCGCGTAAATCTTCGGGAACGACCCAGTCGATCGTCACATTGGTAAACGGAGATTGACCCCAGCGTGCGGGGACATTGAGATTATAAACAAACCCCCGTATCGCTTTTTTGACTTCTGTTAAAGGCAAAGCATCGATAAATACATAGGGGGCGAGATAGGTATCAAACGAACTAAACGCTTGTGCTCCTGCCCATTCCGATTGCAATATCCCTAAAAAATTGGCCATTTGCCCCAACGCTTCACGCAGATGACGCGGAGGTGCACTCTCGACCCGCCCTCTTACACCGTTAAATCCCTCATTTAAAAGTGCCCGCAAACTCCATCCGGCACAATAACCCGTGAGGCAATCGAGATCATGGATATGGATATCACCGTTACGATGAGCCGCCCCCTCATACGGTGCGTAAACTTTATCAAGCCAAAAATTCGCAATCACTTTGCCCGCGAGGTTATTGACCAATCCCGCGTTAGAATATCCGGTATTGGCATTGGCATTTACCCGCCAGTCGGATTTGTGTATATACTCTTCAACACTCTGTGTACTGTTGACATAGGTGGTATCTTCGCCCAATCCTAAGATATGTTCCCGCTGCATTTTATGTAAAAATCGGTAGGTGATAAATGATTTCATTACCTCAAATTCACCTGATTTATGCAACTCCTCTTCGATTAAATCTTGTATTTTTTCAACTTCAATTATATTGTTATAGACAATCTGGAAGAGTACCGCAGTGATAACGTCTTCATTGACGGGTATTCGTACACTATCGTATGCTTTTCGAATCGCATCTTCAATTTTAAAAGGATAATAAAGTTCCGTCGAGCCGTCTCGTTTGATAACACGTTGTATCTTATTCATTCTTATAGCTCCTCATTATCTGATTGCATTTTTTGAAATATTTTTATGGAAGTTATTGTATTGAATTACGGAGAAGTTATCTTTGACTTGGGTCAATTTAGACCGAAAAGTGAAGTGCGAGGATGACGAGTCCTCGCGTAAAAAAGCTTAACATAAGGAGAATATTGAGGGCCCGAAGGCCCTGAGATAAAAAAAGATCGCTTAGAATTTCAAAGAGGCGATAAGACGGAAGAGCGCATTGTCGAGAGTTTTCACACCCGAAGCATTTTCTCTATCAAATTCCGTATAGATCGCGGTGAGATCGATGGGACCTGCTTTGGTACTGGCAACAACATCCCAAGCGGAATAGTCATTATCCTGAAGACTTGCACCGGCAACCGCTGCTGCAGTCCCGCCATTATTTCCGGTTTCCGCTTCACCGTAACTCGCAGCGAGAGTGACACCCGGAACCATTTTAGTCGATGCACCGATTTTCCATGCATCGGTATCGGGAGCAGCAACGATTTCACCGTCGAAGTAAACACTCGCAAGTCCGGTATACATCATTGTTTTATCCCCCGTTGCCACGTTTGAAAATCCAAGAGTACCGTCATTGACCGATGAGAATGCTCCATACACATTGACTCCTGCAACGTCTACAGCCGCTTTAAGCGCATACATCTCCGTACTGCGATCGGTAGTACCGCCGCCCAATGCAGAGTCCGGATTCATCCCGGCAAACTGTGCACCGAGAGTTACCATACCAAGAACCTTTGCATCGGCTTGCAACCAATACGCATCGGCGATTTGACCTACATTGTAATACCATGCTTGCACGGTTGTATTCGGGATGGATTTGTTAATGGCCGCTACGGCATACGCACCATCCGCTCCAAACGTACTAAATTCACCGTTATACGCGATAGTGGTTCCGCGACCGGTTGTCGGTTTCAATAATCCCACACCGTTATGCTTGCCGACCCATGCACCAACTAACGTCGTATCAGGAAGATCGTTGTTCAGCAATACTGCCGCTTCAAACGTATTTTCGGTAATGTTCCAGTTTTCGGTAAATGCCAATGGAGTAGAAAGCGCTTGGCGACCGATTTTAGCGGTCGTTTTACCTACGCTATAGGCTAAATAAAGCTCTTCTACCCATGACTGGTCATCAAGTTTAGCTGTTCCTACACTGTTGCCCTGCGCATCAAATTTAGTGGTAGAGACATCCCCGACGAGATTATTTTCCAAACCGAGTGTTGTAAGAGCTGAAGCTTTTACCCCTGCACTGAGATTTTGAAGCAAATCAGCGGTAGCTCCGACACTCAGTTTTACATTGGCCATAGGATTTACATCGTGATCAAAAAAATCAAGACCATTGGTTGATTGACCGACCCCTTCTGTTTCAAACGTTTGATACCAAACTTTCGCCTCTCCGTTCACTTTTACGTTATCGATCGCGTATACGCTTGTTCCTAATGCCAAAACGGCAACTAGACTAAGTTTTCCTAATTTCATCTTACCATCCTTATGTTTTGTATAAGAGCACTCTATCATTTTTCAATACCCAATCAATTGACCCAGATCAAATCCATCTCTTGACATCGATCAATTCATCTACTGCTTCCTACCGATATAATCCCGATATTACTATCTGAAAGAGCTAAAAATGACACAATTTTCTATCTCACAACCCCAACAAAACAAGAGTTACTTTTTATCACAGCCGCATCAGCCGTTTTTCGTCTTCGGTCTTCTTTGGGCAATTGTATCCATACTGATTTTTAGCTTGTCACACAAAGGGCTCGTTGTACTCCAGATCCCCGAAAATGAATTCCATCTCTATTCATTGGCGTTCATCGTATTTGCCCAAATCTTTCACGGCTTTTTATTTACAACCTTTCCACGTTTTTGTACAAGTATGGCAATCCCAAAAGAGGTCTACATCCGCATCGTTTGGCTCTATCAAATCGGATCCGTTCTTTTTTTCCTCTCTTCCTTGATTTGGGCTCCGATGGTATGGATATCGATGATCGTACTTTTATTTGCCAATTCGATGGCCGTCTATACACTGTATTGGATCTATAAAATCGGGCAATCTCCCCTCAAGCAAGATCCGTTTTGGATACTAATCGCCCATGCGATTGCAATCGGTGTCCATTTTATATGGATCATTGCCAATACCATAGAGTTCTTTATCGGTCCATTTAACTGGCTCTCTTTGCTCAGCCCGATACTGGTCAATTTCTTTTTTGTATTTCTTACTTTTAGCGTTGCACAGCGGATGATCCCTTTTTTCAGCCATTCTCAGGAGACAAAAACAAAATATTTTGTTGAAACCGTTTTTGCTGGTTTTGTTGTAAAAACACTTTTTGCCATGGTTGCTTTCGGTTTGGGCGAAGCATTGATCAGTTCTATCCTCGGACTCTATTTATTTCGTGAACTATTGCGATGGAAACTGCACCCTTTTAATTCACCTGCCATCCTTTGGATACTCCATCTCGCACTGTTTTGGCTTCCGAGTGCCCTTTTAATCGGAGCTTTTATCCAAATAATCGAAATACTTTATGATAGTAATTTTTTATTTGCAGGAACCCATTTGTTGGTGTTGGGATTTCTCACCACGATCCTGATCGGTTTTGGAACACGCGTCACATTAGGTCACTCAGGACAACCGCCTCATGCGGATATGATCGCTATTACCCTCTTTTGGTGGACACAAGTTCTTGTTCTCTCTCGTTTTGCGCTCTCAATCGATACCGCATTCGGAGGGACTCACGGATGGATATTTGATATAACAGCCTTCACATGGATTGTTTTATTTATTGCTTGGGGGATGCGGTACGCCAAAACATTGCTTTTCGGTAAAAAGGTATCAGGCTAAGCAAAGATAGATTACAATGTTCTGAATTCTCTCTTTTGGAGCAGACCTGTGCATTTCTCAAAAACTACCGAATACGCTATCCGTGTCCTCACCTACCTTTATCGCCATAACGAAGCTTCTCATTCAGTCAATATTCTCCACCAAGAACTGGGCCTTCCCTATAAATACCTCACAAAGATGGTTACCGATCTCGTAAAAAAAGGGCTTGTCCACTCTGCCAGAGGACGAGAGGGAGGGATAAGTCTCGCTAAAAAAGCCGATGAAATCCGTATGTGCGACATCCTCGAAGCGATCGGAGAACCCCTAGAACATGATCGGTGTATTTTGGGATTTGAGAAATGCGACGCTTCGAATCCATGTGCCCTCCACGATCAGTGGGCCATGCCGAAAGAGATGATCGAAACCATGCTAACGACCACTACTCTCGCCTCTTTGATCAATAACAAAGAGACAAAATTATAATTTTTCTACCGATGAGTCCTATGCTGTTTTGGTAAAATGGAGAGAAATCAATTTTTCAAGCACCGCTAAAACATCCTCCTCATCACTGAGCGATTCGACAATCGAATGGATACACGCTTGGTAAGGATCAAACCCGTGAGCAATCAATTTTCCGGCATAGATGAGCAAACGTGTCGATACCGCCTCTTGAATATCGCTGTCGCTGAGTTGACGAATTTCACCCGCAATAGCAACCAGCTTTTGGGCTATCGCTTCCTCCACACCACTCTCTTTAAGGAGAATTTGTTTCTCTATTTCCGGTGCAGGATAATCAAAACTGAGGGAAATAAAGCGTTGTTTGGTGCTGGGTTTCATCCCTTTTAAGACATTTTGATACCCCGGATTATAAGAAACGACCAGCATAAAATCAGGATGGGCGGCAATCACTTCACCGGTACGATCTATCGGCAGAACACGACGATAATCGGCGAGGGAGTGCAACACCACCGTCGTGTCTTTACGGGCTTCGATAATCTCGTCCAGATAGCAGATACCGCCGTTGCGCACCGCCTTCGTCAAGGGTCCGTCTTGCCAATACGTCCCGTTTTCATCTATCAGATGACGTCCTACCAAATCGGCGGCGCTGAGATCATCATGGCACACCACGGTGTAAACCTCCCGTCCCAGTTCTTCTCCCATCGCTTCGATAAATCGCGTTTTACCGCAGCCCGTCGGCCCTTTGATCAACACGGGGAGATTCATCCCCGCAGCGGCTTTGAAAAGCTCGATTTCATTGCTTTGCGGCACGTAGTACATTTTAGACATAATTTTATTCCTTTTATTTGGTCAAATTCATATAGATTTCGGGTAACACTTTGGGGAGTTTTTTGGCATCGCGAATCACGGCATACGAATTTCTCCCGAACAGATAGGGGAGATACTCTTTCGCATCGATATCGATCGTGATACAAAACGGCGTGATCCCTTTTTGTTTCACCTCTTCGATCGCTTTTTTCGTATCTTCGATCCCGTAACGTCCATCGTAGCGATCGACATCATTGGGTTTTCCGTCACTGAGAATCAACAGAAGCTTGTTAGCACTGTGCTGTTTCTCTAAAATCTTGGCACTCTCCCGTATCCCTGCACCGAGCCGTGTGTAATACCCCGGTTTAATGGCATGAATCCGACCGCGAACGTTGTCGCTGTAGCTCTCTTTGAAATTTTTAATGATGTGAAAGTTGACCTTCGTATTTTTGATCGATGAAAACGTATAGATGGCAAACCGATCTTGCAGACGGTGCAGCGATTCGGAGAACACCATCAGGGCATCTTGTATCATGTCGATAACCCGTATCTCTTGCGTGATCCCCGCTTCCGTGGAGAGGGAAACATCCGCCAAGATCAGAGTAGACATATCCCTCATCTTTCTCTCATACGTCTCAAAAAATCGCTGCGGGTGGTTTGAACGGTTCTGATGTCCTTTGTAATCGATCCATGTATCGATATTGATCTCATCGCCATAGGGGAGATTATCTCTTTTGATCCGATCGAGTTCCATCAGATCCAGTTCACTTTGGATACGGCGCATCATTTTTTGCAGTCGTTTGGGTAACTCGATAGGCTCGGTATAGAGAGAAACAAAGGGTTTGATGCAGACATAGTTTTTAAGATAGACCTCTTTTTTATAGTCCCACTCATCGATAAAATGCCCTTTACCTAATGGATATTCTTCAATACTGTTGGCAGAGATATCCAGATCCATTTTGATCCGTGCACAGAGGTTGGCATCTTTTTGTCCCAGCGTTATCTCATCCAAATCTTCGGCATTGTAGAGGGCATCTTCATCGTAACTGTCGTTTTCCTGCCGATCTACACGCACTTGCTCCATAAAACTCAGTATCGATTCGGGTAAAAAGAGGAGAAGTCCGTCCGTCTCTTTTTTATCATCGATCTGTTCACTCTTTTTCTTCATCTGCAAGGTTTCACTTTGACGCTGCTCATCGTTTTGTCGTTGTATCTCCTCTTCATCACTGCTGTCTAGGAGTTTATTAGCGGTAGAGAGGGAAGGATAAATCCATAAAGGGTTGGGATAATTATCCGCTGATGAGCCTTCGAGTGAAGGTTCAATCGTGGATAATTCAGGATAATTTTGCACTAAAAAAGGGTATGCATACGTATAAAATTCGTTAAAACCAGTATATCTTTCGATCAGCAGACGAATGGCATTCGTATTTTCAGAGGATATATTTTTTGTTTTGATGTTGACGATTGTTAGCATGGCAATCAGCCAGTAATAGTGCATCTCATTGTGCACTCTATGGGGAAAATAGGCTAAAGAGGCAGGGAGGTAAACCCCTTTTTCATCTTGCCAGGCAAGGAAAAAAGTTTTACCGGTTCCTGAAAATTTCTCTAGCAGCGTTCGCGATGTTTTAATCGATCGTTTGTCGGTAATATGAAGTTCTTTGCCTTTTTCACCCCCTAAAAGGTGGTAAAAGAGTTTTAACCCTTTGGCAATGTCAGAAAATACGACCGCTTCCTCTTTAAAAAAACGAGACGCTTTTTGGGTGACATAGTGATCCCAAAACTTACCGACTTTTTCATCCATTACGCGCTTACTTTCTCTTCTTTCACAAAGAAACTGTAGAAATAGGTCAACAGTCCCAAGAGAACCATTACCCCAAAGGCTAAACGAACCATATAAACGGTAGAGATAGCCGCTTGGGTTTCCATAAAGCCAACCGCATGTGCCGCGTCAGGAAGACGTTGCATCTCGATTTGCATAATCCCCGCAACCGTTAATGCCAACGTCAAGCCGA
Organism: Candidatus Sulfuricurvum sp. RIFRC-1; assembly: GCF_000310245.1. Taxonomy (NCBI): domain Bacteria; kingdom Pseudomonadati; phylum Campylobacterota; class Epsilonproteobacteria; order Campylobacterales; family Sulfurimonadaceae; genus Sulfuricurvum; species Candidatus Sulfuricurvum sp. RIFRC-1. The sequence continues at coordinate 1,267,153 of NC_020505.1, forward strand.
TCATACCGAGTACCATCATCCAAAAACTGGCTAATTCCACTTTTTGCGATTTTGGTCCATTTCCATGAGGTCGTCCGCGAAGGATCGGCATGGCATACGATATCATCGTGAAACAAATCATCACATACGCACCGAAAAAGGCGAGATGCCCGTGTGCAGCGGTCAACTGTGTACCGTGTGTGTAGTAATTAATTGGTGCGAGTGTGTGTAAAAAGCCCCAGACCCCTGCGCCCAAGAATCCCACTACAGCCGTACCTTTTGCCCATGTCAAGGCGATTTTATTGTCATGTTGTATACGACGATTTTTCGCCATATTGTAGGCAAATAGAATCATCAAGAAAAAGGGGATAGGCTCTGCCGCCGAAGCAATCGATCCGATCCACAACCAATAACTCGGAGTACCGATATAGAAAAAGTGATGCCCTGTTCCGGCAAGCCCGGAGATAAGGGTCATCGCAATAATCAAATAAAGCCATTTATCAATGTGCTCACGATCAACTCCGGTCGTTTTAATGAGGACAAACGCCAAAAGAGCCCCTAAAATAAGTTCCCACGTCGCTTCAACCCACAAATGGACAACGAACCACCAGAAGAATTTATCCATAACAAGGTTTTCAGGGACGTAAAATGCGAATAAAAAGAAAGCCGCCAAACCAAAAAGACCCGTCAATAAAATAACCGATATCGTCGTTTTACGACCTTTAAGAACCGTCATAGTCACATTTAAAATATACGATACAACGACCAGAACAATACCGACCTTAGTAAGTGTCGGCTGTTCCAAAAACTCACGACCCATCGTCGGCCAAAAGCTGTTCGCAAGGGACTCCGCCAATGTTGCATAAGGGACAAATAAATATCCAAGGATTGTCGCTACCCCTGCCGCCGCAAAAATCCAAAATGTCAGTTTCGCCAGCATCGGGCTCCAGAGTTCTCGTTCGCTCTCTTCAGGAATCAGGTAGTACGTCGCACCCATAAATCCAAACAACAAAAGGACGATCAATAAATTCGTATGAACCATACGGAGTACATTAAACGGTATCGCCGGAAATAAAAAGTCACCATAGAGGTATTGTGTCCCCATGGCAAGACCAAAAACAATCTCCCCGGCAAGGAGAATGAGTGCAAATATAAAATATGGTTTTGCGACCATTTGAGATGAATATTTCATAGGCTCTCCTTATCCTTTGATGTTTGGCGGCCACTCTTGATTGTTGACACGTGAGGTCCAAATCAAAAAGTCTGCAAGATTATTTACTTGTTCCGGCGTTAGATGAAATTGCGGCATTTTTCTTCTATCCGAAGTTTCTAGCGGTTGTGCCGCCATCCAGCTTGCTAGATACGTTTTAAAAGCAGCTTCGTCATTTCCACCCAAACGAGGAAAAGCATTACCGAGTTCCGGAGCATAATATGCCCCTTCTCCCATAATCGTGTGACAACCGACACAGTTGTTGTTTTCCCATACTTTTTTACCCAAAGCAACGGATTCCGTAATTTTGTCATCATGACTTAATTTCGGAATTTGCTTTACGGTATCAAAGGTAAGTCCTGTAAATACCAAAATGGCAAAAAGGCCCCCGCCAAAGTAAATATTTCTGGCCATATTTTTAGTAATACGCTCAGTCATTTTAACCCCCATTTTTATTCTACCTAATTGTAGTAATTGAAATAGTAGCTAAACTAATTTAATTCCACCTTTATATAGTAATTAGTAAGAACTAACGTTTCGTTGAGGGTAAATATTTTTATGCTGTTTTGAAGCGATTAAAAGTGGTGGAGAAAGAGTGATATGCAGGAGAAATGAATTCTATTCATTTCTCAATACGGTTAAAACATCGACTTCAGAGGCTTTTTTTGCGGGATACCACGCAGAGAGGAGGACGATCACAAATGCACCGATAATAATCGAGAAGAAATCGATAACACTCAGATCCAATGGTAAAGTCGAGGTAGGATAGACATCGGCAGGCAATGAGATGATTTCAAATGTCCCCAATATCCACATCCCTAAAAATCCTAATATCGCTCCCGTGCTAATCCCCAAAACACCGATGACTATACCGAGAATCAAAAAGATTTTTTTAACTTCTTGCTTCGATGCACCCAGCGAAATAAGCAGAGCAATCTCACTGCGACGGTTCATCACGGTCATCAGTAACGACGAGATGATATTAATCGCAGCGATGAGAATAATCAGCATCAAAACGATAAAGAGCGACATTTTCTCCATTTTGAGAGCGGCAAAAAAGTTCCCGTTATCTTCCCACCATCCGCGTATCGATACCGTATCGGGGAGAACTGCTTTCACGCGGTTGATGTCGGCTTCGGGATTGGGCGAATGGATATGGATACCGTCATAAAGATTTTCGGGAATTCCCAAAATACGCTGCAACGATTCCAAGGAGGTATAGGAGAACCCTTTGTCATAGGCACTGAGTCCTGAGTTGAACGTTGAAACCACTTCAAAACGTTTAATCTTAGGGGTAAGGGCTAAACCGCCCGGCTCCATCTGGGTAAAAATATAGGTGAGTTTTTCACCTTCGCCGAGAATAAACTGCTCTTTGAGCGTTTGCCCCACCATCACCTGAAATTTACCGGGGGTTCCCGCATTTAACCCTTCAGCGACAATACGGTTTACCTTCGCTTCTTGGGAAAAATCGACACCGAACAAATATCCCCCCTCCATCTGATCACCACTGCGGGAAAGTACGGCAGAGGTAACATAAGGGCTAAACGATAAATCGGGGAATTTAGCTCTAAGTTGTTCGAGCAAAGTGGTATCTACAGTGCCGTAAAATTTGGGTTGAATGGTGAGGGGGTAGTTCATAACGGTGAGTTTTTTCTTGAACTCATTGTCAAAACCGTTCATCAGTGCCATCGCGATGATAAGGACCATTACCCCTAACGCGATTCCTGAAAATGCGAGGAGTGCTGAGAGAAAGATAAAAGGCTGCTCTTTGTCAAAGCGCAAAAACCGTTTGACAAGGTAGGAGACGATATTCAAGAGGCAAATACCCCTTTTTTCGGTCCCGATTTTCCGCAGCAATTTTTGTATTTTAGGCCGCTTCCACACGGGCATTCGTCATTACGAGCCACTTTCTTATCGTCGCCTTCATGTTCTTGATGGTTAAGACTCATGCGAAACGCTTCCTGTTTTTCCTCTAATTCCATTTGGCGGGCAAACGCCTCAGCCTCTTCTTCGGCATTGTCAACTCTGAATCGGATGATATGAAGCGTTTTAATCGTATCGTATTTGATCGTTTCAACCAGCTCGCTAAAGAGGTTGTAGCTCTCTTTTTTGTACTCGACCAACGGATCTTTTTGGTTATAGGCACGAAGACGGATACCCGTTTTCATGCTGTCCATTTGGTACAAGTGTTCACGCCATGCTGTATCGAGCGTTTTAAGATAAATTTCACGCTCAATATCACTGCGGAGTTTAGGCTCAACAACCGACATTTTATCGTTGTATTCATCGCTCAAGAGGAGAAGCATCTGTGCTCGGATGATATTGAACTCTTTTTCAGTGAAGAGTGAAGCGTCAATATCGGTATTGAGTTCTTCTTTAAGTACCGCGACAAGATGATCAATATCGATCTCTTCTTGTGGGATTCCTTCGAAAATACCGCAATTCATCAGGGTACGATCAATGTATTCTGAACGGATGGTATCGATTTTCTCACCGACGTTGTATTCAGGGTTGAGAAGATCCCCACGGAAACGGTAGACGATTTTACGTTGTTCGTTGGCGACATCATCGTATTCAACGATATTTTTACGCCCTTCAAAATGCATATTTTCCACTTTTTTCTGCGCTTTTTCAACGGCGCGCGTTACCATTGCCGATTCGATGTACTCACCGTCTTCAACGCCCAAACGCTCCATAATCGATTTGATTTTGTCGGAGCCGAAAATACGAAGCAAGCTGTCCTCGAGTGATAGGTAAAACTGGCTGGTTCCCGGATCACCCTGACGCCCTGCACGTCCGCGAAGCTGATTGTCGATACGGCGGTTCTCGTGACGCTCGGTTCCAAGGATATACAATCCGCCGAGTGTTTTGATCTCATCGCTGACTTTAATGTCAACCCCGCGACCCGCCATATTGGTTGCAATCGTAATAGCACCTTTGGCTCCGGCATTTTTAATGATTTCACCCTCTTGTGCGTGGTTTTTCGCATTTAAAACCGTATGAGGGATTTTTTGGGCTTTCAATAGTTCATGCAACTTTTCCGATTTTTCAATGGAAGCCGTACCGATGAGCATCGGCTGCCCTTTTGCATTGAGCTCTTTGATTTTTTTGATTACGGCTTCAAATTTTTCCAATTCGGTTTTGTAAATCAAATCATTCAGATCTTCACGGATAACCGGAACATTGGTCGGGATTGAGATAACATCGAGGTTATAAATTTGAGCGAATTCGGTCGCTTCGGTTTGAGCCGTTCCCGTCATACCGCCGATTTTTCCATACATACGAAAATAGTTTTGGTAGGTAATATCCGCGAGAGTTTGGGTCTCTTCTTTGATAATAACCCCCTCTTTCGCTTCCAATGCCTGATGTAAACCTTCGGAGTAACGACGCCCTTCCGATAAACGTCCGGTAAACTCATCGACGATGACGATTTGACCCTCTTGGATCACATAGTCAACATCGCATTCGAAAATAAAGTTGGCTTTCAACGCTTGATCGAGATGGTGAGAGAGTGCTGAGTTCTCGATGCTGTAAAGATTATCGACTCCGAAAAGCTCCTCCGCACGCCCGATCCCCTCTTCGGTAATGAGGATAAGACGGTCTTTCTCATCAACGCTAAAATGCTCCTCTTTGACTAATGCTTTGGCAACCGCATCGGCGCGGGTGTAGTTTTCTAACGTTCGGTTCGTAGGACCTGAAATAATAAGCGGTGTACGTGCTTCATCGATCAAAATCGAGTCCACTTCATCGACGATAACATACGCATGACCGCGTTGAACCATGTGTTCTTTGCTGTAAGTCATATTGTCGCGAAGGTAATCAAATCCAAATTCGTTATTCGTACCGTAGGTGATATCACACGCGTATTGTTCCCGTTTGTTGGCCGGGTTATAGCCGCTCTCAACCAAGATTCCGGTCGTGTATCCCAAAAAGGAGTAAAGCTCAGACATCTGAGTTCCATCACGTCCGGCAAGGTAATCATTGACAGTGACGACATGAACCCCATTGCCGCTCATAGCATTCAATGCTACCGCCAATGTCGCAACAAGGGTTTTCCCCTCCCCCGTTTTCATCTCGGCGATACGCCCCTCGTGCAGTACCATCCCCCCGATGAGCTGAACGTCAAAATGACGCATCCCTAAAACACGTTTACTCGCCTCTCGGGTAATTGCAAACGAATCGACCAATACGGCATCCACAGCTTTCGTATGGTTCTGGACAGACTCTTTTAACGCAGCAAATGCTTCTTGGAGCTCACTGTCGCTTAACGCCGAAAAATGGGATTCGCGAGCATTGATCTGTGCAACGCGCTTGAGATATTTTTTGATTTCGTGATCATTCTTGGTACCGAAAATTTTTCCGAGGAACGTTTGGAGCATTAAAAACCTTCATTATGAACAGTATTGAAAAAGTCGCTGATTTTAGCATACGAAATCTATTGTTTTGGTTAATAACCATAGGGTACAATGTCAACATTACACTATTCAAGGAATTTATGTGCGTTTTTTACCACTTCTGTTTGCTCTGAGCCTCACCCTCGCAGCATCACCGAAAGAAATTAACTCTTTTAACGGAAAATTTGTTCAAACGATTATCGACGATAACGGAAAAAAGATTGTATATAGCGGTGAGCTTTGGGCTTCCAAGCCTCAAAATGCCCTCTGGGTCTATCAAAAACCGATCCAAAAAAGCGTCTACATCAACGCTCAAAAAATTACCGTTGTCGAACCTTCTATCGAGCAAGTTACTCTGAGAACCCTCGATGATGAGATCGATTTTCTTCAAATCATCCAAAAAGCTAAAAAAGTGGATGACGAAAAATATTCCGCTACGGTAAAAGGGGAAAACTACACCATTATGTTTAAAAACGACCTACTCAGTTCTATCAGCTATACCGATAGTTTTGATAATAAAGTAGCGATCGTTTTTGCCAATCCTTCCCAAAACAGACCGATCGAAATGAGTAAATTCAAACCGGTCATTCCTGAGGATTTCGACGTCATTAAAGACCGTTAATGCTCTAATGATGCTCGCATCGCTCCACTACCCGTTCTCTCCCATGTTTCCCGATTTCGCATTGAAATGTCGTATGGGAAATACCGATCTCTTCGAGTGCATGGGTTAACTCATGCAGTATGGCATTCGTTTCACTGAGTCTCATATCCTGATGGAAATTGAGGCGTGCTTCCAAAAAAACACTCTCATCGTCCAACTGCCATAAATGGATATGATGAATACTCTCGATACTTTCAAATGCGGATACTTTTTCAACAACGGCATCAATACTGACATGATCAGGGGCAAACTGCATCAACATACCTCCCGATTCACGAACAATTCCATACGATGAGCGGATCAGGTAAAAAGAGATCAAAAGCGATAACAGCGGATCGATCCAATACCATCCATAGAAATAGATCATAACTCCCCCAGCCAGTACGGCAAACGAGGTCATCAAATCCCCCATTAAGTGTAGGTAGGCTGAACGGATATTGAGATTATGGTCGGCATCACGATGGAGCAGCCATGCGGAGAGCCCGTTTACCACGATACCCAATGCCGCCAACGCCATAACCCATGTCACCTCCACCGCCTGAGGTGTGATTAGACGCTGAATCGACTCAATAATGAGATACATTGAGACGGCGATCAATACCGAAGCATTAAAGAGTGCAGCAAGAATTTCGGCACGTTTAAATCCAAACGTTTGGGCAATATTTTGAGGACGGTGGGAAAGCCGATGGGCATAATAGCTGATAATAAGGCTCATTACGTCGCTAAAGTTATGCAGCGCATCACTCAAAAGTGCTAATGATCCGGAGACTATTCCACCGATAAACTGAGCAACGGTAATGATCAGATTGAGAATAACACTAAAAAGGAGTTTCCCTCCGCTAATATCACTGTGATTATGATGGTGATGGTGATGGTGGTGTTCCATGAAAAACTGTCCAAAATGAAATTGAGAGACTTTATCGAAAGTAGCTTTTATTTGCCTAAATGTTACCCAATAGTTACTATGCAACGTTTATTCTACACTCCGAGTAAGAATTTTTTCTTGCTACACCCGATAAGGAGTCTCCCATGACAGTCGGAACGAATTACAATTCGTATGCGTCATATACTTCTTCAATCTCTTCTACTACGCAAAGTTCAAAACCGAGTTTTGAAGATATCGCATCAGAGATGCTTACTGCATTAGATACAGACAGTGATGGCTCAGTTAGTTCGAGTGAGTTTTCCGCTGCATCCTCTAGTAGTTCATCCGCAAGCGATATTTTTTCCATCCTCGATACCGACAGCAGCGGCAGTATGAGCACTGAAGAACTGGTAGCGGCACTTAAAAACATGAAGCCACCAGAAGGATCGGAAAATGAAGGAGGGATGCCACCACCGCCACCGGGCGGAATGCCACCTCCTCCACCTCCAAGCGAATCGACATCGGCATCATCCGAAAGCGAAAGCACCACCAGTGAAGTTTTTGCTGCACTCGATACCAACGAAGACGGTACCATCAGCATGGAGGAGCTTATGGCACTTTTTGAAGATCCCAAAGAAGAGGAGAACAAAACTTCTGCTTCATCGGCATCTACTAGCAGTTCAACTGCCTCCAAGGATAGTCAAAACGAATGGCTTCAAAAACTTCTCTCATACTACAGCAGTAACAATACCGCTACAACTTCTACCACTTCTCTCCTCAGCATCAGCGCGTGATGCTCCATGCCCTTTTGGGCATGTTACTTAGTTGTTACTTTTCCATCGATATAATCGCTTTATGATTAACGTTTTAATGATCGAAGATGATATCGAACTGGCACAATTGTTAAAAGTACGTCTCCATCGGGACAATATCGACGTTACCATCGCACCAACGCCGCTGGAAGGGTTAAGTCTTTTTCAAACCCAACCGTTTGATCTGCTGGTTCTTGATTTATCACTTCCTCAGATGGACGGTATAGAGATATGCCGACTTATTCGTCAAGAGAGCCCGATCCCGATCATCATCTCTTCCGCACGATCCGATATACGCGATAAGATGATGGGTTTTTCACGCGGTGCGGATGACTATCTCCCCAAGCCCTATGATCCGCAGGAACTTACATTCCGCATTGATGCCATCATGCGCCGCATGCATCCGACCCTTCCGCAGAAAGCATCCCCTTTTGAAGTGGATGAAGCGAAGCACGAAATAACCCGCCATGGATCGGTTTTACGGCTGACACCGGCTGAATACGATATCGTCTCGTATATGATCCAAAAAGATCAATACGCCATTTCACGCGAAGAGCTGCTCCTCAACATCGGCTCGATCAAGTATGAGAGCAGCCTCAAAAGCATCGATGTCATTATGGGACGTATCCGCCAAAAAATCGGCGACGACACTAAAAATCCACGCTATATCGTATCCGTACGTGGAATAGGATATAAATTTGTCAATGAATAATCACTCTATTATACGGCTAATTGCCCTCTTCTTTCTCCTCATTTTTGCCTTGATAAACGGGTTATTTTGGATCGCAAATCAACATTTTTCCAAAGAGCAAGAGGGGGATAGAATGAGACGTTTCGCTTTGGCAGAGCGGCTTATCCATCATAAAAGCGGAAATTTTGATACGGAACTAAAGCAGTTAATGGTCGCCTCCTCTTCTCTCTCACCCGATTTCCTCCGATCTCACGGAAAGAGTGTGGCGGAATTCCCCTTTGGTAAAATGATCAACTATAACGGTAAAATTTATTTTGTAAAATCACTGCCGCCGAAATTTCCTTTTCTCCCTCCTCCGATGTTCGATCACGTTTTACCGCCTCCGCCCCCTCTATTGGGTGATTTTTCTCCTATCGTCTTAGAAGACTTAAAAAAAGAATCATCGTGGAGTATGTGGAGCGTTATGATTGCCATTGACGTTCTTGTTTTGCTCTTTTTCGGCTTCATACTCAAAAAACTTACCCCCCTGCACCGTCTCAAAAATGCCATCATCAATTTCAAAGAGGGGGATACCCATCTGGATGTACCGATTGAGGGAAAAGACGAGATCTCCCAAATCACCCATGAATTCAACCATGCATTAGAGAAAATCGCGTCGATGAAAGAGGCCAGAGCCCTCTTTTTACGCAATATCCTCCATGAGCTGAAAACCCCGATTATGAAAGGCTCTCTCACCGCCGACTGCATTAGTGAATCAGCTGAACAAGCGCGGTTGAAACGGATTTTTACTCGGATGGATTATCTGTTGGGTGAGTTTTCAAAAATGGAGCAGTTTAGCAGCGGCGAATGGCACCTGAATCTTCAAGAGTACCGTTTTGTCGATCTACTCGATCATACATGCGATATATTGTTATGCGATAAAAAAAGCCTTACGATCAAAGGGGAAGATTCGGCCCTTATAATCAAAGTCGATTTTGAACTTTTTGCGATTGCATTAAAAAATCTTCTCGACAATGCATTCAAATATTCCAATGCAAAACCAACGGTAATCATACTCTCCCATTCCATCGAGATATGCAGTGTCGGAGAGGCGCTGAGTGAAGAGAACCGTCACTTTAGCAAACCGTTCAACCGCACCTATGAAAGTTCAATGACAGGACTGGGGTTAGGTTTATACATAACCCATTCTATTCTTAAAAAGCATGGATTTAAACTCGAATATAACTACGCTTCGGGGCTGAATTGTTTTCGGATACAATTAGAAAAAAGGTTTTAAATGTTGAAACGGGCTTTATTACTTATTTCTTTAGTAAGCGTCTCATACGTGTACGCTTCCGATTATTCCCTTTCACTCAGCGCCGATACCACAAAATTCGATTATGCCGAAACCGATAGAAGCGGAAATTTACTCGATACAGAAAGAGCCGATTACGGCAAAATATCGGGTCTAACGATCACACTCGAACCACGCTATCAAGGATGGTATTTCAGTGCTGCCTATGCCGAAGGAAATACGAATTATGTGGGAAGTTTGCTTGGTTCGGGAGATCCTTACGGATCCTACCGAGGCATCACAGCCAATGAAATAGAAGATTACATACTCGGGTACAAAGCAACAGCGCGAGATACCCGTGGCGATTGGGAAATTCCACTCACCGTAGGAGTAGGATACCGTCGATGGCTACGGCAACTGGGGTATGATGAACTTTATGACTGGGGATACTACAATTTCGGCATCGGTCTCCATCTCCGTCTCTCTTCGACTATGTCTATCGGGGCAGACGCAGCATATCAAAAAGCATTTAATGCCCAAATGTATGAAAATTTGCATGGTTATACCTATAATCTAAACAATGTCTACGGCTACAAAATTACGGTACCATTTGAGGTTATGCTCAGTCATCAACTAGGCGCTTTTATTTCGTATAAATACGAGTTCTGGAATATCGACGCTTCCAATTCGGTCGGTGGATTTTATGAACCCGACAGTGAGACAAATAACGAAACTCTGTCGTTTGGATTTAAATTTTATTTTTGAACATGTTTGTACATCAAAACTGAAATGAGTTATAATATTCGTAATTATATTATGTTGCGGAGTATGAATGACTTACACTAACATCAAATGGAAACATCATCGATGTGTGTAATAAATTTCAAAGCTTGTTTACGTGATAATTCTCTCAACACACCTCTCCCACCTCTACACAAAGTGCCAACGGAGGGGTTTTCTTTATGAACAACTTACAATCCCAACTTCAAACTATCAAAAATCAATCGAACGGTTATACTAAATCCCCAAAAACTTTTGAAGAACAGCTCCAACATTTAAAAGAAAAAAATCTTATTATCACCAATGAAGCCTATACTCTCAAAAAGCTCTCCCATATTAACTACTACCGACTAAGTGCCTATTTTTTACCTTTGCAACATCCGAAATCATCCAAATTAGACGGTATTTTTTTAGATAATGTACGCTTTGAAGATGTTCTTGAACTCTATTTTTTTGATGTTGAGCTAAGAAAAACCGTCTTTAAAGCGATAGAATCGATCGAGGTCTATTTCAGAACACAGATCGCGTATCATCATTCATTGACTTATGGAGCATTTGGCTATCTTGATCCTGAAAACTTTAAAACCTCCCCTGAATTTTTTGACAAAGTCATGGTGGGTATTCGAGAAGAGACAAACCGATCCAGTGAAACGTTTATCGCCCATTTCAAAGAAAAATACAACACGACCGACCTCCCCGTCTGGGCTATGGTCGAAGTGGTCTCGATGAGCACCCTCTCCAAAATCTATGCCATGCTCAAAACCACTGAACAGCAGGCCGTTACATATGCACTAAACGGTGTGAGCAAAGATTTGTTTCACAACTGGTTTCATGCCCTCACCGTCATGCGTAATATTTGCGCTCATCACAGCCGACTATGGAACAAGACGCTGGGTGTCAGTTTCGAAAAACCGCGTAAAATCAAAGAGTTTCACTCTTTACAGGGGGATAAAGTTTTTTTTGCTCTCAGTGTTATCGCGTATATTCTCGATGCAATCGGTGAAGAGGCTGATTTCCAAAGTGACATTAAAACGCTCATAGCTACCCATCCGAAAATCAATATTAAATCGATGGGATTTGTAAATGGGTGGGAAGAAATGTCGGTGTGGGAATGAAATTAAAAATACTGAATCTTATCGGCCTTCGGGTTATGAGCCCGACGATCAACTATGATAGGGAGTTTCTAAATGAAAAAAATACTTAATGAAGCAAAAGCTGATTCTATCGCTGTCTACAATGCACTGGATATTGCAAGTGGCGGAAATCTCTCCCTTATAAAACAAAGCATTGCTCAAACATTTCATGGATTTTTAGAAGCCAAATTCAATAATCTTGTTTTAGACATACTTTCGAATGAAATTAGTGAAGATGAACTTTTGGAGTTTATTCATTCTCAATCCGAGAACAATAAAGAGTTCATTTCAAATCTTATTTTAAAAAATATGCACGCCGACAATCGGATTACTACTTTTTTATTAGCAAAATTATGGATTCAAAAAATAAAAAACGGGTCACTCAATTACTATGAGTCATCCCTTTTTGCCAATATAAATTCTTTAACATATGAAGATTTTGAGATATTTTATGAGCTTTGGAAGAATAAAAAAACAACTCAATACGGTCATTTTTATTATGAAATTAATGAGCATCAATATTTTTATATTGATGCTCAAAACAAGTTATTGAGTTTAGGAATATTGGAAAAGCCAAATGTTGTTGGTGGATTTACTCCAGACAAAACGATGGAACGACGTTTGAAAGTATTTGAGGGTACTGGATTTAGCGATTTCCTATTTGAATTATTAAAAGACTTTTTCGAAAATAACTAAACCAACCCGAGCAACGCCACCAACAATACCGGCGGGGTGACGATCAGCCCCACTTTCATGTATTCGCCCCACCCGATTTTAACCCCTTTTTGCGCCAAAACATGAAGCCAAAGAAGCGTTGCGAGTGAACCGATCGGGGTCATTTTCGGCCCGAGGTTGCATCCGATGATATTAGCATAAGCAAGCGCACTGTTCCCCGCTTCGGCAATCGCGATGTCCATGATCATAATGGTCGGCATGTTATTCATAACCGAGCTGAGGATGGCGGAGAGAAAGCCCGTACCGATCACAGCATACACATTTCCCATACTCTGAAGCTCTATAATAAGTCCAGCGAGATACGTTGTAAGCCCACCGTTTTTAAGACCATACACGACGACATACAGCCCTATACTGAACCATACGACTTGCCACGGTGCCGCTTTGATCGTCATGATCGGTTTGGTTGCTTTGAAATAGGTTGCAATAGCAAGAAACACCAATGCACCGCCGAGAGCAAACACTGAAACAGGGAGGTGATAGATATCCCCGATAAAATACCCCACCATCAGCAATGCCAAAAACCACCAGCTGAGGCGGAACATTGTCATGTTTTTGATCGCCGACTCTGGAGTTGAAAGCCCAGTAATATCGATGCGGGTAGGAATATCTTTGCGAAAGTAGATCCACAACACAATGATAGAGGCGATGATACTGAGAAGGTTTGGCAAGAACATGGTCTTGGCATATTCCCAAAACCCGAGATTGAAATACCCTGCCGTTACGATATTGGTTAGATTAGAAATTACGAGCGGATTACTGGCACTGTCCCCGATAAATCCACCCGCCATCAAAAACGCGAACATCGGAAGCGGCTTCATATTAAGATACTTCATTTTTGCCAGTACAATCGGCGTTAGAATCAATGCCGCGCCGTCATTGGCAAAAAATGCCGCCACAAGAGCACCGAGTATCATCATATAGATGAACATCACATGACCGTTCCCGTGTGAGAGACGCGCCATTTTCAGCGCCGCCCACTCGAAAAAGCCGATCTCATCGAGTACCATCGAGAGTAGAATGATCCCTATAAAGGCGAGCGTTGCATCCCAAACGATAGACGTTACTGTCCACACGTCAGTAAGGCTGACAACACCTAAAGCCACTGCGGCAATGGCACCAGCTACTGCGGATGTGCCGATTTGTAGCCCACGAGGTTGCCAGATGACTAAGACTAAGGTAATTAAAAAAAGTGTTACGGCAAGGATCATAAAATATTCTCTTCAATAGGATTTTTAATAAAAGCTTTTACCTGATCTTCAATTGTATCACGTACAACGCGCACTTGTTCCATAATCTCTTCATCGCTTCCGATGAAAGTTGACGGATCAGGGAAACTCCACATAATAATTCGGCTAATACCGGGGAAGATCGGACAACGTTGTGCTGCTTCCGCATCACAAACCGTAATCACATGGCTAAATGTTCTCCCCTCTTTGTAAAGGTTAAATACCCCTTTGGTTTCATTTTCTGATATATCGATCCCTTTTTCACCCATTGCACGAACAACATAAGAATTGAGGGTTCCGGGTTCGATCCCTGCACTCTCGCTACTGTCGTTATTTTGCGCGTATTGGTTGAAAAAAGCCTCGGCCATTTGGCTTCTTGCACTGTTATGGACACAGACGAATAATACTTTCAACATGGAATGCCCCTATTATGTTTTGCTGATAGCACTATATCGAAATTTATTTTAATAAATCAATATATCTTGATATATTATTACTGTTTCGCTACAATACGCTCTATGGAGGTGATTATGGAAATCTTTTTAGAAACAATATCAGCACTCAATGATGAAACACGAATCAAAATACTGGCATTTTTGGATCAACATGGGCCACTGTGTGTATGCGATTTGCAATCTTCATTAGGTATGATCCAGTCACGTCTCTCACGGCATCTCAAAATCCTCAAAGACGGGGGATTTTTACGGGTGGATCGGTGCGGAACGTGGGCTTATTACTCTATAAGAACACCATTAGACCGGTTCCGAAGCGAAGCACTGGCTGAAATCCGATGTCTGGGAATCACCCTTCCCCCACTACAAAAATTATCTGAAACAGGAGACTGTAAATTATGAAAAATGTCCTTATCCTTTGCACCGGCAACAGCTGTCGCTCCATCATGGCCGAAGCGCTCATCAACGCTAAAATGGGCGATTGTGTCAAAGCGTTCAGCTCCGGTGTTAAAGCCAGCGGTGCCGTAAACCCAAATGCCCAAGCACTCTTAGAAGAAAAGGGGTACTGGAGAGAAGAATATCACTCCAAGGTAATCGAAACCGTACTGAACAACGAGTTTGATTTGATCGTCACCGTTTGTGACCACGCCCATGAGACCTGCCCGATGTTCCCTAAAGCGGTGAAAACGATCCATGTCGCATTCGAAGATCCGAGCGGAAAAGCAGTGGAAGAGTATGAAAAAACGCTCGATCTGATCGAAGCGACCCTTCTTCCGATCGTCAAATCTGAGTTGTGTGACTGATTATGTGGCAGGAGAGCGTCAATATCCTCGTCTATGAGTGGCTGAAAATGCCTCAGGGGGAGAAGCTCTCCGACGCTCTAAACTTTTTTATCTACGACACGGTAAAAATTCTCTTTTTACTCATCGTTATTATTTTTATCGTAACCTTACTACGCTCTTATTTTTCAACCGAGAAAGTACGGGAATACCTCAGTAAAAAGCATGAATATACGGGCAATGTTCTCGCCGCACTGTTCGGGATTATTACCCCGTTTTGCTCGTGCTCGGCGATACCGCTGTTTTTAGGATTTCTACAGGCACGTATTCCTTTGGGGGTGACGTTTAGCTTTCTTATCTCCGCGCCTCTAAACAACGAAATCGCCATTGCTATGCTCTTTGGGCTATTTGGCTGGAAAGTAACGGCTTTGTATATCGGGTTTGGTTTGCTGGTGGCGATTGTGGGGGGTATCATTATCGGAAGACTGGGGCTAGAGAAAGAGATTTTGATCGAGGTAAAACCGATAGAGGGTGAGATTAGAGCAGAAGCTCAGGTTATCCCTTTTAAAATACGACTGATTGAAGCCAAAGCGTACACGCTCGATATTTTTCGAAAAATTTGGCTCTATGTCCTCATCGGTGTGAGTGTGGGAGCCTTTATTCACGGATACGTCCCGACGGAGATTATCACCTCTATTGCAGGGGCGGATAATCTGTTTGCCGTACCGCTCGCAACGCTGCTGGGGGTTCCGATGTATTCCAATGCCGCAGGGGTTATGCCACTCATCGAAGTGCTTACTTCCAAAGGGATGCTTTTGGGGACGGCACTTAGCTTTATGATGGCAATCACCGCCCTCTCCCTCCCCGAAGCGATGATACTAAAGCGGGTGATGAGCCTCAAACTCATCGGTATCTTTTTCGGTACGGTGACGCTTGGGATTATGGGCGTCGGATACTTGTTTAATGCAATCTTATAATTTAATAGGAGTTAATATGAAAATCGATATTACCAATCAAACGGGCGGAGTGAAAGCCTTTCTCAGCGGTTTCAGTACCGAAGAGCTAGGTACGAAGATCGAAGCATGTAAAAGCGGCAATTGCGAGTGTGCTTGTGATCCTGAACTCATGCAAAAGATCGAAGGAATAGAGTTAACTACGGTCGAAGGTGGCTCTATTCTGAGTATTACAGGTGATGTGAATGCAGATACACTTGCACCTATGATGAAAGAATGCCTATTGGGAGAAAAACAATGAAAATAGAAATTTTAGGTACCGGATGTACCAAATGCAAAGCCCTCGAAGAGGCAACCAAACAAGCGGTAGCTCAAAGCGGAAAATTTGCTCAAATAGAAAAGGTTGAGGACATTATGAAGATAATGGAGTACGGAGTGATGAGCACTCCGGGGCTTGTGATCGATGGGAAAGTCCTCAGCACCGGAAAACTTCTTAGCGTCAATGAGATTGTGGAACTCATCAAAGCACAATGAAAACACTCTTTTTCCTTCTATTTCTTGGAAATATTCTCTATGCTGAGAGCTTTGAGAGCTATTTAAAACGTTTCGATTACAACGAACGCACCGAAATGAAGATCAAAAGTCTCGAAGCGGTTGAACTCTATAAAATGGGAGAGGTCGAATTTGTCGATATCCGTTTCAAAGAGGAACAAGCCATTTGGAGTTTCCCTTTTATGAAAAAAATACCCCTAAACGAACTCCCCGATCGACTGGGTGAACTCGACAAAAACAAAACCATTGTGACCGTCTGCCCCCACTACGACCGCGCTGAAATGGCACGAATATATTTAACGCTAAAAGGGTATAAAAGCCGCTATCTTACTGACGGACTGCTTGGATTGGCAGGGTATCTGCGCGGTGATGAAGCCAAAGAATTTATAGAGGAAACAGCAGGGAAAATAAAACCTTAAAAGAGGTATTTGCGTTACAATCGTAATTATGAAAATACAATCACTTAACCGCAACATTATCGCCCTCGGTGCTAACAGTTTTTTCACCGATTTCTCGACCGAGATGATTCTCCCTCTCCTCCCCATTTTTCTGGAGCGGTTCCTTCACGCGTCTAAAAGTGAAATCGGTCTGATCGAGGGGACAGCGGAGCTGGGGGTTGCGTTACTCATTGCACTTTCAGGATTTTATTCGGACCGTCTCGGAAAACGCAAAGGGCTGACGGTATTGGGTTACGCCCTCTCGAACTTCATCAAACCCCTTGCCTTTTTCGCCCAAAGTGCGACGATGATTGCCGCAATCCGAATCGGTGATCGCCTCTCCAAAGGGATACGGGTCGCTCCTCGCGATGCCCTGATCAGTGCCTCTACCCCCAAAGAGATCAGCGGATTCGTATTCGGGTTTCATAAAATGATGGACGGTGCAGGAGCCTTGGCAGGGGCACTCACCGCTTTTGTCGTTTTGTGGTTCCTGGGGGAGAGCGAATCCTCTTTTCGAACCGTCTTTGCTATTAGTCTGATCCCCGGACTTATCTCGATGGCAATTCTCATCTTTCTGGTCACCGATACTCCGTTTGAGCCTTCAAAGAGCCGATTTGTGCCAAAAGCTCTCCCTTCTTCGTTTTATTGGCTGGTGGGATTCCAAAGCCTCTTTAGCCTCATTGCCATGAACTACTCGTTTATGCTTCTCAAAGCTGAAAGTAACGGCCTTGCTCTCGTGATGATCCCGCTTGCCTATGCCCTCTATAATCTCACCCAATCCCTCTTCGCCATCCCCATCGGAAAATTCGCCGACCGAATCGGCAAGTCTACCCTGTTGTCTGCCGTCTATATTGCATTCGGTTTGGGTGCGTTGGCGATGACATTAGGCTACGCATGGGCCATTTGGCTGGGTTTTGGAATCTACGGGTTTTTCGCCGCCGGCTTTAACGCATTAGCAAAGGCAATTATTTCGGATACCGCACCGATGGAGTTCAAAGCAACCGCCTACGGGATTTATTATACGGCGGTAGGGATTGCAACTTTTGCCTCATTGGTACTCGGCGGAATTATTTGGGATCATTACGGCAGTACCCTTCTTTTTTCGATTGCGTCATCATCAGCTCTTGTACTTGGTGCATTACTTTATTTTATGCGGCATCGTCTGTTACACACCGATTAAAAAGTGCTAGAATAGCGAACAGGTAATTTCAAGGATAGAAATATTATGTTCCGCTCGATACACGATTCACTCGAACCGAAAATTGTTACTTTATTCAAGCGGCAGGGATATTCACGTGCTGATTTTATCGCCGATACTATTGCCGGTTTAGCCGTAGCGATTGTCGCGCTTCCACTGGCTATGGCGATCGCTATCGCATCCAATCTACCCCCTGAGCGGGGACTCTTTACCGCGATTGTTGCCGGATTTCTGATCTCGGCGCATGGCGGAAGCCGCTATCAGATCGGAGGACCGACTGCGGCGTTTATCGTCACCGTTGCAACGGTAGCGATGAAACACGGCTACGAGGGATTGGTTCTGGCAACCATTATGGCAGGGATCATTCTCATGATAATGGCGTTTGTCCGAGCCGGTGAGCTCATCAAATTTATCCCCTACCCCGTTATTGTCGGATTTACCTCCGGTATTGCTCTGCTCATTGCTTTTTCGCAGATTCGTGATTTCTTCGGCCTCTCTATCGCTACGGTTCCCCCCGATTTTGTCGATAAACTCTACGTTTATCTCGCCCATCTGCATGAAACCAATTTTATTGCCGTTATGGTTGCCCTTGTCTCAATCGGAATCATCATCGCGGCCAAACGTCATACTCCGCACATTCCCGGACCGATTATCGTAGTTACCCTCTCGGCGCTAGCCGTATGGGGGTTGGGACTTCCGGTCGAAACGATAGAGAGCCGTTTTGGATCTATCCCCTCCATGCTTCCCTCCCCCGTGTGGCCTGAAATCACGTTTGATAAACTTCGCCTTCTCCTCCCTGATGCCATCACGATCGCTACCCTCGCCGCTATCGAATCCCTCCTCTCGGCAGTTGTCGCCGACGGTATGACCGGAACACGCCATAAATCCAATGCCGAGCTTTTAGGTCAAGGGGTTGCCAATATCGCTTCGGGGATTTTCGGCGGCCTTCCCGCAACCGGAGCCATCGCTCGCACCGCGACCAATATTAAAGCCGGAGCACGCACTCCGGTAGCCGGGATGATGCACGCATTCTGGCTTTTTATTTTTATGCTTCTTTTAGCCCCGTTCATTGTTAAAGTACCTCTCGCGGCACTTGCCGCTATTTTAATGGTCGTAGCATGGAACATGTCCGAGATCAAGCATATCCGTGAAATTATGCACGCCCCTCGAACTGACCGCATTGTCCTCATTGTCACGTTTGGCCTTACCGTATTGGTCGATCTCAATTTTGCTATCCAAGCGGGGATTGCTCTCGCTTCCATTCTGTTTATCGATCAAATGATGAAGGCAACCCATATTCGGGCCGTCGAGAACGACGAAGATGATCCTGATTCCATCCAGAACAAGAGCATCCCGCATGAAGTCGAAGTGTATGAGATACAAGGGCCGCTATTTTTCGGTGTAGCGGAAAAACTGGTGGATACCCTCGCGCTGTTTGAAAAACCGTCACAGGTATTTATCTTACGTATGCGTTACGTTCCGCTGATCGATGCTGCCGGCTTACATGCGCTAGAAGTCTTACATGAACGGCTTCATGAGAAAAATACCCATTTAATCCTCTCTGGGGTCAACCCGCAAGTACGAAAATTTATCGAAAAATCTCATATTGATGAACGTATCGGAAAAGAGAATATCGTCGACCATATCGACAAAGCACTGGCACGATGCCATGAACTTTTAACGCGTGATTGAGACGATAGTGAAAATCATAAATGGGCTTGACAATTCTGAACATCATGATTAAGCAACTCTTCAAAGGTATTGACTTGAACCGGTTTACTGCACAAATACCCTTGAAAGTATTGGCATCCATGACTTTCTAGGAATTTGAACTGCTCAAACGTTTCAACACCCTCTGCTATAACATCCAGTTTAAAAATCGAAGCCATCGACAAAATAGTCTCAACCAAAACCGCATCATCATTATCACTCATAATGTCACGTACGAAACTTCGATCAATTTTAAGCGTTGTAAACGGAAGCCGTTTTAAATAAGCGAGAGACGAATACCCTGTACCAAAATCGTCCATAGAAAGGCAAATACCGGCAGTACGAAGACGGTTCATTTTATCGATTACCGTATCGACTTTGTCAATAATCATCGATTCGGTAAGCTCCAGTTCAAGCATATAGGGGACAATACCGGTTTCTGCAACAATGCGGATCACTTTTTCGACAAAATCGCTTTGTCTAAACTGTACGGCACTTACATTGACCGCAATACGCTGAATATGCGATTTACTCACATGAGCGGCACGCCATCGGACGAACTGTCTGCACGCTTCCATCAAGACCCATTCGCCGATAGGGACGATCAATCCGCTCTCTTCGGCAATGTTAATGATTTCATCGGGCATTACCAGCCCCATTTCAGGGTGATTCCATCGTAGCAATGCTTCGGCTCCAATGATCTTTCTTGTAGAAATTTCAATGACCGGCTGATAATAGAGTTCCAACTCACCGTTTTTAATCGCATGGCGAAGCGCATTTTCCATAAACAGCCGTTTTTTAATCCATTGATCCATTTGCTCTTGATAAAATCGAGTCGTATTTCTCCCCTCTTTTTTCGCCTGATACATCGCCGTATCGGCAAATTTCAGTAAATCATCCGCATTTTGTTCATTTGAACTCACGATCGCTATTCCGATACTGGAACTGGTGGTGATAGATTCGGCCTGCCCGACATCAAAAGAAAAAGAGAGAACTTCATGAATTTTTTCCGCAACCGTCTCTGCACGCTGGGCCGCGACATGAGGATCACTCCCGAGTTCATTCAGCAAAATAACAAACTCATCTCCGCCTAAACGTGCAACGGTGTCTCCCTCCCTGCATATAGAGCTCAGACGTACCGCCGTCTCGATCAAAAGGGCATCACCCACATGATGTCCTAAAGAGTCATTAATACTTTTAAAATGATCCAAATCCAAAAACATAATGGCAATCAAACTTCCATGACGGCGATAATGTGCCAAAGACTGTTCTACGCGATCTTTCAGCAGTACACGATTGGGGATATCGGTCAGGGCATCGAAATAGGCCTGATGCTTCATTTTTTCTTCGGCAACCACCCGTTCAGTAATATCAGAGACGATCGCTACTCCTCCGATAATCCGTCTTTCGGTATCATAAATCGGAGAAGTGCGTAAACTTATCCAGAGATTAAGCTTGTTAACCATTGTCGTATAAGGACCTTCATAGAACCCTTTTTCACCCTGAACAGATTCATTCAAAGAGACATACAAACAGCTATCCGGCAGTTTTTTCAAATCTAAACCGATCATCCTTTCATGGCTGATTTTTAAAATTTGAAGCATCTCATTATTGGTTTCTACGACAATTAAGTCGGTGTTGTAATAAAAAATACCGGCAGGAGCATCTTTAAAAATAGTTTCAAAACGCTCTTCTGAGAGGATAAGCGCTTCCGTCGCTTTTTGATGCAGAATTTTCGATATTAACGCATTCATGATATTGACATGTATCCGCTTAGCCGCAATCGCTAAAAGGATAAAAAATATCACAACCAAAATTCCCATCATTTGAAACTCGAAACCGCCATGAAAAAACATCACGGCAAATAAAGGGGCTAGGAGCAAAAATAAAAAGATTATAACCACCGAAAATAGTGATGCCAGAGTTCCCGACGCAATCGATGCAATACCTGAAAGAAGAAAAATAAGAAAAAATTGATGCAGGGTATTCGGGGTTTGATAGATAAAAAATGCGATGCTCCCCCACACGGCCGCAGAAGTAAACATAACATACTGAAAACGTCTCTCCCACACAGCCGTGTTATAACGATTTTGGTCATTTTGATACTCTCTAAGCAGCCAAATACGCCAAAGCAAAGTTATTACAACCATTAGAAACCACAGGCTGATCAGCGAAGGCTGTAAGGTATTGTAAAAAAGAAAATAGATAACGATGGAGCCAAATAAAAGGGGGTACACGGAAGCAAACGCTTGTTTGTAAGCAATATTCACCTGTTCACTGCGAATACGTCCCTTCTCCAACGCATCGAGGTCCGCCAATACATCTTTGTTTCTAAAAGTCATATACCGTCTACTTCATAAAATATTGGCATAGGATAACGTAACAGAGATGAAAAACAAATTCCGTTATGTTACAATTCTACGATGTATAAGATATTGCTGTTGATTACCTATTTTTTTACCCTTAATGCGTATGAATTGACTGAAAATTATGCGTATAAAAATACCATTGTTTATTCAAACGATTTATTCCCGGAGCTCACTCAAAAATTTGAACTCCTAAAAATACCTTCGGAAAAAGAACACTATCGTGTTGACGCACAAATCATCGCCAAATCATTCGAGCTACACGGCATAGCCATAGATATTTCAAAAACACGATACGTCAATTTCACCAAATACAGCCCCGTTGATTTCATCCCCCTGAAAACTCAACTCTCCCAGATGCTTCAAGAGCGTTATCCGTCGATCCAGATTGAGAATATTACCATCACCCCCAGAGGCTATCTAAGCTCTTTAAACAAGGAGGTACGAGGAGTATTTGATGATCATTTTTATCAGCGCTCAACCGGAACGTTTTACATTCTCAATCCCCAAGGATTGAGACACTATCTCGATTATTCGGTGTATGCAACAATAAGCGTTCTCCATACAACCCAAAAAATTACACGTCGTGAGCGCCTGAGCGGATTTAATACACTCCTAAAACCGATACCCTTTACCTCGTTCAAAGACAAACCTCTCAC
Organism: Candidatus Sulfuricurvum sp. RIFRC-1; assembly: GCF_000310245.1. NCBI lineage: Bacteria > Pseudomonadati > Campylobacterota > Epsilonproteobacteria > Campylobacterales > Sulfurimonadaceae > Sulfuricurvum > Candidatus Sulfuricurvum sp. RIFRC-1. The sequence goes on from NC_020505.1 coordinate 1,290,021, forward strand.
TACCCTCCCCGATCAACCCTCCCGCTACCGTTCAAACCTCAAACAAGGACAGCTCTTAACCCAGCGCAATATCGAGACAATACCTTTCGTTTTGAAAAATGAAAAAGTTGTTGTCGAGGTACGAAGCGATGGCGTTATGGTGGAGTTTGGAGCAACTGCAACGCAAGAGGGGTCACTCTATGATATTATTACAATCCAAAAAAGCGACGGCAAACGTGCCAAAGCAAAAGTTATCGGAGAAAATCGGGTGGAATTACAATGAAAATCGTCGTAGGAATCAGTGGCGCGAGCGGAGCGGCTTTAGGGCTGAAACTCGTTCGTGCCCTCCCTGCTGAGGTACAAAAGCATCTGATTGTGTCCGATCACGCCACGATTGTTTTAGAAAAAGAAGAGAACCTGACGCTTCATAAAAACGATGAAATCTGGGCTTCCGTAGCATCAGGTTCGTACGGTGCCGATGCGATGATCATTACCCCGTGCAGTATGAATACCCTCGCTAAAATCGCTTGTGGAATTGCCGATAATCTCATTACCCGTGCCGCTGCGGTGATGATCAAAGAGCGACGCACCCTCGTTCTCGCCCCTCGTGAAATCCCTTTTTCTCCCATCGCATTGGAAAATATGCACAAACTCTCTATGATCGGAGTCATTATCGCTCCTCCGGTATTAGCATACTACGGGGATCAAGAGGATTTGGAATCGATGGAAAATTTTATGATCGGCAAGTGGTTTGATCTTCTCGGTATTCAAAACGATCTCTATAAACGATGGAATCCTAATGCATAAAATTGCTCTTTATCCCGGAACCTTTGACCCTATCACCAACGGTCATTTCGATATTATCGAGCGGGGCATTAAACTATTTGACGAAGTGATCATCGCCGTTGCGGATTCACAAGAGAAAAAGCCGATGTTTACGTTGCAAGAGCGGGTTGATATGGTGAAGTTGGCGGTCAGAGATTTAGAACGGGTACAGGTTGTCGGATTTGACAATCTCACGGTTGAACTTGCCAACACCCTCGGAGCTACTGTCCTTATACGTGGACTTCGAGCCGTCAGTGATTTTGAATTTGAATTACAATTAGGGTATCTCAATAACTCACTCGACCCCAATATCGAAACGGTCTATTTGATGCCAAAACTCAAACATGCCTTTATCAGCTCCTCCATCGTCCGAAACCTGTTGAAATTCAACGGCAAAACAGTCCATTTGCTCCCTGAGCCTGTCCAAAATGTTATCGGGAGTATGAAATCATGTACGTTGCGATAGAGGGGATTGATACCGCCGGCAAAAGTACTCAGATCGAAGCGCTTCGTTCCCTCTTCCCTGATGCGCTCATCACAAAAGAGCCGGGAGGAACACCTGCGGGTATTGAAATTCGGAATATGGTTTTATTCGGTAATCTCAAAAGCAAGATGGCGGAGATATTACTCTTTTTAGCGGATCGTGCAGAGCATACCGAAGAGATAATATTACCCAATATGAATAAACTCATCATCAGTGACCGATCCGCCGTATCGGGTATGGCATACGCCAGTGTCCAAAATCTCTGCGATGAATCCGTACTGGTATCGCTGAATCGTCTCGCTACCAATGGAACTCTCCCCGATACGGTATTTATTCTCAAATTAACACCCGAAGAGCTTGCCTACCGCCTGAGCCAAAAAGAGCACGATGTGATCGAATCACGCGGTATCAACTATCTGCTCGACATCCAAAATGCCCTCATCGCTTCGGCGTATGCCCTGGGGATCCAAACCCATGTAATCGATGCGACACAATCTATTGATACCATTACAAACGAAATTACCACCCTTATCAAAGGAGCCTTATGATCCAATCTTTGCGCGGAATGAACGATATCCTCTCCGAGGACTTCGAGCGTTTTGAATATTTTATTGCCACAGCTTCGGCTATCGCCAAGCGATACGGGTTTCATTACATCGAAACTCCACTCCTCGAAGAGACGGCACTGTTCAAACGCTCGGTCGGAGAAAGCAGTGACATCGTCGGCAAAGAGATGTATCAGTTCATCGACAAAGGTGAAAATGACGTATGTCTCCGACCCGAAGGTACAGCGGGAGTCGTCCGTGCTTTCATACAGCACAAGCTCGATAAAAAGGGAGGGATACACCGCTTTTATTATCACGGACCGATGTTTCGCTATGAGCGTCCTCAAAAAGGGCGTCTACGCGAATTCCACCAGTTCGGAATTGAGAGTTTTGGCGTCGATTCGGTCTATGAAGATGCATTGATGATTATGATGGTAGCCGACATCCTTAAAGCCCTCGGTATCGGCTATCGTCTCAAACTCAACTCTCTCGGCGATCAAAATTGTATGCCCGCCTACCGTGAAAAACTCGTCAGTTTTGTCAATAGCTGCGGCGATGCGATCTGCGGAGACTGTGAACGTCGCAAACTCACCAACCCTATCCGTGTCCTCGATTGTAAAAACGAACATTGTCAAAGCCTCTATACGAACGCTCCGAAATTGATCAATAATCTCTGTGGTGGATGCCAAAGCGATTTTGATACCTTAAAAACGATTTTGGATCAACATAACATTGCGTATGAAATTGATACCAACCTCGTACGTGGTTTGGATTATTACTCTAAAACCGCGTTTGAGTTCGTCAGTGACAATATCGGGAGCCAAAGTGCGATTGCCGGCGGTGGACGCTACGATCGGCTCATCGAATTTTTAGACGGCAAACCTACCCCTGCGGTCGGCTTTGCATTGGGAATTGAACGCCTCTTAGAGCTTATCGTGATGCCAGAGTCAGTTCGTGAGGGATACTACTTCGGTGCGATGGATGCAGAAGCCATTACCCCCATCCTGCTAGCCGCTGAAAAAATTCGCCGCACCCAAAAAGCGGTTGTGGAATACGAACCACGTTCACTTAAAGCGCATTTAAAAGGGGCCGATCGTATCAATGCCCGTTATTGCGCCGTAATCGGTGAAAATGAGCTGGCGCAAAACAGTATCTGGATTAAAGATTTGGTGGAAAAAACCGAATCAGTCATTTCCATAAATGAACTATTATCTCTCTAGCCAACCAAAGGACAAACATGCAAAACTATGGTATTGATATTTGGGGTGAAAACAACTTTATGATTGATCAGGGGATGGTTAAGGTTAACTATAAAAGCTCCCCATCCCTCATCGAAATTAGCCAAAAAATTCGTAAAACCAATCTGCGCGGACCGTTAATTTTACGTTTTCCCCATTTGATCGGAAAACAGATCGATCTTTTGTATTCCAATTTTCATCGCGCTATTTTCGAAAACGATTACACCGGTAAATTCCGTGCCGTATTTCCGCTAAAAGTAAATCAATTCCCCGAAGCGGTCGATGCCATCGTTGAGCATGGCGAACGCTATGGGTACGGTCTTGAAGCAGGGTCTAAAGCCGAACTCGCTATTGCCATGGCTAAAACGGCTCTTGGCTCACCCATCACCGTCAATGGGTTTAAAGATGAAGAGATGGTACGACTTGGATTTATGGCAGCTCAAATGGGTCATAACATCACCATCACCATCGAGGGGTTGGGTGAACTCGAATGGATTATCGACGTTGCACAGTCGTGTAATCTGAAAATCCCGAACATCGGAATCCGTATCCGTCTCCAATCGGAGGGGAGCGGCATCTGGGCAAAAAGCAGCGGCTTAGGTTCTAAATTCGGACTCACTTCGACCGAACTGATCGAAGCGATGAACATGCTCCAAGAGAACAATCTAGTGGAGCATTTCACCATGATTCACTTCCATGTCGGTAGTCAAATGGAAGATATTTCAACCCTAAAACGTGTTTTGCGTGAAGCAGGCAATATTTATGCCGAACTCAAAAAAATGGGGGCTACCCGCCTTGGAGCCATCAACATCGGTGGTGGACTTGCGGTTGAGTATTCGCAGCACACATCGGGTCGTTTGCGCAACTATACCCTCGAAGAGTTTTCCAACAGTGTCGTTTTCTTGCTTCGTGAGATTATGAATGCCAAAGGGGTAGCCCATCCTGACATCTTCACCGAGTCGGGCCGTTTTATCGTCGCTTCTCACTCCGTATTGATTGCCCCGGTATTAGAGCTTTTCAGCCACGATTATCAAGCCAAATCACTCAAACTCAAAGAGCACAACCCGCCATTGATCGAAGAGCTGCGCGAGCTTAATTCCCTGCTCTCTCCACGCACCTGTATCGAATATATGCATGATGCACTCGATCATATGGAATCGCTTCTAACACTCTTTAATCTAGGTCACATTGATCTCCAAGATCGTTCCAATGCCGAGATTTTGGTCCATCAAATCATTAAAAAATCGCTCTACCTCTCTCAGGATAATCCGATGCCGGAAATTGAACGGCTTCAGGTCAAACTTCAAGAGCGCTATTTGATCAACAGCTCTATCTTCCAAAGTATCCCCGATTACTGGGGATTACAGCAGCAGTTCCCGATCATGCCGTTGGATCGTCTCGATATACCCGCCATTCGAGCTGCGAGTTTATGGGACATCACCTGTGACAGTGACGGTGAGATCCGTTTTAAACCGGAAACTCCGCTCTATCTCCATGACATCGATTTGGATGAAGAGGAGTATTTTCTCGCATTTTTCAACGTTGGAGCCTATCAAGAAACATTAGGGATGAATCATAACCTCTTCACCCATCCGAGTGAATGTACCATCCTCATCAGTGATACAGGGTATGAAATCGAAAACTTTACCGAATCCGATAATATTCTTAATATCCTCGAAGATATCGGCTATGACGCTTCTAAACTTCTGACTAACCTTAAAAATAAACTCGCTGTGAGTGATTTTAGGACAGAAGAAGAAAAAAGTGATACACTTCAAAAACTCGAAATGTACCTCTACCAAAACGGGTACCTGCGAACCACACGATAAGGATTGAATTTGGGACTTTTTTCTGAAATTGCCGAAGATTTTTCGAACGTTTACAAAAATGATCCCGCTATCAGTTCTCGTATCGAACTTTTTTTTAACTATCCGGGCGTATGGGCCATTTTTTGGTATCGTATTTCCCACCGCCTCTATCGAGCAGGTTTTCGCTCCCTCGCCCGTATTATTATGGGGATTAATCAACTCTTCACGAATATTGACATCCATCCGGGTGCTACGATCGGGCGGCGTGTCTTTATCGACCACGGCTTCGGCGTCGTTATCGGCCAAACGACGATCATCGAAGATGATGTTCTTATCTATCAGGGGGTAACACTGGGAGGGGTAAGCCTGACTCCCGGAAAACGCCACCCGACGATCAAAAGCGGTGTTGTTATCGGCGCAGGCGCTAAAGTGCTCGGTAACATCACGATCGGTACCAACTCTAAAATCGGAGCCAACTCGGTCGTAGTACGTGAAGTACCGGATAACTCTACCGCAATCGGTATCCCGGCCCACGTGATCCAAAAAGGGCGTGATAAAGATCCGTTCAGCCATAACAAGCTCCCGGATATCAACAAAGAGATGTTCGAATACTTACTTCGTCGTGTCGCCGTACTTGAGCACTACATGGTTCAAGACAATACTGAAATCCTTGAACAAGATCTCCAACTTGAAAATATCTATGAATCCTTTATCAAGGCGATGAAAAATTAAACGCATGCCGATAACTAAAAAATTTTTACCGTTAATTTTTTTATTATCCTTCTCTGCTTTTGCCGCTTCATTAACCTCCAATCAATTACGCACCGGCCTTTCTGCCTATAGTTTTCCCATGACCATCGCAACCCTAAGCAACGACACTTCAAATGATGAAGAAATGTGGTACTGGCTTAATCTCGCTCGTCTCCAACAATCCAACGGCGATTTTAAGGCCTCCATACAATCCTACGAAAAAGCCTATGCGATCTTAGATGAATACGAAAATCGAGCCACGATCAGTGTCCGAAATATCGGATCGTTTTTGGGTTCCTCCTTTCTCTCAAAAGGGTCAGAACACTACCATGCAAAAGGGTACGAACGCTCCCTCATGCATACGCTTAATGCACTGAATTACACGATGCTCGGTAATTTCGAAGGGGCCGCAGTCGAAATGCGCCGGATGGAACAACGTCAAGAGTTCTGGCTGATTGAGAGCGAAGAAAAAATCAAAGATGCCGCTGATGAAAAGCGTCGGGCGGAGCGGCAAGGTAACGATGTCACCTCTATCCCATCTGGCTATTCGATGGGCTCACTGCTCGAAGATCCCGATGTTCGTTCTATGGCCAACAACTACCAAGACCCTTTTTCCTATACCCTTAGCAGTATCATTCTCGATATTTCCGGTTTATCTGCCGCTGCGGGGGATGCCTCTGCGATCAGTCTTAAACGGGCATTGGCACTCAATCCTGATGTATCCAAGGTCTTTGTCAAATCATCAACGCTTCCTCTCATCAAGTCATCTGGCATGGAGATTACACTCATTGTTCTCTCAGGAGAAGCACCCGCTATGAAGATAGAGCGCGTCCGCTTCCCTATTTTTCATGCAGCTGAATACACTAGCCTTGATTTGCCCTCGTATACCCTTCCGATCAACGATCTCTCTTCCCTGTCCATCTCCACATCTACGATGCGTCTACACCCTCCCAGACTTTTAAAATCAAATGTCATGGCGTATAAAACGCTCAAAGATGAACTTCCATCCGATCTTGCCAAAGGGGTAGTGAGAGCTACAACCCGAGCCGTAACCGCCAAACAAATAACCGATAAATTCGGCCCTTTGGGAGGGCTTATCGCTTCGTTGAGTATGGATTTAGGGAGCAGCTATGTCGATCAAGATTATCGCAACTGGGAATTACTTCCCAACTCCGGCTATATTACTAAATTTGAAACTAAAAAAGGAGAAACACTCGATATCATGCTAAACCAAACCAAAGAGACTATTATTCTCCCAACCGATAAAAAAGGTGCCGTTATACTGGTCGACTATTTAACTCCAGACAATATAAGGATTCATCATGTTACCTATTAAAACCCCTCTTCTCTCCGTGTTTAGCGTTTCATTAATATTAATACTATTGAGCGGATGTTCATCCAAAAATGTTAGTATAATCGGTGAAAAGCGTATTGATATAGTAGAGCATCGAAGTATTCAAGAAGGGTCCATACTCAAAGTGATCGCCAACCTTGAAAACGATGATTTTGACGAAGTAGAAGGGTTCGTGTATCAGGTCGAATGGTTTGATAAAAATGGCGTTTTGATCGAAGCGACTGCGTGGAAACCGATCACTATCCATAAAAATCAAAAAGTTCAAATTGTCGAAACCTCAGGTATCCCGAATGTTTCCAACTATAAAATCGTTGTATCCGTACCCGAAAAAAAATAATCTAAGGATTGAAAATGACCACATTAACGAAAACTTCACTTGTACTCAGCATCAGCGCAATAGCCCTTTTATTCAACGGATGTGCCACCCCAGGCGGTGCCGGAATGGTAGGCTATGACTCCAATGTCAAATACGGCGATGCCAAAGCGGTGGAGACGATCAATGCTGATTTCGGTTCAACCGACTTGCAAACAACGGCAGAATCGATGACCCAGTCATTGCTTGAGAGCCGCTTTATTTCCAATACCCATCAAACCCCTAAAGTCAGATTGCGTACGATCAACAATCTCACCTATGAGCACATCGATACCAAAGCGATCACCGATAAAATCCGTATCAAACTTCTCAAATCAGGAAAAGTACGCTTTTTAGCCGATAAAGCCAATCTGGAGGATGTCCACGATGAGCGTGAGTTTGCACTGGGACATTCAGGAAAAGAGTCCAACAAAAATCTCGATAATGCCGATTACATCGTTACCGGAAACGTCAGAGCGATCAAAAAAGCCAATGATAACGTCAAAGATGTCTATTACAATATTTCGATGGAGTTAGTCGATCCGCAAAGCGGAGAAGTTTTATGGGCAGATGAAAAAGAGATTCGAAAAACAACCTCCAAAGCATCCGTAGGTTGGTAAATTCAAACCTGAGAGGGATTAATCCCCTTCGGTTGGATTAATGGTTTCCACTACATCAAGCCCAAACCCGCCTAAACCTGCAAAATCCGAAACTTTTGATTCGGCGATAAGACGCATATGTCTAACACCCAACGATTTTAAAATCTGAGCGCCGATTCCGTACTCTTTCATATTGATTTGCTGATGCGGCGGTTTGTTGATAAAGAGCAAAACACCGCTGTTATGTTTGAGATAATTGATTGAATCGATCAAATGGGTATATTTGCTTTGATTCAAAAGTAAATCGATGTCAGGGACGACATTGTGTACTTTGACATTCGCCGTCTCTCCCGCTTTATAGAACACGACTGCCGTATGACGGTTATCCTGATGATCGGCAAATTCATATTTTTTGACATGGACACCGAAAAATTCGATCTCCTCTTCGGATACCGCTTTCACAAGTGTTTCATTCGCCAAACGGAATTCGACGATGTCTGAGATATAAACCGTTTTGAGATCGTGTTTAAGAGCAAACAGATCCAAATCGTCACGACGAGCCATCGTACCGTCTTCTTTCATGATTTCACAGATAACCGCTGATTCGGCCAAGCCTGAGAGACGGCATAAATCAACTGACCCTTCCGTATGCCCGATCCGAACCAGTGTTCCCCCCTCTTTCGCGATAAGTGGAAAAATATGTCCCGGTGCTACCAGCTCAGAGGGATGAGAAATAGGGTTAGCGAGGATTTTAATGGTCATGTCACGCTCTGCCGTCGAAATACCGGTTGTAGCTGCTGTAGCGTCCACAGAGATCGTAAAAGCGGTTTCATGCATCGAGGTATTGGATCTTACCATTGGCTCAAGAGTTAGCCGTTTAGCGATTGCAGGGTTAATGGCTACGCAGATAAGCCCTTTTGCGTGTGTTGCCATAAAATTGACATGATCGGGAGTCGAAAAAACCGAAGCATAAACCAGATCACCTTCATTCTCACGGTCCTCATCATCGACCATAATGACCATTCGACCTTTTTTAAATTCTTCGATAGCATCTAATACCCGTTGCATTGCTGACATTCAAACTCTTTTTTACATTAATATAGTTAGCAATTATAAGATAAAAGGATTAAAAAACTATCACAATAAAAAAAATACTCTTTTTTAAACGCCTTAAAATCGAAACACTTGACAAATCGGGTAAAAGTGTCTATAATTTCGGCCTCTTAACGAGAACATTGGGGTGTCGCCAAGCGGTAAGGCAACTGGTTTTGGTCCAGTCATTCGGGGGTTCGAATCCCTCCTCCCCATCCACTACTGTCAACTTTTAGCATCGCGGAATAGAGCAGTCCGGTAGCTCGTCGGGCTCATAACCCGAAGGTCGTAGGTTCAAATCCTGCTTCCGCAACCAATCTAGACTTACAAAATATCCACCTTCTAAACTTTCTAATTATTATGTCGCGGAATAGAGCAGTCCGGTAGCTCGTCGGGCTCATAACCCGAAGGTCGTAGGTTCAAATCCTGCTTCCGCAACCAACCTATATTAATACTTATTCCCTCCCCTATTCAATCAATTATTTTTATAAGAGAGCTTCTCCCTCTATTTTGATATAATCAATCAAATGCCATTAGAAGGGAAGAGATAATGATGCTTCTGCCCGATGCACCCCATTCAAAATCTCCGGAAGAGCTTTACGCTCTGCTGGAGAGCTCACCCTCGGGCATTGACGCTGCGGCCGCACAAAGCCGTTTAGATCATTACGGATTTAACACCCTCACAGAAGAACAACGAACCCTTATAAGTATTTTTCTCAGTCAGTTCAAAAGCCCTATTGTGGCTATTTTGATTGCGGCAGCATTGCTCTCCTATATAATGGGAAATCGTAATGACAGTATGATCATTGTCGGGATTCTCGTTGTCAACAGTTTACTCGGATTTTTTCAGGAATACCGGGCAGAGACATCGATACAGGCACTTAAAAAACTCACAGAAACACATGTCCGTGTTATTCGTATGGAGATAGAAGTTCTTGTCCCATCAAATGAAGTGATACCGGGCGATATTGTCATCCTTGGCGAAGGCGATCTGATTCCAGCGGATATACGCCTGATTGAAGCACACGCGGTACAAGCAGATGAAGCGATTCTTACAGGGGAATCCATCCCCTCTTCTAAACAAGCAGAGCCTCTATTGTCTCCAGAGACGCTTCCGTATGAACGAAACAATATGCTTTTTTCCGGAACGCATATCCTCAAAGGCACCGCAACAGGAATTGTCACTGCAACCGGAGAACAAACCTATTTAGCCTCTATCGCAAAAAGTGCGAGAGAATTGTCACCTGATTCACCGCTGACACGTTCATTGGCAATTTTTTCCAAACGATTGATTGTACTTTTACTCGGAATTCTGACACTGGTTGGTATCGCAGGTATGATGCAAGGGCGAAGCATGGCAGAAATGTCATCTATTTTGATTGCGGAGCTTGTTTCAGCGGTACCGGAAGGGCTTCCGATCGTTGTGACGCTCATTTTAGCATTGGGTGCCTATCGACTTAGCCGCTATAAGGTTCTCGTACGCCATCTCCCCTCTGTCGAATCATTAGGAAGCGCGTCTGTGATTGCTACCGATAAAACAGGAACGATTACCGAAGGGTTTCTATCGGTTAGTCAGACGCATATTACAAACGAAGAGGCGCTTAGATTATGCGCTGCTTTGTGTAACGATGCTTCATTGGATCGGGGTGATCCTATCGATACGGCATTGGTTCGTTGGATAGGAAGCGAGTATGAAGTCATTCGAGACCATTATCCAAGAGTTTTTTATCATCCTTTTGATTCACAACTTCGTTTCATGGCAACCGTCAATCAACATGGTTCCCAAGAACGTTTGAACATAAAAGGGGCCTATGAAGAACTGAAGGCAATAGCACTTAATCCGCTGAAAGAATTAAAGATCTTTGATACTATTCATGACGCGATGGCATCCGAGGGGTTGCGGGTACTTGCGTTTGGGATCAGCGATGAGAGTTGGGAAGACCCAAAAGATTGGAAAATCAACATTGTCGGCTTGATCGGGTTTGCTGATACCGCCAAAAAGGATGCAGTTGGAGCCATTTTGCAGGCTAAAGAGGCTGGAATTCGTGTAATAATGGTAACGGGAGACAACCCTTTAACGGCTCAGGCAATAGCCAAGGAAGTCGGAATATGGCAAATAGGCGATCATCTTTTAAGCGGGCAAGAGATCGAAAAAATGGAGGATAAGGAGCTTAAATCTGCACTGAGGGGATGTACCGTTATTGCAAGAGCACTCCCTGAGCATAAATACCGTATCGTCAAACTCCTGCAAGAAGAGGGAGAAATCGTCGCGGTAACGGGAGATGGCGTCAATGATGTCCCTGCACTCAAAGCAGCCGATTTGGGAATTGCCATGGGCAATGGGAGCGAAGCGGCAAAATCGACGGCAAAAATGATCATTACCGACAACAGTTTGGGGGTCATTGTTGATGCAATTCGGCAAGGGAGAATCATAGCGGCCAATCTGAGAAAAGTTATTTTTTACCTCGTTGCCACCTGTTTTGATGAAATACTGCTCATCAGCGGAGCGATCATCATGGGGCTTCCCCTCCCTATCCACCCTACCCAAATTTTATGGATCAATATCGTAACGGACGGAGTAACCGACAAAACATTTCCGATGTGCCGCGAGGAAGGAAATGTAATGAAGAATAGACCTCGACGCCTTGAAACCCAATTCTTTGACCGCTGGCAAATGGCGCGAATCGGATGGGTTTCTTTGGTTAACGGGGCAGTGACACTGGCTGTTTTTTATTATCTAATTAGCCATGAATATGGATATGAAACCGCACTGAGTGTCTCTTTTTGTATTATTGTAACATCCCAATGGGTCAATGGTCTCCTTGCCCAAAAAGAGGAAGAACCGTTTCTTCGTAATATTGGACGCAGTTTAACGATCAATCCGGCAATTTGGATAGGGCTTGGAATTGGGATATCACTCCAAGCAATCGCTCTCTACGTCGTTCCGCAATGGTTTCATGCCATCCCGCCGACACTGGAAATGCTCGGTTTTATCGGTGCGGCCACGGCTGTGGTATTTGTATTGATTGAAAGCTATAAATGGGGAGAATATTGGCTAAAGCGTTCACGTTAGCGAATACCCGATTTTCGCCAAATTACGAAGATTACTGTCATCTCCCATTTTTTTTCGAAGTCTAAGGATGAGATTTTTCAATGCGCCGTCCGACATCTCTTCATCCAGTATTTGCGAAAACGTTGCATATTGGATAATTTGCCCGCGATGGGAAAGAAGCAATTCAATCGCATAAATCTCATTTTTTGTCAAAGCCGTTTTTTCACCACCTGAGCGGATAAATACTTTGGCAAAATAATCGTAGGATACGCTCTCGTTGATCTTTGCCATTAATAATCCGTGTGATTTTAGACGATCCACTGCCGAATAAAGTACTTTAATCAGCGCATTAAACTCGATCGGTTTGTGGATATAATCGATCAGATTGAGTTTGCATGCAGCCAACAGATCTTCCGTTGCAATCGATCCCGAGACGATAACGATAGGAACTTTGTCATTCTCTTCACGTATTTTTTTGGCAACTTCAATGCCACTGATGCTTCCAATATAGATATCGAGAATGACGATATCAATCGGATTGGTTTTATAAATGTTCAATGCCTCTATACCATCGGCCACCGAATGAACTTTCCCTACAATAAGCTGCAAGGTTTTTTCGGTTATCTCACGCAGGACATTATCGTCTTCGGCATACAAAACAGATAAATTTTTAAATTCGGTAAAATTAGCCATTGCTTCCCCATTAATCTTTAAATTGATTTGCTATTTCGGTAAATTGATCGATATTAGCCATAAACATATCAACCAGTTGTGGATCGAAATGACGGCCCCGCTCATTGATAATAAACTCGATAATCTTATCCATCGGCCATGCTTTTTTATAGACTCGGTCACAACTCAAAGCATCAAATACATCTGCCAATGCGATGATTCGTCCGTATATATGAATATTTTCTCCATCAAGCGAATTCGGGTAGCCCGAGCCGTCCCATTTTTCGTGATGTTCGTGGGCTATGATAGCGGCAGCCTGCAACAATGGACGATTGGAGTTTTTAAGAATATCGTATCCGATAGTGCTGTGTGTTTTCATCACATCATATTCATCCGTATCCAATTTACCCGGTTTAAGCAAAATAGCATCCGAAATTCCGATTTTACCGATATCGTGCATCGGGGAAGCACTGTAGATCAACCGTATCTGTTCCTCTTCCAATCCGTATAATTCTCCCAACAATTTGGCGTATTTAGCGACACGACGGACATGATTTCCGGTCTCTTGGGAACGGGTCTCCCCCACCTCCCCTAACAAGGAAAGCATTTCATTCTGTGTTTGCCATATCTCATCATTCAGATCAAAAAGTTCGGTAACATCGTGACTGATACTGATAAATTCAATGATGTTGCCGAACTCATCCAAAATCGGCTTGATCGTCGTGTCGGTGATATAGCTTTGCCCATTTTTTTTGAGATTTTTTATGGTCCCGGTCCATGTTTGTTTATTTAAAATACGCTTCCAAAGATTTTCATAAAATTCCGGCACCATATCCTGATGACGAAGTATCCGATGTCCTTTGGAAAGGATCTCATCAGAACTATAGCCGCTGGTTTTACAAAAAGCGTCATTGGTGTATATAATATTTCCCTGAATATCGGTTTTCATGACAATCGTCGAGATATCGACAATCTCTTTGTATTGTTCCAATAAAGTCGTTTGATGAATCAAATCTTGTTTGAGCTGAACCGTCAATTCATTCACTTTACGCTGATTGTAAATATTCTTGACCACTTCGTATACAATTTTGATCATATTTTCCGTCTGAATCGGTTTGAGGAGAAACTGAGCCACTCCGAGGTTAATCAGCTCCAACAAATAACTGCTCTCTTCACACGCCGAAGTGATAATAATAGGCTGCTGCGGATTCAACTCTTTGATCTGTTTTACCATAGCGACACCGTTCATTTCAGGCATTAAAATATCGGCTATGACAATCTCAAATACTTCACTTTGATAAAGGTGAAGCCCTTCTATGCCGTTAGAAGCCGTTTTAACATTGGAGAAAATCGTCTCTAACAACAACTTCGTATTTTCACGTATCAATCTCTCATCTTCGACGTAGAGGATTTTCATCCCTGAGGATAATGATGCGAGCGTATGCACCATCTCTTTAAAAGTCATTGAACTTCCTTTTCATAAGGTAATTTAATCGTAAATGTCGTTTCATTTTCTTGGCTATAGACACTTATCATACCGTGACAGTGGTCTTGAATAATCATTCGGCTCATATACAGCCCTAATCCGGTACCGTTATTTTTTGTCTTCGTCGTAAAATAGGGGATAAAGAGTTTATGGATAATCTCAGGTGCGATCCCTCCGGCGTTGTCACGAATCGTGATAATGCCGTATTTTTCATCTCCATCCAGAGTAATCCAGACTTCCCCCTCTTCTATCCGTTTCTCAGCAAACGAATCCAATGAATTTTTCAGCAGTGCAATCAAAACCTGCAACACTTCATTACGATACGTAAAGAGTATCGGATCATGCAACGAGTTTATTTCCACCGAAATCCCATGATTTTTCAGGGTGTGATCCACAAGGCTTAAGGCATTATCGATGAGTATCGAGATATTAAAATGCTCTTTAGGTTTATCGGGACGGAAAAAATCCCGATACTCCGAAATGGTTTGGGAGAGATGGGTGCTTTGTTCCTCGATTTTTTTCAGATTTATGATCAAATTAGGATCATTATCATCTTTCATTAACTCCTGTAGCCGCATTTGAGAGGTTATGGCGTTGATAATCGCTAACGGCTGCCGCCATTGGTGGGCAATCATCGAGATCATCTCCCCCATCTGAGCCTGACGCGTATTCATTCGGAAAATTCTTTCCTCTTCGATGTGTTCGGTAAGGTCTCTCGCGATCATGATTATTTTATTCTCATCCTGATCGCTAAAGCCTGAAAGGGTAAATTCGATGATCTTGATTTCATCCGGGACACTGTAAAGTCGAAGCGAACACTCATCGGTTACATATTCTCCCTGATACGCCATATCAAGGTGACGATGGAAGCTCTCTTTCCGACACTCTATCTCATATGCCAAATCAAAAATATTTTTTCCGATCATAGCTTCTTTACTCATATCAAATAACGATAATGCCAATTCATTGCAGTCCACGACATTATGTTTCTCTAAAATAAGAATTGCCTCGTGAACCGATGCAAAAATCGTCCGATAGAATTTTTCACTCTCTTTGATCTGCAACTGTATTCGCCGAATCTCCGTCATATCGGTACAGATTTGAAGAGTTCCGCTAACCGTATCTTTTGTTTTAATCGGACTGATTGTATATTGTTTGTATTGATCACCGAATGCTACTTCCAATGTACGATATTCCCCTTTTGCAATCGTCTGACATACTTCACATTCAGATGGATCGATGCCCGGGGGATGGAGTAAAGTATGATTATCCTGACCCACGAAATCATGCACAAGCGGTGTAGCGCATTGCAATGTTGCACGATTGATCTGGCGGATTATCCCATCCGTATCGACGACGACCACAGGAACCGGAATCGCATCATACGTGCTCGATGCTTTTGCCATCACCGAAAACGGTTCTTTAAGTGCCGTCACAACGATCCCTCTAAAAATCATCCAATAGACAAAAAACTTCAGGATATGACCTACTAAATTCATAAAACCGTATACATCGATGTAAAGGGTAAAACATCCCTCTGCAGCGATCCCCAGCAGTAGTGACCAACGAATCATACGATACATGAGCGGATGATAATTCTCTCGTTTTGAATGGTAGATCACCATAGCGATCACGGATACGAACATGATGCTATATTCCAAAGCAATTTTGGTCGTACTCAACCCGACATCCGCCACATACATTGTCGGAAAAATCCCCATAAAGGTTCCGACATAAACGCCAACAGCCGCAATGGCAAACCAGATAAATACCGTACGAGGCAAGATCGAATCAAAACGGATAAAAGGGGCAATCAACAAGGTCGTAATCTGAAATAATCGGGCAAAAATCCATAAGGTTGTTGATGGATTCTGGGTCATAACATCCGAATAAATATTCATTCCGTAGTAGCTGAGCATATGAAATAAATCCAATATCGCTGTCCAGAAAAATCCGATTCCTATAAAAAGTAAAAAATCGTTTCGAGTGAATTTGTACATATAATAAGCGATAATCGCGATAAGTATCCCTATGATTACCGCATATAATTCAACGAGTACATGGAAAAAAAGATATCCCTCACTCATTCGAGCCACTAATAAAATCACGATTAAAACAATCGGAACAGTGATCTCCAGCCAACCAAGTTTTTTAAACATTTTTTCGATCCTGATGTGTAGGATTTTCGTATGGGAGTTTTATCGTAAATGTCGTTTCATTGTGCTCACTCATAACTTCGAGTATCCCTGCACAATGCTCTTCAATGATCACTTTACTCATATAAAGCCCCAATCCGGTACCGGATTTATGTTTGGTCGTAAAATAGGGGATGAACAATTTATTCATAACATCCGGAGCAATTCCTCCGGCATTATCATGGATTGAAACAATCACGAAATGCTCATCCTGATCGATAACGATGGTGATAGAGCCTCGGAGTACATCGTTCTCTTGGAATGCATCGAGTGCATTTTTTAATAAAGCGATCAAAACCTGCAGCACTTCATTACGGTAACTGATCAGTTTAGGATCTTGAACCGATACTTTTTTGATCGTTATCCCACAATTTTTAAGCGTATGGTCGATCAAGCTTAATGCATGATCGATGAGAACCGAAATAGTAAAGAGCTCTTTGGGCTTGTCGGGACGGAAAAAATCTCTGTAATCCGTTATCGTTCGAGAAAGATGGACACTTTGTTCCTCAATTTTGATCAGATTCTCGATTAACAGAGGATCATTCTCTTCTTTCATCAACTCCTGCAAACGCATTTGAGAGGTTATGGCATTGATAATCGCCAACGGCTGCCGCCATTGGTGGGCAATCATCGAAATCATCTCCCCCATCTGAGCCTGACGTGTTTGCATTTTAAATAATTTTTCCTGCTCAATCTGATCGGTAATATCACGAGCGATCAATACTAACTTGTTGCTGTTATTTCGGCCAAAGTCTGACAGGGTAAACTCGATAATTTTATTTTCATTGGTATGATTGCTCAATGTCAATGCGCACTCCATAGTCGTAGCATGACCGTGATAGGCCGCATCAAGATAAAAAGCAAAGTCATTTTCCCGACACTCTATATGCCTAGCGGTATCAAAAATATTCATCCCGATCAGCTGTTGTTTCGTCATTTCAAACAGACGTACCGCCTCCTCATTGCAATCGATGATAATATTATCCGCTAAAATACAAACCGCCTCATTAATTGAGGCAAACAACGTTCGATAGAATTCTTCACTCTCTCTAAGCAACTGCTGATTTTTACGACTATCGGTAATGTCTTCTCCCGAACTTAAAATCCCTATAACCGTTCCGAATTCATCCAATAGCGCATGATTTCTCCACGCAATGAGCCGTTCTTCTCCACTTTTCGTAATGATAGGATTTTCATAACATTCATATGCATCATAATCTATCACGGCCGCTGCCACTTCAAATAACTCTTTACGTATCCGTTCAGGGATAAACAATTCAACAAAGTTTTTACCAACCACATCAGATGTGGAATAACCTAAAATTTCACACCCCCGGCGATTAATTAGTTTGACCGTAAAGTCGGTATCAATCACCAAAATCATAACATCAACAATATCCAGATAATTTTGTGCCGACTCTTTTTCCGACACAAGGGCTCTCTCAATTTTTTTCCGTTCGGTTATTTCCCTCGATGAAGCATACAGATACGCTACACCGTCTGCATCGATACGTCGTGCCGTAATCTCAGCGTCAAACAGACTTCCGTCTTTACGCCGGAATTCCGTTTCAAAGCTCATTGGTATAGCTGACACGGCCTTCAACGCGTTCCGAATCTCTTCATGCGACAATTTAGCTTCCCAATCGTATACACTCAACCCGTGCACATCATGTTCGTCATAACCGAGCATCTGAAGAAATGACGGGCTGCATTCGATCAGATTACCATCCGTGTCGAGGATGTGGATACCGTCAACGGAAGATTCTAACATCTTTTGAAACCATGAACGGCTCAATTCAAGTTCAACCGTATTTCTCTGAAGCATCCTTCGGCTTCGCAACAGTTCCACAATGGTGTAAAGCAAAATAAAATAGAGCCCTAATCCTACCATGGCAGCAAAAATAGGGTAAAAAGTATCCATCGATCGATCGAACTGCCGTGTACTGGAATAATAAAGGTGCCATATTCTTCCGCCAATATTAATGGTTTTATGGGCAGTATGTTCCGATAGATAACCGATCGATTTTGTGCGGTAGAGCAAATGATCTGCCGAGCGCCGTGGACCATCATATATCTCTAGTTGAATCGATTCGTCATGTTCTCCAAGCGCCTCCATCAAATCGTTCATCCGAAAGGGACTGTAAACAAATCCGATCAACGCACGACGCCGATCTTCCACCGTATCAATCTTCTCTCCGGTTTTATAAAACGGCAGATACATCAGACATCCTGCCTGTACCTTTTTATCAATTTCCTGAACCAGTTTTACTTTTCCAGAAACCGCTACTGAACCCGTATCTGCCGCTCTCTGCATCGCTTCACGGCGGGTAGGTTCAGAGTACATATCGTATCCGATGGCAGCCTGATTGCGTTTATCGAGGGGTTCAAGGTAGAGAATCGCACTGTAGCGATCCCGTTTGCCTTCCGGTCTGAGGAGAAATGAAGAGTACCCCTCATCTCTCATTTTTTCCTCTATCGGACCGACCTGTGCAGGAGTGAGCATCATCGAGAACCCTATCCCCTGCATTCCACTATAATATTTTTCAGGATCAAGGGTCTGAACGAACTGCCGCCATTCCTCACGCGAGACATAACTGCTCCCCTGCATGAATCCGACACCGCTGCGCAATGCATTTTCATATCGATGCATCCGTCTGTCTATAGCGTCACTATTATCATGGACGTAATGTTCAAAAAGATCTTGTCCCTTCTTGTACAAAAATAGATCCGTCGTATACCAAACCCCTGCAGCGACAATAACCGATAAGATAAATCCTATAATCGTAATAAACCGGCTGTGTATCAAATCCGAAGGGAGTGAAGTCCGCGTAATCATCCGCTTCAGCATGGCATCTCAAAAAACAATTGTGTTATCACAAAATAACCCGAACCATCGTTAAACCATCCCACAAAAATATCCTCACCCTCATTCTCATATAAAACTTATTATAAAAAAATAAAGTCATAAAACAATCATAACGACTACACTATCTCCACGCATTTCAGGGTGCATACATACGTAAATTCTTTTCTTGAGATTTTTTTATGACTTTATAACTATAAAATGGACATTACCCTAATCAAGTAAAACGGATAAAAAATTACGATGAATGATATTGTCAAACAATTAACGGCACTTGGACAGGATATTAATATCCTCTACATCGAAGACAACAAAGGATTGCGAGAAAGTATCGTAGGATTATTGACAAAAATTTTTCCACATCTTTTGTATGCCGAAAACTGCGAGATTGGACTGGATTTCTATTATAAGCACACTCCTGATATCGTACTGACCGATATTAAAATGCCGGGATTAAGCGGATTAGATTTATCCAAGCAAATCAAACAAGACAATAATGATGTCCGGATTATCTTCCTCTCCGCTTTTGACGATAAAGAATATTTGCATGAAGCAATCGATATAGGAGCTTTTAAATATCTCTCGAAACCCACCAAAGTCCCTTTATTAATCACCACACTGCATGAAGCTGTATTATCCATTAATATAGAACGTAATAAACGAATTTTCGAGAATCAGCTTACCGATATTTTCAACTATCAAAACAACCTGCTTATGATGCTCAACGGCACAGAACCCATCGTCGTCAATCGACAGTTTCTTGACTTTTTTGGAGTTAAAACACTGGATGAGTTTGTTGACATACATAAGGGATTGGGTGAATTACTTTTGGAGCACCAAGGTTTTTTGTATCCGACTGCAGAATCCGGGTGGTTTGAAATTGCACTGGAAAATCCCGGGAAACTTTTCCATACAAAAGTCCATAATCATCATAAGGAAGCCCGACATTTGATTATGAAACTGAGGGTAATACCGGAAAAGCAAAACTTAGTCATTCTCTCTTTTGATGATATAACCGATTTGAATTTAATGATGATTTTTGATGGGAATGCAACTAAACATGATCAAAAACTTCATGATTGTACTGCCGTAAGAAAGCTTTTGCACGTGGTTAAAGAAAACGCTTCTGAAGTCAAACTTCATAATTTTTATCGTGGATTGACCATTGTAAACAATGCGGTTTTGGTCTCTATGGATGATCAAAAAGTGGTCCTTAAAACATCCCATTCACAGCTAAAAGCTATTAAACTGGCTAAAAATATCATCATTACTTCTGAGCTTTTTCCATTCAGTGTTTTATGCAACGCAGCCAATTCAATTGACTTTGATCAGCAGACTGTAACGTTTTCTGAAATGCATTTTGTTCAAGAAAGCGCTAATCAACGAGCCAATATACGGCTTGAACCTGACCCTGAACGTCACAGTGTTACGTTGTTCCAAAATGAAATCAAATTTTTTGGAAATATTCGTATTCTGGATATTTCCATTTGTTCGGTCAAAATCGAGATGGACGCGCTTCCTGCATCACTCTCCGTCGGTGAAATTTCCAAAATCGTCATTGTTCTCGAAACAGATAAACAGCCGTTAAACTTAACACTCTCCGGTACAGTGTATCGGATTGATAATTTCTACCGAAGTTTTCATATTGTCTTTCTTTTTGAGCTTTCATCCACCTACCACGACAAATTACTCGATTATATTGCCAAACGGCAGATGGAGCTGATACGTGAATTTAAAATTCTTTAAAAAACTCCTTTTTCATTCCTCAAATCTTGATGCTTTGGGAGACTTCCCTCCTTTGATAAAAATAGTGACAAGGAGCCCTCTTTGCTGATCATATTAGCCTCTTTAGCGATATTTTTTTTGATAGTATTGAGTATTTTCTCTTTTTCAAAAACTGCCGAGCATGCTCGAATGTTGGCACACAAAATGACGGTAGAAATCAGAAATCTCAACACTGAACTCGAAAACATGATCAATTCAGCACCCAACCCGATTATCGTCCATTCAGAAGACGGTACAATCGTAAAAATAAATCGGGCATGGAGTGATATTTGCGGCTACACGCATGAAGAAACTCCTACGGTTGACATATGGGTTGATAAAGTTTATAAAGAGCAGCAAGAAGGGATAAAAGAATATATCCGAAGCCTATACAAAATAACGCAAAAAGTAGATGAAGGCGAATTCTCGTTTTACAGTAAATCCGGTGAAAAAGTGACCTGGCAATTCAGTACAGCACCCTTTGGAATACTTAATGGGAAGAAAACAGTCATATCTTCTGCAATGGACATCACAGAGCTCAAGAACAAAGATCATATGCTTATAATGCAATCACGTCACGCGGCAATGGGTGCAATGATTTCGATGATAGCCCATCAGTGGCGACAGCCTCTCGCATCCATTGCTGCGATTTCAGGAACCTTAAATCTGCAAGCGATGCTGGGTCAATACGACCAGGAGCACTTCGCGGAAAAATTAAACCTAATCAGTGACCTTGCAATAGATTTATCGGATACGATCAATGATTTTAGAAACTTTTTCAAAGAAGATAAAACAAAACAATTATCGAGTTGGAAAGAATTGATTAATGGTAGTCTTGAGATCATACAGCCAATGTTGATAGCTAAGAACATACAGATGGACGTTTCTTACGGCGAAGATCATTTTTTTATGACCTACCCTCGTGAAATAACACAGGTAATCCTCAATATTTTTAAAAATGCAGAAGATGTTTTGATCGAAAATTCTATCCTACACCCAAAAATTTGGATTCGAATATCCTCTCAAAATGGGCAGGCCTCTCTAGAAATTGAAGACAATGGAGGAGGAATCCCCGCTGAACTTGTTGATAAAATTTTTGACCCTTATTTCAGTACAAAATTTGATAAAGATGGAACAGGCATCGGTCTATATATGTCCAAAACAATAGTCGAGCAGCATTGTAATGGAAAATTAACCGTTAACAATACGATTCATGGAGCATGTTTTAAAATTCAATTGCCGATTGAAAATCCAATGGATTCGAAAAATGATTTATCCGACGTAGAAAAACTGTTGCATTAAAACATCATTGAAAACGGCTAAATTCTTTCATTAATTTTCATCTGCAGCGTATTCATCCGTTCCATAAGATCCACTAATGCGGATGTATTTTTCATTTTCATACCCGCCAAACGATATTGTTCTTCCATCGATACAATACTGCTCAATTCAGAGAGAATATTTAACAGTTCAAGATTTAACTCTTCAATATTTTCATCCTGAAGAGTAGGATTTTGATGATTATTTGAAACCATTTTTATTTTTTCCTCTACTATTTCTTTTCAAAAATAATAATAAAAAATAGTCTCAATACAATCATAAAGATATTTTTTGGCTCCCAATCATTAGATTGGGAACAAAGAGATCTCTTTATAAGGTGATATTTTTGATGTCGGCAATTGCGTAAAGCTCAGCGTAAATCATTCCGACAAGGGCTTTTCGATTGGCACGGACGTTTAAATCTTCGGCATTGACCATAACGTTGTCGAAGAAGGTATCGAGCGGCGCTTTGAGAGCGAACAACGCATCCAAACGCTCTTCGAGGGTTTCATACTCTGATTCTATAACGGCTTTAGCCAACGTGAAGAGATTGCGTTCCGCATCGTTTTCAAACAACGATTCGTTAACGCTGAAACCTTTATCCATTGCTTCGTCTTTGAGGATGTTACTGACCCGTTTAAACGTGGAGAACGCTTCGATAAATGTGTCTGAAGATGCGATGGAAGCAACGGCTCGAATCTTACGGTCGATCTCCAGGAGATCAAGTTCGACATGAGCATCTTTGGCAACAACGGATTGGATGATTGATGGATTAACCCCGATATACGCTCCCGCAAGTCGTTCGATTACAAAGGTCTCAACGTTCTTTTTGTACTCTTTGCCTTGCGGATAGATCGATGAGAGCTGATCGATCAATGTAGAGAAATTGAGAGGGATTTGGTGTGCTACGGCGATTTTGATAATCCCGTTCACCGCACGGCGAAGAGCGAACGGATCGCGTGAACCGGTCGGAATCTCACCAATACTGAACATACCGATGAGGGTATCGACTTTCATCGACATTGCGACAATCGCGCTGAGCATCGTGCTCGGCAGTGCACTCTCTTCACCGCTTGGGAGATATTGCTCTTTAATCGCTGTTGCGACTTCAGTATCCTCACCGAGGGCAAGGGCGTAGTAATACCCCATAAGTCCCTGAAGTTCAGTAAATTCATAGACCATTTCGGACATCAAATCGGCTTTTGCCAACTCCATTGCACGCTCTAAGTGGTCAGGATTAATATTATCATATATTAAATTTGCAATAGTCGATGCGACCACTTTTTCACGAGTGATTTTCTCTGCCAATGTCCCTAAACCGTTCATAAATACGACTTTTTCCAACCCTTCGGTGCTAAGCCCTTTTTTGAGGTCGTTGCGATAGAAAAAGAGGGCATCAGAGAGGCGTGGGCGGAGAACGCGCTGATTTCCTTCGATTACGTGGGTAAAATCATTGGTCAGCGCATTCGATACGACGACAAATGCGTTGATAAGTTTGCCCTCTTTAAAGACCGGAAAATAACGCTGATGTTCTTTCATCGAGGTGATGATAACTTCGGGAGGCAATTCGAGGAAACTCTCATCAAAGCTTCCGAGTAATGGAGTAGGATGCTCGGTGATCGCAACAACTTCATCCAAAAGATCGACATCAACTTCAATGGTGATACCGTGCTCAGATTCGAGCGCAGCAAAATTTGCCAAGATCGATTCACGGCGGCTTTGCGGATAAAGATTCACCGATCCCTCTTTGAGCAAATCAAAATAGTGATGGATTGAGTTTACCGCTTTCGCTTCGAAATGACTGATACGATGGACATACGTTTCCAAAGATGATCGTACACCAAATAGCTCTACCTCTACAAGATCTTCACCCAAAGTGGCATTAATCCAGCGGATAGGACGGATAAAACTCTCGTGGTTACTGCCCCAACGCATCGATTTACCGAAGTTGAGACTTTTAATCCATTGTTCAATCATCTCTCCGAGAATTTCACTGCTGGAGCGTCCCGCAACGCTTCGACTGAAATAAAGGACCTCTTTACCCCCTTTTTCAGCACGCATAAGTTGATCGAACTCTACCCCGCATTTTTTCGCAAATCCCAAAGCCGCCGGAGTCGGAGCTCCGTCTTTGATTGCCATTTCAACAGGCGCTCCGTAAAACTCTTCGACACGGTCATCTTGATGTGTTTTAAATTCACGGTGCCACAAAACCAAACGGCGTGGCGTATAATAAAATTCAAACTCTCCCGCGAGAGCATTTTTTTCCAGTACGGCTAACCATTTTTTCTCGATCTCACTCAGTTCTTTGAGCAAAGGGACCGCAGGGAGTTCTTCAACACCGATTTCAATCAAAAGAGGTTTTAACATATCACTTATCCATCAATCATTTTTAAAGCCCGATTTTACCCCTTTGATGGTTAAAAATGGCTGTTGCTTTGGAAAAAATTAATTCAGAGATAAAGTATCCTATTTAGAAGAAGTTAAAAGTTTGGGTGAGTACAATACCCCCCTCATATTAAATTCAACAAGGAACAAAGATGCCAACCATCAATCGTTACGTAGATATCAGCACTGTAGATCGTGAAGCGAAAAAAGATTATATCGATCGTCATTCTCCGTTTATCCACTGTGCCGAGAATGCTAAAAAAGGGGAAAAATTTGCCGTTACGGTAAAAATGGGGAACGAATATTCTCACCCGGATGATTTCGATCACTTTATCGCCAACATCGCGCTTTACAATGGAGAAACATTGCTTGCACGTGCTGATTTTGTCCCGGGAACACTCGGAAATGAAAAAAATCATGCGGAAGTAACCTTCAACATCGTTCCAATGGGTAAAAAATTGACTCTGGTAGCGCACGGTTACTGTACTAAACACGGCGTTTGGGAATCAACACCGGTAGAAGTCGAAGTTCAAGAAGCTTCCACTTGCTGCGGCGGCGGGCACTGTTCGTAACTCTTCTTAAAGCCCTGATTTAGGGGGCTTTAACCTCTCACTTTCGCTTTATTCTTCAACAGCCAATAAAATTTCATACGCAATTCTCGCATCACTCACAGAAAAATCGTATTTGACTAAAACCGCTTCAACCTCTTCGAACGGGGTAATCCCTTTGAGCGTGAAGAGCGTTCGGGCACACTTCAAAGCCGCACACGTTTTTGGTTCAAGCCCATCATCAGGACTAAGTGAATAGCACAATGAGTTGACAAATATCTTCTCAAAATTCCAAAATTCAAACAATTGAGCCGCCAACTCATCACTGGAACGTCCCAAAATATTTTTTTCTTCAATACTCAGTTTTTCCGGTTCATTTTCACTAAAGCTGTACGATTGATGCGTAAACATAAGCACATAAGAGGTAACCAAGCGCCCTATTTCGAGAATAAAGGTTAATCCGCCCAAGGACTGGAGAATGGCACGGTGTTTTTTACCAAGCCAAATATCCAAAAATCGTTGTTGTTGTTCCATCACTCGAAACCATTGGTGTACATCAATCCCATACGGGGCTACATCGGTAAAAGGATGGGCTCTTAACGCCGCTGTAAGTGCCATTCCACGAACCGCCGCAATACCAAAAAGTGCAATTGCCTGAGAGATTGACGTAATCGGATAACGAAATCCATGATAGGGTACATTGGAAAAGCGTAAAATATCCGTATAGAGCATCGGATCGGACTCTATAACACGAATGACCGCTTTTAAATCTATCTCATCTGCCATGCAAAGTTCATTGAGTTTGTTAATTGATTCGGGTAATGGAGGAAAAGATTCTATCGAATAAAGTAGATTGCTACCCACACTCAGCCTTTGGAAAATAATTGAACGTATCGGTCGGATTTTAGCATGATTTTTAAATTTTTTTTCCATATAACCTTTGCTATTACTTAATTTTAAATCTTATCGAGATAATATAAGCAATAAATTTATCCAAAAATAGAACAATTATTGATCAAATAAATACATTTTAAAATTAAAATTATTTAGTAAGACAATATGCTTTTCATCATTATTTTGAATTCTTAAAAGGCTGTGTGTGAATATAATGTCCATTTCTAAATCGCATAAAAGATTGAATGACATCCATGCACATGAGAAGAAGCGTGAGTTTGAGATCCTTGCAATGGCCATGAAAAATGCGTCGGACAGTATGATTGTAACGGATCGATACAACAATATTATCAAAGTGAATAACGCTTTTGTCAACACATTTGGGTATGACGAAAAAGAAGTGATCGGGAAAAATACCCATTTTCTCTCCTCTCCCAAACACGATAGCTCTTTTTACGATCAAATGTGGAATACCTTATTGCGAGAAAAGCATTGGAGCAGTGAAATTTGGAACAGGCGTAAAAATGGAGATATCTTTCCGGCATGGGTGAGTATAAGCGCCATCATGGATGAAAATAAAAAAATCCAAAATTATCTCGCCATTTTTACCGATTTATCCGCATTACGAGAGAGCCAAGAACAATCACTGAAACTGGCCTACTACGATCAGTTGACCGGATTGCCGAATCGCCAAAAAATCGTTGCCGATATGGGTCAAAGAAACCCGTCGGTTTGTGTCATATTTAATATCGACGACTTTAAAGAAATCAATGATTTTTACGGGATCGAAACGGGCGACAATATTTTGAATCAGGTTGGACACTGGTTTAGTAAAATGAATTTCTCCCCGTACCGCATCAGCGGTGATGAATTCGCCATTTTGTTGTATGAAAACTTTACGTGGCATGATCTACGGAATCGGATTAAGGCGTTAATGTCGTTATTGGATGAAAAGATCTTTTTAGTCCGAA
This sequence comes from Candidatus Sulfuricurvum sp. RIFRC-1, assembly GCF_000310245.1. NCBI lineage: Bacteria > Pseudomonadati > Campylobacterota > Epsilonproteobacteria > Campylobacterales > Sulfurimonadaceae > Sulfuricurvum > Candidatus Sulfuricurvum sp. RIFRC-1. The sequence goes on from NC_020505.1 coordinate 1,317,197, forward strand.
ATGAAACGATTAACATCCGGATGACCGTCGGTGCTGCGATCGGTCACAGCAAACTGTTGACACGTGCCGATATTGCTTTAAACGGAGCGAAAAAAGACAAAACATCCATTGCACTTTATGCCGAACATGAAAATATTGAAGAGACCTATCGTTCCAATATGAGAATGAGCGCCATGATCCGTATTGCTCTGGCGCAAAAACGGATCATTTGCCATTATCAACCGATCGTAAATCTCATCACCGGAGAGATTAATAAATACGAAACATTGGTCCGTATGGCGGACACGGATAACAATATGATATTTCCTGCAACATTTTTGTCTATTGCCAAAAAAACGAAACTCTATCCTCAAATTACCATAGAAGTTGTCAATCAAGCCTGTGCTCTTTTTGCAAACCGAAATGAAGAGTTTTCCATTAATCTCTCCGATAGCGATATTCGAAATCCTCACATCGTCAACGAAATTATCCATACGATTACAAAAACCAAAACGGCATCACGAATCGTTTTTGAAATTCTCGAATCCGAAGGGATCGAAAACTATGAAGAAGTAGTCGAATTTATTACCACCGTAAAAGCATTAGGGGCAAAAATAGCGATTGATGATTTTGGGACCGGATACTCCAACTTTGAAAATATTCTCAAGCTTAATGTTGATTACATCAAAATCGACGGCTCTCTTATCCAAGGGATTACGGATAATCCGAGGCACCATATTGTTGTCGAAACTATCGTTAATTTTGCCCACAAAATCGGGGCCAAAACCATCGCTGAATTTGTAAGTTCTGAAGCGATTTATACCGTAGTCAAAGAGCTTGGGATTGATTATTCCCAAGGATACTATACCGGTAAACCCGAAGAAATCATCTCATCACCTTAAGTTTATTCATTCTATTTATCTCCTTTTAACCCCATCTTCTTTATACTCTCTCAAATTCATAGAAGTGAAACCCGTGGACTCTTTTCAAAATCTCGCACTGCTCGAAAATCTTTACCGTTTAAAATCACTGGGCTACACCTATGTCGATCCGATTACACCCAATATTCAAACCACTTCGAGTACATTACCCGATTCGATAAGCACCTTGGCTCAAAGCATTGCACAATGTTATCTGTGCGATCTGAGTAAATCACGTCGCCAAAGCATGATCGGCTGCGGTGATCCCAAAGCACCGTTGATGTTTATCGATGCCTATGTCTCTGCCGCAGAAGATGAAGCCGCAGGATATTACATCGGAAGATCAGGGGTGATGTTACGCGATATGATCGAAAAAGTGATCAATCTCACCATTGAAGAGGTTTATTTGACCCATGCCGTTAAATGCAAACCCTTTGGTTTTCAAAATCCATCATCCAGTGAATGCAACAGCTGTACTCCCTTTTTGTCCAAACAAATCTCACTCATAAAACCTCGCATACTCGTCACACTCGGACCCGATGCGTACCAAATCCTGACCGGTGACAATGGAGATTTTGAGCGCGTTCGCGGAGAAGTGATCCCTTTTGGAGATGCGCTGTTGATACCGATGTACCATCCCCTCTATCTCGTTCGGAATCCATCGCTCAAAAAAGAGACCATGCGTGATTTACAAACCATCAAGGCTCAGTTATTATGATTTTCATCCGTATCTTTTTTATTGCATCGATCCTTTTTTTCTCGACTTATGCCCAAAATATGACGATTCGAAAGTCCTCTGACACATCGCCCCTTTCACGTAATGTTACCCCAGTGGATTCAACCATTAAAATTGCCATTATCTCTTCACCCAAAGTTATTGGAAAATACTCTCAGACCCTTTATAATGTCTCACTTGCCACCCTTTTAAGCCGACGCAGTGATCATTTTGAACTTAAACGCTACGATATGCCGGATGAATCTGCCGCCTCACTCTCTCGCGTCTTGGAAGAAGTACGTCATGATGGGATGGATGCGATACTCGCCCCTCTCACCGCAATGGGAGCCAAAGAGATGATTACTCTCAATACCAATCTCCCCGTCTTTATCCCCACCGTCCACAAACGCGACCTCCCCGATGCACCTGAGAATTTTACGTTCGGAGGGATCGATTATGTTGCCCAAATCGAAGCGCTGCTCCCGTATATGGGTGATTCAATCGCCATTTTTTATGACAGTTCATCGGTCGGAACCCAGCTAAAAGCTACTACGGAAGAGGTATTTTTTGCCCATAAAAGTGAAAAGAAGAGGGTTTCTAGCTATCCGGTAGATTTGAGGGGAGACAACATTATCTCCCATCTCTCAAAGCCATCGAAATTTAATAAAGCGAGCGTTATTCTCCATATTCCGGTCGTCAAAAGCGCTCTTCTCACCGCACATATGACATTTACCGGAGTCAAAGAGAAAAACATCCTCTCAACGCAGATCAATATCGATCCCACACTCCTCACTCTAACCCAATACAATGACCGTAAAAATATGATCCTTGCTAACTCTTTGATCGAATTTCCCTCAACAATTTACGAGGCTAATGCCCTGATGAATAATGATATCACCGTCGATTGGATCCAATACTCCACCAGTGTCGGTATCGACTATTTGATTTCAGATCTCACCCATACCCATAGGGAGTACACTATGCGTCTTATTAATGCTCAGGTGATTTATCCTGTCGAATTACTGCGTGCGAAAGAGTTTGGTTTTGAACCCCTTAGCGCCCGATAAAACGATTTTTTCCGACAACGTTGGATTATTTAATCATTTAACCCCTGATCAGCAGAAAAAAATCGAGCAAATCGGTATTCTTCGTCATTATTCAGCAGGAGAAATTGTCTTTTATGAGGGAGATGAAAGCAATTATTTCCATTTTCTTCTCCAGGGTGAAGTTAATGTTTTTAAAGTATCCGCCAGCCATGAGACGATGCTAATCCACCGTTTCCGCGCCCCCTCACTGATCGCTGAAGTTGCCACTCTCAAACAAATCCCCTACCCAGCATCGTGTGAATCTACTCAAAACTCCACTGTTCTTAAAATTTCGCGTGACCCGTTTTTGCAACTGATCCAAAACGACCCCTCTTTGAGCATCGCACTCATCTCATCTTTGACACAAAAAATCGGAGCATTAGAGAGCTCACTGCAGCGGCACAGCGCTCCGAATGCATTGGCAAAAGTAGCACGTTTAGTCCGTGATGACCCGAATATTTTTCAACGTCTCAAAGGGATTGAAATAGCTCGCTTGATCGGAATCACCCCCGAAACGCTCTCTCGAATGCTTAAAAAACTGAAATCTGAAGGGGTTATTACTATGTCAAAAGTAAATGGCATAACCCTTTTGCTCTCTGATGAACTTAACCGTTACAGCGGAGAATAATTTTCCTTTAAGAGAAGCAGTGATAGAGTTGGATTATCTATCAATAAGGGGTATTTAATGGGAAAAAGAGGGATTTCACTTCTGCGCGGGATTGAAGCACAAACCGTGTATGAACTTCTGAATAAAGCATATTGTGATGAATGGCTCGCATACTACCAATATTTTATCGAATCCAAAGTGGTGAAAGGGTTGATGAAAGACGCCGCTATCGTCGAACTCACTCAGCACGCCGCCGATGAACTTCGTCATGCCACAATGCTATGCGATCGTATCATTCAACTCGGTGGAACTCCTGCTCTACACCCTGCTGAGTGGTTAACCAATACCAATTGCGGTTACGATGCACCCACGGAACCTGATGTACGTAAAGTACTGGAACAAGCGATTAAAGGGGAACAATGTGCCATCGGTGTTTACTCAAACATCCTCGACATTACACGTGAAAAAGATATTATTACCTACGATTTGGTCTCTCAAATTTTAGCCGATGAAGTGGAGCATGAAGAGGATCTTCAAGCGTTGTTTGACGATATCGAAGAGTTCATCGAGCAGTTCAAGAAATAAGAATGAAATATCCATTTTTTCTCTCCATTTTTATGGCTTTATCACTTCAGGGAGCCGATATACTAGAACTGGTTGGGCTGCTTGATCGTAACGACACCCAAACATTTCACTCACGTATCCAAACCCTTAGCGATGCCAACACAGCGCGCGAGGATAATAATAAAACCATTTTGATGTATGCCGTGTGGGTCGGAAATACTGAGGCGGTCAAGTATCTGATCGAAAAAGGGGCCGATGTTAATGCTCAAGATGCAGGAGGTGCCACAGCATTGCATCTTGCGGCATGGAGAGGTCATACGCCTATCGCTGTGTATTTGATTGAAAAAGGTGCATCTGCAAATGCCATGAGCAAAGAGGGGATGACTCCGCTGGATATTGCTATGATGCGTGAAAATCATGAAATCGGTGCAGCAATCGAAAAAGCAGCTCCCAAACTCAAGCCCCTACTCTAAAGCGGATAAAAACGCTTTTTCCTCTGCAGGGATTTTCGTCATATTCCCTGCGAAATTGATATAAACCAAATCGATTTTCATTTCAAATATTTTTTCATCTTCACGAAAAATCTGCTGCAATAAGCTAAACGAAGCATTTTTTATCTGTATGAGGGTTGTTTTTACCGCTAAAATGTCTCCAAACTTAGCACTTTTGAGATAATCGGCTTCGATGTGCTTCGCCACAAAATGCCCCCCTTCCAATATCGGAGAACGCCCCGCATCAAAAAAGAGCTGACTTCGGGCCCGTTCGCAAAAATTGAGATAATTGGAGTGATAAACAACTCCGCCGACATCGGTATCTTCATAGTAAACTCGTATTTGCATTCATAACCTTCTACCTATATATTCGTCCATTCTACCGAAATCACTTCCAAAAGCCAATTAGCATTCGATAGATCAAGCATATTTCTTTATAATATCGCCCAATAAATTATAGGAAATTATATGGATTTAAAACAACAGTTAATCGATTTCGGATGCGGGATCGAATTTGTCGATATTGCGCTGGGTTACGCACCGTTTTATCAACCGGATCAGGATATTGAAACTTTTATTGAGTATGTCGAAGAAGAACATGCCAAAGTAGAGGAAGCTGAAGCGCTCAAAGAGTTAGAAAAAGAAACGATCAAACCATCCGATCTTACTGAAGCATTTATGGAGTTTGAGAGTGAAGAGGGTATTTAACTTTTCTCACCGATGACAACTTGATTTCGACCGTGCTCTTTGGCCCGATAAAGCTGCATATCCGCTTCTCTGTATAGATCTTCGCACGTGGCGTGTGAACCCGTACGATAAAGGGCAATTCCGATTGAAATGGTAACATAAGGAGAAGCGTTGTTCTTCTCATGTACTATTGCCAACACCTCTATCGCACTGCGAATACGATTGGCAAGTTCAATATATTCATCCCTATCCATGCCGCTAACGATGATTCCAAACTCCTCTCCTCCTAAGCGAAACGCATACTCACCGCTGCGAGAAGTGTAAAATTTCAGGATATCGGAGACTCGCGTTAAAACATCATCCCCTGCCTGATGACCGTAGGTGTCGTTATAGAGCTTGAAATTATCAACATCAATCATCATTAATGCGAGTGATGAATCGTGACGTTTGATGCGGTTCATCTCTTCGTTGATCGTCTTAATGTAAAAACGGCGATTGTAGAGTCCGGTCATCGGATCGGTAATTGCCAGCTCTTCAATGATTTTTTTATCCGAGATATCGTATCGAACTGCCGTATATCCGGCTATTTCTCCGCCCACGATATTCGGCGTGATTGTTGTTTCGACCCAATAATAGCCGCCGTCCGCCTTTAAATTTTTGATCTCACCATGCCATGTTTTTCCGGATGTTATCGTTGTCCAGAGATCTTCAAACAATGAATCCGGCATATCGGGATGGCGTATAATGCGGTGATTATGCCCGATTAACTCCTCTCTCGCATAGCCGCTGATTTTACAAAATGCATCGGAAACATAGAGGATAATACCATTTTTATCGGTTTGGGATGTGATCACATAATGATCTATGATATTGATATATTCTTGAAGTTTTTCGGATTTCTTCTTGATACGGAATTCCAAATTCTGATTGAGTTCTTCGATCTCATTTTTTTGATTCTTCAAAAGGATATTTTGTTCATTAAGCTTAGCCATCTCCCGATTGATTTCGATAACCATATTTTTGAATGCATGTATCAATACCTGCCATTCATGATCGTATCCTTTGGCGTCAATCTGAATGTTATAATGTCCGCTTGAAACCAAATACGCATAATGCGTTAGTTTATGTATCGGTCTGGAAAAAGAGCGAAATGCCATAATGACCATAAAACCGATCACTAAAATACCGCTAAAAAATAAAATTATTAGCGAGGTTGTTGATTGATACCAGGACTCCAATAATTCGTTCTCTTCCATATGCACCGCTATTCCCCAGCGCAAATCTTTTTGATATCCCCAGGCAACCGCTAACTCATGCCCGGATTTATCGGATGTGTATTGCTGTCCGTATTTCCCTTTGAGGGCATTGTTAATTGCTTCAAGTTGAAATGAATTACAGGTAGCACATTCTTTTATATCACAATGTCGTGATGTTTTCGCATTGATCGACCTGCTATTACAAAAACCCGAGGTAACAACCCTACCTGTTTTTCCCAATTCACTATAATCATTAATGACCGAATTGATTACTTTATTGTCAATTTGAGCCGCCAATACACCAAGAATTTTCCCCTCTACTATAATAGGTTTAGCAATAAAAGCGGCATCTTCGTGACTAGGTTCGTAATAATCAAAATTGGAAATATAAGGTTTCTTCTGCTTCAAAGCATCCTGAAAAACATGCGCCAACAGTGTATTTTTATAGGGACCGTTGAGTAGGTTGGTATGCAGATCCTTTTCACGTTCAAAGGTGTAAATGATATCTCCGCTCAATGTGATCAAAAAAATATCGTAAAAACCGCTTTTCTCTTTGATATCAGCTAAGTTTTGTTGTAGATTCTTTGAAAAGAGTTGATCAGTCATCCACATTTTTTTATCGAAGATAGGATGATAGTGTGATGTAAAGGAGAAAAATTGATTTAGGTTATCAAGGGCATCATATCTTTGTACTACATACGCACCAAGAGCATCACTTTTATGATTTAAAATTTTTTGCAGATGATTCAAACCCTCTTGCCGAACAGTTTCCCTCACTTGCAACACAATAAAGGCAAGGATAAGAAACCATACCAATGACATTGCACCCAACCATAATAGTATCCGTTTTATGATTGTCATATTATTCATCAGAGCCACACAAAACTCCTTCCATCCTTAGCGAGAATACATTATAGGACTTTTTAGAAAAGAAACATACTGATTATATTAGTTTATTGAATATTATATAAATAACTTTAAGATAAAGAAGTTGTCTGTACAACGAAATAGAGTTCGTCTTTGAGGGTATTGAGACTTTTGATGACATTACTTCGACGGCTATCATCCAAATCAAAATGCTGCTCGATCGAATCGTAAATACGATCAATATTTGCATAAATTTCAACCATTAATTCCGCTTTGATTTTATCGTGTACGCCTGCCATAAATCATCCTGTTTATTTGACTGAATCTTTAGTAAAAAACTCAACCAAAAAAATTCCCCGAAAGGGGAAAAATGACGAGAAACAATGAAGTTTGCCCCCGGATGGAGGCGGTGTCCTTAGCGGACGAGGTCGAAGAAATAGTCAGTGGTCGCGATGTTTTTGGTATCTTCATCCAATTGATCAAGAACTTTGTTCGTGATCCAAGTAAGAAGGTTCAACGCTCCATCGTATCCGCTGATAGAGTAACGGTGAAGGTGATGACGGTCAAAGATCGGGAATCCGATGTAAATCAACGGAGTTCCTGTATCACGCATCAACTCTTTACCGTAGCTGTTACCGATCATGAAATCAACCGGCTCAGTGAACAAGAGTGAACGCATTGCCCACAAGTCTTTACCTGCCCATACATGGAGGCTGTCTTTAGCCGGAGAAGTATCGAGCATTGCTCTCATCTCAGCTTCCCAGCCGTTTGGTGCATTGTGGCAAAGAACATGAGTAGGTTCTGCACCCATCTCAAGGAGGAATGATACTGCACCGATTAGGAAGTCAGGATCACCCCAGATAGCGAATTTTTTACCGTGCATGTACGGATAGCTGTCTTGCATAGCATCAACAAGACGGCCACGCTCAGTTTTGAGTTTTTGTGGAACTTCAGTTCCAGTCAACTCTGCGAGTTTCATAACAAACTCATCGGTACCTTTAAGACCGATTGGGTTAGAACATCCACCAGCATGTTTCCAACGTTTTTCGACCATTTTCATGGTTTTAGACGTTGCGTATTTTTGAAGAGAGATTGTTGCACTTGAGTTGATACAATCTTTTGCGTCTTCAATTTTTGTTCCGCCTTGGAACATTTCGTAGTTACCAGCCGGCATATCCCATTGATCAGAGTGGTCACCCAACATGATATAGTCTGTTCCGAATGCTTCTACGATGCTTTTAACCGAACGAAGGCTTCCGATGTACGTTTCAAAACCAGGGATGATGTTGATACGTTGTTTCGTTTCGCCTTTGTTTCCTTCAGTGAGCTGAGACATGATACCGTGCATCATGTTGTCATATCCAGTGATATGGCTACCTACGAATGAAGGTGTGTGTGCAAAAGGGATCGGATATTCAGCCGGAAGGTATTCTCCGCCGTCCTCTTCTTTTGCCGCAAGGATAAATGCCATCAAGTCGTCCCCGATAACCTCTGCCATACATGTGGTAGAAACCGCGATCATTTTAGGTTTATACACTGCAGCACAGTTTTTAAGACCCTCTTTCATGTTCACCAATCCACCGAATACCGCAGCATCTTCAGTCATAGAATCCGAAACACAAGGAGTCGGCTCTTTGAAGTGTTTGGTAAAGTATGAACGGAAATACGCAACACATCCATGAGAACCGTGAACGTAAGGCATAGTACCCTCAAACCCGAGTGCAACCATAACAGCCCCAAGAGGCTGACATGCTTTTGCAGGGTTAACGGTGATCGCTTCACGAGCAAGGTTTTTCTCACGGTAATCCCATGTTTTGGTCCACTCAGCGATCTCTTCTACTTTTGCAGGGTTAACTGCAAGCATAGACGATTCGAATTGTTTTTTGTTTGCGAGTACTTCTTGGTACTCAGGGCGTTTAAACAGGTCTTTCCCGTTTACGATTTTTTCTATTTCTTGCATCGTCTCAACCTTCCTTTTCCCATGGTGCTTTTGAGTGCGCCCATACTGGTGAATTAATTGCTAAATCCATATCTTGTGCGAAAATCGCGAATCCGTCGTACCCGTGGTAAGGTCCGCTGTAATCCCATGAGTGCATTTGGCGATATGGGAGACCCATTTTTTGGAATACATACTTCTCTTTGATCCCTGAAGCTACAAGGTCAGGTTGAAGTTTTTTAACGAATGCTTCAAGCTCATACTCGTTGACGTCATCGTAGATAACAGTCGAGCGGAAAATCTCTTCTTTGGTACGTTTGTAGTCATCATCATGAGCGAACTCATAACCGGTTCCGATTACTTCCATACCTAAATCTTCGTAAGCACCGATAACGTGACGAGGACGAAGACCGCCGACGAACAACATAACCGTTTTACCCTCTAAACGAGGTTTGTATTTTGCAATCACTTGATCGATCATCGGTTGATATTTAGCGATAACTTCTTCACATTTTGCTTGGATACTTTCATCGAAGAAAGCAGCGATTTTGCGAAGAGATTTGATCGTTTGACTTGGTCCGAAGAAGTTATACTCGATCCAAGGTATCCCGAATTCTTTTTCCATGTGACGGCTGATGTAGTTCATTGAACGGTAGCAGTGAAGCAAGTTCAATTTCACTTTAGGAGTCAATGCCATCTCTTTAAGAGTCGCATCTCCTGACCATTGTGCAACAACACGAAGGCCCATCTCTTCCAAAAGGATACGGCTTGACCATGCATCACCACCGATGTTATAGTCACCGATGATCGCAACGTCATATTCAGTTACTTCAACATCATCCGTTCTTACATTAACTTCTGCATCAAAGATATAGTCGCGAACCGTGTCATTTGCGATGTGGTGACCCAATGATTGAGATACCCCACGGAAACCTTCACAGTTAACCGGTACGATTGTTTTGTTAAGCTCATTAGCTTTGGTTTTTGCAACCGCACCGATATCATCCCCGATCAAACCGATCGGACACTCTGATTGTACAGTGATACCGTTATTAAGTGGGAAAAGTTCTTCGATTTCATCGATACATTTACCCAATTTTTTATCTCCACCGAAAACGATGTTGTTTTCTTGGAAATCCGAACAGAAGTTCATTGTAACGAATGTATCGACACCGGTTACACCGATGTAATAGTTACGACGACCTGCACGGCTGTATTGACCGCATCCGATAGGACCGTGAGAGATGTGAATCATGTCTTTGACAGGACCCCATACAACCCCTTTAGATCCTGCATAAGCACAACCACGTTGACTCATAACACCCGGAACGGTTTTTTTGTTTGAGCGGACATCACCGCAGGTTTTTTGATTTTCATCATTTGGAGATCCGACACCGAGATGTTTTTCACGGTTTTTCGCCGCTTTCTCAGGATACGCTTTTAAGATCTCTTCAATGGCCGCTTTTTGTTTAGCTTCTAGTGTTTCTGGACCCATAATACACCCCTTCCTTACGCGACTTCGATACGGAATTGTTCCATCGAATCTAAGTTATGACACAATTTCATTGTCTCATCATCAGCTACATCTAAACGTTTAGAGATAGCAGACATTTGGTAACGGTTCATGTAGATCATGTATTTTTGTGCTTTATCAGGGTTCTCTTCTTTGAAGTAGTGAACCATAGCTTTAAACAAAAATGTATCTTTGTTTGTGTAGCTCAACCACTCTTTATCTTTATCTTTAGTACCCATCAAAAGTTTGATCTCTTTAACGTCACTGACATCTACGTCAGCCAATTTTTCTACCACTAATTCGTCTGGAATGATATTCCCCATTGAAGCTGGGAAGTGAAAACCTAATACAAACATCTAATCTCCTTTTTCTGTTGTTTTCTTTTCATTATTAACAAGATGTTATTTGTCATTTACATGACAGCCATAGAAGATTCCTCAAAAGAGGAACCTAATGCATTACGCTTCGTGCGCAGCTTTACCAACTTGTGACTCATCAACTTCGTCTTCGAGACCGAATGCAAGGAGCAAGTCTTCAAGCTCATCCATACTGATTGGAGTAGGGATGATTTTCATATCGTTGTAAACGATTTTACGAGCAAGCTCTTTGTATTCGCGAGCTTGGTCAGAATATGGGCTGTATTCAACAACCGTCATACGACGAAGTTCAGCATGCTGAACGATATTGTTACGTGGTACGAAGTGGATCAATTGTGTTCCAAGGCGTTGAGCAAGCTCAAGTGCCAAATCGTACTCTTTATCTGTCATACGAGCGTTACAAACAAGACCGGCAAGACGAACTCCACCAGTGTTTGCGTATTTCAAAATCCCTTTAGAGATGTTGTTCGCTGCGTACATCGCCATCATTTCGCCTGACATTACGATGTAAATTTCTTGTGCTTTACCTTCACGAATCGGCATTGCAAATCCGCCGCAAACAACGTCACCAAGAACGTCATAAGAAACGAAATCAAGTCCCTCTTCATCGTAAGCACCCTCTTCTTCGAGGAAGTTAATCGCTGTAATAACACCACGACCTGCACAACCTACTCCTGGCTCTGGTCCGCCTGACTCTGTGCAGTTGATCCAACCACCCGGAGTTTCTTTATCAAATAAGCCTTTACCCCAAAGACGAGCTTGTTCCATCTCAACATCTTCGATAGTGCCGTATTCTGCTGCAAGAGAAAGAATAGTATCTTGTGCTTTCTCGTGAAGAATCAAACGAGTTGAATCCGCTTTTGGATCACATCCAACGATCATAATATTTTTATCGAAATAGTGTGACATTGCTGCCAATGTATTTTGAGATGTAGTAGATTTACCGATCCCACCTTTTCCGTAGAACGCGATTTGTCGCAAGCTAGCTGCTCCAGCCATGTTATCCCCTTATTTTTGAACTTCACTTAGGTTGATGCAAGGGGTGTTCTATGGTTTTTTGCGACAATTGACTGAACATAACGACAAAATGGCATTTTGAAGACAAATTTGTAGGAATAGGTTTTGCAGGGGTCTCATAAACACCTTTTTCATTCATTTGATTAAAAAATAAGCGATCAATATGATCGAAAATTATTCCAAGCCGTTACACTTCCATTAAAAAGGGATGGTTTATGACGAATAAAGAAAAATCAATCCACAATCTCCACCAAGCGCGGACAACTCATATTCGCTGGGTCAATGCGATTAAACTTCTCGTTTCGGGTATTGAGACATCGCCTGATACCATTGCTCTCAGTCCGACCGATTCACTGTTTGGAAAATGGTTTTACGATGAAGCGATGCTCTTTAGTCTAGGAACTTCTCGAATGGTTCTCGAAGATATCGAAGAATTACTACTCACAGTGCATGACAAATACATGAAGATCTATCCTATCTATTATGGACAAAAAAAGAAAAATATTTTAGGTGGACTACTGGGAAGTAAAAATAAAGCAAGCGAACATGAAATCGAGCTCTCCCTTCGCTATTATGAAGAGATCATTGTCCTCTCGGATAAACTCAAACACAAACTTCGTATTTTAGAGAGTCAACTCATGAGTTTAGGAGAAGAGAAATTTGATCTCATTGCCGGATTTACAAACGTAGAAGTTCCAGCCCCGTTGAAGCTCAAAATCCCTGAACCGTCCAATAATGATGAAGAGGCTTATTATTATGGTACACGAGGGAGAGGGTAATTTCCTATTCCCGAAGCAGTGCTTCGAAAGCTTCTCTGGAAACTGGTTTATAATAATAGTACCCTTGGATCGAATTTATACTGTTGAGACGTAAAAACTCCATCTCCTCAGCGCTTTCTACCCCTTCAGCCAATACGTCCAAATCCAACCCTTTTGCCAATGCGATAATTGCTTTTGCAATCGTTTGATTTTTGGGTTCATGGGTTATATTTCGGACGAAAGAGATATCAATTTTTAATTTATTGATTGGAAGATTTTTAAGATACGAAAGAGAAGAATAGCCTGTGCCGAAATCATCAATCGATACATGGAATCCTTTTACCCGTAGCTCTTCTAGCATTACAATGACTTTTTCAGGGTTTGAAAGGATCGAACGCTCCGTGATTTCGAGCTCGATCCATTCAGGCTTACATTGTGTCTCTTCTAAAATCCGCTCTAAGATTGCTATAAAATCGGTATGGACAAACTGGTTCGCTGCGACATTGACCGCGATACGACCCACCAAAAGATTGGAATCAAACCATCGTTTAGCTGTTTTAAAACTCTCGACTAATACAAATTCGCCGATTGCAAGGATTAGGCTGCTCTCCTCAGCAATCGGAATAAAATCCGATGGGGATATCGAACCTTGCGGTGAAAACCATCGGAGAAGTGCTTCGACTCCTACCATCAAGCCGTTGTTTGGATCAACTTGGGGCTGATAATAGAGCTCTAATTCGTGATTGGATAACGCTTTTTTGAGATTAGTCGAAATCGCCATACGATGACGTGAACGTTCAGTTAACGTGCTGTTGTAAAAACTAAAGGTATTTTTCCCTGAATTTTTAGCATCATACATAGCAGCATCAGCACACTGTAATAGCTCCTCCGTCGTTTGAGCATCTTTCGGATATTTAGCGATTCCGATGCTCGCAGTGACATAAACATCCTTTTCATCTATCCTAAAGGGGTCATTAAACATATCGGATATCTTATCCATTATTCTATCAATCAAATTTTTACTTCTTTGACACTGCACGACAACAACAAACTCATCCCCACCGCTACGTACGATGAATGAATCAGGCGGAAAGGTATTTTGAAGAATATGGGTCACATCAATAAGTAATTTATCTCCGAAACTATGCCCGTAGGAATCATTGATCTCTTTAAATTCGTCCAGGTCAAGAAGCATAAATGCCAGTTTGACATTTTCAGAAAATTGCTTCTCCATAAACTCATGTAAACTGAGATGGTTGGGCAGTCCGGTAAGTTCATCATGATGTGCCAAATGATCGTACCTCTCTTTTTCCGCAATGATTCTAATTTGGTCTTCTTTCTGTCGTGTTATGTCTTGCATTACACCTTGAACTTTACTAACTTCCCCCTCTTCAATGACAGGTGAACCGACGGTTCGTACCCATTTATGGATTCCTGCAGCACTAATAATCTCCAGTTCCAAATCATACGCCCTACCCAGTGTAATGGCATCGTGTATCGCTTGCTCAATAATCGGGCGTGACTGAGGGGTATAAAATTCAAGTCCTTTGCTGACATCAATAGACTCATTTGGAGGAAGATCATGGATACGGATGAGCTCATCCGTCCATTCCCCCTTCATCGTTTTTGTATCAAAACTCCATCCCCCTATTTTGGCAATATAATTCGTTTGTGACAACAGCTGTTCATGGGCTCTTTTACGATATTTGCCGAGTTTTACCGCCCCATCAACTCGGGCGATCAACTCACCGCTGTGAAACGGTTTTGAGAGATAATCGTCCGCACCGGAATTCAGCCCTTCAGTTTTATCAATCTCTCCCGCACGAGCTGAGAGCAAAATAATCGGCAACGAATAGGTATATTCGGCAGAACGTATTTTCTTTAACAATTCAAAACCGTTTAATCGTGGCATCATGACATCGCTTAGGACAAGATCCGGCAAACTTTTTTGACACATTTCCCATGCATCTTCCCCATCAACGGCCAAAGAGACACTGTATCCGGCATCTTCCAGCAATCGTTTGATAAATTCCCGCATATCCGCATTATCATCGGCCACGAGAATCTCTCCTTTGGTATTCTCTTTTGGAGTATAAATTTCATCTTTTTTATTTTCACTGCTCCAGCGTTTTGCTTCAGCTATGTATGTTTGTGTATGTCGTGGCAGTTTTCCAGATGCTTCATCATAAGATCTCTTGTGCTCAGAAGCTTCATGCTGAATTCCCAATGGCATAGAAATGGTAAATGTCGTTCCCACTCCTACTTTGCTGGTAACTTCGATACTTCCCCCCTGAAGTTTCACCAGTTCTTGAACCAGCGACAAACCGATCCCTGTCCCCTCATAGGAACGTCCGTATGAATTTTCAACCCTGTAAAAACGTTCAAATAATTTTGGCAGTGCTTCTTCGGGAATTCCTATACCGGTGTCTTGAATACGCAAAACTGCTTTTCCGTTCTCAGATCGGGTCGATACGGTAATGGAACCGTCCTGGGTAAACTTGAATGCGTTAGAGAGGAGATTTAAAACAATTTTTTCCCACATCTCTCTGTCTATTTCCACCCACTCGCGCATAGGGGGACAATCTACAATTAATTGAACATTGGCAAGTTCGGATGCCGATGAAAAATTACTCGCCAAATCAGCTGTCAACGTTGAGAGATCCGTTGCTTCATACGCTGCTCTCGCCCGGCCTGCTTCAATTCGTGAAAAGTCGAGAAGATTGTTGACCAATTTCAACAATCGTAATGCATTGCGATGAATAATTTCAATATTTGCCGTAATCCGATCATCACCTAAATTTTGACGATTCCCAAGGAGTTCTTCAACAGGAGCCAACATTAAAGTCAAAGGGGTTCGGAACTCATGGGAAATATTGGAGAAAAATTCAGTTTTGAGTCGATCAAGCTCTTTGAGTTTGTCATTCAGAAGCATGAGTTCTTTTTCTCTGGCTTTAATGAGACGATTAGCCTCTTTCACCTCTTTCGCCCGTTTTAAGACCTCTGCTTCAAGCCTGTTTGTTTGCATATCCGATGATTGGCTGACGGTATTGTTCGCTTCTTTGAGCAATACAAAATCGGTTACATCTTCAACATTATGGATAATATATTCGACTTTATCCTCTTTTCCAAATATCGGTGCATTTACGGGACTCCAGTATTTTACTTCATATCCCTCACTGCCGTCTCGGAGCGGAATGTCGTATTTTTGTATTCCCATAATATCGGTTTGACCATATCGAACAACACTGTCCAAAGAAATATGCAGATCACTAACACCGCTGACGGATTCATCACTTGGATTATCAGGGAAAACTTCAAAGAGGGGTTTGCCTATGACATTTTCACGCATAATACCCGTCGCATTCAAATAGTAATCGTTTACAGCAACGATTGTGTAGGCTTCATCCGCCTGTAAAATAAGATAAGGATGGGGACTCGCTTCAAAGAGTAGCTTGAAAAAGATTTCAGACTGACGCATAGGAATCTTCCAATCAATTAGATTTTATTCCGTTATATTATAACGCCTAATTGTAACTTTGCAGTCCGATATCGTTGTACTGTACAAAAGAGCATTATTGCATGCATATAACTCGATTTTATGCATTGTACTACCCGTATAATTAGCCTCTAAATAATAAAATAATATAATAGTTTATTCTAAACTATTGTGCTTGAAGGGGTTTGATGCTCAATTTTATCGACTATATCTATTTTATCTACGGCCTTGCCTTTTTCATGTTTGGTTTTAGTATCCTCCACTATCCGATGGAAAATTCTATTTTCAAATTTACCCGCGAGTTAAAATATTTAGGCGTATTTGGAATTCTTCACGGTATATCCGAATGGCTTATCATGTTCAAATCATTGGGAAGCGAAGAGACGAAAGAGACATTTTACCTGGCCGGCTTGATTATGATGAGCCTCTCGTATGCTATCCTTTTCTATTTTTCCTTACGGGTTATTTGGAATAAAACATTTGCGATGATCACTCTTCTCATTATTATTTTTGGTTTGGGAGCATTACTGATAGGTTTTCATCAGTTCACCTTAGTAAATGTCAATATAATGGTTCGCTACTTCCTCGGTGCTCCGGGAATATTCATGACCGCATACATCTTTTTTCATCCATTCTATCTCGTCCAAGGATCCGTATATGATGCGATGAAACGATGTGCTAATCTCCTTGCAAGCACTTTTTTTCTCTACGGTATCCTCGCAGGCCTCATTGTCCCCTCCGGAACATTTTTCCCCTCATCCGTAGTAAACGGAGCATCTTTTGAAGCACTCACTACGTTGCCGGTCGAGCTGTTCCGCGCCTTGTGCGCCATTGTGGCAAGCTATGCGATTACACAAATATTACGTGTATTTAAACACCAAACCGACTTTCATCTTCTCAGACTCTCAAAAGCCCTCGAAGAGAGCGGAGATACCGTAGTCATTACCGATACAGAGGGGAAAATAGAATATGTCAACCGTGCTTTTGAACAGCAATCAGGCTATTTAGCGCAGGAAGTGATCGGACATAAACCCAGTATACTCCGATCCGGCGAACACCAGAACTCCTTTTATCAACATCTATGGGATACGATCCTCTCAGGGGAGACCTATCGCGGAGTTCTGACCAATAAACGAAAAGATGCAACCCTTTATCATGAATTCAAAACCATCGTCCCGCTGAAAAACAAGCGTCAGGAACTCACGAATTTTATCTCTACCGGTAAAGATATTACCACACGAATACTCTTTGAACATGAGCTGGAAAAAGCTGCATCTACCGATCCGCTGACCAATGCGGCAAACCGATTACAGTGTAATCGATGGCTCAAATTAGCCACTGAACATGCCCAGGATTCCAATATTTCAGTTGCCTTGATCCTTTTTGATATCGACGATTTCAAAAAAGTAAATGATACCTTCGGACATAATGCCGGTGATGATGTCCTGAGCAAAATTGCCGAAGTCGTCCGCAGCATAGTAAGAAGCAATGATATGTTCGCACGCTGGGGCGGTGAAGAGTTTGTCATTCTACAAATAGACACACCTTTTGAGGGGACTATTGCCCTTGCCGAGCGGCTCAAAAAAGAGGTCGAGCACGCTACGTTTAAAGAGGTCGGTCAAATAACCGTTAGTATCGGTGTAGCTCAATACAATGGTGTTGAGAGTATCGAATCATTTGTCAAAAAGGCAGATGATGCCATGTATCAGGCAAAAACGGAAGGAAAAAACAGGGTTATCGTGAGCAAAAGATAAGCTATACCTCACGCTATCCGATACATCAAACCCATGTGGCTGGTAATGAATCCATACTTTTTATAGAATTCCATCGCTTTCGTATTGCGTAGATCGACCCCCAATGCCAATCTTCCCCATTCTCGCTGCTCTGCTTCATCGATTGCCGTTTCGAGCAGTTTTGTCCCGATGCCGCATCCGCGATATGCTTCAGACACAACAACATCTTCAATAATGCCGACATACTCTCCCATAGCCGTGGAGATCACTCTCTGAAGGGAAATCATACCAACCACACAATGGTCAATTTCAGCAACCAAAACAACACTCTGCAAATTTTGGAGGAGTAGCTCCAATCCGCGAGATTGCGTCTCTGGATCAATCGTAAAATCATTTTCAATAGCGAAAAGTTCACTCAGAAGGTTGGCCATAGCAGGAATATCATCGCTGTAGCCCAAACGAATCGTTACGTTAGCGTCCATTTTTCATCCGTTCTAAAATTTCGCCCAGTTTATCGTGGCGCAGCTGAATCAGCCTCTCGATCTCGTCATAATCAAATTTACCGAAATACGCCATATCAAAAAGTCTGAGAAGGGCTGCACGACAACAGCTCTTGTCACACTCAGTTACGAGCTTTTTTGCTTTTTTATACGGCAGTGACGTCTCTTGAAAAAGCTTGATTGCATCGGCAACACTCTTACCGCCGCATTCACAGATTTCTGATGCGAGAACTTCTTCTTTCGTAGCCATAATCCAACCCCTTAGAGGGAGTGTTCTGCTTTGTAGCTGTTGGCTTTTTCGACTGCATCGTACAATTTTGCAGCCAATTCAGGCATTTTAACATGGTTCGTCCAGACCGTATCTTCGACAATATCATGTATCTCTGATGCAACTTCTACCGCTAAACGTTTGAGTTTCGCCAACTCTTTTTTATGATCTTGTTCAGTCATTTCCGACATAGTTAATCCTTTTTATTATTAATGTTATACACCTAAAGTTAAGCAACGCGTATCTCGATGTGGCGTGCTTGATCTTTTCCTAATGCAACGATTCGTTCACCGATCTGAACCTGTACACTGCTCTTAAAAAGTCCGTACCGTTTCACACAGAGTGTCGCATTCGGACAAATTCCCATAGCGCAAAGATGATCTTTTAATACTTCATCCAATGCTATGGATAAGACTCTGCATTTTTCATTCACGCAGGATTCAAGAAGATTCATGAATCAATCCTTTTAAAATTCTGACCCGAAGGGGCAAGCTTTAGTGCCTCAGCGGCAAGCGTAGAGATAGGGGTTTTACTCCTAGCTCGTTTAAAATTAAAGTGAAAACGCGTAGATATTTTCAAATTTGACGTTGCGCGGCTCGCCGTAACACATATGAATAAAAGTACCTTTTTGCTGAAAATGGTATTTCTCAAACAATGCAACTGCATTGGCATTCCCCAGAGGAACGTCAGCAAGAACTTTTTTCAGCCCCCTGAAATACAAAACGCCCTGCATCATTTTCTCAGCCTCGTCTTCAAACCCCGGTCTGCATTGCCACGGCCCTAAATAAACGCCGCGTGCATTGATGACACTGGAGTGTTGAAATGAGTTCGGCAAGGCAAATTTGAGTGAACTGTTGCGCTCCATCTCATCGAGCATAAACGCCATCCGATCTTCACCGAACGTTTCAAAATCCATTTTACGGATCATCGCATCGAAATTTCCTCCGTCGAGTTCTTTGGCCTGAGCGTTCGTAAAATTAAAAGGGGGTACTTTTCCGACATTGAGAAAACGCCCTACTTCCATAACCGCCTTAAATCCGCTTTGCTCAAAAAAGCTTTTAAGATGAGGATTTGCATGGAGATACAGCGAGGGGTGTTCGTCTTTGAGGACTCCAAAAAGGGTATTGAACAACCGACGTCCGATCCCCTGCTTTTGATGTGTCGGTCGTACCATAAAGTATTTGATCATCGCTGATGTCTCGAACTCTATGGCCATCACTGCACCGACAAGTACACCATCTTCGTACGCCCCATAACATAAATGGGGTGCGTGCATCATCATGAGTTTAACATGATATCCATCCAGTAACCACCCCGTCTCTTCGGCAATTTTCACAAGTTCAGGAACATCTACGAATTTAAGCCATCCTATATACATGCCAGGTCCTGATAGAGGGATTTTAGCTCACTAATTTCAAGCACCCGTTTACGGGAAGTGACGATTTCACGGATTTTTGGGAGCATATCCCGCAAAATTGCATTCTCAGCACTAATCCCCATACGTGCCAAGTGATAACGGATGGTTGCACTGCCGGAGTGTTTTCCGATCGGAAAGGAACTTTCCAATCCAACCTCTTCGGCTTCATAGGGTTCATACGCATGGGAATCTTTCATCATCCCGCTTGCGTGTATGCCGCTTTCGTGGGCAAATATCCGTTCACCTACGACAGGGGCATTGGTGGCTAGCGACATATTTGCCGCGCTTGCCACCGTATGAACCAAATTTCGAATGAGGAGAGGATCGATGGAACGTGCCTCACCGTAGAGATGTTTGAGTGTCATGAGAATCTGTTCAAACGAGGCATTACCCGCCCGTTCACCCAATCCAATAACAGTTGTATTCATACTGAGTGCACCCGCGTCAATACCGCTGAGGGCATTCGCATTAGCAAGACCAAAATCATTATGGGTGTGCATTTCAATCGGGAGGAGATCTAAGTCGCATAATGATTTGATTTCATTGTAGGTTTGTGTCGGGGTCATAATACCGATGGTATCGCAATAGCGGAAGCGCCCTGCACCACACTCACGGGCTAATGTCATCACATCGCGGATAAATTCATGACTTCCTCGTGAACTGTCTTCTCCGCCGATGCAAACAAACAAACCCTCTTTGGTAGCTGTAGTAACAACACGCTCAAGCTCGGTTAAGACTTTCGCTTTACTGCCGCCGAATTTAACATCGATAAGAATATCTGAGATAGGGATAGAGAGATCGACCGCTTTAACTCCGCACGAGAGTGAAGCGTCAAGATCTTCCATCTTCATCCGATTCCACGTCATCATCCGAGCTTTTAGACCTAAGGCTAAAAGTTCTTTGATATCGTCGCGTTCTTTGACACCCATCGCCGCAATACCGATTTCAAGTTCATCCGCGCCGCACGCGTCTAACAAAGTAGCGATACGAAGTTTCTCTTCGGTATTGAACGCGACATAAGGAGCCTGCTCCCCGTCACGCAGTGTAGTATCGTTGATGAGTGCCATGATGTTTTCCTTTTTCGTCATCCTCAAGTACCGTTCGCCCTGAGCCTGTCGAAGGGTATTTCGTTCATAGTTCGACAAGCTCACCACGAACGAAAAGTCAAAAATGTGCTAATTCACTTCCGCGTTTTCATCCATACCGAAGTATTTGCGGGATGCTTTGAGAACTGAAATTTCAATCGGTTCATACGCGTAGCTTTGATCGGCGATGATGCCGGCCGCTTTAAGATCATCCTGCGGGCAACCACCGATTTTCGCCGTTAGAATCATCTGAACATCTTTGAGTTTTTCCAAGATCGGCTGAAGCGGATTTGTACCGTCCGGTCCTGCACAATACTCATAATCCACTTTGCGGTGATGGATAAAACGGATCCCTTTATCACCGGCTTCGTAGATCAAAAACTCTTTAACGCTTCCGAAGTGCTGATTGATCATCCCCTCGCCTGCTGTAGTGACCGCAACGAGGATTGTCACGCCATTCGAACTAAGTTCCGCTTTCTCTTTACGGACGCGCTCATTGGCCTGATCGAGGAAGAATCTAAACTCTTCGATTTTCGCCTGAGCCGCTTGACGCGCTTCAAGATCGTATTTGATTTGGAGTTCGTCGAAACTAAGCCCTGCAAAGGTATCTTTGGTAAACTCAGCTCCACGGTCTTCACCGATAAGCCCTACTGCATCGGCGCGGCATTGACGACAGTGCTGCATGAGTTTCATGTCCATACCGCACGCTTCTTGAATCGCCATTTGTTCCTGATCCGTCGCACTCGGAACGCCTGCGAGGGCAAACGCCGTACCGAATTCAGGCTCAGAGAGAATCGGCATGATGTTATGCAAGAAAACACCGATCTCTTTGAGTTTTTTGGAAACTTCAGGGAGATGTTTGTCATTGACACCCGGGATAAGAACCGAGTTCGCTTTGATCAAGATCCCTTTTTCAACGCATTTTTTCATCCCTTCGAGTTGATTTGCGAGGAGGATTTGCGCTGCCTCTTTTCCATAAATACGTTTGTTGTTATGGAAGATCCACGGATAGATTAGACTTCCGATTTCACCGGTTTCATCAACACTGTTAATGGTGACGGTGATGTGGTCGATGTTGTACTCGACCATCTCATCGATGAAGTTTGGCAATTCCAAACCATTCGTTGAGAGACAAAGTTTTAAATCCGATGCAAATTCACGAACCAATCCGAATGTCTCAAAGGTTTTCTTCGGATTTGCAAGGGCATCTCCCGGACCTGCGATACCTAGTACGCTCATACGCTGTACTTCACCGCCGACAAGCAATACTTTTTTTGCCGCTTCTTCAGGGCTAAGACGCTCAGAGGTTACCCCCGGTCGAGATTCATTGGAACAGTCGTATTTACGATTACAGTAATTACATTGGATATTACACGCCGGGGCAACCGCTACGTGAATACGTGCATAATGGTGATGTGCACCCTCTGAATAACATGGATGATTGTGTATCTTCGCTTGAATATCTTCGGGCATAAAAGATTCATTTCCGCTTGAGGAACAACTCATAATAACTCCTTTTAAGTGTCATTCAATGATTCTCAACCTCATCCGGCGGCAACCATTTTCTAAATAGGGTTAATGCAATGAATGTTCTATGGGTTTAAAAAGGGGATTTAAACAAAATGTGACGTTTTTGTAGGAGGTATAACCGAAGCGTACAGAGATTACGTTTCGATTGTCGGTTGAGGGGTTGAAAAGAGGTAGCCTTGTGAATAATCAACACCAAGACTCATTAATGTCGCAAAAATCGCTTCATCTTCGACAAATTCGGCAATCGTTTCAATCCCTTTTTTTCGTGCGAAAAATAGAATGCTTTCCACCGTCAAAAGATGATCTGCATCATTATTGATGTTTTTAATGAGCGAACCGTCAATTTTAATATAATCAATATCGAGTTTGCTTAAATAGCTAAAATTCGAATACCCTGTACCAAAATCATCAATCGCGATCTTACATCCGTAGTGTTTGAGTGTTTTAATAAATTCTGCAACTTCATCAAAATTTTCAATCCCCTCAGATTCGACGATTTCAAAAACCACTCTATTGGAAGCGGATGAGTGTTCCAGCGTATGGTACAAGAGCATTCGTGTTTCATCGTTAATGATATCTTGAAGGGTCAGATTGAGTGAAAATTCATACTCACTCTTTTCAAAAATAGCAAAGGTTTTTCTAATCATAACGCGCGTCAATTGATCGTAGAGTTTCGATTTTTTCGCATGCTCCAAAAACCAAAACGGGCTTAATACACTGCCGTCTTTTTCAATCAGACGGACAAGAGCTTCATATTTCATAATACGGCGGGTTGTGTTATCAACAATCCCTTGAAAATACGGCACAATCCGATCTTCTTCAATTGCCGATTTAAGTTTGGTCATCATCCAAATATTGTTTCGGTTCTTTTCACTCAAGGTTGTATTATCATTAAAAAATATCAGTTTGGAACGTTGTTCTTTAGCCTCTTTGAGGGCCATGTGCGCCAGATTATAGACATCGGAGTATATAGCATGCGCTACTCCGCACGTAACATTGAGCGTATGTTCGTATCCGGCAACAGAATATTTAAAATTTTCAAGCTTGTTTAGATTATCGAGGACATAATCTCGCAATGCATCATCAAACTTTTGGTTAATACAGATGATCGCAAACTCATCTCCGCTGATCCGATAGAGATACTCGTGTTCTGTCATCTCACGCAAACGATTGGCAAACGATTTGAGCAGCTGATCTCCCACTTCATAGCCGAAGTAATCATTAATATTCGAAAAACGGTCAATATTGAGCAACACTAAGGTCACTTCTTGATTTTCACTTTCCAAATCATTTAACAATGCCGTTCTATTCTTTAATCCGCTCAAGGTATCTAGTAGCTGACGCTGGATAATTTGCTCTTTAGTAATGAGTTCCGTCACATCAACACGAGCAGCAATGTACTCGACAATCTGACCCGCATCATCAAATATGGGGGCAATAACGGTTTTAACGTAATACGATTCGCCGCTCTTCGAGAGATTTTGAAAGGTCTCTTTCCACACCTTGCCTGATTGAATCGTTTCCCATAAATCTTTAAAGAGTTCAGGAGAGGTATCAGGATGACGCACCAAATTATGGTTTTTACCGATCAGTTCTTCACGCCGATAACCTGAAATAAAGCAAAAAGCATCATTGACATAGGTAATGATTCCTTTGGCATTTGTCTTTGAGACAATTGAGCTTTGATCAAGCACCATTTTATATTGATCGAGAATTTTAATGCTGTCGTTGAGTTCATTCTGCGTCGTATTGACCAAATGGGTCAATGATTTGAGCATCGTATGGCGATATTCCCGCTCTTTTATATCCACTATGCCAACGTCCTTACGGGTAGATTCGCGTAGGGAAATCGTCGTAGTGGTAATGTTAAGAAGCTGATTGCCGTGCGGTGAATGAAAAAACTCTCCATAGGTAAAAAACCCGCTCGTCGGGGCTACTTCGTTGATCAAACCAAACTCGTAATTTAACTGATCTTTTAAAAAAAGTTTTCGTACCGAGCATGAGTAAATAAAGATCGCTTCCGGTTCACCCAAGGCAACTGATTTCTGGATCTCAGAAGCATGGTTAAGAATATCTTCGACATTCCCGATTGCAAAATGAACTTTATCTCCATTACAAAAATGTCCGGCATACACAAAACCGCCATTTTCGCTACGAGCTACAATCGAGCGGGCAATCTGGACACCGTCTTCAATCTTTATGAGGGGAAACTCTATCGCGCTTGCCGGAATACGTGCAACCGTTTCGGAACCCAGATAGTAGGTGTAAAGTTCTTCCACCGCTCTACCGTCAATCTCATAAATAATGTTTTTATCCGCTTTTGTCACTTCCATCTCTTTACCGATCGCTGACCAATGAAGGGAATAGGCATTATGCACTTCCAAAACATCGCTATCCAATACCGCAATGGCTATCCCGAACGAATGGAGAGAACGTCCCTCAAAAATACGGGTATTTTGAAACGTTAGATCATCTCCGGCATTCCCTCCTGCGACTATTACATCACTGCGGACTGACGTAAATCCGTTTAAAAAAGATTCTGCATCGCCGCCGATCCCTTCCGCAAAAGCAATACACAATTTGGTACGATCACTGACAATTCTCTTTGCCGCTTGGATACCCTGATCAAAATCTAAATGGGGAAAATAGTAGGTTGAGACATCTGTCGCTTCGAACTGAGAAAATGCGATTACAATCTCATTGGAGCTCATCTCACCGTTCATGATCTCACCGGCCGTAGTTGAGCCGATCAAGCATGAATTCGGGAGGGTATCTAGGATGATATTTACCACGGACTGGGTGAGTAAAGTATCCATATTACCGCTAAAAAGCTGTACAAAAAGTACTTCATCACCCTTAAATGTCTCCGAAATAAACCTCTTTAGGGCTTCAGAACTTTCATATCTGTGGTTAATTAACCGCATCCGTACTCCACTGATAAATCATTATCTTTTATTCTAATACGATCTAACTGAATTTCTCTCTTTTGTTCCACCCTCATGCATGGAGTGTTCTCACACCCATATTTTCAGAATAAAAATTGCATCTAATGTTTAAATATTAGGAGCCTTATCATGATGGTAGCTATACCGATGGATGCGATGACACGTGTTTATCACTATAATCCCTGTAGTGCAACCATGTTTGCATTGTATGAGGTTTCCGGTGATCGTAAAGACATTCGTTACCGTTTTGTCGGAATGCGTCTGAATCCGTGGGAAAGACATGAGGGGCAGATGGTACGTGATCCGAAAATGAAAGCATGTGCCTGTGAAAGTGACCTATCTCAAAATCCTCAACATATCAGTGAACACTATGCCCTTCTTGAAGTGATCGGCAAGTGTGATTATCTGATTGTCGATTTGTACTGCCTCAATACCCTCTATGCGATGAAAAATGTTGGAATCAAAATTCATAAAATCCCTCCATTTGTCAAAACAGCCGAAGAAGCCATCAATCACTTCGCCATCGGAACAGAAATTGCCGAGCATCTGCGATACGTTCATCCTGTAGCCTGACATTTTTGTTTCTATTTACTTCATCTAGAATAATAATCATGACAAATAAGATAAAAATACTCCTATTTTGACCAAGAACACGAAATGCATTTCTCTGTAATATACCCAAAGAGGAGTCCGTTTTGCAGATTATCTACAACACTTCGACTGTCCGTTTAGAGGATATGCCACTCGATGTCGGTTATTGTAGTGAACGTGTTTCACTCAGTAATGGAGTAAATGAAACCTTCCCTATCGGTGGGCAAAACGGTACAACACAAATCTTAATTACCGCCCCTTTTATCGATGAATCACTCCTCTCTCAGATTAAAGAGCTTGATGAGCTTCTGAGTTTAAATGCATTAGGCGGAATAACCAAAGCCCTCATTGTTGCATCATCTAAACACACCAGTCCCCAGATGGAGGGATGGATGTTTGGAATCGATAGCGATGAAGCGTTCGGTGATTACTACGGTATTCGCTTGAGCGGTGATGAGCTTGAGGGTGAATTTGCCAAATCACTTTTCATCCTTTCAAAAGATGGAGCACTCTTTTACCACGAGATTCTCCCTGATTTATCAAAGCCTTTTTCACTGGACAAAGCGCTTACTAAAATCGTTGCAGCCATGAGCTGTTATACCGGAAAAGGATGCCACTAATGGACACACTATTTGAAACAATAAAAAAAGAGTTACGGAACCAAACTACCATCCCCTACTTCGGTTTGGGGGTGTTTGAAGGGATTATAACCAAGGAGGGTGAGGCAGTACCGCATGATAGCGATTCACTCATTTTAGCCATGAACGGCGGACGAGCAATGGCTCCGAGACTGATGTTCGAATACTCCCGTGCCGCAATGCATTTGGAACAACGTCGGGGAGTTGACTACATGACGCAGCTCATCAACCACATCTACACAAAAGCTTACGATCCGACACCTCTGCACAAAGTGATCAACGATATGCTGCCGCGTTATATCGTCGATACCAACCGTGATACCAAATTCCAAGAGCTGTTAGCCTATACGCCGCATTGTCTCATCGTCGGTAAATCGCGTATCATGGGAAATGACTACCGTTATGAAGTGTACGAATACGATGTCGAAAACCAAAAATACTTTTTGGTTGAAGAAGAGGTACTTGAAACCGCTCAAAAAATCCTCTTTAAACCGATGGGTTCACCTCTGCCGAACCCGAGTTTCGTCATCAGTGACGCCGATTATGTCGATTGGCTCACCGAGGCGATGGGCGGATTTGCCGTGCCGAAGGTGCTTAAAACGTATCGAAAAACCAAAAAATACCTCTTTTTAGGGACATCTTTCGACCGCGACACCGACCGTATGGTTGCCAACGAGCTAACACTTGATTTGGAAGGCGGATACGTCATCACCGATAAAGAGTTAGGGAAAAAAGAGAAAAAGTTCATCGACAAACATAACCTTGAAGTGATTCCTATGTCACTTCCTGAATTTATCAAAGCATTTATTTAAGGAGCTAAATATGCCAATGATACCTACCGTAAAAGATATTTCGCCTCGCGGAGAGCGTTATTTTGATCTGTTTTCCAAACTTTTAGGAGATCGGGTGATCGTTATCACCGAAGCGATCGATGATCATATGATGGGAGTTATCGTCTCTCAGTTGCTCTATCTGGAAGCAATGGATTCTGAAGAGCCTATCCATATGTACATCAGTTCCCCGGGCGGGTCAGTGATGTCGGGATTAGCGATCCTCGATACGATGAATCTTATCAACGCTCCGGTTTATACTTATGCTATGGGAATGGTTGCTTCGATGGCAGCGGTGCTGTTTACGTGTGGGGACAAGGGTCACCGCTATATGCTCCCCAATGCCGAAGTGATGATTCATCAACCGCTGGGGGGTTACTCAGGACAAGCGAGCGATATCGAGATCCACACCAAACATATCCTCAATCTCAAACGCCGTCTCTATGTCATTCTCGCCGAAGCGACAGGAAAAAGTGCCAAAGTGATCGAAAAAGAGTCCGACCGTGATAACTACATGGAGGCCAAAGAGGCGATCGAGTTTGGTCTGGCGGATGAGATTCTTACCAAATTCAGTGCAAAGGATGTCTGATGAATACACCTGAAAAAATCTGCTCATTTTGCGGTAGAAAACAAAGTGAAGTAAAAAAAATGTTCTCTTCGGAGACGACTCATATCTGTAACGAGTGCGTCACAACCTGCTCTAGCATTTTGCAAAAAGAGGTTCGCTACGAACAACGCTCCGCGATGCAGCAACAGCTCCCGACACCGGAGAAAATCGTCGAATTTTTGGACAAATACATTATCGGTCAAGTGGACGCTAAAAAGGTCCTCGCCGTTGCCCTCTACAACCACTACAAACGGATCGAAAATCCGGTGTATAACAATGTCGAACTCGAAAAATCCAACATTCTCCTCGTTGGACCTACCGGAAGCGGTAAAACATTGCTCGCTAAATCACTCTCCAAGATCATGCAAGTACCGTTTGCCGTTGCCGATGCGACAGCGCTTACCGAAGCAGGATACGTGGGTGAAGACGTCGAAAGCATCCTCTCACGCCTCCTCGCTGCGGCGAACTACGATATCGAACTCGCACAACGGGGAATCATTTACATCGATGAGATTGATAAAATCGCCCGCAAGGGAGAGAGTTCGACAATGGGACGTGACGTATCAGGTGAAGGGGTACAACAAGGATTGCTCAAAATCCTAGAAGGTGCCGAAGTTTATGTTCCGGTAAAAGGGAGCCGTAAAAACTCTACGACCGAAACCGTACTCTTTAACACGTCACACGTTCTCTTCGTCTGCGGAGGTGCTTTTGTCGGACTTGTTCCCGATTCGCATACGAAAAAATCAAACAAAGTTGGATTCAGTAAAACCGCCGAAAAAGGTGAAGTCAAAGAGAAAAAAATCGATGCGAAAGCGTTGGTCCATTATGGGATCATCCCTGAATTTATCGGACGTATCCCAGTAGTCGCACAACTTCGCGAATTGACTAAAGATCAAATGGTACAGATTCTCCAAGAGCCGGACAACGCCCTCATCAAACAGTTCCAAGCGCTGTTTGATATGGACGGAATTGAACTCAACTTCGAAGCTAAAGCCCTCGATGCAGTAGCCCAAAAAGCGATCGACCGCGGTGTCGGTGCACGTGGACTTCGCAGTATCATCGAAGAGGCGATGTTGCCGTTGCAATTTAGCTGCCCGTCGAAAAAAGATCTCCAAAGCCTCACCATCACCGAAGCAGTGATCGAAGATCCGAATAATGAACCGATCTATGTATACAAAACAAAAGAAGAACACGCGGAAGCGTGAGGCTTCTTTATAATCACCTAAATATCGTCTCAATTTTAGCGTAGTAAGAGAAGACAAACTTAGCTGATTTATCTCTGTATTAAAGACTTTATTATAATTATTACATTATTATTGAACGAATTTTAATTTATAACATGAGGGTTTGATGCGCTTTAGTATAATTATAAGTAGTATTGTGTTTTTATTAGTTGGGTGTAGTGCTCCTTTATCAACATTAAAACCTGAGTTGACTCCTTCTAAGGCGGTACCTGCAGATAAAGGACATATCCTTATTAGTTTGTTTGATGTCCCCAAAGGTTATGGGGAACTTTGGACACGATTTGTATTCGGCATGCCAAGAGGAATTAATGCTTCTGTCTATGATGTTACAGATGGCTTAACATATCTAGGCTCATTTGGAGCTGGAGCTGTTAATGGAGGAAATATGATAGAATACAATGCTCCATTGGGCAAAAGAACTTTGATGCTGACATTCCAAGACTTTCCTAAGGTATTCTCACTTAATCATACTGATTTCATTGAAGTTATTGCTACAAAAGATCATTCAACACATATTGCACTTTCTCAATATGGAATCACACAAATGCCATATTTTAGAGAAATGATCATACAGGAAAAAGATTTTAACTTTTGTTCTAATTTAACTGGTAAAAATGAAACCAGTGAAGAAAATATAAGAAAACATATGCTTTCTGAAAAAATTGATGAAAAAGCAAAGTCTTTCATTCCATATTGTCGTTCCCTATCTAATGACTATAGAAAAATATTAATTCCTAATACAAATGCACTCGAAATGGTTGAAAAGTATAAACTTAAAATTAATTCTATGAAAGAGACCGATCTACCTAAGTGGCAACAAAATTATATTAAATCAGAACCTTTTGATGTACTTAAGGTAATAGAAACCACTGCCCCTGAAAATAATTAAATCTTTAAAATAGATCACCGTTCGCCCTGAGCTTGTCGAACCAT
This sequence comes from Candidatus Sulfuricurvum sp. RIFRC-1, assembly GCF_000310245.1. Classification (NCBI taxonomy): domain Bacteria; kingdom Pseudomonadati; phylum Campylobacterota; class Epsilonproteobacteria; order Campylobacterales; family Sulfurimonadaceae; genus Sulfuricurvum; species Candidatus Sulfuricurvum sp. RIFRC-1. Next base: position 1,347,786 of record NC_020505.1, read on the forward strand.
GAACAGATCACCCTTCGACAAGCTCACCACGAACGATAAATCAACTTCAGCTAATGCATCCAATTGACATTCCGATAGAGAATATATATAATACTATAGTATTATTTCAAATCGGAGGTCTACCATGCGTCAAACTACCAGTATGAAACTCGACCCCACCGTCAAACAAGAAGCCCAAAAAATATTTAATGAATTGGGTCTTTCACTCGGTGAAGCCGTTAATCTATTTTTGAATCAAGTGCGTCTTCGTAAAGGGATCCCTTTCGACATCGAAATTCCGAACGAAGAGACCCAAGCAGTAATGAGAGACGTTTTGGAAGGGAAAAACCTCGAACCGTTTTCACTCGATGATCTAAAACGAGAGAAAAAAAGAGCCTAATGCGCCAGCTGATACGGCATAAATTTTTTAAAAAAGAGATCGACAAAGTCACCTTAACCGATCAACAGTTCGCTAAAATGATTCAATATCTCTCACTATTGATCGAAGGCAATGATCTACCGATAGAATCGAAAGACCATCCGTTAAACGGGGAATGGAAAAGTTTTCGAGAATTTCATTTGGGTGGAGATATGCTCTTAATCTACCATATCGATGATGACAATAAGCAAATCGTCCTCATGCGGATCGGTTCACACGCTCAACTTTTTAGATAACCATCCCTTCTCGAACAAATCTTGCATTAGTTCTCCTAATAACGACACCATGAGGACTAAATATGAAACGTGTTTATCTGGATAACAATGCAACCACAAAGCTAGACCCAATCGTCAAGGTCAAAATGCAGCCTTTTTTCGAGGATCTCTACGGTAATCCGAACTCATTGCATCAATACGGTATCGAAGTACGCCCGTATCTAAACGAAGCGATGGGGTATATGTACGATGCGCTCAATGCCCCCGATGCCGATGACATCCTCATCACCTCATGTGCGACAGAGAGTAACAATGCCGTCCTCAAAGGGATCTTTTTCAAACATATCCTCCGCGATCCGAGCAAAAACCATATCATCGCCTCTGCGGTGGAACATCCATCCGTCCTCGAGACGCTTCATTTCCTCGAAGAGAACGGGGCCGAGATCACGTTCGTCGATGTGGATCAATACGGTTATGTAAGCGCGGAGCGTGTTGCGGCGGCCATCACGGATAAAACTATCCTCATCTCAATGATGTGGGCAAACAACGAAACGGGAATGGTTTTCCCCGTCGAAGAAGTTGCCGCTATCGCAAAAGAAAAAGGGATTTTATTTCATACCGACGCCGTTCAGGCCATCGGAAAAGTAAAAGTCGATCTCACTGCAACGCCGATCGATTATCTCACTTTCTCTGCCCATAAATTCCACGGTCCAAAAGGGATCGGCGGATTGTACGTTAAAAAAGGCTCTGAACTTCCGAATCTCCTCCACGGCGGGGAACAGATGGGGGGCAAACGTGCGGGTACTCTCAACGTCGCTTACATCATCGGTATGGGGTTGGCGATGAAACAATCAGTGGGACATTTGGACAAAATGAACAGCGATGTGCGAGCATTGCGTGACCGTCTCGAAGATGCTATCTCTCAACTTCCTGATACCATCGTTGTGGGAGATCGTGCCCGCCGCACACCGAATACCATTCTTATCTCGCTTCGCGGTATCGAAGGGGAATCAATGCTGTGGGATCTCAACCGTGCAGGAATAGCGGCATCTACTGGAAGTGCGTGCGCATCCGAATCCCTCGAAGCCAATCCAGTGATGAGCGCGATCGGTGAAGACCCTGAGCTTGCTCACACGGCGATCCGCCTCAGCCTCAGCCGATTTACAACCGCTGATGAGATCGATTACACCATCGATGTTTTTGTAAAAGCTGCCAAACGGTTACGTTCTATCTCGTCTACGTATGCCTACACCAATGAGAAAATGGCCGGTTAAGGCCATTTTCATTCACCGATTTTCCCATTCTCTCTTTATCTTATGTTATTATTATAAGATACCCTGTGAAGGCAATCGATGGAAATATTACAAAATGAATCCTATCTAATGGATGAAGATCACGTCTGCAGTCAGCTTTTTTTATCCGCCATTAATACCCAAAAAAATCTCATTGTTTTGCTTTACAATAATGAGCCGATACTCCTCAATCAAGCTTTTATGGATTTTACCAATGTAACCTCGGTAAAACATTTTTTACGCGAATTTGGCTCACTTACCAACCGATTTGTCCCGCATGAGAGTTATTTTCATATCGGGAAAGCCCCTAACCCGCAAGAGTGGACAACGGCATTGATGGAACTCCCTGAAATGGATCGTATCATCAGTATGCTCAACTACCGTATCGAACCCTATGCCTTCTCCGTATCGGCCCAAACTCCGGTGCCAGAGTATACAATTGTCACATTTACCGATATCTCCCAAGACCTCATCAAACGTATCATGATCGAAAATGATGTGAACATCGACAAAGAGAGCGGTGCGTATGATAAAGACTATTTCATCCATACCTCAAAAAGCTTTTCTGAAGCAGCTATATTCAATAAAAAATTGATCGGTATTACCATGATTGAACTGATGTCTTCCGATGCCGAAGCCGAACACTATTTACATGACTTTAGCTCAAGCATCAAATCCAATATCCGCCAAAGTGATATGCTCGTACGCTGGGGAAAAAAGACATTTCTTTTGGCTTATCTTGTCGATTCTTCCGAAAATGCTTTGAAATTTAGCCGTAAATTGCTGAGTGTCATGCGAGAAGAGCCTTTTCAAAATTTAAAAACACTCAGTATGCGTTTGGGACTCTCTGTCCAACAAGACAAAGAAGAGCTATCGCAAATCATAACACGTGCGAAAAATGCTCTCCAACAATCAGGAAATTCTCAAATTACTCTCGTATAAGAACCATATATGCATATCCAAATCCAAACGTTGATTTGGAGTTCTTATGCGCCCTTACCGCAACATCAGCGATTCAGAGCTGGAAAGCTTTGGTGCGATCCGAGAATGGGATTCTCATACTGCCCGTTCGATCACTGCTCCCGCTTCTGTTTTATGGGTACATTCAGCACGCGAGAAATTTCACCGTCTTGATCCTATGAATTCGTGTCTCGTCAAAACACTTACAATCGAGCGGATCCAAGGCGATGTCATCAAAACCAATTTCGGAAGCTATTCACTCGAAACGGGGAAAAATATCTTTTATGCGTGTGGATGTAAAAAATTCTGTGACTGTTATGGACAGCTTTATCTCCTAAAGGATGATACCGCTAATCGCCATTCAGCGCAAAGCGTTGGAGAGGTTAGTGCTTCGACGTTCGCCCACTGCTTCTAACCCGTAATGTTCCTCGATCAACCGAAGAATCGACGTCGTGTCATACTCAGCATGATCCACAAATCCTTTTTTAGCGTACGGTGAGATGATGAGGGCGGGTATCCGTGTACCTGGCCCCCATCGATCACCCTTTGGCGGTGGAACATGATCCCACAATCCGCCGTTTTCATCGTAAGTGACAATAATGAGCGATTTTTTCCATACGTCAGGCTTGTTCCGAACGGATTCGACAATTTGAGCAAGTTTCTCATCCGCCGCTTTGATACTTGCGTATCCGGGGTGTTGATTATCCGCCGCAGAGGGTTTAAAAAAAACAACACTCGGTAATTTTCCCTCCTCTAATTCTCTAAAAAACTCTTTTTCATCTTTGAGATGTTTACGCCCCTTTGTTTCGGGAGCATACCGCGCAAAATATAAAAAGGGATTGTGGTGGTATTGGTAGTGGATTTGCTCACCTTTCCCCATCAGCGCATCATCGTATCCGCCGCTGTACCATCCCCAAGAGACATTTTTATCGCTCAAACGATCCCCGATCGTGTCGTATTCGAGCGGCTTAAGACGCAATGACGGGTCAGCATATTTAGCTTTGAATGGAGGGTTTAGAGGCTGAATCGTATTGACGGCATATCCGTCCGGGGTGAGGATACCGTCGCGAACGATTTCCCCTTTGCTATCCAACTCATAGCGGGAAATATTCGATTCACTTCCGGCATACGGAGTACGCGCCGCGATGAGCCACTGATGATTTAAAAATGATCCTCCAAAAGCCGCCGCAAAGAAACGATCACAAAGGGTGAATTCTTTCGCATATCGCCATATTGCACTTCCGGAGATATCGTGATATCCCATAGAAAGCCCTTTTTCATCGCTGATATCGACAAAGCGGTCGTTTTTCCCGCCGTTGATCTGAAGCTGATTTTGGTAAAAACGGTGGACGAGATCAGGGATCATCCCCCCATGGGATACTGTAGCGTCAAGTAAAAACGGTGCGTTAGAAAGCTGAGTGCTAAACCCTGCATTAATCGATTTTTCTCCCATGGGAAGCGGATGATAGAGATTGCCGTTACGATCGACTTGCATCGAATACGGATTCGTTGGCTTATCCGAGGTATCTGCCCCCGCAAATCCACGAAAGAGATTGTCAAAACTGCGGTTTTCGAGATAAACCACGATGATATGGTCGATTTTAGCGCGAAGATCATCGGCAGAGAGTGAAATGACCAACACTAAGAAAAGGAAAAATTGTTTCATTCTTTATCCATTTTTAGCGAAAGTATAACGCCTTTCATTTACAGAAACATTACTAGATTGCCTACACACGCTATAATTGCACCACTTTGACACAAGACAGTGATATGACCTTAAACGATTTAGAGTGCCACTTAAGCGCCGTTTCCCCTACCGTTACGGAGGAATATACCCGATTGTTTCACGGGCGGGGCAATACGTATGAGGGGTATCGATTTCTCACCGTGGACAGCGTAGACAAAGTCCTTTTTGCCGTATTGTTTGATGCGGACGAGGAAGAAGAGGCGATTGTCTCTATGTTGCGTGATTTCTATATGCGTGAGAGTAAGTGGGAAGCGCTTATACTCCAGCAGCGCTACCTCCCCTCATCTCCATCAACTGTTCTAGAGGGTGAATTGCCGAGTGAGACCTATGCCATCGAAAACACTCTCAAATATCACGTCAACTTCCTCAATGCCCAAAATATCGGTTTCTTCCCCGATATGAAGATGGGACGAGCATTTGTCCGTGAACATTCACGCGGCAAAAATATTCTCAACCTATTCTCCTACACCTGCTCGTTTTCAGTCGTTGCCATCGATGCGGGAGCGAGCGCCGTCGTCAATGTCGATATGAACAAAAATGTCCTCTCCCTCGGACGAGAAAATCACCGTCTCAACGCCCTTGATACCAAAAAAGTCGAATTTATGCCCTACAATATCCTCAAATCGTGGAGCCGTATCCGTAAAGCGGGACCGTATGATCTGATCATTATCGATCCTCCCAGTTTCCAAAAAGGGTCTTTCGCCGCGACCAGTGATTATCAGAAGATTATCCGAAGACTTCACGAGTTCGCGGCAGAGGAATGCACGGTTTTATCGGCACTTAACGCCCCCGAACTGGACAGTGAATTTATCAAAGCCCTCTTTCGTGAAAACGCCCCTGAATTTCGTTATATCGAAAGATTAGAGAATGTCGAGACATTCCCAGAATGCGATAAAGAACGAAGTCTTAAAAATCTGATCTTTCAAAAGTAAGCTTATAAAGCAGGATAATCCAGATATCCTTCTTCACCCTGCGTATAAAACGTATCGGGATTCGGGGTATTTAACGGGGTATTGTCCGCAAACCGTTTTGGAAGATCGGGGTTCGCCAAAAAGAGCGCCCCAAACGCTACCGCATCCGCCAATCCGTTTTGTATCGCCGCATTTCCTCTCTCCTGTGTGTAACCGCCGTTCGCAATCAAAACACCTTTATACGCTTTTCGTAAGACGCTCAGTTCAACGACATTCGCACCGTGGCGGATGTCCCCTTCCAGCGCATCGATAATATGCAGATACGCCAAATTAAGCGCGCTAAGCTTTTCACAGATGTACGTAAAATGGTTTGAAGGATCGGAATCTTTCATGTCGTTAAATGTCCCGCTGGGGGAGAGTCTGAGCCCCGTTTTCTCCGAGCCGATAGCAGAGGTGATCCCTTCGATGATCTCAAACAAAAACCGCCCCCGATTCTCCAGTGAGCCTCCGTACGCATCGTCTCGCGTATTGGTTCCATCCCGCAAGAACTGATCGATCAAATAGCCATTCGCCCCGTGGATTTCTACCCCGTCAAACCCTGCTTCGATTGCATTTTTGGCACCCTGAACATACTGTTCGACGACTATTGCAATCTCTTCTGTGCTGAGAGGATGCGGTGTTACAAACTCTTTCATCCCAAGAGGGGTGTAGATGTTCCCTGCGGGTTTGATAGCCGAAGGGGCGAAAGGAAGTTCTCCGTTATGATAGCTAGGATGGGAAATTCGCCCTACATGCCAAAGCTGTAAAAAGATCGTACCCCCTTTCTCATGGACGGCCTGAGTCACTTTTCTCCACCCCTCCACTTGTTCAGGAGTATGGATACCGGGGGTATTAGGATAGCCGATCCCCTTTGTCGAAATCTGAGTCGCTTCGGTAATGATGAGTCCGGCAGAGGCTCTTTGGGCATAATAACGGGCCATCATCTCATTGGGAATATTATTCTGAATACTTCGGCACCGTGTCATCGGAGCCATGAAGATTCGATTCCCTAGATGGTAGTCAGCGATTTTAATAGGAGAAAACAAATCCATAACGTACTCCTCACGAAAGATATTAAGGTCATTGTTCCACAATACGATTTATACAATTATGAATAATTTTTAGTAATTTTAAAATGAGATCAAACAACGTTCATTTGTATTTTATTTCCGTAGAGCGCTTTGCGCTCGGCGGTATAGTCCCACCATACTCTTGCCTCACCACCGTTCATAAAATCGGTAATCGACATCAGGACATCGAGCATACACGGATCTTGTCTCTCTCCGAACGCTTCGCAAAAGCGGACATACAGATCATAAGGGTCTTCTCCTCTGAGCTGATCGGGAGAAGTGATCCCGATCAATGTCAGATCATGGGCAATCGTTTTTCCGATGTTGGGAAGATCGGTGAGTTTTTCGACTTTTTCTCGAATCACTTTAGCAGGGTTCATTATCCACTCCTGTAGCTACGACATACGTTTTTCATTTTGCTATAATCATATCATGCAACCGACAACATTTGAGTATATCCGCATCATTACTACCCCTCTGGGCGACATGATCGCAGCCGCCGATGAGAATGCAATCATCTCGCTCGATTTCACCGAGGATGCTTCACACCTCCAAAACTCCGATCTTCCGTTACTCCTTCGTCTGGAAGAGGAGCTAAGTGAGTATTTCGAGGGAAAACGGAAAACGTTTACCCTCCCCCTCAACCCGCAAGGAACCCCTTTTCAAAAAAGAGTATGGGAAACATTATGCACAATCGGCTACGGTGAAACGATCTCGTATGCACAAGAAGCTGAACAATTCGGAAACCCCAAAGCGATCCGTGCCGTTGCCAGTGCCAACGGTCGAAACCCCATCGCTATTGTGATCCCATGTCACCGTGTTATTGCTACAGGCGGTGGACTCGGTGGGTACAGCGGAGGAGTAGAGAAAAAAGCGTTTTTGTTGGAATTAGAGAGGAGGGTCTTAGACTAAAAGCGCATCATCACTTTCTTTAAATAAAGGAGAACAACATGTCATTTAAAATTCATCGTGCTTCTGAGCGGGGCGTAGCAGAGCATGGCTGGCTCCATAGCCGATTTAGTTTTTCGTTTGCCGAATACCATAATAGTAATCGTATGGGATTTGGAGCCTTACGCGTTATTAATGACGATAGTATTGAGGCGGGAATGGGATTTGGAAAACATCCTCACCAAAATATGGAAATCATCTCAATTGTAACCAAAGGTTCTCTTGAGCATAAAGATTCCGAGGGAAATCATGGCATTATAAAAGCAGGAGAGATACAGTATATGAGTGCAGGCTCTGGCGTATACCATTCCGAACATGCCACAAGTGACGAGCCGGTTTCATTGTTTCAAATATGGATCCATCCGAACCAAAATGGGGGAAACCCGCTCTACGATCAACGCGATTTTAACCATCATGATCAAACCAATCGATGGGTAACACTCATCAGCGGAGATGGGCGTGAAGACTCCATCACAATCAAACAAGATGCCGCCATCTATTCAGCCGAAGTGGATGAAAATAAAATGTTATCTATCCCCCCTGTCAAAAAAGATCATGGACGATTGATCCTCGTCATCACAGGGAAAATAGAGATTAACCATCAGATTCTTGATGAGCGAGATGAGATTCAAATTACCGATGATGAGGAGTACACACTTTTAGCTCTCAGTGAGTCAAAAGTATTGCTTTTTGATGTACCGATGCATTAAATCTGCTTAGAATCGATAAGCAATAGATTACTTTTTCATCGCCATCATCAAAAAACCCGTAAATCCGGCATTGTCCTCTCCGATCAGAGGACTCACCTGCGATTTCATCTCTTCGAGTACCTTTGTGTATCTCTCGTAAAACTCGTATGTTGGGCGGGGTTTATACTCCATACCGCTGATCTCAAAAAACTTGATTATGTCCTTTGTTGTGGTCGGCTTGATAAAGAAGTCTTTGTCCCTCGCGTAATAGTACGGAATTAGCGTCACAATAGACCATTTTGCGAGTTTATAGATGCCGAGCACATCGACGAGGATGGTAAATCCTTTCTCTTTGTTCCCGTGCAAAACCTCATACAGTCCAATAGCAAGCATATCTTGCTGCTCCATACTCATCTGTTTCACCATATCTCTGACTTTGGGTTTTTCAAAAAGTGAGATCAAAGAGGATTTGGAGACGATCTTTGCAAAACTCTCGCAAATTTCTTCGGTATGAACAAAACAATCAGGTGCAAACAGTTCTCTCACGCTTTGACCTATTTTTGCCGTATTATGCCGTTTAATGATCGGCAGAAGAGCTTCGTCTGCGAATCCTTTGGGGTAAAATGTAAGGAAACTTGCCTCGGCTTCTTTGAGTTTAGTTAGGTTCATAGAATCTCTTTTTCTTATACAATTTCTTTTGTACTATCCATTACCCATGCCGACGGATGTTGCGTAAAGCCGATTTTTGGATAATATTCTATTGCCGCAGGAGCAGAGAGTAAAATCACTTTGCATTTGCTTCCTAACTGTTCCCTCACTTTTCGGATAAGCATTTTTCCAATCCCGTGAGATTGAAAGCTCACATCTACCGCCAAATCCGACAAATAACAGCAATAACTATAGTCTGTAACGGCTCGTGCCACCCCTACAATTTTATCATCCATAACTGCCGTAACAATAATGTCGGCATTTTCGATCATGCTCTCAATACATTCCAAATCATCGACAGGTCTGCGTTCTCCCAATCTGGAACGGACAAGGATGTCAATAAATTCTTCGGTAGATATATTTGTAGTTAGTTGGTAAGTAATAGGCAAAAAAAACTCCTGTTTTTTATCGTCCTCCATCATCCTTTTTTCCTTATCGACATATATTTCATAAATTTTACTGTGAAATTATTAAAGTTTTAAAGGATTTTATAGTTCTCACACTGCCGATTCGTTTTAAAACTCACCGTTCGCCCTGAGCTTGTCGAAGGGTGAAATCTCTTTTCTTCAAATAGGAGACATGCTTATTGAATTTTTTAAACAAATCAATATTTTTCTCTTTTAGGATATAGGGTTTTAACCTATCCACGCCGAAATAACGTAAAAGCAACACTATTCGCTCATCGTTATAGTTTGAGAGCATTATCGAAATTAAGGTGGAAACTTCATAAACGTGACCATTTTCAACACTGTAAAACAGTTCATTACCAAATATTTGTTTATCCAATGTAATCTGTTTTTGAGACGGTGCAACGATAGGTTTTATCAAAGCATTTTGCAGAGTATTTTGCTCAGATTTTGCCCTCTCTTTTGCACTCTCAAACTCAAACCCGTCAAGAAATTTTGTATACTCAATGCTCTTGTTAAGGCTATTTAAAATAAGGAGGAAATTTTCCAATGAGATTTTCCCCTCTTGTTCAAAATGTCTGTATGTAGCGTATTTCAAACCGACAAAATCTGCAAACTCTTTTTGTGTTAGACCCACTGCAATACGTTCATTTCGTACCGATCTTTTACTCTGCTTGAGTAACTCATCAATTTTGTAGGATATTGTCATTTTCTTAATATTTCCTGCCAATTATCAATATTTTGTTAATTATATATATTTTAAGCAGTAATAGCAAGCTAATTACTATTATTTAATTAATTAACAAATGCAGCTAAAATAATTTTCTCTCGAACAAACTTGCGACGCTAATAATGTTCGATCAGTATACCCGATACGCTAAAAATGCAAAAACCAACCCCATAGACAGTGCAAACGGAGTATAAAAACGGGTGTCATAGTATGCAAATTCGGATGATTTTATTTTTTTGAACAAACCGACGGCATTAAACTCACCAATACCTCGGAGGGTAAATATTCCCGATAGTATCCACCCGCTGATAATGAAATACTCACGATATGACGATGAAGAGAGATCATAAAAATAGAGTACATATGCGATCATCGCAAACCCAAACAAAGCTATTCCCACGATAACTGTCGCTATCTTGCCGGGATTTATTAATCTATTTCCGTCCTTTGTCGGTACTGCAATATCCATCCCGACCTTTCCACCCAATGCCCAATAAAAATGGAGCAATCCGATCAGGCTCAATGCTAAAATGGATAGAATGGTTATAATGGTCATTTGATTATTCTAATATCCGGAAAATTCCCAATCATTTCAGCGTAATTTTTTCGGGTTTTTAGCGCTTCGACGACAACATCCAACGGCTCGGCATACAAATCGGGTAAATCATATTCATTCTCACCTAATTCAAACGCCAGTTTCTCATGGGGCGGAGTAAACTGCGCATCTACCCCCGCTTTATTTCCCCGTGCATCGATGCGATACCAACCGTAATCTTTTAGATACACGGCATTAAGTCCGTGTAGGCAATCAATATCCTCAACGTATTCCGAACAACTTAGCCGTTGATAACACAGAGCAGTCGGGATATTGTTGGCACGTAATAACGCGGCTAAAATGTGACTTTTGGCATAACACCATCCCGTCCCCTGTTCAAGGACTTCGCTCGCACTGCATGTAGTAATCCCCTCACCTGCATCACCCGTGTGACGAATCTCATCACGGACAAACTCGAAACAGCGTTTGGCGATTTCAGTGTCACTGTTGCACCCTTCAGCTAATTCACGAGCTTTAGCCGCGACAGAGGGGTGGTCGAAGTTGATAATAACAGAATTTTTTAGATATTGATTTAAATTAGTAGGTTGATTCATCTTTTTTTACTCCATCTTACTTCAATTTTAGCAGATTATCAGATGAAAGCATACAAACCAGCAAATTCTCCTATTTGATGACCCGATCTTGATCTAGATTTCAGAATCCTTTTCATCTCTGATCGTAAAGTTCGCAAATGCACCTTCGACGCTCATCGTATTTTTATACTTTGTTGCCGTTAATCTCACCTTTTTTGTTTCCAAATTACAAACCGCAATACGAAAATTCGATCCCATAAAAGGTTCCACAATGCAGACAATATTCCCCTCTACTTCGCGTGTCGCATGTATTATCCCTTGTAAATTATGAAAAAAATACTTAGGATAGCTTAGTGGAGTTATTTCGACAACCTCAGAATATCTTTTTTTATCCAGCGTACTCGCAATGGTCATAGCATCCTCAAAATTATCAAACTGTATACACCAATCATCAAATATTTTATTAAAATGGTTTAAATCCTCATCCAAAAACCCGCCTGCCGGAGATTGCAAAGCATAAATACTCACGTAGCTCCTTTCGCTTTTCTCATATTAAACAGTATCACCGCCATAAATGCCATCAAACATCCAAAAAGTGTGGAAATTGCCAACGTTTCACCGTACACGACCCAGCTCGACACGATAGCCCCCACGGGGACGATAAACATAAACACCCCAGTTCGGTGCGCCCCTACTTTCCCCGCTGATACGAAATAAAGCGCCGTGCTAAACGTCCCCGGAATCACCCCGATAAAAAGGATTGTCCACCAAAACACCTCATCGTACGCCCCGAAATCAAACGGACGGTGCGGCAGGGCAAAGAGCATATTGATAAACGTCGTGATACCGAAAACGACCAACGTATAAAACATCAGATCGGCTCGCTTGGCGGCTTTTTGAGAGACCACTGTGACCAATCCCCACACAACCGCACATCCGAGAAAATAAGCGCTATCGATATTCAAAAACGCGAAACCTTCAAACGGGACACGAAGCAAAATTAGAGCACCTAAAATTCCGATGGAGAGGGCACCGATTTGACGGGTTGAAACCTTCGTCCCTAAAAATGAGATCGAGAGAATATAGGTGATGATCGGGGCAAGAGACGTAACCATCGTCCCTCCGTAGCCCGCATCGCCGTGGGAAAGTCCCGCGAAAAAAAGATAATTAAACAACGATGTTAATATCCCCGCGATCACCATGTACATTAAACCTTTTCGGTCTGTTTTGAGGGGTGTTTTTAAATACCAAATGATAGGGATGATGCTGATAAAAGAGATCGCATAACGCCAAAAAGCGGCAACTTCCGCATTGGAGTGTTCCGCCGCAACCTTCCCCGCCGTCCACGCAAACCCCCAAAAGAGCATTGCGACAACCATGCCGATTAAATAGATATTTGTAGATTCTTTTTTCATGGCGTGATTGTGCGACTTTTTGGCTTTGAGGTGGGTGAATTTAATTTTTAATTTAGAAATTATATTAAGAACTGTAAAACTATGCAGAAATAAAAGATTTTTCTTTTGTTTCGTCGTTCGAAGCACTCAGAATCTGTTCTAAAAAGCCTATCTCAGCGATCCCCGATTTTTGCTCATCATTGCGAACACTCTGCATTTGCTCCAACATTTCAGAGCTCATGAGCATTTCACTCTCTTTGCCCTTTTTCTCTTCCTCTGCTTTTTGTGTCTCCATCATCTCCTCGATGAGTTGCTTTTTAAAGTCACTTACCATTTTGTTTATGTCCATCGGGATTTCGGGGTTTTTCTCTTTTTCTTTCAGTAGTTTTGCACGGTACTCTTCGACAAGGGCTTTGATCTTTTCTTCGTCCAGTTCTTTGAGAAAAACAGCGGCACCTTTGGTGCGCAAGTCATCTTTAAACTTGCTCAGTTCATTATCTTCGGCATTGATCTCATCGCGTGTTTTATACTCTTGTGCTGGATAAAACTGTGCAATCAATGCCGCATAATCTTGATCGATACTCTCATCATTAGGTATGCAGGGTAACGAATTGAGCGACGTATTGAGAACAGAGGCTACATTCATGATAATCTCCAAACGTGATTTTAGTACTTATAACAAGCAAAAATCGTTCTCTAATGTGATAAAAACGTAGTACAATTTAGCATTACAATCCAAAGGGATACCATGCGCCTATTATCAATCATTTCGGCTCTTTTAATCGCGGGGGGTTCTTCGCTCTTTGCCGATAACTTCACCTTAAAAAGTGAAAACTTACTGGGGCAGCTCACCAAAACTCAGGAGTTTTCTGGATTTGAATGCGATGGGAAAAATATCTCACCCGAACTGCACTGGAGCGATGCCCCGAAGGGAACAAAGAGTTTTGCGGTAACGGTCTATGACCCCGATGCGCCGACGGGAAGCGGCTGGTGGCATTGGGTTGTATTTAATATCCCATCATCCGTGACATCGATTCCTGAAAACTTTGGTGATACTACGAAAAAGCAACCGATTAGTGCAATCCAAAGCATCACCGATTTCGGCAAAGCGGGATTCGGAGGAGCCTGCCCGCCAAAAGGGGACAAACCTCATCGCTATATGTTCACCGTTCATGCTCTCGATGTAGACCATCTCGATTTAGATGATAAAGCTTCTGCCGCATTGGTGGGATATATGCTCGGAATGCACACGATCGCCAAATCGACTCTGATATCGTATTACGGGAGATAAAGAAGAATGACCGCATCCAACTTCTCCCTCTCCGACTATCTCCGCCGTATCAACTACAACGGTCAAACACGCCCTGATCTATCAACCCTCACGGCACTGATGTCTGCTCAGCTCCAATCGGTTCCGTTTGAGAATACCGAAGTCCAAGCAGGTCGTATCCCCTCTCTCATCCCTGAAGAAATCACTACAAAAATTATCATGAATGGACGCGGGGGCTATTGCTACGAAGTCAACGGTTTGTTTGCTATGGCGCTCAATGCCATCGGATTTGAGTACTATTTTGCAGGGGCACGTCCCATGTTCTACCCCTCGCGCCGTCCCAAAACTCATCTCGTCGTCATCGTCACCATCGAGGGAGAAAATTACCTCTGCGACACAGGATTCGGAGGGTATGGTCTGCGTGAGCCGATCAAAGTAGCCGATGGAGAAATCGTAGAACAAAACGGTGATCGATTTCGTCTGGAGTTGATTCAGGGTGAATACGTACTGAGTTCGTGGGTTAATGGTGAATGGGCACCGCAATACGGCTTTGCCCTTGTCCCTCAGGAGTGGATCGAATTTAGCCTCGCCAACTATTTTAACGCAACACATCCCGATACCATTTTTACCCAAAAGAAGCTCGCGGTGATGCAAACACCAAACGGGCGGAAAATATTGGTGGATGATACGTTAAAAGTGATTGAAAACGGGGTAATTAAAGAAGAGAGTATCGAGTATTCACAAGCGCTGAGTGAATACTATAATCTTAGCGTGTGAGTTCCGCTATGAGGAGTGAGCCTCGCACCGAAGCTTTAAACGTTTTCATTTTTTCTTGGGTGATGATCGCCATAGCCATTTCCCGCTCTTTTTTGATACGTGTAAAAAGAGTTGCGGTAGGAGTATCACGCGCCTCACGGATCAAGAGATAAACTTCCTCATCAAAGATTGCACTGATGTAAGGTGGCAAAGCATCATACAAAGCCATAAAAACAGCTCGTTGTTCCTCATCCATCTTACACGAATCGTCGGTAATTTTCAGAGCAACGGTCACGGCACAATCACGTGCAAAGATATCGAGATCGTGCGCCACTTTCTCGATGGGTTTCATACTCACCCTACTTCTTCGAGATCTTCCGGACCTTCTTGAACGATATGCCCGACACCGCGCATCTCATTTGGGATATCTTTACGGTATTTTTTCTCTCGGAATGACGGAGATTTAGGGACACCGTTTTTCTCTGCGAGTTTGTAGATTTCTCCATTTAGGAAATGCGCATCAAACTCTTTGGTAAAGGGCATATCCCACGTGATACATCCGATACTAGGGCAAATCGCCGCACATTGCGGATCATCATACACACCGACACACTCGATACACTTCTCAGGAGCCACGTAATAACGTTTGTTCCCTGTCGGATTGTTCATATCATCTACGATCGCATTGACCGGACATTGTTGCAAACACGCATCACACGTGATGCAGGTATCATCGATAATTACAGACATTTTATCTCCTTGTCTTTTGTGGTGTGTACTATTCTTTGTAACCACGGCGGCGGATTGCCTAATAACAGCTCTTGAAGCTTTACAATCGTCTCATCGATTCGATCGTTCTCTCCGGAGCGCATCGGATATATTTTGGAAGCCAATACCATTTTTGAGGCGGTAGGGCCGATTTGAGAGCAGTACATAATGTCTGCTTCTTTGACCGTACTGATTTTATAGGCGAGCTTTTCGTGTTCGTCTTCGATCGCGTCTTGGGAACTGTCTAGCGTTTTAATAAACTCTGCGTTATCCTCAGTGATACGATAAAGCTCAAAACTCTTCGACCAGCCAAAGTGCTGATTGACCGTTACACCATCCGATGAAGCAAACGCGATAAGCATCCTATATCCTTTTAAACCGCTACCGCTTCACGCGCTTCGCGAGCTGCAATAGTGATGTCATCACGGAAGGTTTGCGGAGAAACTTCCGGTGAGAGAAGACCACGCTTTTTGCTGGTGCTGATCACATACTCAGAACTGTTGACATAATAATCATTGTAATCTTCCGTATATGGCATATCCCAAACGATACATCCCTCTGTTGGACAGGCCGCTGCACAAGCAGGTGTTGAAGCATGACCGACACACTCGATACATTTTTCCGGTTTTACATAAGTAAATTCCCAATCCTCACGCGGAGAATCTCCCTCACTTGCGATTGCACTTACAGGGCACTCATCGATACAGGCATCACAGTTAATACAAGAATCAGTAATCATTACAGCCATAATAGACTCCTTAGTTGTTTTGATAAAATCATCTATGCAATTTTTGTGCGAGAGGATGGATAACGAAAATGTTTTAAGTTCAGATATAAAGTAAATAATTATTGACATTAAATAGACATTGTGATATTGTTTTGTAAAAGGGGCAAATATGTATTTTGATTGGAATGTCGATAAAAACAGTGAAATCAAAAAACAAAGAGGAATCGGTTTTGAAGATTTTATTACCGCATTTGAAGAAGATAAAGTTCTCGACATTATCGAGCATCATCTTCCCCATAAATACCCCAATCAAAAATTATTTATTGTCGAGATCAATAGTTACATTCACTATGTCCCGTTCGTCATGAATGATGAGACCTATTTTCTCAAAAATATCATTCCAAGTCGAAAATATCATAAACAGTACAAAGGATAAGTCATGCAAAAATACACTGCCGAAGAATCAGCCCTACTCGATGCCATCGAAGCGGGAGAGTTTAAAAGTGTTGATAATCTCAAAGAAGAATTAGCAAAAGCCAAACAAGCCGCTAAAAATACGATTACGAAAAATAAAAATATCAATATCCGTATCTCAGAATCGGACATCGCGAAGCTCAAAGCCCGAAGCATCGAGGTAGGTATTCCGTACCAAACTATCGTTAGTGCCCTCATCCATAACTATACGACGGGGAAAATAAAGCTGGAGGCGTAATTATGAAATACATTATCGGGCTACTACTTCTTTTTTCGATTTCACTATTTGCTTCCGATCAAAACGCTTCGCGTCCGATCCAAAAATCAAATTCGTATTTATTGGAAATGACACGACTGATTGATAAATATTATATCGAGGAAAACGATAGCAAAGTCATAACTTCTCAAATCAACAAAAAAATGTACAATTGGTATACAACCCACTGTGACCACAATAAAAGCGATACCATAGATAATTGGCATCTAAAATGGAACAGTATAGAGCAATCTTGTCCTGATATGAATAAAAATATCCAAAATTCAATCTCCAATTCAATCTTAAAAGAATACGATGCAGCTATTGTTGACATTACCCCATACAAGACAAATCAAAAGCATGGTGGAACGGGACTCATACTAAGACGTATAAACGGTGAAATCATAGTCTTAGGTACATTAGAACAAACATCCGCTAGAACATTGAAAATCCCCTATGGAACCATCATCAAATTCATCAATGGTAAATCTACAGACGACATGTGCATCGAAGACGCTTGGGATGCGTTAAAAGGGGATATAGGTTCCAAAATGACCATCATAACCGATAAAAATATTTCTTATACATTAACCATAGAACTACCTACTGCTCCTACAGTTTCTCATACCATCATAAAAGATAATATCGTTATCATTAAAATTCTAAGCTTTGATAACGATGCCCCTAAAAATATTACAAAAATTCTGCAACAGCTCCCTCCCGATATGAACATAGTATTGGATTTACGAAATAATACAGGTGGATTAGTAACGAGTGTATCTGGTACTGTAAGTCTTTTCGTTAAACCGTTCACAACACTTTTCAAGAATAAATCACGTCATAAAGATATGAATGACGATTATATAACATACAACAAGACTGAATATATTCCAAAGTCTGTAGTCATCCTTATCAATCAAGCGACAAGTGCTGGAGCATTGCTTGCTACCAAAATTCTACAAAAAGAGAATGCAACTATTGTGGGTGATTCGCAAGAAACCGTCAGTTCAATTAAAGTAATTATGCCGATAAACGAAGTATATTCATTTAAAATGCCAGTCGCTAAATTTTATTTACCCGATGGCACTGTCGCTTCGGGCACAACCGTAAAATCTGATATTTCGCTCGATATCAATTCTTTGGATGATGAAACACTTTATGAAAAAATTGCAACCATAATCAAAAATCGCTAATTTTACCGATTTGCTAACTTCGAAGCACATTGTTCAAAAGAAGTGGAATCCAAAACCGGCATCAGTTTGATATCGACGGCTTTGAGTAACAATGTGACGGAACACCCCTCGCATAACTCCATCCGCTCGAACGCATCGGTAGTAATCAGAGAGTTGAGTTTTCCGCACGGAGTATCCACACTCACTTCGCTCAGAACAATACCTTTACGAAAATGTTGCAATTCACCGGAGAGATGGTTTTCGATCGAAACACTCCCCTCTTTGGTTCCCTTACAAATCGCAATCGCCGCCTCTTGGATACGACACTCGACCTCTTCGCCGATTCGGAGCCATTTCGGAGCTTCAGTTTTTAAAAGCTTTAATACCGTCTCTTTTGTCCGAACGGTGATACAGCTAAAAAACTCATCACTTTTAATCTCTTCAACCGTTGCAGAAAATGAGTTCATAATAGACTCCTTACCAGAGATAAATAACAATCTTTTTATCAATAACTTTTTCAAACTGCTCTAAAATCATCCCCGCCGTCGAGGTAGGCCCGAGATGGCATCCCGAACAGGCTCCCAAATAGCGCAGCCAAATTTCAGGAGTATCTCCGCCGATATAATTGACCAGTTCCACTCCACCACCGTCACTCGCCAACGTAGGGGCGAGGTTTTCAGCGATCACCATTTCGACTTTGGCGCGCTGTGAGGATTCATCCATCATCCGAAATGCGACATTTATGTCGGTCGCTTCTGACATATTACTGACATACGTAAGAAGTGCATGGGCTTGTGCTTCTCCGCTATGAGCGGCACGAATCATCCAACTCATCGAATTTAAAACATCTTCATCACGGAGCAAAATCCCGAGTTTAAGCTGAGCGGTTGGCATGTTGGCTTCTGCTGCAATTGTGTAGTAACGAATAGCTTCTGCTTTATCCGCAGTGACACCAATCCCATTTTCATACATTCCACCCATATAAAAAGAAGCAGTCTCATGCCCGTATGCTGCTGCACGTTCAAACAGTGTAAAGGCTATAGAAATATTTCTCTCTACCCCAAACCCTTTAACATACATGGTTCCCAGATTTACCATTGCATCCGTATTCGTAGCACTAAGTGGTTCCCAAATCGATTTAGCCACCATATAATCTTTTTTATCATATGCTGCGATTGCTGTCTCCATTAATGGTTGTGCTTCCATGCTCTTCTCCTCACGATGTTTTAAATTTCTGCGTAAATCACTCATTGCCTCATCATAGGTATCGCCATACCCTTTGAGCTCTGGAAAATCACAGCTGTATATTTCATAACCGTCTCCCTCTTCATTACTAAAATAATGATAATGAGTTCGAAGGTCTTCCATATGTAGCTCTTTTTATGAGATAGAATGCAATTGTCATTCTAAAATGATCGAACAAAATATGCATAAGCTCTAATAATTCATCAAAGGAGCAGCGATGTTAGCAATCCCTGTAGAATCTGATTCACCGGGTACGATGAGCACAAAACTGTTTGGCAATGCCAAATTTTTTGCGTTGGTCGATCCGCTCACAAAACAAAGCACTATCATCTCGAATGAAGGGTGTGGCAACGGTATACAAACGGCTAATTATCTTTTGGAAAATGGGGCAACCTCTGCCGTTTACGGCTTTTTGGGAGATGGACCGTTTCACGTTATGGTACGCGGAGGGATGAGCGTTTATTGGCTAGGTTCTGAGACGATGCCGCTCAACGAAGCAATCGATGTAATATTCACCCAAAGCCTCATCCAAGTCACCCCTGAAAATGCATCGGATTATCTCGATCCTGGTACTGCTGCGGGTGCATGCGAATGCGGGTGTACACATGAGTGAAATTATCACATCTGAAATGGTAGAAATTCGGTCACTTATCGCTGAAACGGTTGCCAAACGCAATGCACTCAAACTTGAAATGGAACATTGGTATGAAACAAACTCAAGCCGTTTTAACCGTACCCATGAGCTGATCACGGTTGATTCAACCCTCTCTGAGTTGGATAGCCACTATAAACGGTTATGGGATTACCATAACGGCAGATCAAGAGCTTCATGAGCACTTTCTCCTCTTCTGCTCGTCTTCTCACCGATATTGGAGAGATTGAGCAGTACCGGAGAATTTTGGATAAAGACAGTATCAAAAGCGGTGAACCCCACTGGGCGAGTATGGGAAAAAATACCATTACTCTCTTTCAGGTACTCATCGATCAGGATTTGACCCATTTGGTGATGGTGTTGCAGCACTATCCCAAATACATTGAAGCGGTATGTGAACATTTTCGCTATGCCTACAGTTACAGCGAAAACAGTG
The DNA here is from genome assembly GCF_000310245.1 of Candidatus Sulfuricurvum sp. RIFRC-1. Lineage (NCBI taxonomy): Bacteria > Pseudomonadati > Campylobacterota > Epsilonproteobacteria > Campylobacterales > Sulfurimonadaceae > Sulfuricurvum > Candidatus Sulfuricurvum sp. RIFRC-1. Next base: position 1,368,198 of record NC_020505.1, read on the forward strand.
CCGATATCGATGCGGCATCCGAGCTTTTAGAGATAGGTGAACCCTATTTTACAAAACAATTTGTTCGCAATGTGATGCGTAAATTGCCACGTTTGGAAAGTGATGATCGTGATGCCTTACAACAGTTTTTGGAACGCCTAAACGAGAATCAAAACCGTTGGCATCCTCTTGTTACGATGCATTATCGTCATAGTATTAAACGTTTAATCGATACGTCGTCTCTTCACCCCCTGCAGCGGATCGTGTTAGAGAAAAAAATTGCTTCCGTGCGCGAAGTAATGACCTACGATTACGAAGCAAGTGATCGGGATTCAAATCTTGATATCCCCTATATGACGTAAATTCTGCCCTGAAAGGGCAAGCTTTAGTGCCATAGCGGCTAGCGTAGCATAAGGGATTTTATTCCTTGTGCGTTTAAATTTAAATAGCAGGAGTTAATTATGAATGAAAACCTAAAAAGCGAAGTACTAAAACATGCCCGTAATGCGTTTGAGCATGCGTGCACCTTACGCGAAAACGAACGTATCGAAGTCTACCTCTATGATGGAGCGGTAAAAACCAGCGATGTTTTAGGTGAAGATGAAAAAATGCTCTACAGTCCTAATAGAATTTTGTGTTATCAAGTCTGGGGACACGATTACCTCGAAGGGGAGATCCGTGCATGGATCGATCATGCGCGCTTAGAAATCAATCCTAAACCACTCGAAGAAAGCATCCTCGAGACATTGAATAAACTTGCTGTTTCAAAAGGTATTAGTAACGATGATGTGAGCTCGTATGAAATATTCGCCAACCTCCGAATGGAGCAAATCGAGCAAATCGAACACGCCATTATCGAATACTGGTGGGATAACAAAGAGGTTGAAAATGCCAAATCACTGGCATTAGAGCAAATCAACGACGCACTGGCGAGTATGGAGGGATGATACTCACCCTTTGTTCTGCCGCCGGTAACGTTCACATCAATATCAGTGCAGATCAGTTCAAACATCTGCGCGAACCATCCCTCACAAGCGATGATATTTGTGCGATTGCCGCTGAATGCGGATGTGATTGCGAATTGTTGATCGGTTATGTAGAGGATTTGAAAAAATCAATTCGTGAAATGATCGACATCGACAGTTCGTGCGACTATTCGGATCATCTGTAAATACATTTCACCTAATCAATGCTATAATTCAAAAGTATGTATATTATTAGGAGTTGTTTTATGTTTTTGAAGAGTCTTCTGGTGTCAAGTGCATTACTCATGTCTGTTCTCATGATGGGAGGATGTACGACAGCTACTCCCCACGAATCTCTCAAAAATGCGATGTCAAAAACTTTTGATACCACCGGATATAACTATATCTCCACAACACGAATTACGAAACTCTCTTTTCCCGAAGATGAAACCAATACAACAGCACTCACCTCTCTTTATTTGCAAAAAGGGATCGATGTCATCCGTGGATTTTCATTTGGGATTAACGGAGCGATTGATTATCGCGATACTATCCGATCCGAAGCCACTTATGATATGCATTATAATCGGGATAATGTAGAAATCTCGATGAAATTCCCATTTTTGTTCGATTATTCCACCAAAACACTCTATATGGGAAAAACATTTCTCAACACCATCTTCCCGATGAAGGGAGAAGATGAGGGGAAATTGATACGATTTGATCTTAATGATACCCTCATTAGTACCCTCATCGGTGAAGAGAGTATGAAACAATTCGATGAAAAGAAGATCCACAGTATCAACGCTGCGATTAAAGAGGGGACGATCAAAGCATTTAGCGACATAAACGGATCACATTTTAGTTATCAACCGCTCAGTATTTTAGAAAAAAACAGTGGGAGTACGAAAAAAGTACACCTCTCACTCGATCGAAATCAATCCGTTACGATGCTCTTAACCGTTCTCGATTCTATGATCCAAAAAATGTACTCTGAATCGATGATTACCAAAGAGATGTACGGCTCCTATATGTTTATCAGCGATCCAAAACAACTTGAACCGCTCATCGAAGAGTTGAACTTACACCTCGATTTTAATTTCGGCATCGATTCAGACGGACATATCGTTTATGTACAATCACTGATCAATGCATCCGATAAAACCGATCGCTTTACCCTCGGTATCGAGAATACTACCTCATTGGAACATTTCAATGCCCCAAAATTCACCCTTGATCCAAAGAGTTCGGGGAGTGTCGATTATATGAAAGCTTTTCGTGAGTGGAAAAAGCTTCTCCCCGCCGATACAACTAAAGATTCGTTTGAAGATATTGAGAAAATCCAAGATCATAGCAGTGAGCAGATTATATAAATAGACAAGCACTTCAGTATCTTTCTCCCGTATCCGAAAGATACGGGTAACTTCAGGGGTAGGGACATTTGTCCCTGCCACTAAAACGGACAAGTTCGTTTTAGTGTGTAATATCAAATTAAAAAAAGAACCAAATCAACAACGCCGTAGCGATGGCGAGGTTGAACCAGCTCCCCCCCTCTCCGAACATCATGACTAAAAAATCAAAATAGTATTTTTCATACCATGCAGGTGAATGGGAGAGTGCTTCTTTAGCATACGCGGTGATTGGGGCTCCGTAGATAAATGCGATAATTTCAGGAATAATCAAAAAGAGGACAATCCCCAAAAATCCCCATACCGATTTTTCGGGTTTCATCGATTTTAGAGCTTGTGCAGTTTTCGGATGGTGGGCGAATTGGCGAGCTTTATTGAATAGTTTTTGTTTCATGAATGCAATTATACCGTTCCTTTAGCTCTCAAATATCACCAAAGCTCTCCCAAACGGCACTTTCGCTTTTCTTGACAATGCCCACAACACCTCATAATTCGGCGGGATACGAGGATAAGACCCCTCACCATCGGTAAAATACAACAACATGGTCGTCATCGGAAGATTCGCTTCGACATAATCGAACGTCGGGCGGTAATCGGTTCCCCCTCCACCTTTGAGGCGAAAGTCCATACGCTCGCCCCCTTGGAACGTATGGTGAGCGTGGACTTTGGCATCGGCGATGATGAGTTCGATTTTGACGGAGGGGAAGTTTTGCATGATGGTTTTAAACTCCTCCATAAATGCCCCCAAAAGCTGATCGTCGATGGAACCGCTCGTATCGATCGCCACACACAAACTCAACGTATCACTGGTGAGCGAGGGGAGAGCAATCCCCCGATGGATATGCTTTTTATTCGGAGGCATAAAGGCGTAGTTATTACGCATGTGTCGATTTACGGCGTTGTAGAGTTCAAACCGCCAATCGACATCGGCTGGTTTTACTTTTTTCCCTAATCGCTCCAACCCTAAGGGCATAGCCCCCTTACGCTGAGCTACCTCCTGAGCAATCGAGGCGGCGTATTGCCATTGCAACTCATCCGACGTATCGAGTTCATCGGCGATACCGTCGATGTTAGTAAAACCTTGGGAATCATCCCCCTCTTGTTCCATCATAGCGTTTTGTGGCGCACTATCTCCACTCTCCCCAAACGCATCCCCCTCTCCGAGATTTAGATCACTTTTAAGCGCATCGTATATCTCTTCGGCATACATCCCCTCATACTCTTTGTTGTAGTTTGCCCCTATCGGGATATGCAGACCGCTTTTGGAGAGGAGATTGTTGATCGCATAGTCGGTCGCTAACTGCCAAAGCCTCCCTCTGCGGTTCAGTTTGCGCTGCTGATGGGAGAGGACATGGTGCATGACGGCATTGGTGAGGATAAACATCACCTCCTCAACACTTCGACGCTCTAAAAACTCTACGTTGTAGATAAACCGCTTTCCGTTACTGGCATATCCTGAGACATCATCGTTAGGCTCGAAGTTTAGCCGTGAAGAGAGCATCCCGAAATAGGGATATTTGACGGTCAATAAACTCTTAGCACGCAGGAGCAGTTGTTCGTGCGACATTATCGTAGCAGTGTGTTGAACTGTTTCATCCACAACGGCCAACTCTCGACATGATCAAGTTCGATTTTCCGTGCACGGAGGTCTTGAATAATCATCACCGCAAACTCACCGGGGAGTTTCAGCGAATAAGTAATGAGATGGTTCAGTTTTTTACTGCTCGTGTAATCATCAACTCTCATGGATAAAGCGGTACAAAGGATATGCAAGGCGGAGGGGTCACTCGGTACATCGGTGCATTCGCCTAGCATAATCGCATCTAAATCTGGAAGCTGTGAGGCAACGAGACGAAACCCCAGATACGATGCCGCCAACTCCTCTCCGATAGCACCGCTCACCATCGCCATCACCAAATCCTCTTCGGGGTTGGAAGCCATAATATCATGAACATACTGCCATGTACGAGGTGTTGCAAACGATCTGCTCTCTGCATTAAAGACGAACAACGCGTCAGGGCGCTGGGAGATATAGGCGATGATGGAGGGCTCGATCCCCGCCCCTATCGCCCAGTTACGCCAATCCTCGACATTGGCTTCCATCTCCAAATGAACAAAACGATTCGCCAGCGGTGCCGCCATCCGAAACACGACACCACGGTCGCTCTCACGGTTCCCCGCCGCCACAATCGCCCAACCATCCGGGAGACGATATTCACCGATTTTACGATCTAATATTAACTGATATGCAGAAGCCTGAACCATCGGTGCTGCGGTATTTAACTCATCCAAAAACAAAATCCCCCGCTCTTGCGAGCCATCAGGTAAAAATGCCGGAGGTGCCCAGATCGCCGTGTCGTTTTTGGAGTTAAAAAACGGAATACCCCGAAGATCGGTCGGATCGAGAAGCGACAAACGCAAATCGATAAACCCTATCCCCGCTTCATTGGCTATCTGAGCGACGATAGAGGATTTCCCAATCCCCGGAGGTCCCCATAAAAAGACGGGAACTTTACGTTCGCACAAATGAGCGAGGGATCGTTTGGCACTTTGGGGATTCATGGTTTTCCTTATTCCCATCATCCCGTACTTGATATGAGATCCATCTTAAAAAAAGTGCTGGATTCCCAATCGAGTTGAGAATGACGATGTTTTATTACTGTGATGCAATTATTATGCGAAAAAGATAGAACAGAAATTGTATTGAGTGTTTTATTACAATCTTGAAGGAACCCCACATGTCTATCCAAAGCTATATCAGCGAAAACAAACTCGAATGGATGATCGTTTACAATGCCGCCACTGATGCATACAAATACGCGTATCGCGGATGTCTCATCGTAACCGAAGGTAAAGTTATCACTGCGGATAAAAGCCTGCCTCCAAAAGATATCGTTAAACAAGTTATCCTTGCAACCAACAGCGATACAATCGATTTTATGGCGCTTGAGCTTCAATCTTTGGATCTTTTCGAAAGTTTTGTTGCAAAATACAAAGAGTATTTGACTCCTGAAGGAAAATATCTCCTTTTCGTCTCTGACATTATCGGAAAAGGGTCATTTGTTTATGAGGGAATTACATTCAATACGTTTGCATTGGATGAAAGCTCTGTATGGAATGACTTGCTCGAACTCGGCGATCTTTCAAAAGGTGACTTGAAAAAGATGTCTGACAAAGAGAAAATCGATGCAGTTGCAAAAGAAGTTTCACGCAGTAATCTTCGTCTTAGCGACAAAACCTATGAAGAGATCAAAGCGTTACAACGCGGTGGAAAAGCTTCATTCGGGGCAGTGTAAACTGCTTTGTAATGCCCGCCTAAGCGGGTACTAGTCATTCCGTGCTACGACACGGAATCTACTTCTTAGTAAACTGGATCCCGTATCAAGTACGGGATGACAAAATGATTTTACTCCGCCCTCTTTTCCAAACACCCTTTTTCCATACAGTTGATCTTCGGCATTGCTTCGACATAACGATCAAGTATTTCAGAGACTTTTTTCTCATCAAAGCCGCATAGCTTTTCGCTCCCGATCACCATTAACGGACGACGGATTAGAATCGGGTTGGACATCAACAGTCCCATCGCTTCAGCTTCATCCAGCTCACTCGGCATAATTTCACCGTTTTTGATCGCGGGAGCGGCAGGATTAAACCAATCAACTACCTTTTTATCCCCCATAAAGCTGCGTAGAGCATCAGCATCCAAACCGTGTTCAAGGAGATTACGCTCGATCAGTGTACAGCCGCTTGAACGTAGAATCTGCTTTTGCTTGGCATTGGCGGCACAAAAAGGTTTTTCATAAAAGACAACTAACTTTACCATTATTCTATCCCGATTACCGCACGTCCGCGACGGTTAAGATAATAGGTCTCATACCCGTCATCCCCGATACTCATGCACTCACCCAAATACCCTTCATCGTAAAGCTCTGACATAATATTTTTAACCTCGGTTTTGTCCATTTGGGCATATTCGGCTATATCATCCGATTCGTAAATATTGTATTCCCACTCATCACTGAGATTAAAGATGGTTTTCATCACTTTGAGTTTTATCTCAGTCATGGGATTCCTTTAGGTGGGTTATTTGTTTTTGCAAAACAATGGCCTGGAGCGGATGGAGTTTCTCACGAGCAATCCACTTTTGGAACTCATCACTGTAATGCTGTTTAATCACTTCATGCAATTTTTGTACTTGATCATTCAGCTCCGACAATAGAGCCTTTGCTTCATCAAAAGTGTAGGTTTTGAGCGGTTTGAGCCGTCGCAGTACCCCTTGTACCAATTTCTCATTGATATGCTCCCCTGAGAGTTCTAAAAACTTCGATGCCCTCAAAGCTGTTGCATAGTTCTCATTCCAAATACGGCCGTTGATCATCTGATCGCAGGCTTGATCTGTAAAGAGCGGAAAAAGGTTCAATACCTCCAGCAGTTCGCTAAAATCATTATCGACAAGTGCCCGAAAAAGCATACGGCTACGGTTGCGGATATGGCGACGCAATTCAGGGTCACCGATAACCGATGGATTAAGCCGAGTGAATCGCTCCAATGCCCCCAGACGGGAGTGGTTAAACGCCATAATCGCCACATCGGTGTTCGGGTCACTCACTTGGACCGGATGCGAGCCGCTGGGACGATGAAACGCCCACAGCAATCGGGCTTCATCGTCTTCATGGTACAAGTAAATGGCATCACCCTGTTCCTCGAAATCCAAATCGTCTTTGAGCAATTCAATATGCTCACGGTAAGTCAAAGTAGACGACGTCTCCATAACGCTCAAACCTTTTCAAATTTTTCTTCTCGCTGAGTAAAAACAGTGTCTGCATCGCGGGAGCTTTCTCCACCATAAAATACCCATCACTGAGAATCACAGCAAGATTTTTCTCCCCTGCGTGAGTGTTTAGATACTCCAGTACCGGATCAAATTGCGTCCCTCCGTTCCCTTTGGCAAAACTGATATTAGGTAATATGCCTTGCGCGTCGTAGCTTATCTTCTCTTCGATATACACCCGTTCATCGAAGGGAATCACACTCACCTCGAAATCGTGACTCATGCGAACGATGGAGTCGATAATCCCTAAAAAACGGGCGAATACATCCGATGTGATGCTCATCGAGCGATCCAGAAAGATAAAAAAGCTCAAACGATTGCGATCATAGCGATATCCGGGGAGATATAGCCCTTGATGAATAAAACGGCGGTTGGGGTGGGAGAAATCGGACTCTTTATCGAAAAAACTCTCCGACATATAGGCATGTAACAACGTGTGCAAATCGATAGTGGGTTTGGTAATCTCATCGAACATCTCCAGCAGTGATGCGGGGATATTCCCCTGCTTCCGCGCCGCCCCCATCGCTTGGATAATCAACGCATCCAGTTCCTCTTCGGCTACCTTCGTATCACCCTCGTGTTCAATGATATCCATCTTCTGCTGTGTGGGGTTATCTTCAGATTGTTGCCCTTCTCCCTCATCGCTCTCACGGTAGAGTGCATGGTAGACCTCCTCTACACTTTTGTCGCGAAACGACTCGATCACCATCGCCTCTTCATCTGCTGATCCAACACGCTGAAAATCACTCAGCAAAAGCCCGATAACGATATCACAACTGCGATTCCACGTCGGCTTATCACGCCCAAGCATACGAAAGGGGTGTTTGAGGAGGATATGGAGCAGTACATGGGCATAGAGATATTTCAACTGTCCATCATCATACCCCATCGTTTTGCTCTCATCAACACGGATACTCACCCCATCGGTCTCGAAAAGCACATGAGGATTGTTCTGGTATTTATGGGGGATCGAGAGGGCTAGGACACTTAAAAAAGGGTGATCGAAAAGGAACTGAACCCGTATTTTTTCGAGACGGCTTTTGATGGGAATATCCTTGTATCGTTTCGATTATGATTGCAACTTTTGTGCTATGGGTCATAAAATGCAACATATAAATGTGGTTTTTGCTAAAATAAAACTACTTAAACTAACACGAAGTAATAAGGTATAAAAATGAGTCATACTATAGCCGAAAAACAATTTGATGATTGGAATAGCACTAAGAAAAAAAGCCACTACAAAGAAAACAATGTGGGGTTTAAAAAACGGGAAATTTTTTGGGCGAGAATCGGGCAAAACATCGGAGCTGAAGAATTTGGTAAAGGCAATGAATTTCAGCGTCCCATTTTGATTATCCGCAAACTGACCGCTCATATTTTTATCGGAATACCACTTACTTCAACCGTAAAAGATAACGATTATTTTCATACATTTGAGTACGATACTAAAAAAGGAAAAGTTTCCAGTACGGCGATGATTTTACAGCTAAAAACATTCGATAAAAAAAGACTTATGACGAGAATCGGAATGTTAAACAAAGAAGATTTTCAAAAAGTGGTAGAGAAAGCACGAAATCTATTTATTCCGCCTATGAAATAAGCGGAGCTGCCCGAAGGCGAATTACAGAGAAAATTATAGGCAAATAATGTTAAAGAAGTATTAAAAGAAATCGCTTGATTTTTGAGAGATATTTTTTCCCTTTTGGAAACCAAAGGGGCAGTCCCGAAGGAAATTAACTCTTATGATATTCTATAAATATTAAAGAAGGATTAAACCAATCCCTCAGTACCGAGGGATACTCTCTATCAAAATCAACACGACATGTTCACGGTGTCAAGCGACAACCAGTATTCCTTCAAATCACTGTTACGCTCTAAAAACCTCTATCTCCAGCTCTTTGACGATACGATAATGTTTGTCATTCGCCGTGATGAGCTTCATCCCATACGTCGTAGCTGTCGAAGCGATAAGGGCATCTGCAAGTTCCATACTGTGGCTCAAAAAATACTCTTCGACGTAAAAAAGCGCTTTGGCAGAGATCTCTTCACTCATGTAGATCGTTTTGGTATTCCATTGTCGCAGTGTCTGCTGAAAACGTCTCAACTCCTCTTTGTTGCGCATCCCCTGCACCAGTTCGATATGGGTCACGCCGGAGATACAAAAATCTCCCAGTGAGTGGATCAGCTTTTTGGCGTTTTCGTTGCCTCTGAGATACCATATCAGAACATCACTGTCCACTAAAACATCATACGCCATAAGGGTTAAAACGCTCTGCGTTTGCGCATATTTCGCACCATCGTATCGACATCATCGTCTCTGTCGCTCCACATCCCGAACATCGCATCATCTTTGGGTGTTTGCGTAGAGTCATCATAGGAGATGAGTTTGGCTTTGGCTTTTCCGCGATGGGTGATCGTTACATCCTCACCCTTGCTGAGGACATCAAATAAAAATGAGACATTAAAACGGAGGTCTTTGGCAGTTACCGTCATTACAGATCCTTTAACTTTATACTTGAAGTATAAACTATTAATCTTTATTTCTCATTAAGAGGGAAATCTAAAGAATATAATCCCCATATTTATTGATCCACTCATCAAACTCCGCACACTCCGCGATAGAAACATCTTTGACGATAGCGTCTTTGATGAGCATCACCCCAAACTCGGTTGGCAAAATTTGCGCGAAACCAAACAGATGCTTCGATGCTTCCTCGCCTCCACGGTAAAGCTCCACCATCGCCGACACGAGTGCGTACAACAGTGCCGGTTCGCTTTTATCGATAGTGGGGTATTCACCCCTATAGATAGCCTGAACATCGGGGAGCTTTTCATACACTTTGACATAGGAGAGGAACTCTATTCCCGCCCCGTATCCGATCAACCCGTAAATGATGGGAGCGATACGGGAAGTATCACTAGACGTCTTTAACACATTTGAGAGCATATGATAACTGCGCGGTGTTGCAAAAGCGGGGTTGCTGTCATCTTCACTCACCGGCTCAGAGGTCAGCAGATCAGGACGAAAGCTCAAAAATCCAATGACAAACGAATGTAACCCTTCTCGAATGGCGAAGAGTTTAAAATCCTCAAACCGCGCCTCGACACTCAGATGTACCATCCGATTCGCCAGCGGTGTAGGGAGACGAAACACCACCCCACGATCGGATATGCGGTTCCCGGCGCAGATGATCCGCCATCCGAGAGGGAGTTCATACTCTCCCATTTTACGGTTGAGGACGAGCTGATAGATCGCCGCCTGCACAGAGGGAGGAGCGGAGTTAAGTTCATCAAGAAATAGTATACCGCTTGAGTCACGATCGCGCGGAAAAAAGATAGGCGGCATCCATACCGTCTGCTCATCACGAATTGCCGGAACACCGCGCAAATCGACGGGGTCCATTTGTGAAAGACGGACATCGACCAGTTCCAGAGCATGTTTTTTCGCCACTTCGGCGACAATATACGATTTCCCAATCCCCGGTGACCCGTGGATAAATACGGGGATATCGGCACCGATGAGCGTATCGAGATGGGTATAGAGTTCCGTGGTCGTAATCGATGGTGTCTTCACGCACTCGCCTCCGCAATCAGACACGTAAAGCAGTGTTCTTGATCATTGCACGTTGCACACGCGGGTGCAACCATACCGATCGCATCGTAGAGAAATTTTTTCCATAGTTTATCTTTGGGCTTAAGTTCAGCAAGGCGTGGAAAATGTTCTGCCATATATGCACCCATCTGAACACGGCTTTTAAAGCCTAAATCTTGGTAGAGGTGGTTCATCTCCAACGATTTTTTGGCAATCAGTGGCGCAATAATATAACGGGCTTCATCGTTAATGGCATATTTTTTCAGATAGTTTTCGATTTTCTCACGCATCACATCATGCTCGCTCATCACATTCTCCTTGGAGTATATAAACGAACAATTGCAATTTTTAGTCTAGAGTTTATCCCGATTCTTCGGAGCCTTTTAAAAATAAAATCTAAGCTATAATTCGCGTATTAATATAAGAATCCAAACACAATTGAGGACAAATCTTGCTTACTTCGACCAATATAGAAGAGTTGATTACAAAAGCCACAAAGTACCTAGGTGGTCTTTTACATGAAGCATTTCATCACAGCGATAAAGAAAATGCGATTGTGGTGTATGACAGACGATGTCTGATTGCTACTATTTTGATGGAGGGGTACAAACGCGCCCTCCCCCATGCAAGGATGATCGATTTCGACGAACACGAGCCCCAAGAGGTTCGGGCACTTTTAGAAGCTCTGAATCCCTCAGATTTGGTAGTGTTGATCCAATCGACCAATTTCCGCCTCGATGCATTCCGTTTGCGTGTCGAGCTCTTTAAACTCAAACTCAAAGTAATAGAACATCCCCATCTGAGCCGTATGTCGGATGATGAAGCATCCTATTTCATCGATTCGCTGGAATACGACAAAACGTATTACCGACATCTAGGTCGTACCCTCCAGTCTAAAATAGATCAAGCACCCATGGGGGTGCTCGACACTGGCGGAGAACTGCTGATCTATGGTTCTCCGTTCGAGTCTGCCAAAGTCAACATCGGCGATTACACGGGATTACCCAACTGGGGCGGTCAGTTCCCTCTGGGGGAGGTGTTTACCGAAGCGCAAGAACTCAGCGCCGTTCACGGACGGGTCAAAATTTATTGTTTCGGGGATGTAACGTATAAAATCAATACCCCTGAAACCCCTATCACCCTCATCATCGAAGAGGGGCAAGTCGTGGCGTGTGAAAATTCGACTCCTGCGTTTGATCTAATATTATCTAATATACGCCGAGATGAGGGGGGAGTCGTTTGGATACGGGAACTCGGTTTCGGACTCAACCGAGCCTTTAGCAAAACGCGCACCGTCGCTGATACAGGAACCTATGAGCGGATGTGCGGGGTTCATATATCACTGGGGGCGAAACACGGCACTTACGGTAAACCCGGTTTTAAACGCCGTGACGGACTCTATCATGTCGATGTCTTTGCCGATACCCATACGTTTTCTCTTGGGGATGAAGTGATTTATAGAGACGGGGCGTTTGTAATTTAAGGTATTAATATCACTTGCATCGTTTCAAACAGATTATTTGCTATAATCGTTATTATGAATAAAGAACAAATCTTAGATTATCTTAGAAATGTCAAAAGCACGTATGCGCAAGAAGGATTTTTGATAGAAGCCCTTTTCGGATCATACTCACGTGATGATGCGGACGCGAAAAGTGACATCGATATTCTCGTCGAAGCAACGCCGCAATTTGCCTCAAAATACGGTTTTCAAGCCTTTGAGCGCATCCGTCAAATCCAAAATGAGCTCAGTAGTGCCCTCGGTGCTAAAGTCGATCTAGCAGATCGCACGGGGATGGGAAAAACGGCTAAAAAATTTATCATTGATCGGGCTATTTATGTCTAAAGAGTCGATCAAATTAGCCTAATTCACCCGCAACTTCGTCCGTCCCGTAAACAACTTCAAAAAATCGTATATATCGCTCAGGAAAAAAGCCTTCGTATCCTGATGTTCGAACCGTTGCAACCATGCACGCTCTTTGTTCAGTATCCCGCGACAGGGGATAACAAACTCTTCGCGCGGCAGAAGCGGTTTGAGCATACCGCAATCATTGATCGCATAAACAACCGCCTCAAACAGCTCATCGAGACGATCATCTTCGTCGTAGTGGTAAAGTTTGCCGTCCATTTTGTAAAAACGGTAGATCCCCAATATCTCGTGAGCTTTGTCAATTTCACTCATAGTATCCCTTTGTATGGCATTGCGTGGGCAATGGCTACCGCTTCATTGGTAACGTTTCCGTCATAAGTATTTAATGCCCCTCTATAGATTTCATCGTGCAACAGTACTTCCAACGGGGTTGAAGCGATTTTAATCGCGTACGGCAGTGTTGCATTGGTCAGGGCAACCGTCGAAGTACGCGGATACATTCCGGGCATATTGGCAACACAGTAGTGAACGATACCTTCAATCTCGAACGTCGGATGTGAATGAGTCGTCGCATGAGACGTTTCAAAACAGCCCCCCTGATCGATAGAGACATCGACTAGAACAGAGCCTTTTTTCATCAAACTCAGCATATCGTTGGTGATGAGTTTAGGGGCCTTTGCCCCCGGAAGCAATACCGTTCCGATAATCAAATCAGCCGTTTTAATACACTCCAATATCGTATCGTAGGTAGAGTATAGCATTGTCACATTGGGTGCCATCACATCGCGCAGATAGGTGAGTCGTTCGGTGTTAATATCGAGCATCACTACTTCTGATCCCAGACCTGCTGCCGCATCCGCCGCCGATTTACCCGCTACCCCTGCTCCCAGTACCACAACACGGTTGCGCTCCACCCCAACCGCACCGCCGAGAAGTCGTCCGCTTCCGCCATTGTAGCGTCCCAAATGCACGGCACCAAACAGCGTTGCCATCCGTCCGGCAATCTCGCTCATCGGTTCTAACAGCGGTAATCGTCGCCCTACGCGAAGTGTCTCATACGCCAGCGCAGTGATTTTTTTTGCACACAAAACTTCGGTTAGTTTTTTATCTGCGGCAAGATGAAGATAGGTAAAAAGGATCTGATTTTCTTTTAACCGGTTGTATTCGACCTCTATCGGCTCTTTAACCTTTACAATCATATCGGCAGCCGCATAGAGATCATTGGCGCTCTCTATTAATACAGCCCCGGTATTTAGGTACTGCGCATCCTCAAAACCGCTGCCCAAACCCGCACCCCGCTCAACCATAACACTATGACCGGCTTTAATCAACTCCATAACCCCAGATGGAGTCATACCGACACGGAACTCGTCCGTTTTAATCTCTTTTGGTACTCCGATAATCATACTTTCCCCCCTATTGCTACTGCATAGAGCAGTGGCTTTTCTGACCAGCGGGATGCTTCTTCATCATAGAAAGCTCCGATCCCGCTGCAGATCGCATTGTGATGTTCACACGTCCTATAGAGTTCTTGCGCATAGATTCCCGCTTCGATGTGAGAGTCTGCACAAAAAATTTCCGCAAAAATCAATACTACCATATTTGATCCTGAAATAAAACGCTGATCTAAAAGCAGATGGAGTATTTCAGAATTAAAATTTCCACTCACGGCACATTTCCCGTTACGATACAAACCCGGATGCATAGCGTGTGCCTGAAAGAGAAACGGTACAATCTCAAGAGAAGGGGGGGAAGGTATCGACATAAGTGCTTGAATAACCGTATCACTCATAGCATTCGGGAAAAATTCCCGTGCGCTGCGGCGTAATGCATTAATGGAAAGAAAATCTTCATAGAAAAGCGTATCGGGGATTTCGTTATAGACGGGAGTACTCATCACAGTCTCGATAAGTGCTTCTAAATTCTCACTGTAATCGGTCGGTTGTACACACATAAGCGGTTTGCTTAAATGCTTTACACTACGCTCACTTATCTCGCCTATTCCATAAACCGCCCCGATCACCTCATCCTCACCCATTCCCAGTATACTCTTGAGTTGTTCGTTTACTGACATTTTTGTTAAACTAAGCCCAAAATGTCGTACTGAAGCACAAAGTGCATGGATTTGATGCCCTAAATCGAGATACAGATAGCGCCAAGCGCGTAAGCCGTATTTCCATGATGATCGAAACGGCACCAAAGATAGGACCGCGATAACCCCGCTAAAGCGTTTATCCAACCCGACATACGGTTCTATCCCCTCCCCTGCAATCTCAGCGATCATAACCAGCTCTTCATGTAAAACATCGAGATGATAAATACCGCTGAGCAATCCTGCGACATTGCGGAGCTGAACATAGATCTCTATTGGGTGAAGATTTCCGGCGGAGGGGACATTGAGACGGCGGTAGGGCTTTTTGGCAATGATATGCTCATCGGTAATGCATCGTGTTTGTACGAGCCATTCTAACGAAGGGTGATCCCTCAGAGGGACACGATAGCAAAAATGGGGGTACTGTTTAAACGATGAAGGTTGCGACTCCCAATCCAAAAACGATTGTTGATTAGCAACCCACTCACGGGTGAGGAGGGTTGATTCACGCACTGCGCAGTTGGTTAAACACGTCGCGGTTACTGGTGAGTTCGATGGCACTGAAACCGTCTTCATTATGCATTCCGGCATTCGCACCGAGCGATAAAAGCATTTTAACGCATTCCAAGCGTGAAGCGGATGCGGCGTACATCAGTGCCGTCGTCCCCTCTTCATTGGTATCATTGATATCGGCACCTGCCTCTACAAGTAAACGTATCACTTCAGGTGACGCCGCATAACAGGCATTAAAGAGAACTCCGTTAAAGTCATCGTTAATCGCGTACAAATCCGAACCGGCTTCGATAAGGCGCGATACCATCATGGCATTACCTTCCAATGCGGCCAGCATCAGCGGAGTATTACCGTTAAACCCACGGTACTCGAGATCATCCGGGTGAAAGCCTCTTTCATTTAACCATGTAATATACTGTTCTACCATCACAAACTCCTTAGCAGAATTTTTTATACACCCATCCAGTTTTCATGGTCGTGTCCTTTTTTCTTGAAGTTGGCTGCTTTATCAACCGCTTCAATACATTTATCATAATCGACTTCATCCGTAATCTCAGGAACCACCTCAAAATAGCTGATCATCCCCTCTTGGTCGATAACGAATACGGCACGCGCCAGACGATCTTTAAGTTTCCCCTCGGTAATCAAAATTCCGAATTTTTTTGCAAAATCACGATTGGTATCGATTACAATATCGGCACTGTCAATACACTCTCGTGTGACAAAATCGTTGACAAATTCGGCATCGTCTGTCGTAATCATTACTGTTTTGAGCTTTTTAAACTGCTTGATAAGATCATTGAATTTCTTTGCACCCAATGAACACACTTCGGTTTTCAGTGAAGGGATCGCAATGAGCAATTGTGCGCTCGGAGCAATCATTCCGATAACGTTTTGACTTCCATCGAGGTTTGTAACACGTGCAGCCGGAGCTTCACGCCAAATACTCATCTCTTTTCCCTCTAAAGGGGTTGGTGTTCCATGAACGGTAATTTGCATCGTCTCTCCTTTTTGGATCATTTTGAGAATGTAGTGCAAAATCAGTTCTACAAACTGCCTATTTTTTATCCATGTGAATACAGGTTCATTGTTTTATTTTGTATTACAATTAGTGAATAACTTATACAAAAGATGATGACATGATGACCTATGAAGCCAATATCCCAGATCGTGAAGAGTGCCGCACCTGTGCACTGACTTTTGCGTATAAAGAGATTAACCTCCTTTATGAAGTCGCCGTTATGCTCACCAGCACGACTGAGATCACAACAAGTATCGAAAAAGCGATGCGTCGTCTTAAACAACACGGATATTTGGAACGCTGTGCCCTCTTCCGTAAAAAAGAGGATACCGAGGAACTTGAGCTTTTAGCATCGATCGATTTGGAACCCTATCAGAAAAAAGTGGCAACGTATCGTTTCGGGGAAGGTGCAACAGGTTTGGCAGCAAAAAGCCGTGAACCGATCGTCATCGAAAATATCCATAATAACATCAACTATCTCAACAAAATGGGAAATATTTCCACCCAAATGGTCTCCTATGTTGCGGTTCCGCTCCTCCAAGACGAAGAGGTCATCGGAGTTATTTCTGCCAACATCGGAAAGAGCAGCCCTCTAAACTTCGACGAAATTGTCCGTATGCTTACTATTGTCGGTTCACTCTTCGTAGGATCACTCAAAGCACAACAAACCATTACCGAAGAGAAAGAGTCTCTCACCGAACTCAAAACGTATTACAAAGAGGAGATGCAAAAAGATTATAAATTCGAAAATATCGTCGGACGTTCTACCCGTATGCAACAAGTATTCGGAATGATCAATACCGTTGCTCCGACCGATGCTACGATCTTGATTCGTGGAGAAACGGGGACAGGGAAAGAGTTGATTGCAACGGCGGTCCATAATCTCAGCCGCCGCCAAAATGGCCCGTTTATCAAACTAAACTGCGCCGCTATCAGTGAAACACTCCTCGAATCGGAACTCTTCGGTCATGAAAAAGGGGCCTTTACCGATGCGAGAGAGATGCGCAAAGGGCGTTTTGAACTCGCTGACGGCGGAACCTTGTTTCTCGATGAGATCGGAGACATCACCCCATCCCTCCAAGTTAAACTGCTCCGAATTTTACAAGAGCAGGAGTTTGAGCGAGTCGGGGGAAATAAAACGATCAAAACCAATGTCCGCCTCGTCGCGGCGACCAACCGTAATCTTGAAGAGATGGTGCGTAAAGGAGAATTTCGTGAGGACCTGTTTTATCGTCTCAACGTTATTCCGATCAACCTTCCGCCGCTTCGTGAGCGATACGAGGATGTGAAACTCCTCATCGAGCACTATCTCCACCGATTTATGAAAGAGCACCGTAAAAACATGCATATTTCTAAACCGGCAATGGAGCTGTTACTCGATTATCCATGGCCGGGAAATATCCGTGAACTCCAAAATACCATGGAGCGGATTGTACTCATCTGTCCTGATGGTGAAATCCAACCGGAAATGCTGAGCCATGTATTGCCGTTTAATTACCAAAAGCTTTACATGCAGCCTGAATCAGTTGCTCAACCTCAATCGATGCCGACATCGAATCCATCTGCCATGCCGACACCAGCGCCACAGACATCAGGACCGGTAACCCGTAAAAGTCTTCAAGAGTTGGAAAAAGAGTCGATTATCCAAGCACTGATCGATTCACACGGTATTCAGACCAAAGCGGCTCGTGCATTGGGAATGAGTGCCCGTCAGATCGGATATAAAATCAAACAGTATGAGATCAACCTCTAACGTATCTCTAGGTGAACACTGTTTTTCCCCTCTTCTTTAGCGCAATAGAGGGCTTTATCCGCTCGGTCCATTACCATCTCCAACGTTTCACCCGGCTGTACCAATGTCAATCCGAAACTGCACGTGAGATGGGTAATCGTTTTAAACGGGTGTTCATCAATCCGCTTACGAATCTGTTCTGCAATTTTCATCACCGTTAATGGATCCGTGTATCGGAGCAATATTGCGAATTCTTCGCCACCCCAGCGTACAAACAAATCGGATTTACGAATCGAACGGCTGACCAGTGAAGTCAATTCTTTAAGGACCAAATCACCGATATTATGACCGTAGGTATCGTTAATACCTTTAAATCCGTCAATATCGAACATCAATAAAAACAGCGTAATGCTATAGCGCTCTTTGAGGCTTTGATGGGCTTGAAAGACCTCTTCGAGTAATCGGCGATTTCCGATCCCGGTCAGCGTATCGGTTGTTGCCATTTTAAGCAACCCTTTTTCCCCTTCGTTTACCATCCCCATGAGAGAAGTGAGCATATTGTATTCGTGCTTGATAAAGGGGGTCAATTGATTGTAACACAGAGAAAGAAGATGACGTTGATCCATAACGCCAACCAAATCGTCCAAGTGGGTAACGACGATTTTATCAAACCGTGCATGCTTCATCTCATCAAGAACCTCGGCAATGCTCATCGTCGAATGAAACGTCTTAAGCGGTGCGGTCATAAAGGTTTTAACCGGCAGCATTAAATTGTCCCAATCACTTAGGACTCTCACCATATCTTTGAGCGTTATAATCCCAACTGACAGTGCTCTCTCTGTGATGATAACAACATCGGTAGTATATGCTGTAAAGTATTCAAATACCTCACGCATCATCACATCAGCATCAAACGTCCGTACCTTGCTTTCATAATCAAAAAGTTTACCGATCGGGGTCGAATGCGTTAGAGCCAATGCTTCTACTATCACATATTCCCCTTAAATCGTATTTTCTATATTGCAGTGATATAAAAAATGCATTAAATCCGGGGCTTGATCTTTCAGTATTTGAATATCATTAAAATACTGTTTGAGCGGTACACCGTAAAGACGTTTGAAGTCATTCAAAAAATGGGACTGATCGTAGTAACCGTTTTCCCTCACACTCATAGAGTCGTAATTGTTTTCGTACAATGCTTGAATCATCTTTTTGCGTTTAATCGTGATGATGTAGGTAGAGAGATTGATCCCCAGATATTTTTTAAAATAACGCCGCAGCGAACTCTCAGAAATACCGAAATGTTTGGCAACCTCTTTTGTCGCATTGGTCGGCAGTTGCGTAAAATTGGCATTGACATAGCGGATAATCTCACGTGTAATGGTATAAGAACGATGCTGGGATTCCCCATTCATCATTTCTTCGACCGATTGAATGTATTTTACTGCCCGATCCTCTGCTGGAACGTTAATATTAATCATTGATCCCGGAGCGATATGGTTGACCATCGAAACGATCGGAGTATCGGTGAGTCTAAACATACCGCATGCACTCAGACGGATAATCGTCAATTCTTGACACGTGTCTTTAAATACTATTTTTATTTTTGGGGCATGGGTAAATTTACCGCACACTAAATCACCGTCAAATTCATATTTTTTGCCGTCTATTTCAAATGTGAGAACGGCACACCCATTATTTAAAATAATATGTTCATGGACAGAAGGGGCACCGATAAATTGAAAATCTTGCTCTTTTTTATAGTGGTAAGTTGGAATGTGATAAATAGAATCGATAAAAGGGCTTTGGTGGCAAATAATATTCATACATAAAATCCTTTAACAGCGCTAATGATAAGCTACGGAGAGAAAAATGTCTTGTAAAATTCCGCCAATTAAACGAAAAAAAATGTCTTATGAGAATTTTTAGGATAGTTTTATGAAAAAATCGGAGAAAATACCCATTCAAGAAGTGAATGGGTGGAGAAAATATCAGTCGCCGCGACGTACAGCGACAACTTCTGAAGGGAATTTTTTTACGCCCGGTTCGATAAACCATGTTTCGCCGTTGCTGAGTTTTACCTCACCGCCCCATTTTTCTTCACTGTCAAACTCTGACGTGAGAATCGTCTCTTCCATATCTTTTTTTGCAACATAAAAAGAGATCGCTCCCTTAGAGTCGTAACGTAACATAACTTTTGCCATTGTGTATCCTTTGTATTGTATGTATTAAATTCATCGCACTACTGTGCATGAAAAAACTTTCGTATCCGATGCCACCAATCCGATGAGAGATGCCCTTCGAATGTTATGCGTAAAAAAGTTGCTGCGAGGCGGCGAATAATCGTATTGACCTCATAATTTTTACCATCATGTTGGGGAAAATCATCCCGATAATGGACACCACGGCTCTCTTCACGCGCTAATGCCGACATGAGCATTGCTTCTGCCACGGTGAGAGCATTACGAAACTCGATAATCGACATCAGCTCGACGTTATCGGTCCGTTCTTTATTAACACAACACAATCCTGATGACATCTTCATCAGATAATGGACGTATTCCAATGCATTGGCAAGCGAATCATGGGTGCGGAAAACCCCTGCATTTTTATAAAGATTATTGCCGAGGTTACGACGCATCGTGTTGATATTAAATCGACTTTCGCCTTCGATGATACTATCAACGTAGCGTAGTTCTTGTGCAACCTGTGCATAATCGATAGGATGGAACACCCCTTTTTTAGCCGCTTTGGCCGCTTCTGTACCGGCGACCTTACCAAAATAAGCGGCTTCAAGCAGGCTGTTACCGCCCAAACGGTTTGCTCCGTGTACACCGTTATGGGCACATTCACCACAGGCAAAAACATTTGCAATATCCGTAGAGGTATCGTTGCGGCTCCAAATTCCGCCCATGGTATAGTGAGCGGATGGCGTGATAGGGAGCAATTCAGTGAGGATATCAATTCCTGAGCCGTTGAGGGCATGTTTACGCGCGGATGGGAGTTTTTTGTCGATCAACTCTTCACCCAAATGGCGGAAGTCAAGATAAACGGTATGACCATTCAACTGATGAAGAACGATATCACGAGAGAGTTTATCGCGTGTTTGTAGCTCATCGGTAAAGCGTTCCCCCATTTCATCAACGATATACGCACCTTCTCCCCGTGCTGCTTCACTGATTAAAGTACCGCTGTTGGCTAGTGTTGTTGGGTGAAACTGAACAAATTCCAGATTGGCTAAACGCATCTTGGCTCTGAGTGCTATAGCGATGACATCTCCGCTTGATTCTTGGGAATTAGTAGAGTGACCGCGATATATTCCGGCAAACCCTCCTCCAGCCAGTACAAGCGATTTGCACGCAAAGGCGATTACTTGTGAATCTCGACGTCTAAGGAGCGTAATACCGGAAAGTTGTTCCTTAAAAGTAGCAATCGAGAGCATAAGATGATTAGGAAATATTTTTACCCCTTCTTTACGGCACTGTACGAGAAGGGTTTGGGTAATTGAAGCGCCCGTTTTATCAGCGATATAGCATGTACGCTTTGCTTTTGTTCCCCCAAATGGGCGTTGAGCAACGTGTCCCTCTTCGTTGGTATCAAAGGCAACTCCCATCGATTGCAGATCATTAATGATCTCTTCTGCACCGGTTACCATAGCACTGACAACGGCAAGACGACCGAGCTTGTCGGCTCCCTTTAACGTATCGGCGATATGATCACGGCATGAATCGTGACGCGTTGTTTTAAGTACGGCATTGATTCCCCCAGATGCTACGGCAGAATTGGAACGCAGAGGATTGCTTTTGCTGACTAAAGCAACCTTGAGTCCGGCACGTTTGGCACTAAGTGCGGCATATAATCCGGAGATACCGCTGCCGACAACAATTACATCATACAGCATAAGCACCCTTCATAAGCGTATTTACTGCCTTGGCGGAAGCTTCAGGGAGATAACACAAAACCGCATTATCTATGACATGGGCAGGATCAACGGCACCAAATACTGCACAGATCCCCCCTGCACTACGCGCAAATTGTAATGCACTGGCAATGTCGCTCAGTTCATTCGTATTCATAAGTTCAGCGACATCCGGTGCAAACGCTCTTTTAAAGAGATTTTTTTGCAGCAGAGGAGAGGAACCGATATACGTTATCCCATAGCTAGCGCACGCATGCATAAGAGGATAATACATCCCATCTTCAGCTTGCTGATTTGCATAACCGTAGGCATGCGGTTTTGCCAGATTAAACGGACTTTGGAGGTATTTAAACCCATGGTTTATCCCACCCGCACGACGAGCAATTTCTACTACTTTTGAGAGGGCGATGTACTCGGTATGATCCGCTTCATACAAAAATCCGTTCCAAGCCGCTATCCCGTAAGAGACGATTTTACCCTCCGCTCTTAGCTCTTCAAAAAGCTTAAATGCTGTTTCGATACGGCCATAAAACGTTTCTTGATCGACGTATCCGAGCTGTGTTTCGGGATTATGGAGATAGAAAATATCGATCGTTTCCAACTCCAAATTGCGTAACGACTGCTCACAGCTCCAACGTAAATATTTAGGGCTCATACAGTGCTGATCGATAACGATCTCTTCTTTGGTCGCTAATCCCGTCTGAATGATATTCTCTTGTATCCATCCGTAGGGATTCTCTGGAAACGGGAAATCCAGAGGGATGAAACCTGCTTTGGAAGCGATGATCACCTCTTGACGTTTTATTTCACCCTCTTGAAACATTGCATTCAACGCTTCGGCAATCTCACGCTCGCTCATTTGATAGCGGTAGTTGATCGCCGTATCGATCATATTAATTCCACGACGAAGTGCCATTTTTATGGCCTCTGCGTAGTTGATAATATAATTATCTTCTTTGTACGGTTCGGCTTTATAGGTTCCGATCCCGAGAGATGGGAAAAAGAGTTCTCCGTTAAAACGGTAAAAATCTTTCGAGTAATTACCGAATTTTTTGAGATACGAAAAAGTTCCCTCTTTTGTGGCACATAACATTCTTAAACCACCATCACTCGCAAGTTAGATTTGAGTTTAAAGTTTAGCATATCTTGCATTCCTGCGAGGGTTGTTGTCGTGTTCATAGAACAACTCATACACTCACCTTTGTACTGGATATAGAGTTCGTGTTCTCCGTCTACCTCTTTGAGATCGATCACTTCAACATCTCCATGGTCGGCTTTGAGAGTAGGACGAATGTATTCTTCGAGAATCGATTCAATACTGCGGAGTTTTTGTACCAAACTCATCGCATTGAAGTTTCCGTCTCCTTTTGCCTCTTTGATCTTTTTACTGATTGCCTCTTTTTGAAGCTCAGCGGTGATTTCTGCAAGCATATCGACGAGATAGACATCTTTTTTCTCATGTCCGCCCGGTTTAATACACGATTTACAGAAACCGCCCGCTTTAGTGTAATCGGTAATTTGTTCAATCGATTCAAGTTTGTTGAGACGAATCACCTCTTTAAGGGTGTCGAGACTGACACGGGCACATTCGCAGACGATAAATTCGGTCTCAAACTCGGACATATCAACCCCTTTATAGATTGATGCCGCTTTTTTGATTACGTCATACGCCATAACGGAACAGTGCATTTTCTGCCCGGGAACTGCCGGAATATCTTCCTCGTCACGAAGTGCTTTTTCCACATCGATGTTAGTGATCTTAAGTGCTTCATCAACCGTTTTTTCCATACATAGTTCTGCCATCATGTCTGAACTGGCAATCGCCGTACCGCATCCGAAACTTTTAAATCGGCTTTTTACGATCACATCATTTTTAGGATCGATCATCCAGTAAAGACGTACGGCATCCCCGCAGCTCTCCGCACCGAAATCGGCAATAATCAACTTTTTATCAGCTGCATCGGCTTCTTCTTGAGTAATCTCACCCATATTGATCGGATCGTTCATCCGTCGTTGTACTTCAGTTGAATACTCTTCCCATAATGCTCCGCCGATCAGTGTGTCACGTGCCATAACTAGCTCCTGTAAATGGATTATATTTTTAACCATTGCAAGAGCTGTTCTTATTTGGATATAACAATTTTGTAGTATTATTTTTCGAGAACACTCTATGCATGCAATTATTCAAAGTTGATTAATTTATAAGCAGTTATACAGTGAATACTCACTCATTTTCAATTTATAATGACTTATCAACAAACCACATAAAGGGGTCCAAAATGGTCCAGATTACTGCTGTATTTAACAAACACTGTCTCAACGATGTTCTTCGTGAATTATTTGATAACGAAATCGAAGGTGTAACCGTTACAGATGTCATCGGAAAAGGTTCTCTCGGTATTGCCGAAAAAAACAATGCCCCCGATTTGTATCCGAAAGTTATGATTATTGTCGTAGTATCAAATGAAAAAACAAAAGAGATTACGATGGAAGCGATCCGTGCACATACTCAGGATTTAGGCCACGGTGCAGGTAAAATATGGGTCACTCCGGTACTCGAAGTAGAGCGTATCCGTACAGGGGAAAGAGACGAATCGGCACTGACGCAACCGATCCCTCGCGCTACACATAAAAGCAACACCTTCTTTACCGCTGTCGACACCCCATCGAGCTAATAGTGCTATAATATCCGCAATGACTTTCTGTTGCGGAGCATGAATGGGATATGATTTAGAAAATAAGCTTGTTATTGCCATCTCTTCCAGAGCATTGTTCTCACTTGAAGAAGAAAATAGCATTTTTGAGGAAAAAGGGCTCAAAGAGTATTATCAGCATCAACTGGAAAAAGAGCTCGACGTTCTCCAACCGGGGACGGCTTTTGGTCTTGTCAACAACTTTTTAGCCATCAATACTTTGTTTGATGATGGAAAACACATCGAAGTCATCATTATCTCACGCAACAATGCCGCCACCAGCCTACGAATAACTAAATCGATCGAAGCGTATAATCTCGATATCGTCCGCTCTGCATGGACGGGTGGGGAAAAGATATCAAAATACCTATTACCCTTCAAAGTGGATCTCTTTTTGTCGGCCTACGAAGACGATGTCCGCGATGCGATCGATGCAGGGATAGCCGCTGCGAGGATTTTACCGTTTGAGGGGAATCAAAATGAGCCGATTTCCCATCAAGTTCGGATCGCATTTGACGGAGATGCGGTTTTATTCTCAGACGAATCGGAACAAATTTACAAACTGCAAGGGCTAAACGCTTTTATCGCCCACGAAAAAGAGAACGTCGCCAAATCACTGCCCGATGGGCCGTTTGCCAAATTATTACGGATCATTTCAAAGATCCAAACCCATTTTCCCGACGATATCTCTGCACCGATCCGAACCGCATTGATTACCGCGCGCAACTCTCCTGCACACGAGCGTGTAATACGAACCCTCAATGAGTGGGGAGTTCGTATCGATGAAGCCTTTTTTCTAGGCGGTGTGGACAAATACGAGATTGTAAAAGCGTTTCAAGCCGATATTTTCTTCGATGACCAAGACGTTCATCTCGAAAAAACCTCCAAAGAGACCCCCAGCGCAAAAGTGCCGTATAGCTCTTCTTCACCGCTTGCGCAAAACAGCTAATTTTAAAGCAATTCCAACTTGTACAAGAACAATCGTTCTTTGTACGATGGGATATCCAGTTCTTGACGGTATTTCGCGATAACACGACGTACCATTTTGACCCCGAAACGCTCTTCGATCATCTCATGAAGTGTTTTATCGCTAAACGGATCGTCTTTGTTTTCACTTCCCACAAGCCGTTTCAGGAAATGTTTGATCTCTGAAGTAGAAACTTCGCCGATCGAGTTCGAAAAAAAGTCTTTAAACGCATACAATCCCCGCTCCGTTTGAATATATTTATCGGCAATCGCTCGTGAAATCGTCGATTCGTTAAATCCCAGTTCATCGGCAACGTCTTGGAGTCGGAGCGGTTTGAGTTCTCCCCCCATAAAAAAGGCGTATTGTTTTTCGAGCAATACCAACGCAACGTTATAAAGTGTCGCCTTGCGCAAATCGAGAAGTTTGACCAGCTCACGCGCTTCTTTGAACTTTTGTTTCGCAAAATTGTCGTATTTGTCGATCATGTTGACCTGTAAATCGGGATAAAACGCATGGTTGATACGAATATTGAGCTCCGATCCTGCAAATTCGACAAACAAATCGGGAGTAATCTGTGATTCTGGCTCCATGTATTCCAACGCCGGAGGATTTCTCAAATGTTGCAATACATGTTTGGCATCATGCAGTCGTGGGTGATTGATAAATTTTTCCATCTTATCGAACTGTAAAATCATCGCACCGAGCAAAATAGAGAGTTCATCATCCAAATCATGATCACTGAGCTGAAACAAAAATGACTCTTTGTAATCCGCAGCACCGACGCCGGAAGGCTCCAAATGGGCAAATCGCTGGCGTACTCGTTCCACAGTATGAGCATCGGTATCACACTGCTGAGCTACCTCTTCGACCGATCCTTCAAAATACCCTTCGTCATTAATGTAATAGATAATTTGACGAGCGATCTTTTGCGATATCGGTGTCGGAAAAAGAGGGGCTACAATCTGTTCATCGAGTTTTTCGTACAGTGATGTCGAAGAGATACTGAGCCACTCGATTTGATCGCTTGATGCATTAGAGACATAGTTCTGAAATGCGCCATACGCTGTATTCCCCCCTGCCCCGGAATTTGACTCTTCAAAGCCTGATTTCACCTCTAAACAAGGATTTTCATTTGTAATTACTTGCAGATGTTTTTCGAGATCATTCAGGGAGCATTGCAACAGCGGCAACCACGTTTGCATCGAGAGTCGCGGGAGTTGCTTTTGCTTATACGATAATGTTGTTTGCATGATACACCTCCTAAAAAATATACACTTTTATAAGATCAAATGCATATTGTGTTCTTATGAAAATTATAGGACTTTTTTAGGCAGATAGGTGGTTAAAAAATAGGCAGTTGATAAATCTGCCTCGAATGAGGCAAGCGTTTCAGAGAAACATTGGCGAAGCCAATCGGAATGTATTCCGATGGCGTTCTTCATAAATGGGCTTAGTATTTAATACGTACCAATCCGTTTGGTGCAATAACTTTCATTTGACAAGCAAGACGAGCTTTTGGGTTACTTTCATTCAGCGTTTTAAGTACCGCTTTCTCTTTTTCATTGATTTCGCTCATGTACTCCATACCTGATTCGATCATTACGACACAGGTACCACACTCACCGTCACGGCACCCGAATGGAAGTGCACTCCCTGAAGCTTCAACGATATCTTGGATCGTTTTGCCCGGTATGACGTTGATCGCCAAAAAGTCATTCATAATTTCTACACGTGTTGTCATCCCAACTCCTTTGTTGATTACGATATTTAGCCACTAGGGCACCAATTTGATACGGTATGCAAAAATCTCAGAAAGGTGTGGTTTATTCCCCCTCTTCTTGAGATTGCGCCGCTTTTTCAGCAGCTCGCGCAGCACGGTGTTCTTTGAGCCATTTCAATTCTTCCGCCACTTCATCATAACCGTCATCTTCAAGAGCGCTTTCCAGTTCCGCTTCGCGGCATCCGAATACCAACCCTTCTTCGATGAAATTGACTTCATAAACACGTATTGTCTGTAAAAAATCACCGATTTTTCGGACGTATCCTTCCGAACCTGCTTCGATCAACACATCACCGACTCGTGCATGCGGATACGTTCCATCATTTCGGATCGATTTAGTCAGTCGAACCCTCTGCCCCACTCTGTACAGAGAAAGAATCTCGTCTTTGGTGGACATCTTGTAAAGGTTGGTTTTACGTGCCTCATCATTAATCGGCATATCCTCTTCAGAAGCTGATAGTGGTTTGGCTTGTGCAGGCGTGGACTCCATGACTGACCTCCTCTACATCATTACAACTGCTCGATGTTGAGCAGGTACCGCAAGCACTCGGCTTATCGAACATAGCCCAAACATCAGCGGCAGATGGACTATAGCCGTTTTCAAAATTTTTATAGACCGTAATAAGAGCAAATCGGTAATATTCGAGCAATTTCGTCTCACCACCCATATCATGGCCATTTGCTTTCTCGACCAATTCACCAAACTTTTTCATGATATGAAACCGTTTTGCGTTCACAAGACGCTCATCGTATTCCAAATCGAAAAAGTCAAAGAAATCTTCGGTATCGGTAATTTGTTGAAATTCGCTTAATGTTCCCATCGTATGCTCCTTGTATATCTGATAATGCAATTTTGACTCTACAGCCCTATTTCACTTTTAAGTTGAGTGGCCCACTCTTTAACACGATCTTCGGTCAAATCTTCCTGATTAATGTCATCGATCCCCAATCCGCAAAACTTTCCGTCACGTTCTGCAAGAGAGAACTCGTACTCATATCCCGCTGTTGACGTAAATCCGTATGCACTTGCCCCAAGAGAGGTAAACAAATCATGCATTTTTCCCAAAGCGCTCAGGAAATGCTCACCGTGTGTTTTTTGATCACCGGCACCGAAAAACGCTACTTTTTTCCCCTCCAGATCAGGACGATCATTGTCCAATTCATACAATGGATCGACCCAGTCACGTTGAGGATCACCTTGACCCCACGTAGAAGAACCAAGAATCAATACGTCGAAATCGTCAAACTGATCGATTCCATCGAAATCTTCTTCCATATCGATCAATTCTGCACCTTTGATCTCATCCGCTAAAAGTTCTGCCGCACCCCGTGTGACACCGCTGCTGCTACCGAAAAAAATACCGACTTTTGACATGTTAAAACCCCTTGTTCTTAATTTTTATTTGGTTGATATTGCTCATAAACAGCAATAGCGTTGACTAAATGTTTATCACCGTCTTCAAACAATGCTTCTAGTGTACGGAAACCGAAACGGTGAGCATCTTTGAAATATTTATCCACAATACAGATACGATCAGCGATAACCGCGCAGCGACCGAAACCTTCATGACTCATTTCCATGATGACGTTGCACACTACACCTGTTTTGCGCTCAAATGCCAATGCAAGGGCTTTATAAATCATTTTGATATCATTGATAAGCATCTCATCAATGTCTGCGATCAAAGGGATCGTTTTTAAATCCTCTTTGGTCTTAACATACTTTTTGATTAACAACTCATCATCACTGATTCGTGACCAATTTCCAAACTGATCAAGTGCCCGGATTTGACGTATTAACTCTGTTCCAAATTCATTCATTGTTTTTTCTGCTTCCATAATAATTATTCCCCTTCTGCCCATCGATCTTGTCGCACGTCGTGTTCCGTTTTCATTTGAATGATATTTTTAACCCACGGTGGAGGATTACCGTTGATCATGGCTACCAAACTTTTCAAAAGATCTTCGATCAATGTCGGTTCATTCACCTTCATAGGATGGATTCCCGCTCGGATTACTTTTGCGGCTGCCGTTCCGCCGATACTCTCACAATACATGATATTCACACCTTTCAGCGCACGAACACGGAAATCCGTTTTGTCATCGTCTTCGAGTTCAGAGGTATCGGTTTTAATCACTTCTGAGACCTCGTAGCCATTTTGAGAGACGTTGTACACCACAAACTCTTTGGCTCCGCCGAAATGGGCATTAACCTCTTCCATATCTTTGGTTGCAAATGCAACTCGTAAAGCGCTATTCATTGTCCCATTCCCCTCTACTGTGATTTTAGTGTTCATGTTCTACCCCTTTACTCAAATTTTGCCGCAATCCGAGCAAAGCCCGGAATTCTTTCGCTAGCCGCTATGGCACTAAAGCTTGCTCCATTCGGAGCAGACTTTTTACTCTGCATGTTTAACATGACGCAAAGCATTTGCTATCTCAAATAAAAAGTAAGTGCTTCCCTCATACAACTGATCGTTTTTGAGCTGGTTCCCTAACTCTTCATAATTAGGGAATCCTCGGATCACGAGTGCCGTATGAGTATACGTATGCAAGATTCGTTCTGCATGAAAATTGCTGATCACCATATCAGCCCCCTCGAAAAACTGCCGGGCATCTTCCAAATCCCCGACAAATACTTTTTCTGCTTCGATCAAATGCAAAGAGTCGCTAAACGTCGTAGATATTGCCGCATCAATGGTTCCACCGACACTGCGGAGTAATGCACAAATTCCGACCAGCATATCCGGCTCACCCATCACGACAAAATGGGAACTCCCGATCAGAAAATGCGAATCCAACATCGCATCTTGCAGACGGGATCGCCATCGTTTCATCAGCGGTTTTGGCTCACGTTGTCGTATTTTCATAAGTGCACTTACAAAATTGTCGCATCCATCCAATCCCATCAAATGATCGAAATGGAGATGCTCTATCGCGGGGTTCTTTTTTTGCAGTGCCAATGCCGCTTTTTTCATCGAAGCTCCGAGTGAAACCACCACCGAAGAGGTCGCCAAATCACGGATTTGATCCACCGTTATTCCGCCGTTGGCGAGTTTCCCCTGCCCCGCTTCCCAATACCCGTCCAGTGAGGTAGAGAGATCGGGGAGTGCATAGGTTTCAAACCCGAAATCCTCGCAGAGAGCTTTGATCTTCTCCACCTCGATAGGCTGCATACTCAGGTGGGGTAAAAAAACGAGTTTATTGGTTTTTAGCTCGGTAGCAGCCTCGGTAAGCTGTTCGATCATCGCGGTGACTGTCAGTGACCATCCGCTCTCCATCCCCCCCTCGTAATCGGGAGTATTGACAAACACATAGGGGATTTCGATGTGCATCCCCACACCGCGAACATCATCCCCTTTGGTCTCGGTCAGACCCGTCGTGTGCAGACCGATCATGCTCGGTTTGATATTTTTCTCTTTGTTCTGGATATTCTCAATCGCCATAAGTATCGAGTAGTCTCCACCATCGAGAACAGCGGTAATATCGCTTACCGAAGTGTTGTTGATCGCGATCGGTTCATTGAAATGGCGGGTAAAAAAAACCTTGGTATACGAAGCACACCCCTGCGCACCGTGCATCAACGGCATACAATCTTTAACCCCTAAAAATGCGAGGGTTGCACCCATCGGCTGAGAGTGTTTGATCGGGTTGACTTGAAGCGGTTTGTGTTCATGACGAGAAAGGGAGAATTCCATGACAACTCCTTAGTTATCATAGATTATGCAAGAAGTGTGCGAGAAGAGGATTGAATGCAGTTTATCGATGATTTTTTTGGGTTGGTGTATAATAACCACAATTTAAAATCGGATAGGTTGCTATGACTCAACAGTACATCATCGATTATCTCAAAAGTAAAAAAGAGGAATTCCGCCAAAAGTACGGGATTACGACGCTTGGACTGTATGGAAGCTATGCCCGTAATGAGGCAAAAGAAAGTAGCGATGTGGATATATTCTATGACAGCAATGAGACTTTTTCAATGGGATTTTTAGAGTTTTCTAAATTTTTACGTCAAATTGAAGCTGATTTGCACTCAAAAGTTGATTTTGTACGATTAAATTCTATGAATCCGATTATCAAGCATTACGCGAAAAAAGATTTCATCTATGTATAACGACGAAAATTTAATCTATATTTTTACGATGCTCGGATGTACCGAAAAATGCTGGATTTATTCTACTGGCTTTGATAATCCACGAGATTTTATTTGGGCAGATGCACAAATTCATCTCAATGCCGTAATCTCCATGTTTATCGCTATCGGTGAAGAATCCAAGAAAATAGACCAAGTATTGAAAAATGATATTGCTACAAAACTCGATTGGTCGGACGTGGCGGGAATACGAGATAAAATTTCTCATGATTACCGAGGAGTTGATGAAGCTATTTTATGGAATACGATACATAAAGAGTTATATTTGCTCAAACAAGCTCTTATCGAAATGATCGAGTTGATCAACCCTTCGGCAGAACTGCTCAACGAGTTTTTAGACTCTCCCTATTATCAGCATTTGCAGTATTTACGGAAATAATAAACTTCTCTGATAACCTTGTTTTCGTTCGCCCTGAGCTTGTCGAAGGGTAATTTATTTATGGTTTGGCATAATAATAATTAATTTTATTTTATCGTGAAAAATGATTCTATTAAGGATGTTTTTCCTCTATTTCTGCTCGTAAATATGAATTTCTCTCTGTGGAAAAGGGATTGTAATGTTTGCGTTTTGGAGGGCCTTATAGATAGCCGAATTAACTTCGTACTGTATCTTATAATAATTCTGAGTCGGAACCCAGTAGCGCATCCCGATTTCAATTGCATAATCGCCGAATTTTTGTATTCCGACAATCGATTTGTTTTCAGTCGATAAACTCTCAAAGTTATCGATAACCTCTCGAATCAATGCAATCGCTTGATCCGCATTATCGCTGTAGGATATTCCGACACTCGATTCAACAATACGGTAGTTGAACGAGTTAACGATCACCTCGCCGATCATGTTTTTATTGGGAACGGTAATAATCTCTTCATCTTCCGTTCGCAGCGTCGTGTATCCTAGTTTGATCTCTTCGACGACACCGTAGACTTTATTGACCAAAATGGTATCTCCGATTTTAAACGGTCGGGTAATCACCAGTGAAATACCGGCAGCGAAGTTTGCCACCGTCCCTTGCAATGCCAAACCGGCGGTTAAAAAAATAGCACCGACAGCTGCGATAAACGGAGCTATCGAAATCCCCAGTTTTCCGATAGCAACAATGAACATCGCACCGAATATCAGTATCCGAACAACATTTGCCGCAAATTTTCCTAACGTTACATCGAAATCATGCTTATCAAAAAACGTTACCAACGTCTTATATGCGTACTTGGAGACAAACCAGCCGATAACGATAATAATGACCGCACCGATAATTTGGAAACTGTAATTGGTCAAAAAAGCGATCGTTTGATCATAAAATTCCTGCACATAATGCAATTCTTGATTCATGCTCTCTCCTTAGCAATTAAAAAGAATATTATGCCCTATTCTACATCTCCCACGGCGCGGGTTTTCCAACATTGGCAAAGACGGGATTGCGAAATGCGTATTTCAAATCTTCCGCGAGATTGAGTAATCCGCCGTAGCCGCCGTAGCTCGTTTTCTTCTCCTGATTGACATCGATAAACGAGATTTTTTTCTTGATCGCGGTGTAGAGACTTCTCCCTCCCGCGAGGAGGATATGGGCTCCCGTAGAATCGATTATTTTTCCCTGCTCAGACGCGGGCTTCGTCATCAAAACACCGTTTTCACCCAAATATTCTCGTGCTTTGTCAATGTCATCCTGTGTCGATTTAGCGACACTCGTTGCCACGACTTCAATCCCCAAATCCTGCAATCCCGAAGCAATCGACCACGCTTTGTTCCCTCCGGTATTGAGCACCGCTTTTTTACCTGCAAACATTGCACGATAAGGCTCTAATGCCAACTCTAATTCCGCCTCGGCTTCTGCGATCACCGCTTCGGCTCGTGCTATCAGCTCAGGATCGCCCAATGCGTTCACGATCTCACGAATGGCAAAAGTCGTATCCCGTTTACCGTAAAAGGAGACCGAAATCCATGGGATGCCGTACTGTTCCTGCATCTTACGAGTCAACGTAATAAGTGATTTGGCACAGACAATAACGTTAAGCTTTGCCCGATGGGCCGTACGGATATCTCCGACACGCCCGTCTCCGCTCATAGAACTCAGAACGCGGATACCGATTTTCTCAAACAGCGGAAGATACTGCCACATATCCCCCGTGACGTTGTAATCGCCGATCAAATTGATATCGTAAGGGGTTGTGAATTCAGGCTCTTTTGTACCAATCAAATGCTCTAAAACCGCTTCCCCGGCTAAACGAGATCCGAGATTTTTACTTCCGACAAAACCTGCGGCATGGACCGGAACAACAGGAACACCGTGTTTTTCGGCTCCCAGCTTACAGGTCATATCGATATCATCCCCCATCAACGCCGTAACGCATGTCGAATAGACAAAAATCGCTTCGGGTTTATAATGTTCCATGATATAATCGATCGATTCACCCAGTCGTTTGTCTCCGCCGAAGATGACATCGTTGGTATTGATTCCGGTCGTGAACCCCATCTGCGTATGGTCCATTCCATTGTACGACGTTTTTGTCTCACGGGTCTCCCATGAAGAACCCAGACAGGTTTGAGGGCCATGAACGAGGTGTACGGCATCTGCGTAGGGAAACAGCGAAATTTGAGCACCGTCAAAAGCGCATCCCCCTGCGGCTAACCCCGGCTTGGGCTTGTCACACCCTTCTCCGGGTTTTTTATCTTTACTGTGAGAGCAGGCACTCTCGTTCATAAGTTCTTTGATTTTAGCACGGCTGACCATAGGTGACTCCTAAGGATGATGTTCTAGAACAAATGCAAGAACCATACGAGCTAAGTGATTATTTTTTAATCACTATATTGCATTAAAGAGTGATATTTAATTGATACAATTATTTCAGATAAAAAAATCCTAATTAGGAGAGAAGATGAAATTTGGAGATTTAAAAAAAGAGGGACACTGGCCGACACTGTTTGCCGCCTTTTTGTATTTCGACTTTAGTTTTATGATGTGGACAATGTTGGGACCTCTCGCTACCGAGATTAATGAGTCTCTTACCTCACGCGGTTTTACGATGAATGATGATCAGACAGCAACACTCCTCGCTGTTCCTGTACTTGCGGGGGCGATTTTACGCCTTGTACTAGGGATTTTCGTCGATAAATTCGGGCCGAAAAAGACGGCATTGGTTTCTCAGGTGATTGTTATCGCGACACTGTTTTACGGATACATAGCGGCTGAAACCATCACGTATGATCAGCTCTTGTTTGTGGCTCTCGGTCTGGGATTTGCGGGTGCATCGTTCGCCGTCGCACTGCCTCAAGCGGGTCAATGGTATCCGCCGCGTCTGCAAGGGACGGTATTGGGGATCGCGGGTGCCGGAAATATCGGTGTCGTCATCGACTTTTTGTTTGCCCCTAAAATCGCCGAGATTTGGGGTTGGCCGTCGGTCTTTCTCGTCGGTGGAGTATTGTCGTTTATCGTTTTGATTGCGTATATGTTTATGGCCAAAGATGCCCCATCATCGGTTTATAAAGCCAATCCGAAAAAACTCGGTGACTATATGAAACTGATGCGTGACCGTGATACGTGGTGGTTTAACCTCTTTTATGCCGTCAGTTTCGGCGGATTTATCGGGTTTGCCAACTACATGAAAGTCTATTTGATGAATACCTATCAAGCCGATATGTCAGCTTTTGGTCTGGATGTCATGGATGAGGGAAATGTCAAAGTTATCGCCGGATATTTCGGAGCGTTGTGTATCTTCGCCGGTGCATTGCTTCGTCCGGTGGGGGGAGCCGTCGCCGATAAAATGGGTGGGATTAAATCGCTTTATGTCTTTTATGGCAGTATAATCATTCTTGCATTGATCAGCGCATTTGTCGCATTACCGTTTTGGGCAGCGATTGTCGTGATGTTTTTGATCATGGCGAATCTGGGAATGGCGAACGGTTCGGTGTTTCAGCTCGTACCGCAGCGTTTCGGTAAAGACATCGGTGTGATGACCGGACTTATCGGTATGGCCGGAGGTCTGGGCGGAACGGCTCTGATCAAAACATTCGGATGGTCACAGGGAGCATTCGATGGCTACACTGCCGGGTTTGTCATCTTTGCCGTCATGACGATGATTGCTATCAGCGGGATCAGTCTGGTCAAAACACGCTGGCGTACGACATGGGGCGCGGAATCAGGAGCAAGAATTTAACCCCTATTCACCCTGAGCCTGTAAGGGTTTTCTTGCTCGCTCCCACTCAGAAGAGTGGGAGCGAGAATATTCCGTGTCACAGCACGGAATGACGAAATAGTAAATTCACCGTAAGGGTTTGCCCATGCTCACACTCCAATCGTCCGAATTCATCCTCTCCAAAGACGCTACCACTGGCGATGATGCCTGTGCCTATACTATCATCGATAACGCTCTGCTGGTAAGTGTTTTGTGTGATGGAGTCGGAAGTGCGGCACGCGGAGGGACTGCGGCACGCCAATGTGTAAAGTTTTTTATCGATCAATTCAAAAATCGCCCCAAAGCATGGGATATTCCCAAAACAATGGAGGTCTTTACCCGCCATATCAATTCTTTGTTATTTAAAGAGTCGATGACGCAATACGGAAAAATCGAACTCCTCACAACACTCTGCCTTGCCGTAATCGAGGGAGAGAACCTCTACACTCTCAATCTCGGTGATTCACGTATCTATCTACTCAAAAAAGATGGCACCTTTGTACAACTCAGTATCGATCACACGATGGATGATGAGTATATGTCCCATGTCTTGACCTCTGCGTGCGGTTTGAGTGAAAACATCGATCTAACTATCCTCTCGACACCTATTGGTGTCGGTGACACTCTCATACTGTGCAGTGACGGTGTTTACAACCTCTTAGAGGAAAAAATCTTTGCCGATATGCTCCAAAAAGGGTTAGGTGCCTCGACCATCATCCAGAGTGCTACCCAAAATTGCGATCCTAAAGATCGAGATGATATGAGCCTCCAGATTTTTCGTATCGAAAAGCTCGATCCACTTTATGCAATGAAACATGCTCCGCTCATCATCCCTGAAACACTGAGTGAGGGGCAAATTATCGACGGCTATACCCTGCTCTCCCCTATGATGGAACACAAACGTATTTGGAAAGTACTCAAAGACTCTGAACTGTATGTTATGAAATTTCCGCTCAAAGCGGATGATGACGAAGCACTCGATGCCTTTGTTCGTGAAGCATGGTACGCAAAACAGATAACCCACAAAGCCTTCGGTCATGCGTGGGTTCCGCAGGAGCGGAGCATGCGCTATTATCTGATGGAGCTGGTGGAAGGGGTAAATCTCCAAAAATATCTCAAAAACCGCCCTCTCTCCATAGACAATGCCATCAGTTTAGGAAAATTTCTCCACCGTGCCGAGGCCCATCTACTCCATTTGGGGCTCGTTCACGGCGATATAAAACCCGAGAATATCCTCGTCTACCAACGAGACGGTGAAGCGGGAGTGGAGTTTAAAATGGTTGATTTCGGCTCCATCGTCGAGATATTTTCCACCAATTCACGAGCAGGTACCCCTACCTATCTCGCCCCCGAACGTTTTAGCGAAAGTGCTATCAACGAATCAACTGAAATCTTCTCCATCGGAGTAACACTCTATTGGGCACTAACGGGTAAATTTCCCTACGGAGAGATTGAACCGTTTCAAACGCCAACGTTTAAATCACCAAAACGTCCCTCAGTAATCAATAAAAATATTCCTCTCTGGCTCGATTCCGTCATTATGCGTTCCATCGCGATCTCTCCCGATCAGCGCTATGCCACATTACTCTGAATTTTTTTATGAACTTAAAGCCCCTGAAAAAGTAAAGCCGTTTTTTTGCAAAACAACACCTCTGATCGAACGCTCGCCCGCCACCTTTTACAAAATCGGGTTTTTTATCCTCTTAGCCCTTGAAATATGGACTTTTGGACTGTATGTATCCAAGTAATTTTAGTATCAAAGTCGTATTATTAACAATAACTTAAAATAAACGGGAAATAAATGGGTTTTACACAAACGATGTTATAATATTTTATACATGATTTCAAAGAAAGAAGAAGGTTGTTTTACAATGTCTAATTTTTTCTCTTCTTTTCCATTCGAACGTTATCGAACAAAAGAATGGAAAATCGGGATATTGATTTTTCTCATCTCCGCCACCATTTCAGGAAACATCATTTGGCATCTTGATGATATGCATGTCAATGAAATAAAATATAAAATTCGAAATATTTCGGATGAAAATGCTTTCCATTTAGATAAAAATATCGATCAAATGATGGCATTAATCTATCCGATTGCCACAACAGTTCATGAAGACGGAAGCATTAACGATTTTGAATTTATCGCCCAAAAAATCACCTCCCATTATCCTCTTATTTCCGAAATAGCGCTTGCCCCTGAGGGGATAATCAAACATGTCGTCCCCCTGAGGGAAAATGAAAAAGCGATAGGATTCAACCTCTTAACCGATCCTAACCAAAAAGCTGAAGCACTTTTGGCACGCGACAGCAAAAAACTGACACTTGCGGGACCGATACATCTGATACAAGGTGGAGATGGGATTATAGGACGTATGCCCATTTTTAGAGGAAAAGAGAAAAAATTCTGGGGATTTGTTATTATCATCATCCGCTTCCCTGATATTCTCTATACTAATACGATGCATGAGCTCACCAACAACGGCTATCAGTATACACTCACCCGCATCCACCCAAAAACGCAACAGTTGCAGATCATTGCAGCATCAACCGACAAACCTCTTGATCATCCCGTGAAAACCCTTATTCAACTCCAAAACACGACCTGGACACTGAGTATTGCACCCACCGCTGGATGGCACGATTACTGGCTTTTGGCACTCGGCATAGCGGTCAGTACCTTTATCAGTCTTTTAATGGGATATATCGCGAAACAATACGCCGAACTCAAAAACTATCGACGTCTCCTCGAAAAACAGGTTGAAGAACGTACGGCCGAAATTTCGGAAACCAAAATTCAGCTTCATACCCTGCTCGATACCATTCCCGATTTGATATGGCTTAAAAACAAAGATGGAATCTATCTCCTCTGCAATCCAATGTTTGAACGTTTTTTCGGTGCAAAAGAAAAAGATATCATCGGTAAAAGTGATTATGACTTTGTCGATAAAGAGCTGGCCGATTTTTTCCGGCAAAAAGACCGTTTAGCGATGGAAATCAACGCTCCAAGTATCAATGAAGAGTGGATTAGCTTTGCTGATGACGGCCATCGCGCACTTTTGGAAACGATCAAAATGCCTATGAGGGATGAATCCGGTGCTTTGATCGGTGTTTTGGGTATCGCACGCGATATCACGCAACGGCACATGACGGAAGCACACTTGCTCCAAACCGAACAACTCCTCGAAGAGATGAGTGCAATGGCCCATGTCGGCGGGTGGGAACTTGATCCAAGAGATAATACAGGAGTATGGACCTCCGAAGTGTCCCGAATTTACGACATGCCCAGTACCATAACGGTGACCAAAAGCGTGGGCTTGAGCGTTTATGAAAAAGAATGGCTGGAAAAAATGGAAATGGCACTTGCGGATGCCATTAACAAAGCCCTGCCGTTTGATCTGGAACTTCAGATGAGTACCCCAAAAGGGGAGAAAAAATGGGTCCGAACCATCGGTGCCCCGGTGCTTGAAGAAGGTCAGGTTATTCGTATTCGCGGTACAATGCAAGATATTACCGCTCAAAAAACAGCGGAAGAAAAAGTACATTGGCTCGCCCATTTTGATCCCCTCACCGGATTACCGAACAGAATACTGCTCAATGACCGCCTTAATTACGCCATACATCATGCCTATCGTACCCAAGATTCCATAGCATTGCTCTATGTGGACCTGGACCATTTTAAAAATATTAACGATACCCTCGGCCATAATATCGGCGATGAATTGCTGGTTTATGTCGCTTCACGGATCCAATCTGTCATCCGAGAAGCCGATACACTTGCCCGTCAGGGGGGGGATGAATTTTTGATTCTCCTCTCCGGTGCGGATGCCGATAACGCAGCACACGTTGCCGAAAAATTGATAGAAAGTGTTTCACAGCCGTACAAAATCCACCATCACGAACTCTCCATCACCCCCTCTATCGGGATAGCGATTTATCCAATCGATGGAATTAATCTCACGGCTCTATCCCAATCAGCTGATACCGCAATGTATCGCGCAAAACACGACGGACGCAACTGTTACCGTTTTTTCACCCCGGAGTTTCAGGAACGTTCTGCGCGAAATCTCGAACTTGAAAATGCCCTCCGTCATGCACTAATACGAAATGAGCTTACGCTTCACTATCAACCTCAAGTCGCCCTTGAGAATGGGAAACTTATTGGAGTTGAAGCACTTTTACGCTGGAATCATCCGACGATGGGGATGATCTCTCCGGCAGAATTTATCCCTATTGCCGAAGAGAGCGGTCAAATTATTGCGATCGGAGAGTGGGTTCTCTACCATGCACTCGGACAATTAAGAGCATGGATCAATGAGGGGATGGAACCGTTTATCATGGCCGTCAATCTCTCAGCTATCCAATTTCGACATCCAAAGTTGGTTTCACTGGTGTTAGGGATTCTCGAAGACTTTCACCTCCCTCCGCAATATCTCGAACTGGAACTCACGGAGAGAATCGCTTCGGAGAATCCTCTCCAAGCCATCAAAATAATGAATACCCTCTACGATCACGGTATACGTATGTCAATCGATGATTTCGGAACCGGTTATTCTTCCCTCAACTACCTCAAAAATTTTCGGGTTTTATAAACTCAAAATCGATCAATCATTCATCCGTGATATTACCGATAATCCCGAAGACAAAACCATCGTCAAGACAATTATCAATATGGCACACAGTCTCAACATGATCACCATAGCCGAAGGTGTTGAAACACTCGAACAACTTGATTTACTCCGTAAAAGCGGATGTAACGAGGTACAGGGGTATTATTTCAGCAAACCCCTCCCTGCTCCGGAATTTGAACATTACCACTCTTTGTTGTAATCATACTTTTGTACTACGACATTATTTTATCCAATGCTGCTATTTTGGTTAGATGAATAGACGAATATAACTATGAAATAAATATTCTGTGATATTATAGTAAATACTTTTTCTTAACTTCTATCTGAAAAATTAGATATATTTTGTGAAAAAACTGCCAACTATTGAGGAATGTAAAATATTGATAACTATCAGTAAAATCCTAGTTTATATATAACTATCAGTAAAATCCTAGTTTATATTATTCAAGTATTAAATCAGTTAAACACTCGAATCACTACACATTCCTTTAATCCAAATCCGTATGAACTCGAGGACTTAGCTCCAAAAGATGACCATGACAAAGAAGTTTATGTAGATTCATTAGTATGGGCAATTAAAAATCAGCGAATCAAAAACTTAGCACTAACAGGTTCATACGGATCAGGAAAAAGTACCATATTACGAACACTTGAAAAGAAGCATCCTGAGTTTAAATACTTGAATATTTCATTAGCTGCATTTGGTGATGATGAAGAACAAAAAGACATAAAATATGACTCTATTGAAAAAAGCATCTTACAGCAGATGTTTTATCGTGAAAAGTCCAAAAATCTTCAACATTCACGTTTTGAAAAAATTAAAAATCATAAAACCATTCCTCTTTTAATCCGCACGTTACTCACTACGCTATGGCTATTTTCGATTGTATGGCTCTTACAAAATGAACATATCATTCAACTATCCATTTTAGATTCATGGAAACCATTTATTTATGAACACTTTAATGTTGGATTGTTCACTAATTTAATGTTCTTAGTCTTCACTGGAATACTATTTGTAACTATCTTCCAATTCCTAAAGATACTAAATAAAATGGAAGTGAGTAAATTGGATGCCAAAGGCGGTGAAATAGCTAAAAGACAATTTAATTCAGAGATTTCATTCCTCAATAAACATTTAGATGAAATTTTATACTTTTTTGAAGATACCACTTATAAAGTAGTCATTTTCGAAGATTTAGATAGATTCCAAAAATATGCACAAGCAATTCTCACAAAATTAAGAGAAATCAACACCCTTCTAAATAACTCCAAACAAATTAATAGACATATTATTTTTATATATGCTATCAAAGACGATATGTTCAAAGATGATAAAACCCGTACGAAATTTTTTGATCTGATTATCCCTGTCATTCCGATCATTGATTCTAGCAATTCTGAAACATTCCTCCTAGATAAATTTGGAAATATAAAAGAAATTTCAAAAAAATTCATCGAGGATATATCTCTTTATATCGATGATATGCGTACCCTGAATAACATATATAACGAGTATGTCATCTATTCCGATCAAATCGAAATTAAAAGTATCAAAAGAGACAAAATCTTAGGAATGATTATTTATAAAAATCTTTATCCCGAAGATTTTGCTAAACTCAATCAGAAAGAAGGCATGCTTTATGATGTTTTTAAAAACAAAAGCAACCTTGTCATTACTATAATTAATCAAAACAATGAAAAAATTGATGATTTACAAATCGAACTCGCTCAAATTGAGAAAGAGCATTTACAAAATATAAAAGAACTTCGTGCATTATATATTAAAGAGCTGCTCTTGGTAATTCCTTATCATTACGATCGTACGATAACAATAGAGAATGAGCGAGTCTCTATCAATTCGTTAGATGGAGATAAATATTTCAATAGCTTTATCAAACAAACAAACATCATAATAAATAATAACTATATCAATAAATCATTTTCAGATATTGAAAAAATAGTTGGTTCCAATCTAACTTATCATGAAAGAGAAAAATTAATTCCTAATAGAAGTAGCCGTATTAATACACTTCAACATGAAATAGAACATTTAGAAGAGATAAATCAAAAATTATCCACTATGACATTAGTCGAAATTATTCAGAATGGCTATTCAGCGCAAATTTTCACAAATCACCTAAAAGATCAACTACTCTTAAAATATTTTATAAAACATGGTTATATCGACGAGCTATACCCCCTTGCTATTTCTCATTTTCATGAAGGTAGCTTATCTAAAGAAGATATGAATTTTGTATTACAAATCAAAGACGGGTCATCTTTATACTTTACATATCCTCTTCTAAAGATTGACAATGTAATCAAAAGATTAGATGGCTATTTTGATAGACCTGAAATATTGAATATATTTCTTGTTAATTATATAATAAAACATAATATGAAATCCGAATTGGACAAGATTTTAGAACAAATTATCAAAAAGAACCAAAGAGCTATAGAATTTTTAGGTGATTTTATCGGTAGTTCTACATTAGTACCGGATTTTATTAGAATTCTTTCAAAAAAATGGAGTGATTTTGCAATCTTTATCGATAAAGAATCTGACTATTCAGATGAAAAGAAAACTATTTTTTTAGATAATATTATTAGACATGCAGATATTGATGATATTGTCTCAATGGATAAATCATCTATATTATCAAATTTTATTAGTCAAAAAACCTATTATCTATATTGGAAACCACAATTTGATGAAATCAATGATGAAAGTAAAAAAACATCACTTATTACTTCGTTAAAAATAAAATTTGCTAGACTTGAAATTCCATCCGAACCTAGTCCTTTATTGCAAACTATATACGAGACGAATAGCTATACAATCAACCCAGAAATGATTGAACTAATAATCGAACAATTAGGTGATGCTTGGTTATCAAAGTCTACTGATTTAAAAACTTCCAATTTCACAACAATCAAACAATCATCTTGTCTTAGATTATTAGAGTATATCAATGAAAATCTTAATGAATACGTTGCAAACGTATTCTTGATAATCAAAGAAAATACCAAAGAATCTGAAGAAACTATCATTGAATTACTCAATAATGAATCTATTGAGCTAGAAAATAAACACGCGATTATTGCTAAAACAGAAACAAAAATCAGTGATATAACCAGTATCTCACAAGAACTATGGACAAGTGTATTTGAACACTCTAAAATCGAGCCTATATGGGACAATTTAACTACTTACTTCGAAAAAACAAATACATTTGATTCAGTATTAATAAATTTCATAAATTTAAAGAAA
The DNA here is from genome assembly GCF_000310245.1 of Candidatus Sulfuricurvum sp. RIFRC-1. Taxonomy (NCBI): domain Bacteria; kingdom Pseudomonadati; phylum Campylobacterota; class Epsilonproteobacteria; order Campylobacterales; family Sulfurimonadaceae; genus Sulfuricurvum; species Candidatus Sulfuricurvum sp. RIFRC-1. Next base: position 1,411,795 of record NC_020505.1, read on the forward strand.
AACTACAGTGAGCTTTCTAAATATTCATTAGTTCATAAAGAGTTTGAAACTCATTTATTAGAAAACAATGATGTTACTGATGAAGCATATGAAAAAATAGTCGAAAGTATCATTGAACGACATTTTGAATTAACTATGAATAATTTATCAACTAAAAAAGTAAATGCTCTTCTCAATCACAATATTCTATACCTAACTCCTCAAAATTTCAATGCGCTAAATGAACGTAAAGCACGCACTACCCTTATTGAGAAAAACATCAATTTTTTTATTGAAAACTATGAAAAATTTCCTATTGATACAACAGAAGCTATTGCATTAGTTGAATCACAATCAATTGCAGATGAACATAAAAGTAAAATCATTCAAACTTTTGATGTAAATACTCTTGATGAAAGTGAAAAACTAGCAAAACTTTTTTACAAAATATGGAAGAATAAACATGAAAAATTAGAGCTTTTAGTTTTAAATGCACTTATAGACAATTTAGGAATCAACAACCATAATTTAGAGTTGCAAATCAATCTTTTAAATTCACAAATACTATTTTTATCGAAAGATGAAATTATGTCTATTCTATGTGACTTAGAAGGGGATTATGCAGATATCATTTCCTCCAAAGGATCAGAGCTTCCAATTAACTATTATAATGAAAAGTTACTATCTAATTTAAAAGAACTAAAATACTTTGTCTCTTCATTTAATCCGAAAGAGAAAAAATTCAAAATCAATAAAAAGCAAAAATAATGTCAACAAAATCTCTTACTATTATCGCTGGAGCTAATGGCAGCGGAAAAACAACCTTTGCCTTAGAATATATCAAAGCCAAAGATATCGAGTTTATTAATGCGGATGAAATTGCTAAGATGCTGGATCCCGATGATATAACGGCTAAAAAAATCAGTGCAGGAAAAGAGTTTTTTTTCCGTTTCATTAAATATGTTAATGAAGGAAGATCCTTTGCCGTTGAGAGCACATTGTCTGGCGGTTATCTCGAAAAACTGATACGTTTAGCAAAAGAACATGATTACATCATCACTATTGTTTATTTACTCGTTGAATCACCGCAGGTTTCCATTGATCGTATTAAAATTAGAGTTTTAAACGGTGGTCACGCAGTCCCTGATGAAGATGTAAAACGCCGTTTTTATCGTAGTAAAAAATTATTTTGGCAAAAATACCGATTTATCGTGGATGAATGGGCAATATACTATAATTCCGATGATGATTTTGAAGAAGTCATCAATAGTCAATCTGGAGTTATTGATGAACAAAAAATGGATGATTTTTTAGGAGATATAGAATGAATGAATCAACGCTAAGACAATTTGATGAAATCCGTAAAATTGGTATATACTATAATTCCGATGATGATTTTGAAGAAGTCATCAATAGTCAATCTGGAGTTATTGATGAACAAAAAATGGATGATTTTTTAGGAGATATAGAATGAATGAATCAACGCTAAGACAATTTGATGAAATCCGTAAAATTGGTAATCGTGCTGTTCATAAAGCACAGGAAGAAAACCATAAAAAAGGTTTTCCCAATGTTTACAGTAAAAATGGTGTGTTGTACTGGCAACTACCAGATGGCACCATCACCACAACTGACCCTTTAAACAAAGGCATTTAAAGAATGCTCTCCTCCGCTTGCCAAGATACTATCCGAGCCGCTGTATGGCTCTCTACCCAACCCACCGGTGAATTTCATCGGATACAAAAGATCAGCGAGGCATTGGAACTCCCTTTTCATTTTATGGCAAAATCACTCCAAAAACTCGTTCATGCAAAGATACTGATCTCGCAGCGCGGAGCAGCAGGAGGTGTCACCCTCTCACGCAAAGCATCTGAAATCACTCTCCTCTCGATCATCGAAGCGGTTGACGGATCAACGTTTTTTGATGCGTGTGTACTGGGACTCGGAGACTGCGAAGCTGAAAAACCGTGTGCTCTTCATGCCCAGTGGGATGTATGGCGTCAAGAGATGCTGGAAATGTATTCGGCTATGCGTCTGAGTGAAATCACCGAAGATGTCATGCTGCGAAAAGTCAAACGGATTTAGAAATTTATAAAGAAGAAAAATAATGAAACCGATTCTAATGGTAAGCTGGAATGACCCCCGTTTTATAGACACATTAGTTTTCCGCCAACACCTCATTTTTTGTTGATTCCAAAAAGTATCTTACCTCAAATTCGTTTGGAGATAAATATCCCAGATAGCTATGCCGTCTTTTAGGGTTATAGAACATCTCGATATAATGGAATATTTTTGATTTTGCATACTCTCTCGTCACAAATATCTCTTTCCTGACGCATTCACGTTTCAAGGTTTTAAAGAAGCTTTCCACGACGGCATTGTCATAGCAGTTACCCCGTCTGCTCATACTTGGGATGATGTTGGAGTGTTTGAGCATACTTTGCCATTCATAGGAGCTAAACTGCGATCCTTGATCGGAGTGAAGTATCACACTGTGTTTCGCCCCCTGCCGCATCGTTGCCATTCTCAGTGCATCCATAGCGAGCGATGTCGTCATCCGATGGCTCATCCCCCATCCAATCACTTTGCGGCTGAAAAGGTCTAATACGACCGCAAGATACAACCATCCCTCGTAGGTTCGAATATAGGTGATATCCGTTACCCATGCTTCATTAGGTTTCTCTACGTTAAAGCACTGCTTGAGATGATTCGGATGGGCTTTATGGATACTGCCCGCTTTATGACGAGGCTTCTTTTTGAGAGTCCCCGCACCGTAGAGTCCGTTGGTAATCATCAAGCGTGCAACTCGTTTCCGGTTGACGGTGATTCCCGACTCGATTAGGTCTTTGTGGATATTTCGATAGCCGTAGGCGTTATTACTCTGTACATACGCTTCTTTGATCTGAACACTTAGCACTTCATTTGCCTTTGCCCGATCAGACATAGGCTCTTTCACCCAAGCGTAATATCCGCTCGGATGAACTTGCATCGCTTTGCACAAGCGTCGAATCCCATATAAGGGCTCATGAACCTGAATAAATGCGTACTTTATCCTTGGTTTCTGGCAAAGTACGCGGCGGCCTTTTTTAAGATATCACGCTCCTCGGTAACACGCTTGAGCTCCGATTTGAGCTTCTTCATCTCATCGTGTACCGTTTTTAATTGAGCATACTCAGCTGTAGATTGAGGATCTTTGTATCGGCTGACCCAAGTTTTTAGAGAATCTGGATGAATCCCCAATCTCTCTGCTACATCTTTGATCGCATAATTGTTGTTGGTGACTTGCTTTACTGCTTCTTGTTTGAACTCGTCTGTATATCTTGCCATTTATCTCTCCTAATCGTATTCCATGCCGATTATTATCGACGAAATTAACGAATTAAAAAGTGTCTAGTTTTTGGGGGTCATTCCAAGCCTCTTTTTTATATCTTCTCTTTTCGCCTCCAACTCCCTCATTCACTCTTCTTCCCCGTATCTGCAACAACACGCACAAAATCCTGTCGACTGGATTGCATGGGATGAGAACGTACTGGAGCGTGCCAAAGAAGAGCATAAACCGATTTTCATCTCCATCGGGTACAGTACCTGTCATTGGTGTCATGTCATGGCGCATGAATCGTTCGAAAATGAAACCATCGCCGAAATTATCAACACCTATTTTATCCCCGTAAAAATCGACCGTGAAGAACTCAGCCATCTCGACAGTCACTACCAACAGCTCCATCGACAACTCTATGGACGCTCAGGAGGATGGCCGCTAAATGCGATACTGACCGAAGAGGGAAAAGTGTTTTGGATCGGAACGTATGTACCGCCGCACAGCGAAGAAGGGGTGGAGGGGATGGACTCGATGATGAAACGCTTCGGCGAGGGGTATGCACGTGATAAAGAAAAATACCGTGCTCTTGCCATGAATATCGAAAAGATCTCTCCGACTGTTGTAGCGGATGGGAACATTTCTGCCAAAGCACTTTTTGAATCCGTCACCTCTAACTATGACGCACTCTATCACGGATTTGGAATTGCCCCTAAATTTCCGGAAGCCTCCAAAATAGCGTTATTGCTCGATCTTGCGGAACTCGGTAATCCCCAAGCCAAAAAAATGGCTTTAGAGATACTCCACACCATGGCACTGAGCGGTCTGTATGATCAAAGCGAAGGGGGATTTTTCCGTTACAGTACCGATGCCGGATGGGAGATTCCCCATTTTGAGAAGATGCTCTACAATCAAGCCGAATTGATACCGCTTTACGTTCGCGCTTATCAAATGACCCATAATCCACTGTATGCGGATGTCGTTCGAGAAACAATAGCCATGATGCAACACCGATTTGGAAGCAATGGAGTGTTTTACAGTGCCAGTGATGCGGACAGCGACCATGAGGAGGGAGGCTATTTTATCTACACTGAGCAGGAATTAAAACAGCTCAATCTCTCCGCATCACTCAATGCGGCATTGGAGCTGGAAGATGGCGCAAATTTCGAGGGGAAATACCATCTTCACCTTGCAACACCCACACGCCCCAAAGAGTTTCGTGAACTTCAAACTAGGCTGCAAGAACTTCGCAAAAATCGTCATTATCCCTTTATCGATACCAAAATCATCACCTCGTGGAATGCGATGATGATCGAAGCGCTTTACAAAGCGGGTGCGATTGATCCCGCCTATACACAAATGGGAGATACTTCGCTCAATATCCTTCTCAAAACGCTCCAAGTCGAGGGGACGTTATACCATCAAAGAGTTCAAGGGTATCCGATCACCCAAAAAAGCCCTTTTAGAGGATTATGCTTTTCTCATCTCGGCACTCCTAGTCGGATACCAAGCCACCTTGGATGAAGAAAAATTACAACTCGCCCAAAAATTGTGCGATGAAGCGATAACACACTTTTACACCAAAGAAGGATGGGTACAAAATAGTGATCCTCATAAAGTAAAAGTGGACTTGCTCGATAAATATACCACCTCTGCTTATGGGAGGATGATGCAAAATCTTCGTATTCTCTCTGTTCTTAGTGAAGAGACCCGCTATGAGCGGCTTGCCAAAAAGTCGCTGGAACAGACCCCATATCTTGATCCCTCCCTCAACGCACCGTCCAGTATGATTGCGTGGCTCATGGGACGTTACGGGGTAATATCCCTTTCGCACCAACGCACGATTCTGAATCAAAATCGCCAAAGCATTGCAAAAATTGCTTATCCCTATCTCTATCTTCATCCGGAAGTGAGGGATGATTTCGGAGCATGTACCGTGAATGGATGTTTAGTAATGATAAGAATTTAGATGTGGTTAAAAAAGCGATTAGTGAGCTAAAAAAATAGCACAACACTAATGTAGGAGAAATCGCCCAATATTTGTATGATTGTTGACCCTATCACACTTTATATTGTCAAAAAATAACATAAAAAATTAATTATAATTTAATAGATAGCGGAGTATATTCTTTCTTTTCATTGCGTAGATATACCAATTTTAAAGGAAAAGTACCATGTATCGTTCTGATAATAAACTATTACGTTGTACACTTTATGTGACAACAGGCACTACGTTATACGCTCTTGCTTTGTTAAATATTTTGAATCTTTTGACATGGTTCTTTTCAAATTGGTATTGGGAACTTTAGACGCGCTTTCTTATTCGTAACAACGCTATCCGTTTCACCCCTTTTTCCCCTTACCTATTATTGATTTCGGATGATATCCATAGAAATGTTTTAATTTTTACATAAATATACAGTACGTTGATTATTTTTTAATCATAAAACTGTATACATACTTGAACTTTTTCCCCTACAATTATATCAGACAAAATAGTCTTTAATAAGGAGTTCACATGAAAAGCTTGAATGTATTTGCAAAAGGTGCTCTAATGCTCTCATTAGCCGCTTCGGTGGCGATGGCAGCTCCAGAGAAAAAAGATCTCAAAATCGGATTCATCCCATTAACCGATTGTGCGGCACTGGTTATCGCAAAAGAAAAAGGGTTCTTTGCCAAACACGGTCTCAATGTTGAGCTAAGCAAAGAGGCTTCATGGGCGAATGTCCGTGACAAAATGACCGTCGGTGAACTCGATGCGTCTCATATGCTCGCGGCAATGCCGATCGCGACAACACTCGGTGTCGGAAGTGCGAAAAAAGATATGGTTGCCCTCATGGCACTGGGTCAAAACGGCGATGCTATCACCGTCTCGAATAAAATGTATGATGCAATGATGGCCGCTGATCCGGTCGCTACCAAAAAAGGCTCAGCGAGTGCTCTCAAAAAAGTAATCGCTTCCAAAACGATGGGAGTTCCGGAATTCGGGATGACATTTCCTACCGGAACCCATAACTACCATGTTCGATACTGGATGGCAGCGGGGGGTGTAAATCCCGATACCGATGTCGCTCTCAAAGTCGTTCCGCCACCCCAAATGGTTGCCAACATGACCGCCGGAAATATCGACGGCTACTGTGTGGGTGAACCGTGGAATCAACGTGCCGTTATGGGAAATATCGGTAAAACCGTCGTGACCGGATATCAACTCTGGCAAGATGGACCGGAGAAAGTCCTCGGAGTCCAAAAAGCGTTTGCCGATCAAAATCCCGAAACGACCAAAGCGATGATCAAAGCGGTGATCGAAGCGGGAATGTGGCTTGATGCGTCGTGGGAAAACCGTAAAGAAGCTTCTGCGATTCTCTCTAGTAAATCGTATGTCAATGCCCCGAAAGATGTTATCGATAACTCGATGACCGGAACCTATATGTTCACTAACGGTGTCAATACACCGATGCCGAACTTCAACGTATTCGGTAAAAAACAGGCTCTTTATCCGTATTACAGTCATGGCCTATGGCAGGTCACCCAAATGATCCGCTGGGGACAACTCGATCATGCAATCGACATGAAAAAAACCGTTGAGAGCGTCTATCGCCCCGATCTGTTTGCTAAAGCGGCTAAAGAGGTCAATTACGCTCTCCCATCATCTGGATGGAAAGTGGAGAAAAAATTCATCGACGGTGTAACGTTTGATCCGAATAAATCAGTAGATTATATCTATAACGCACCGATCAAATCGCCGAAAATCACCAAAGAAGCACTTATGAAAGTGAATAAGTGGAGTGTGAAGTAATACGGCTCTGTCATCCCGAACTTGATTCGGGATCTAATCTTAGAGATGCTGAATCAAGTTTAGCATGACAATAAAAATTTACAAGGAGACCCAATGGTTTCAAAATATATCAATGCCGTCCTTTTGCCGCTGCTGCTCTTTGGAGTAGTCATCGCGATTTGGTCGGCCATTGCAGCTCAGATACCGGGATTTCCTCCTCCGGGCGAAGTATGGAGTGAACTTCTCGTCGTCCTCTCCGATCCGTTCTACAACAACGGTGCGGGAGATCAGGGGATCGCACTTCAACTGGGTAATTCTCTTGCCCGCGTATTCGGAGGATTTGCCCTTGCTATCGCCGTGGGTGTTCCGGTGGGGTTATTGATCGGGATGTCTAAAAGTGCTTATACGGCGTTCAACCCGTATATCCAAATACTCAAACCCGTTTCACCCCTTGCGTGGCTTCCACTCGCATTGTTCGTGTTTAAAGAGGTCAATACGACGGCTATCTTCGTCATTTTCGTTACTTCTATCTGGCCGATTATTATTAATACGGCACTGGGAGTTCGAAGTGTCAGCGAGGATTATCTAAACGTTGCACGTGTACTTCAGTTGAGTCCGTTTGAGAAAGTATTTCAAATTATCCTCCCCGTTGCCGTACCGTTTATTTTTACGGGTATGCGTCTATCATTAGGGATCGCATGGCTGGTTATCGTCGCAGCAGAGATGCTCACAGGCGGTGTCGGGATCGGCTTTTGGATTTGGGATGAGTACAACAATCTCAACTACTCCCATATTATTATCGGAATCATCCTTATCGGGATTATCGGGTATATTCTCGATGCTCTGATGGGGATTATCGCCGATTTCTTTGATTATCGTAAGCGAGGACTCAAATGAGCGCAAAACCTTTTTTAAAAATCGATCATGTCGATAAAATCTTCCCTTTAGGGGGAGGCAAAGAGTATGTTGCCCTTCGAGATATCCAACTGGATATACAAGAGAATGAAATCGTCTCGATCATCGGTCACTCCGGATGCGGGAAATCGACGATTCTGAACCTCATTGCCGGATTGGATACGATCAGTAACGGGACAATTTTGCTCGAAGACAAACATATCCTCGCTCCCGGACCCGAACGTGCGGTGGTGTTTCAAAACCATTCGCTCTTACCGTGGCTGAGTGTCTACCAAAACATCGAAATGGCGGTACGCAAAGTTCTCGGTGAAGATCTCAGTAACAGCGAAATCCGCGATCATGTGATGAAATACATCAGTATGGTCAATCTTGATCATGCCAAAGACAAATATCCCGGTGAGATCAGCGGAGGGATGAAACAGCGTGTCGGTATCGCCCGTGCCCTCTCCATCCAGCCGAAAGTCTTGCTGATGGATGAGCCCTTCGGTGCGCTCGATTCGCTGACCCGTGCCAATCTCCAAGATCATTTGATGCGGATCCAAATGCAAACAGGCAACACCGTCATCATCATCACCCATGATGTCGATGAAGCAGTCCTTCTCAGTGACCGAGTCATCATGATGACCAACGGTCCTGAGGCGACCATCGGAGAGATACTGGAGGTGAACCTTCCACGTCCCCGTAATCGTTTGGAATTGCAACAAAACCCTGAGTATCTCCGATGCCGCGAAGCGATCATCGAATTTCTCTATTCTAAATTCGCCAAAGAAGACGAATAGCTCTTTTTTACCCCCGTTTGGGGGACAAACAAAACATCATAAGGAAAGCATAATGAAACTGACGAAACTAAGTTTAGTGGCTGTAATGGCATTAGGAACAAGCGTATACGCGATCGATAACGTAAAAGTGAACGGAGAGGCGAAAGTTTGGTATCAAACGTTTGAAACAGAAGGGGTCGGTCAATCAACCAACGGTCTTGATTTTTTTGATCACGATGTAAATTCTATGGCCAATGTAAAACTGAGTGTCGGAGCTACCGCTGATTTGCTTCAAAATCTCAGTGCAGGGGTAAAAGCTTCAGCTCTTACAACACTCGGTTTGGAAAATAATCTCGTCGGGGATGTCTCTACCACTAAATTTGATGCGCAGGGCAACAGTGTAGGAACAGCTAAGCTTGATGACCAGTCATGGGTAGAAGAGCTCTATTTGGCCTATAGCGTAGGTAAAACGACCGCTAAAATCGGTCGCCAAGCGCTTTCTACTCCATTGGCATTTACCGAAAACTGGAACATTACCGAAAATACGTTTGAAGCGGCAGTATTGCTGAACAACGATCTTCCTGATACGACGTTAGTTGGTGCATGGGTCGGCAAGCATAACGGTGTGGGATTATTGAAACCGACAACCGGTCGCGGAACCACTATCGCGTATAACGGTGAATTTAGTACGTTTGGAGCGGATGGTGCGTATGCCGTAGCGGCCATTAACAAATCCATCCCGAATACAACTGTACAGGCATGGTATTACAATGTAGGTCAAATCGCCGATGCGTATTGGTTGCAAGCCGATGCAAAGGTTCTTGGTATGGTAACTCTCGGTGCACAGTTTGCCGGGATGAATCCGGACTCTGCATTGGGCGGCGGTACTACCGATCGCAGTACGGAGATGTATGCGCTTAAAGCGGCTGGGGACGGTGCAGGAGTCAATGTGTATGGAGCATTCTCATCGGTGAATGATGGTACTCTTGGATTTTCAAACGTGGCAACGGGGGATAAAACGATGATGTATACCGGACTTGCAAGTGTTTACTTCGACGGTGAAATCGTTGCTGCACCCGATACCGATGCATGGAAAATCGGTGCATCGACTAAAATGGTTCCGGGTGTCACTCTCGCTGCGAGTTACGGTGAAGCGGAAACCGGAAATAATGGCGGGACTGCAGCAGCGGTTGCCGGTGCAAGTCTTCAGGATAATGACTATTCCGCTTGGGATGTTGTTGCCAGTACCAAAGCAGGTCCCATCGATCTCACCGCGATCTATACGGAATTTGATAGAGAAAATGCTTCGGGTGTGAAAACTCTCGACAATGCGCTCTTCCGTCTTATCGCCTCTTTGAAATTCTAAGCGATCTTTTTTTCCATTCACCCCTCGCGGGTGATCAGATTCAAGCAGTAGAGGATTACGATCTCCTCCTTATGTTTCGCCCACTTCGTTCTCTACTGCTTGGGTGTGATAAAGCTTTCAAAAAATGTTCGACAAATCCCAATAATCTTCTCTTGACGAGCCTTGCCTACCGGCTCGCTTTGACGAATCGCATGAACTTGATCGATCAGATTATGAATCCCATCAGGAATAACCGACGTTAAAAATTTACGTAACGCTGAACTGACCGCAGGAGCCCTCCCAGCCGTATTGATCCCAATAGATAAATCCCCTTCAACGATCAGTGCAGGGAAGATGAAGCTGCACAATGCCGGAGAATCGACACAATTAACGGGTGTTTTAGTCGACATACAGGTATGAAAGATCTTTTCTTGCTCATCCATATCATCCAATGCACCGATGACCAAAAAACGCCCCTCTAAATCGCTGGATTCATATTCTCTTTCTAGGAGTATAATTGGGTATTGAAGAGCAAGAGAGCGAATCTCTTCATGGATATCGGGGGCAATGACACTCAAGGTTGGTGAGAATTTTACCAATTGCTCAATTTTTCGCAAAGCCACTTCCCCTGCTCCAATGACCAAGCAATCTTGACCTTTTAAATCGACAAACATAGGGAAAAGTGCCATTTAAAATCCTTCTCAACAAACTGATTAAAAAATAAACAAAAATTTGTTTTTCTTATTGACATTTTACACTATTATTTTAAAGACAAAAAAGTCCTAATAAGGAATATCCTATGAACGGAAAATTATATTTAATCGGGTGTGGACCCGGCGATGCCGATCTACTAACCCTTAAAGCACTTAAAACGATTGAGAAACTTGATATTGCACTTATTGATCATCTTCTCACCGATGAAATCATTGCACTGATCCCTTCACGAGCCAAAGTAGTGTTTGTGGGAAAAGAGAAAGGGAAGCACAGTTTTCCTCAGGATCAGATCAATGCAATGATTAGTGAATATGCTCTGCAAGGATTCACGGTAGGACGCCTAAAATGCGGTGATCCCTACATCTTTGGTCGTGGTACGGAAGAAGCGATTTACGCTTCTCAAAACAATATTGAGACCGAAGTCATCCCGGGAATTTCATCTGCCTTTTCCGGCCCGCTCTCCGCTGGAATTGCCCCCACTGCGCGCGGTGTCAGCACAGGGGTTTCCGTGGTTTCTGCCCATCTCTCAGGGGATCGTGTAAATCTTTCATGGATACCTATGTTAAGTGTCGAAGATCACACCACGGTTGTACTCATGGGGTTAAGCCGTACACGTCAGATTGTGAAAGAGGCCTTGGATAAAGGGATTGATGCTTCATTGCCTGTTGCTATCATCTCTAATGCCACAACGGCGATTCAAAGCTCTGTTATCACTACGCTCGGCGAGCTGATTACTGCCGCCAAAGGAGCACCGAAACCGGCTATTTTGGTGTTCGGCAATGTTGTCAATTTAGCACAGGTTCTCCCAACCTACCGTTATGAAATCAAGGAGGAATGTAATGACATCGCTCTCTCAAGCTAATGCCGAGCGCAGTGCCAAACGGCACAAAACCGAATCGATCAAAGATGCTTTTAGTGCAACCGAAGCGTGGGAACGACTGATCGGTTATTCCAAAACCGGATACGCGTCGATCAGTGACGATGACAAAGATTTTGTCCTCAAAAGTTTCGGTATTTTCGATCGTCCCGCTACACCTGAACGGTTTATGATACGGGTACGGATTGCCGGAGGCGGACTCAGCGTTGAACAAGCACTCGTCGTTGCGTATGTGGCAAAATCGTTCGGTCAAGACTACATCGATATCACCACCCGTCAGCAAATCGAGCTGCGTTATCTGCGCATCGAAGATCTCCCGGAAGCGTTGAAACTTTTAGAAGATGTCGGACTCACAAGCTATCAAACCGGAGTGGATAACTTCCGAAATATCCTCATCGATCCGCTCGATGGGCTGGCAATGGATAATATCATCTCCACTAAAGCGATCATGGAGCAGATTCAATCCGTCTTTTTGAAAAATCCCGACTGGATCACTACCCTGCCCCGTAAATTCAATATCGGAGTCAACGGTTCACTCAGCAATCGATGTAATATTTTCGGTCAGGATTTTGCACTCTCCCTTGCAGAAAAAGAGGGGGAATACGGATTTAACCTCTATCTGGGCGGTCGTGTGGGAAGTTTGGCACACGATGCCGATATGTTCGTTGCCCCTTCCGAAGCGGTACGTGTCTTTGAAGCGGTGGCAACCCTCTTTAAAACCTATGGATTCCGCGATAACCGTAATAAAAACCGTTTGAAGTTTCTGATCGAAGCCGTCGGAATGAGTGAATTTAGAGCTGCGATTGAAGAGCAGTTAGGGCATGCGATGCCTAAAGCGGGGATAAGTCTTGCCCAGCTGGAAGGGGGAGATCATTACGGAAAAATCGCTCTGAATGATGGCTCATTCGCCCTCTATGCCGCTGTCCCATCCGGTGTTTTTAGCGGCACCGATCTCTTCCATGCAGCCCATATTGCCCAGTCACAAGGGGGAGCACTCCGTCTTACGATCGAGCAAAATCTTATTGTCACCGGAATTCGCGATGAAATAGCGGCACTTCAGTCACCGCTCTTTGTCAAATATCCTAACCGCCCCTCACCGTACATGGCGAACCTCATCGCCTGTGCAGGGAGCGAGCATTGTCCTTTCGGCGTCATACCCGGTAAACCCGATGCGATTGATATGGGTGAGTATTTAAGTCGTGAAGTCCCTTTAGAGGATGCAAAAGTACGCCTTTACTGGTCGGCATGTATCAAAGGGTGCGGAGTGCACGGTGCCGGAGATTTGGGCTTTGTCGGATGTAAAGTACCGCGCAACGGTAAAACAGTACTCGGAGTCGATATTTTCATCGGCGGAAGTTTGAGCGGTGAGGGGGAAGAGGCTCATCTATTGCTGAAGGGGATCGTCCTCGAAGAGGCTCGTGAATTTGTGGCCGAATTGATGCGGCAATACCGTGATCTACGAGTTGCTAAAGAGAGTTTAGAACATTTTATTCAGCGTCTTCACATCCGTTATAGCAACTATGCTATCGGTTTTTTAATGCGATGGAACCGATTTATGAATCTTCAATCACTCGAATCCACGCTCCATTTTAATCTCAAAACCCACGGTGGAAGCCACAAAGAGAGTGATGAAATCTATCTCTTCGGTTTGTCCCTCGTTCAGTCGATCACAGGAACAAAAGCCTATGATGTCGAAGACCCATTTTTAGAAGGGAAAAAACCGTTTGCTTTTGATTTAAAAGTATTGGATAAACACTATCTGCCTTTTAAGGCAATTATTGAGAAAATGATCCATCCCAATCCTTTGAATCGGTATCAAGTTTTTACCGAAATCACGAATGATCTTACGACACTGGAATCGAGCCTATAATGGAATCAACACCACTGGAGAGCTTTATCGGGTATAAAGCCGCTACCGGAATGCAATGTGGAAACTACAGTATCGATGTTCCGCCTCTGGGTGTGGGGGAACAGTACCGTTTCCATTTCGATGCCACCAAATGCATCGGATGCCGCTGCTGTGAAGTGGCGTGCAATGAGCAAAACAATAACCCTAGCGACATCAAATGGCGTCGCGTGGGCGAGATGGAGGGGGGAAGCTTCCCAGACACCCTCTTGCTCTTTAACTCCATGAGCTGTAACCACTGCATTGATCCCGCCTGTCTCATCGGCTGTCCCACCAACAGCTACATCAAATTCGATAACGGTATCGTCTTTCACGATGATCCCAGCTGTATCGGATGCCAATACTGTACCTGGAACTGCCCCTACGGTGTCCCGACCTACCACGAAGAGCGCCATATCGTTACCAAATGCCATATGTGTCACGAACGTCTCGCCATCGGCCAAAGCCCCGCCTGTGTCCAAGCGTGCCCCTCCGGTGCCATCGAAATCGAAACCGTCAATGTCAGCGAATGGAAAGAGAGTGCTATCGACACGCAGGGCAATATGCCTCATCTGGCAAACGCGCGCCTCACCCATTCCACGACCCGCTTTACCCTCCCAAACGATCTCCCCGAAACGATGAGTAAAGCCGATGAACATCATCTGCACCCTGCTCATTCCGAGATTCCGCTCGTGTTTATGACGGTTCTCACTCAAATGTCGTTGGGGGCTTTCGGCGCATTGTTCGTCGGAGATATTCTTTCCCTGTTCGGATTTTTTGAGCCCAACTGGATACTTGCCCTCCTCACCCTTGCTCCTGCCGCACTAGGACTCCCCCTCTCAGCTCTGCATCTTGGGCGTCCACTTAAGGCACTCAGCGCGATGAAAAATCTCCGCACCAGCTGGCTCAGCCGAGAAGCCGCCGCATTAGGTGCATTTGCAACACTGATGAGTCTCAATGTCGCTCTCTATTATTTTGAGATTACGACGGCGATACGCCTTGTTTTTGAAGCGATGACACTGATGGTCGGACTTTACGGTATCTATGCCCAAGCGATGATTTATCGTATACCTGCCCGCCCTTCATGGGATAGAGTAAGCACCAACCGAAAGTTCTTTACCACTGCCTATAGCGGACTTTTTTTAGTCGCCCTTGCCCTCCTCATTTTCGGACAAAACGATTCGGCAACACCGTTGCTCAGTGCGGCAATGTTACTGGCACTCATGCACGGATTTTTTACATTTGATGCCTACAATGAACTCAAAAGTTCATCGATACCGCAGTTACAAAAAACGCTCCGGTTGTACCGCGAATATTTCTTAACATTCCATACGCTCCGATGGGGTATGTTTGCCGTGGGTGCCTTTGCACTGCCACTGCTTACCACTTTGTTTATCGCGTCAGGGGTGAACCTCGCATCCATACTCACTTTGGGAATCGCGCTTATCCTTTTAGTGCTTAGTGAGCTTATGGATCGATTTTTATTTTATACAACAACGGTTCCCCTCTCTATGGCCGGCGGTTTCTTCGTTGGCACACAACGACATTAACCCGTTCGCCCTGAGCCTGTCGAAGGGTGCATTCATGGTTCGACAAGCTCACCACGAACAGAATAGATAAAACGAAAGGCTTTACGATGCTAAATTCACTCAAAAACTTCCTCGGTCTGGATATCAAAGCCTCCAAATACGCTCTGAGTGATGATCCGATGTTCGGACGCATAGCAGATGCGAAAAAACCGGATAAATGGGTCTTCTCCACCTGCGGCTACTGCGGCGTGGGGTGCGGTCTCTACATCGGGGTCAAGGATGGAAAAGCCGTTTATACCAAAGGCAACGCCTGTCATAGTGTCAACATGGGAACCCTCTGCCCAAAAGGTCTAAGCGAACACGAGATGCTCACCTCCTCCAACCGCCTCCTCTCCCCGCTCATTCGCAAGGGGGAGACACTGGAAAAAGCATCGTGGGACGAAGCGTTTACCAAAGTTTCCGAGACATTCAAATCCATCAGCGAAAAATACGGTTCGCGCGCCATCGGCGTCCTCTCGACCGGACAGCTTTTGACCGAAGAGTTCTATACCCTCGGCAAACTGGTTCAGCTGGGGCTTCGTACCAACAATTACGACGGAAATACAACCCTCTGCATGGCTTCGGCGGTGGCAGGATACAAACAATCCCTCGGCTCCGACGGTCCTACCGGATCGTATGAAGATTTTGAGTGTGCCGACGTGATCGTACTCGTGGGGGCGAACATCGCCGACAACCATCCGATCCTCAAACTCCATATCGCCAAAAACACCAAAAAGCCCAAAATCATCGTGATCGATCCGCGAGCCTCAAAAACGGCGCAGATGGCCGATATTTTCGTCCCCCTCAAACCTCGTACCGATCTCGCCCTTTTCAACGGCCTGGCCTACATCGTTTTGGAACAGGGGTGGGAAAACAGCGAATACCTCAAAGCCAACGTCACGGGGTTAGGCGATTTGCGCCGCCATCTCCAAAACTACCCTCCGCAGGAAGTTGCCAATATCACGGGAGTCGATGTCAAAACCCTCTATGAACTCGCCCGTCTCATCGCCGGAGCACCGGCGGCACTTACCGCATGGACAATGGGAGTCAATCAATCCTACATGGGAACCGATACCGTCAGCGCTATCATCAACCTCCACCTCCTCACGGGGCAGATCGGACGTCCGGGAGCCTCCCCCTTTTCGATCACGGGGCAATGCAACGCCATGGGAACGCGTGAGAGCGGTTTTACCTCTTCCCTTCCGGGATACCGTAACTACGGTGATGAAAAAGCGGCACAAGAGTACGCTGATATCGTCCATGTACCGCTTGAGCTGATCCCGACCTCACGGGGCTACAAATACGGTGAGATCATCGGAGCAATCGAGCGTGGTGAGATCAAAGCGCTGTGGGTTGTTGCGACTAATCCGCTGGTCAGTTTCGTCGATCAGAGACGCTTACGTGCCGCCCTTGCCAAACTTGATCTCCTCGTCGTACAGGATGCGTTTATGTCCGATACGGCAGAACTTGCCGATGTCGTCTTCTCTGCCGCAACATGGGGAGAGAAAGAGGGAACCTACACCAACTCCGAGCGCCGCTGTAACCGCGCGAACAAGGCGATCAACCCTCCGGGCGAAGCCAAAAGCGATTTTGATATTTTTCTTGAGTTCAGCGGTTATTTCGAGGGGGTCAAAGAGTTAATCTATCCCAACTGGGAAACACCGGCCGATGCGTTCGAGGAGTGGAAACGGGTCACGCAGGGACAGCTGTGCGACTATTCGGGTATGAGCTATGAAATGATGGAACGTAGCGGAGGAATACAGTGGCCGTGTAACGAACAATTCCCCCTCGGTACGCCGAGACTTTATACCCCTGAAATCGGTTTTCGCACCCTTGATGGCAAAGCCAAACTCCTGAGCTTGGAATGGATACCGCTCCAAGAGCCGACAGTCGAGCAGTTCCCCGTTATTCTCAATACAGGCCGCACCGTCGAGCAGTGGCACACCCGTACCAAAACACGAGAAATCGGTATCCTCAACGATTTGGCTCCCGAAGCGTGGGTCGATATTAATCCTGCCGATGCCGAACAATTGGAGGTCAAAAGCGGAGATCGTCTCTCCATCAGCTCACCGCGCGGACGGGTCGATAATATCGTGGTACGGGTGACACAGACGGTACGGGAGGGAAATGTCTTTGTCCCGTTTCATTTTAACACCCAGCTCATTAATACCCTCACTCCGAGTCTATTTTGCCCTAAATCGGGAGAACCGAATTTTAAACAAACCGCCGTTCAGCTCCACTCGCAGAAAGTACCGGAGGGGATCAAAATGAAGTCTCCACAGATCAGCGGTGAAATCACATTCCAAAGAACGGATGCTGATCTGCGAATAGAGGAAAAAACGTTAGAACAGGCGGTTATTTAAACGAGACTTTTGCATACCGATCGATAATCCATTCAGCAACCGCTTGTTTTTCATCCTCATTCAACTTCCCTTTGAGGGAGGGCATAATTCCAAATTTTTCAATCGCCATCGGGTGACACATACTATATTGCACACTAGGATTTTCGATGTAGTCTTTGATAAATGCAATCGTCACACGACGCTTCACATCCTCATCCTCATCGGCAATAATAATATTCTCTTTGAGTCGATTGGAAACTTCTACCATAGGAGGAGCCTTGAGAGTGTGAAGTACTTTTATCACCTCTTTTTTCTCCATCATTTCAACGTGACATTGCATACAGTTTTTTTGATAGACACTATACCCGTCTGCCCCGTATAGCGAAAGAGCAACCCCCAGTATCATCCCCATTTTAATCATATAATTCTCCCTTCTTCTAACATTTTTAATTTGATAACACCATCATCGCGATGATCGATTAAAATCCGTTTAACCCGATCCTGCCATGCAGATTGAAAGGCTTCACGTGTCTTCATATCACCTTTTCCGCTCAAAATCATTCCAAGCCATTCTTGCATCTGCGGATGAGCTGAAACGATCTTTGGATTGTAACTTAAGCAAACACTTCGATCGGTATCGATCCGCTCCAACACCATATCGCCCTCTAATCCCTCATCAAAATAGAGGAGATTTCGTCGATCAAATCGTCCGCCCAAACCATGAAATCCACTCGATTCAGTCGCTCCGGTAATCATGGATGCAACATTGGCGATTACCCCGATAACGCCATCGCCAAGCTTTCCTTTGATCGTAACGCGAATCTCTCCCCGAACAGGGACGCTTTCAGGGTATAAAAGGGCAAGCCCTTGCTGCAGCATACGATAGGCCCCTGCAACCGTGGGACAGGAGTGCCCCGCTAATTTAACCGCATCGGCATAGCTATATTCCATGATCCCGCCTGAAGCGGCACCCAGAATATCTGCGAGGGGATCAGCCATTGTGATTACGGGAACATTGTTAAAAAAAATAGGAAAAGACATACGCATAACTCCTTTTAATTTAGGAGATTATAATGTTTCATAAGCGTATGGATATTGATATATATCAATTTGTCTCTCTTAATCCTATGCGTTACTAATTATGTGTACAATTGCTTTTATAAAAAAGTAACCCCATACAAAAGAGATGCCCATGACTTTCCCTCCGGCAAAATTACAACAAATCAAAGAATCGACCGAAATCTACAAACACGAAGTGACTACGCTTAATACGCTGATTCACCAAGAATCCGATGACAATCGTCTCGACATGCTTTACTACCTCCGTGCGATCTCCACGATACAACACTGCAACCGTATCGGACTGCTCGATGCGGAAGAGATGGAAGAGAGTTACATGGAAGCACTGGGAGAAGAAGTCTCCCGCTACTTCCCACATAAGGACGATTCAGAACTCTTTGATGATATTGCCGTACTCGAAGAAGATGTCAAAAGCGGTTTTTTCGATGACCCTGAAGGCTCCAAAAAAAGATTACTGGATGCCTTGAAAATTACCTTATAAATTTGAATGCTTATGATTTCTGACCTTGCGTATAGTGTTTATATCCTCAGATGCAGTGATAGCACTCTCTATACCGGAATCACCAACAATCTGGAAAAAAGGATAATGGAGCACAATACCTCGGATCGCGGAGCCAAATATACCCGCTATCGCCGTCCGGTAACCTTGGTCTACCATGAAGCACATGAAAATAAAAGCGAAGCACTAAAACGAGAAATTGCTATTAAAAAAATGCCCCGATCCAAAAAAGAGAAGCTGTTATAAATTTTTCATTATCGATTTAAAGCTACACTTCCACATCTAAATTATTGCAGGATTTTTCATGACCCAAATACTCATCCTTATTGTCGTTGTTGCCATTTTTTACTGGCTTTCCCGCAGTTTTTCCCAAAACCAGCATACCTATACCCGCAATCAGTTCGCAGGTTTTAAGCTCAATAAAGACGCCCTTGCACACAGTGAACTCGGACTGTTTGTCGCCCTCTCCGCCAAAGTCGCCAAAGCCGATGGTCGTGTCGATGAGCTCGAAGCGGAACTCGTGAGCAATATGTTCACCGATATCAGCGCCCTATTCCCTGATCCCGAAGCAACCAAAAAACTGCTCAAAGAGATTTTTGATGAAGAGAAAAATGCTCCGCACAATCTCGATCTCGTAGCTCAGGCACTCTACAAAACATTGGAAAAAGATGTTCACAAACGTCAAAAAATGGTGGAGTTTCTCGTCAATCTCACCTACATCGACGGAACCCTCTCTCAGAGCGAAGAAGATATGCTTCACCGTATCGCGTACCATTTAGGGTTTAGTGAGCTGGATCTAAAAGCGATGATGGAGCGTTTTGGTTCCTACCACCGCAACAGTGTCAAAGAGAGTTCGATCGATCAAGCCTATGCACTCTTAGGGGTTACCGCCGAAGCGACGAATGATGAAGTGAAAAAAGCCTACCGCGCACTGGTTCGAGAATATCATCCTGACATTATTAAATCTCAAGGGGCTTCGGAGGAATATCTCAAAGAAGCCACAGAGAAAGTGCAGGATATCAACGCCGCCTATGAGATGATTAAAAAATCTCGCGGTATCTAGAAAGGGCTAATAGCTCCCTTCTCCTACCGTGATGACATAATTGTCATCCACTTCCACAACGCCGAATGAATGTTGACCGCAAAAGCTCTCATTCATCTCTTGCGCCCATGCACGAGCGATTCTCATCGCATTTTCTTTATCATCCAATGTTTTGATTTGAGGCATTTTTTTCCGTATTGCACATTTACACAGTTTTTCAACCACTACATGATGTTCCATAATTTCCTCCTATTAGTGATCGGACTTGCATCCACAGCCGCCACCGACCATACCGATGACAAAATTGTCATTCACTTCCACCAGCTGAAACTCATGTTTGCCGCAAAAGTGTCCATTCATATATGCCATTTGTGTTTCCGCAGCTTCCAAGGCCGTATCTTTCGCCTCAAAAGTAGTAATTTGAGCCAATCCCTCTTTTTTGGCACAGCTGCACAATTTTTCGATAACAACGTGATGTTCCATAGTCTAATCCTTATGAGTTGATTGTTATTACCTCTGCATAGAGTGTTCCAGATGAGCTTTTATCGATAGTTAAAAAAAGAATATTCATGCTATTTTATTGTGTTATAATCTTCCATACCGCATCTTTGAAAGAGAACCATGGAGATCAATAATCACCAAAGCATTAAAAGTGCCTTCTGGGTCTCTATTCTTTATCTTATTTTCGGATTTCTTTGGATCTATTTCTCCGATTCAGCGGTCGAAGCGATTGCAACCAACCATCATCAGCTTAGCTTACTGCAAACCTACAAAGGGTGGTTTTTTATTCTGATCACTTCCATATTACTTTATCTCCTTACCTATCAATTTTTGTACACACAATTTCTTCAATATTCCAAAAACATCGCCGAACAGATCCGATACCAAAAAACTATTTTAGACGCAAAAGAGAGATTTGATCGCCTCGCTCATCACGATCCTTTGACCAATTTACCAAACCAACTCAGTCTCATCGAAACGTTGAATCTCAAAATGGCAGAAACGGATCAAAGTCCCTTTGCTTTGCTCTTTTTGGATTTAGACGAGTTTCAACAAATCAATGATTCTTACGGACACCGTTTTGGGGATAATCTTCTCATCGAAGTAGCACATCTACTCCGAAGTATTTTTCCTCCAAATACCTATATCGCCCGTACCGGCGGTGATGAGTTTCTCGTGATCACCCCGTGTCATGACAATGACCCTTCACTCCGAACCCAACTGACACACCTAATTGACGGGCTAAATCACCCTTTTCATATCGATAATATCGATGTATACACCTCGGCCAGTATCGGAATCGCCCATTTTCCCAAAGATGCCATAACAACCGAAAACTTGCTCCAATGTGCCGATGCCGCAATGTATAAAGCCAAAAAAATGGGAAAAAATACCTTTTATTTCTACAGCACAGACCTCATCGAAAATGCATTGCAGCGGACCACTATGACCGGTAATTTGAAAAAGGCTCTCGAAAACGGGGAGCTAAAACTTTTCTATCAACCTCAAGTGGACCCTTATATTGAAAAGATTATCGGCTATGAAGCACTGCTGCGTTGGGAAACTCCCGAAGGTTTTATCCCCCCTTCTACTTTTATCCCGATCTGCGAAGAGAGCGGATTCATCCTCGATATCGGCAAATTTGTCTTGATTGAAGGGTGTAAAACCGCACTTCAATGGCAAAAATTAGGTATTTTAAACGGGCTTATTGCGATCAATGTCTCAGCTCGACAACTCGCACACCCCGATTTTATCTCTACCCTCGATAACATTATCCATGAGACGCAATGTCCACCCTCTTGCATAGAGCTCGAAATTACCGAAAGTTCAATCCTCGAAAATCCTGAAAAGATGATCGTATTACTGGAAATCCTGAAATCCAAAGGATTTTACATCTCTATCGATGATTTCGGAACCGGATATTCCTCCCTCTCCTATCTCAAACATCTTCCCATCGACAAACTTAAAATCGATATCTCGTTTATTCGCAATATCACCTCAGAACCCAAAAACCAAACCATTGTCAAAACCATTATCGCTCTGGCAAAAGGACTTGGGATGGAAGTCCTTGCAGAAGGGGTAGAAACCTATGAAGAACTTGAGTTTCTACAAACAAATGGAGTCGATTCCGTACAAGGGTTCTATTTTCATAAACCATTGTCCATAACAGCAATTGAAAAATTGTTTTTACCTTAAAAGACAACCTTTCAGAAGCTTTATAAAAACGTGTTCTGCCTGCTGTTACTGAGATTGAATTTATTGTGATTATTATCCTAAAATTCAGTATACTGGCAGGGAGTAAAAAGTATAATCATTAACTATAATTGATATTAAAATGGAAAAATATGGCTGATTTACATCAAGAGCACATTGAAATCACGAATCAAGTCAAACAAGCTATTCATAACGTACCCATTGTATTTCCGGCTCAGTATGGGAAACTCTACTACGAAGCCTCACAATCTCGTGATATTCATCTCAAACCCGATGAGCTGTTAACCTATGAGATGCTTGATGAAAAAATCGTTCGTCACATTATCACCCTCTCTGAATGTGCCGACCACGCTATCACAGCCATAGAGACTGAAGACAAATCGCTTTTAACCTCCATTTTAGAGAAAACCAAACAACTCCAACAAGAGATCCAAGAACTCCAAAAAATCGTTTACGAAGATGGTCTGACCAAAAGTTATAATCGAAAATGGTTCGACGACACCATCTTGACTCAGGATAAACTCTCATTACGTGACAGCGGTACAATCGTGATGATTGATTTGAATAAATTTAAAGAGATCAATGACACCTACGGTCATCTCGTCGGCGATAAAGTACTCATCCATGTTACAGCAAAACTCAAAGAGAGCGGAGGACGGGTAGTACGCTATGGCGGAGATGAGTTTATCGTCGTTTTTGATGCTAAAGTTTCCACCTCTGATATTAAAGCGAAAATCGAAAATATTCTCCGCTATTTTGAAAAAATCCATTTCAAGGTTGAGGATAAATCGTTTAAAGTCAGTTTTGCCTACGGAATGGCACCCTTTACCCGTGGTGCAGATGTCCTCCACGTTGTGGAGGCCGCAGATAAATCAATGTATCGACATAAAAAGGGAGCATAGACTATAATCGCATCATGATTTCACACCTGAGCGATACACGCCGAGGCATAGTTTATATGTTGATGGCCTCTTTTTTATTTGCCCTTACGATGTTATTCGCAAAACTTCTATCGGGTTCGATGGGCTCGGTCGAAGTGACCTTTTGGCGTAATGCGATCGGATTGATCGTTATAGCCCTTTTCAGCCTGAACAAACCCATCCGAAATATCGGCGGAAAACCCTTCACCCTTATTTTTCGCGGTGTTATCGGAACCATAGCCCTCCTTACCTTTTTTTATACCATCAGTGCTACTACCCTCTCCAATGCTATCGTTTACGCGAAAACCGAACCGATTTTTACCGCTTTACTCGCCTTTTTACTCCTTAGAGAAAAACTTCAATCCGGTGCTATTTTCGCTATATTCATAGGTTTTGCCGGTGTAGCGATGCTCAGCGGAATGAATCTGGGATATCTTCATGTTATGGGGATATTGACCGGCTTTCTCTCGGCGTTGGCTTACACCAGTGTCCGAAGCCTCAAAGCCTACTATGACGAACGAACCGTTGTCCTCTCTTTTATGCTATCGGGAGTGCTTATCCCCGTATTTTTGATGTTTACCGCGCAATACATAACGTCAGAATTTTTCGCCTTTGCCCTAACCCCGTTTATTGAGCCTTCCGGTTATGACTGGATTTGGATTGCATTGATGGGAGTTACTGCCGCTTACGGGCAAATTTACATGACCCGTGCCTATTTTTACGCTAAAGCAGGGGTTATTAGTACGGTGAGCTATTCAGTGGTACTTTTTGCCACGTTGTTCGGAGTGATGTTGGGAGATCTCTTCCCGACACCAATGGTGATTGGAGGGGGAGTGTTAATTGTTCTTAGCGGAGTAATTCTCTCTCGGTAAAAATAACTTATAGTTTATCGTCCAGTTTTTCAGCGATGCTATCACCGAGCTGATCGATTGGCATACCCTCATTTTTGTTTGAATGTTGTACTTTTTTCTCTTTAACACTCTTAGTGACTGTGGGCTTATCTTTGATTGTTTCTTCGGTTTTGACCTCTTCTACCGGCGCTGTTTCGTTATTTTCACTGGCACGCTCTTTTAAATAATCATCCAAAAAAAATGCTTTAAAAATCAAAACAACAATGGCAAAAAGTATAATATAGACAATACGCCGCATCTATTTTCTCCACTTTCATCTTCAAATATCATAGCACAAATTGTTTAACAACTATTGCAAGAAGTAAATAACCGTCACGTATTCCTTAGCCTTTTCCATTTCATTAGCTAATACGAGGTACAATTTCCCTCATTGTGCACTTCGTGCCTTATCTAAATACTTTTTGAGACTATGAAGCGAACCCAATCTTTTTCTTTCTATGCACTGTTAATCGCTTTACTGGTGCACCTTATTATCATATTGTTACTTATGATGATGAATCAATTGAAACCTTCTATCCCGCCCGAAACGAAGCCTCCAGAGCCTAAAGAGGAACGTTTTAGACTCTCACTCAAAGAGATGCCGAACAACAGACCCGAAGCCATTGTCAAAAACGATATTCCTAAAATTTCCCCTACCCTTCCCATCCCACGCGGTGAACAGCTTATCAAAAACACCCAACCTATACCGAAGCCGCAAACCATCAAGCCGACACCTCCGGTAACGCCTGCCACTAAACCAATACCTCCGGTTTCTGAACCGATTGTAGAGCCTAAAAAAGCATTCGAGCGCCATGTTGCTAAAACGGTTGCCGAGATTCAGCGGCAGCCTCAACCCAAAAAAGAGCAAGGGCTGTACGACATTCTCTCCAAAGCCGATTCATCAGCCCAAGAGCGCCCAAAAAGTTTTACCAAAGTCAGTGATAGTATCCAACGTCTCTACGGTGATAAATTTAATGAACTCTCCGAAGGGGAACAACGCTATATCCTTGATAACCAAGAAGTGATGCGCCGTATCACCCAAGGAGTCTTAGATCGTTACGGCCGATCTCGTATTCCCGATAATATTCGTATAAACGATACCAATATGATCGAATTTTATCTCCACCCCAATGGAAGTATTTCTGATATACGTTTTCTTAAAAACAGCCAACTCTCCATTTTGGACGATACGACCAAAGAGGTGATCGAACTGGCCTACGGCCAATATCCAAAACCGCAACAAAAAACACTGATTCGCTACCGTGTTTTTTACAATCTTACAGGGTATTAAATCTCTCTTCTAATGTGAAGTTTTTAATAACATCGGAACTTCAGTGGTTATAATCAACGTATGAAAGCAAACCGATTTTTGTTAGCGCTTTTCATTGCAATCTTTATTCATACGCTGTTATTGGGGTTGTTTTGGTTTTTGGTATTGTACGAAGAGATATCCGATCAAAAACCATTTTACAAAGAAAAGCGCTTTGGTATCACCCTCAGTGAAGAGACTGAAATTATGGATACGATCCCCTCAGCGAGCCAATCACCCACACAAATCACCGAATCTGAACCATCCAAGGCTCTGAGCGCTTCAACTACACCTATAAAACTGCAAGAACCTTCATCCCAAATTTCACTGAAACATATAACCGAAGCGGACCGAGAGAGCCTTCCATTCTCTGTCCTCCACCACTACGGTGATGAATTTTTCGCCCTGAGTGCAGGTGAACAGCACTATATCATCGATAATCTCCAAAAAATACGTAAAATCAATGAGATGGTCGGTACACGATTACTGCGTGAACGCCCCGATGATGTCGATCCGATGGATAATAACGTGGTCGAGTTCATCCTCAACCCTGATGGAAGAATCAGTGATCTCTCATTGGAGAAAAACCGTATCGGCACACCGCTCGATGAGCTAACGCTCCAAACCATCAACCTCGCCCATCCCAAATATCCCAAGCCCGACCAACCGACCCATATACGGATAAGGGTTTATATTATTGTCAAAGAGTGATTTTTATGCTTTCTTTTCGGAGGTAACAAAGGTTTTGTCATTCACGCTATTCCTACAGTGCCTAGGGACAAATTGTCCCCATGTAGTTTTATAATTCTTTTCTGAACTATCTTCAACTATGGCGAATTCACCACAGTTAGAATCGCTCTTCATTGTAGTCGCTCACTTCTTCTCTTTGGGAAGTGCACTCTCTTTGATCAGTTTTTTCTCATCGGATTTGACTTTACGTTCGAGTTTTTTCAAATCTTCCGCTCTCGGTAATTCTTCGGGTTTAATCCCACGTTCCACCAATAATCCTCGTATACTTTCATTATTTTGAATATGCTCATTGGTAATGGCATTTTCACCATAGAGATCATTTTGCTTGACATTATGATTGGTGATTTCGGTCGCAAGATTTTTCGCTGTGATGGTAATCGTCGGAAGAAAATCCGCTAATGATCGGTTATCGGGTACTTCGAGTTTATCTTTCATCGCCTGTGTTGCGTATCCTCCAAACAGCGCACTATCTCCTTTAGAACGAATTCGAGCAAACCCTTTATCATCCACACCCCGTTCATAGATATTTTTTGAGAGTTCGGTTTCTGACTCACGAAGTTTTGCGCGTGCTTGCAAACGATCTTCCAACTCTAGGCGTTGTTCTAAAATCTCTTGTTTACGTGTTTGGATCGCAAAATAGGTTTGTGCAAAAGCGATTTGCTCTTTTCTGCTATCACCGTTTTGGGCGATGAGATAGCAGGCATAGCGTGTGAGCATTATGTCTTCTATATTTCTTGTAGCTTCTGATCCGATAGAGACCATTTTTCCCACGTGGCGAAAATGGTCTGATACATCAACATTGGAATTTTCACATGCATCTTTTGCTTTATCGATGACATTTTGAAATTTATCCCAACCTTGGTATCCCAGCATTTTTTGCAAATCCCGCGCATACCAGTATTCGGTTCGTCCATCGTCTAATATATTGGCGATAGCGTTAAACTCACTCTGTAACGTTTCTATGATCTCTTTTTTCATAGGTCACCTTTGATGGTTTTCTTCATTGTACCCCGTCGCAAGAAAATGATGTAGAAATATGACAATATGAAAAATTACCGCACATTCAATACTGCCAATGCACCCTTATAAATCGGCTCGTCAATAAATCCATACCGCTCATCCGTGAAACCGCTGATTCCCCGCGCACTGTGTTCTTCAAACAATCTTACAATCTCACGGCATCGGCTTATCTCCGCATCAGTGTGTCCAAAATTCTCATGAATCAGTTCTACCTGTGCAGGGGAAATACACCCTTTCGCATCAAATCCCATCATTTTTTCCAACTCCAGCCAATTGCGCAATCCGTCACTGTTTTTGTAATCTTGATAGACAAAAGAGACCGGTTTAATCTCACAGGCTCGGCAGGTGATCAAAAAATGGGACAATAGATAGTGAACCGCAGGGTTATCAGGGGTAAGAAGGCTCTGAGAGAGACCCAAATCGGCAAAGAGATCCAAAATCCCTAAATAATAGGCTTTTATCCGTGAATCAATATTGAGATCCGCCAATGCCAGCCACGCCTCTTTGGTTTCGATGGAGAGATGAATTTCAATCTCTTCATCCACCAACGTTAAAACCCTTTTCACATCGGCTACACTCCGTATTTTCGGGACACGGATCGCATCGGGCATAAAAGGGTTGAGAAACAATATCTCCTCGGCACCCCCTTCATCCAGAGGATTAACCCGAACGATGAGCTTTTTATCGCTTTGGGGATTAGAAGCCAACACCATGGCACACAATGCTAATGCATACGGTTTTTGTTCACTGCTGACACCGTCTTCAAGATTCAGCATTAAACACTCTGCTTCGAGGCCCGGAATTTTGGCAAGATGTTTGATATTATGGGTAGAAACCATCATGGCGGATCGAAACGACAAGGAGCGGTTCAGCTCTCTTTTGACTGGAATTGCGAGTGCTCTAAGGGCTGTTATATCTTCTGAATCAACAAGATTATTGAGCTTTTCGGGGTTGTTGAGCGGCACGTTTAAACTCCTCACGATGGAGATAATAATAGAGTGTCTGTATCTCAGTATCCGTGAGATAATAACGGGGCATCCCGACGATACGGCTGTTTACTTTGTCATAAAACTCACGAAAAGAGAGTTTATGAATCGGTTTGCCGGCAAAAATTTTATTTTCACCTTTGTCACGATAACGGGCGATCAGTTTTCCCTCACCTTTTTCTCCGTGACACAAATGGCACCCTACCCCTCTGGGATTATGATAGAGCCCGGCAGCATACTCTTCTTTCGTAATAAACGATTCAGCATGAGAGAATGTGAATGCCAAAAATAATAGAATAACCCCGCGCACCTGATCCCTTTAACCGTTTATTAGTCTTTTATCGCTATCATACCTAAAAACAATTTGACGGTGATTAAATGCAAATTCTTGACGGTAAAGCACTCGCACAAAAAATCGAAGAAAAAGTCTCTCTCGGAGCCAAAGAACTTAAAGTTAAAACAGGCAGAGTTCCCGGTTTAGCGGTGATTTTGGTCGGTCATGATCCTGCGAGCCAAGCGTACGTCGGTATGAAGAAAAAAGCGTGTGACCGCGCCGGATTTTATTCGGTTACCCACGAAATGCCCGATGACATTTCCCAAGATGCAATCGTCAAAACCATCGAAATGATGAATCTAAATCCCAATATTGACGGAATTTTGATCCAGCTTCCCCTTCCAAAACATATCGATACCACAAAAATCCTCGAAGTAGTCGCCCCGACCAAAGACGTCGACGGATTCCACCCCTATAATGTCGGTCGTCTTGCAACAGGGTTGGACGGTTTTGTCCCCTGCACACCGCTAGGGGTAATGGAGCTTTTGGCAGAGTACCACATCGATCCAAAGGGTAAAAACTGTTGCGTCGTCGGTGCATCGAACATCGTCGGAAAACCGATGGCGGCACTTTTACTAAACGCCAATGCAACGGTTGAAATCTGTCATATTTTTACCGATGATCTGAAAAAGCATACCCTCTCTGCTGATGTTATCCTCGTAGGAGCAGGTGTCATTAATCTCATCAAAGAGGATATGGTCAAAGCTGATGCCATTGTCATCGATATTGGAATCAACCGAGCCCCGGATGGCCGTCTCGTCGGTGATGTTGATTACGATGCTGTTGCTCCTAAAACATCCTACATCACTCCGGTACCGGGCGGAGTGGGTCCTATGACCATCGCGATGCTTCTATCCAATACCCTCAAAGCCGCCAAAATTCACGCACAAGAAGAGAACTGATTTTGAAGAAAAAAATATTTACTGCAGCGCACAGCGCTTACCGTTTTTCCAATACATGGACAGGAACGATTATCATTGTTCTGTTTATTATTTTCTTCGTGGCACAAGCGTTTCGTATCCCCAGCGGATCAATGAAAGACTCTCTTTTGGTGGGGGATCATCTGTTTGCCAAAAAATTTGCCTACGGGATTTCGACCCCTCATATCCCATTTCTCGAAATCCCTCTCATTCCGGGAACCGACGGACATATTCTTGATGGCGATGAACCTGCACGTGGTGATATCGTTATTTTCCGCTATCCGAACAATACACAGCTTCACTACGTCAAACGATGTGTCGCACTACCGGGGGATGAGCTCTTTTTACAAGATAAAGTTCTCTATCTCCACCCGCGTGAAGGGGATGAATACGCCCGTAAAGCATTTGCAGACTATGAACTCGTAGAAGTTGAGGGCAAACTGTGGGTCAAAAATCCTTATGCTAAAGAGCATCCGGGTATTCATAACGATGAAAAAATGGTCGATAACGGAATTTTCCCCGTCGAACTTTTCAATTTTGCTCCGATCCAGGTTCCTGAAGGGGAATACTTTATGATGGGTGATAATCGCGACCACTCCAATGACAGCCGTTTTTGGGGATCTGTTCCGTACGGTTTAATCGAGGGAACACCATGGTTTGTTTACTTTAGTATGGACGCGAATTATGAAGTGCGTTGGGATCGTATCGGACAAACACCGAGCGATTTAGAACAAAAAGAGCATTTGGATCGTGCCATAGCCGAACGAATTCTCGAAGATGCCAATGACCATGAGCTTTATTGAACCGCTCGAAATCGCTGCGGCGATACTCGCTCTTCTCATCGCCATTATCGGCCATGAGATCATGCATGGCTGGGTCGCCTATAAATACGGCGATACTACCGCCAAAAACCAAGGTCGCCTCAGCATCAATCCTCTCATTCATATCGATCCTTTCGGCTCGATCCTCGTCCCTCTCATGACCTATTTTATTCCGATGCTCCTCGGTGCTCCGAGCGGATTTTTATTCGGTTGGGCCAAACCGGTTCCGATCAATACTCAGACCGTACTCCGCAACGGAGGATACAATGCGGCGATGCAGGTAAGTTTAGCAGGCATAGCCTATAACCTTTTTCTCGCAACCCTCTCTTCGGTCATTCTTGTTTCACTTGCGCAACCGACTGAGGCAGACAGTATCGCCTATATCTTTGGTTACCTCTTCGTTATGAAGCTTCTGTTGATCAATGTCGTTTTAGCCGTGTTCAACCTCCTTCCGATTCCAAGTTTCGACGGTGCCCATTTTCTCACCTATTTGAGTCTAAAATACAAAATACGTGCCATTGCCGAATTTTTCGTCAAAGCCGAACCTTATGGAATGATTGTTATCATCATCATATTGGTTACACCGCTTAAAATTCCACTCGTAATGTGGCCGATTCAAGCGGTATTAAATTTGTTATTGAACTAAGGAGAGTTATGAAATTTTACGTTGCTACCGATCACGCCGGAATCGATCTGAAAGACTTTACTGTTGAAAACCTCCGTTCTAAAGGGCATGAAGTTATTGATTTAGGGCCATTTTCCAAAGATCGCGTTGATTATCCCGATTATGCCGTCAAAGTATGTGAAAATGTCCTTTCCGATCCAACTTCGCAGGGGATTTTGATCTGCGGTTCGGGAATCGGAATGTCAATGGCGGCAAACCGCCATCACGGTATCCGCGCGGCACTGTGCCATGATGCTTATACCGCAACCGTTGCACGCGGACACAACGATGCAAACGTCCTATGCTTCGGTGAGCGTATTATTGGACAAGGGGTTGCCGAATCGATTCTCGATGCATGGATTGCAGGAGTATTCGAAGGTGGCCGTCATTGCGGGCGAGTGGATAAAATAGAAGCTATCAAAGGATAAATGATGTTTTTAGAGTGGTCATTGCTCACGATAGTAACACTTGGAGCACTTTTCTTTTTAGTCAAAATGTTCTATTTTCGCAGTATTACGGTAAAAGAACAGCGTTCCAGTGAAATGATGAAACTGACCCTCAAAGAGGCGGAAGTATTGATCCGAAAATATCAAATCCAACTCCAACGTGCACTCGGGAATGTTGATATTCTCAGCGAAGAGCTTAATAACCTTCGCAATGAAGTCAAATCGCTCAAACAGCGCAACTCGAAACACCGTTCGGAAACCGACCGCCTCCAAAATAAAATAAAAGAGCTTGAAGGGCGTATCGACGCGCTAATTTAACCAATTTTTCAAGGAATACCATGAATCTTAGCATAAGTGACCGAGCCATTTTAATCAATGCTATTCGCGATATTCCCGATTTTCCAAAACCGGGAATTATTTTTAAAGACATTACTACCCTTCTCTCGGACAAAGAAGCTTTCGGTGTTCTTATGCGCCATCTGCATGAGCGCTACAGTACCTACGATCTTACCCACGTTGCCGGAATTGATGCGCGGGGATTTATCTTCGGTGCCGCTTTGGCACAGATGCTCGGTGTCGGTTTTGTCCCTATTCGTAAAAAAGGGAAACTTCCCTACACCACCGTATCGGAAAAATACTCCCTTGAATACGGTGTCGATGAAGTTGAAATTCATATCGACGCATTTAGTGGTGTCGAAAAGCCTCGTGTCCTCTTGATCGATGATTTAATCGCAACAGGGGGAACAGCTTACGCTGCTGCAAACCTCATCAACAAAGTGGGCGCAGAGTGTATCGAAGCCTGTTTTGTCATGGGACTTGATTTTTTAAGCGGGCAAAGCAAGCTGCGCGATCTTGTCGAAGTTTATACTGTAATCGGAGTTGACTAATGTATATCCCCTCACCCTCAAAATTTGATCCGGTTGACGGCCATTTCGGTATCTTCGGAGGACGTTATGTTCCTGAAACCCTTATGCCTGCCCTTTTGGAACTCGAAGCCGCTTATAAAGAGATTCGCTTTGACGAAGCGTTCTGGAGCGAGGTAGACGGTTATCTCACCGATTATGTCGGCCGTCCAAGTCCCCTTTACTATGCCGCTAATCTCTCCGAAGAACTCGGAGCTAAAATTTATCTCAAACGGGAAGACTTGAACCATACCGGTGCCCATAAAGTGAACAACGTTATCGCCCAAGGGCTGATGGCAAAACGTTTGGACAAGAAAAAAGTGATCGCCGAAACGGGTGCGGGACAGCACGGTGTAGCAACGGCAACCATCGCCGCACTGCTGGGATTAGAGTGTGAAATCTTTATGGGAGCCAAAGACGTCGCACGTCAAGAACTCAACGTCTTTCGTATGAAACTTCTCGGAGCGAAAGTCCATGCGGTACAAAGCGGTTCTAAAACTCTCAAAGATGCCATGAACGATGCTATTCGTCACTGGGTGACCCATGCACGCGACACCTTCTACATTATCGGCACCGTCGCAGGACCGCACCCTTATCCGATGATGGTACGCGATTTTCAAGCGATTATCGGATGTGAAGCCCGCGCTCAGATTTTAGAAAAAGAGAACCGTCTTCCCGATTACGTCATCGCCTGCATCGGCGGAGGCTCCAACGCGATCGGAACCTTTCAACACTTCCTCGAAGACAAAGAGGTTCGCTGCATCGGAATCGAAGCGGGAGGACTGGGTGTCGAAACCGATAAACACGGTTGTTCTTTGCTCAAAGGACGGCCGGGGGTGCTGCACGGACAAATGAGCTACCTTCTCCAAGATGAAGACGGCCAAATCCTCGAAGCGCACTCGATCTCAGCAGGTCTGGATTACCCGGGAATCGGACCGGAACACTCATTTCACAAAGATAACGATAATGTCAGTTATGACAATATTACTGACCAAGAAGCACTCGATGCATTTGTATGGCTTAGCCGTGCCGAAGGGATTATCCCCGCTTTTGAAAGTTCCCATGCCGTCGCTTATTTGAAAAAAATGACTGATATTAAAGACAAACTCATTATTGTCAACCTCTCCGGTCGCGGGGACAAAGATATGATGCAGGCAAAACAAATTTTGAATTTCGATAATTAAGGCGATTTGTGGAACATCTTTTTTTAGAGTGGCTCAAAGAATACGGATACATCGTCCTCTTTGCATGGAGTATTTTAGAGGGTGAACTGGGTTTGGTTATGGCGGGAATTATGTCCCATACCGGAGATATGATTTTGCCGATTGCAATCATCGTCGGAGCTTTGGGTGGATTTGTCGGAGATCAAATCTATTTTTACATCGGACGGTTCAATAAATCGTACATTCATAATAAACTTCGTTCACAACGCCGTAAATTTGCCATTGCCCATCTGCTTCTCAAAAAATACGGATGGCCACTGATTTTTGTCCAACGCTATATGTACGGTATGCGTACCGTCATTCCGATGGCAATAGGTTTGACCAAATATTCAGGACGGCAATTTGCCATTATCAATTTTGTCAGTGCCGTTTTTTGGGCTTCATTGACAATCATCCCCGCTTATTATTTTGGAGAAGAGTTACTCAAGCTTCTCGCTTGGATTAAAGGCCACTGGTACTTTGCGATACCGTTTGCGCTGAGCATCTTCGGCAGCATCGCTTTGGTCTTTAATCGCATCGAAAAAAATCTTTTGGAGAAACGCCGTGAACGTCGCCCTTTATAATCAATCACTATCCTTACTCAATGCCGATTTGACATTGGAGTTTGTTACACCCGCACAATTTGAATCACACCCCCATAAAGCCCTTTTAACCCAAGCAGGGTTTAAAGCCGACCATGAGCAGCTGTGTGCTTTGCATGAACACCGTTTGCTGGTATGCGGTATCGACAACGATGCGAGCGATGAACTTTACCGATCCGCTATGGCCTCAGCGATCAAAACCGCAATGAACTACGGCTATAGCTCCCTAAAAGTCGCACAATATACACCGAAATATTTTAAAGCACTCATCGAGGGGGCATTACTAGGGAGTTACCGATTTGAAGCCTATAAATCGGAGCCTAAACCCTCTTCTTTGACAGACGTTATCTTCAGTAATGAAAATCATGACGGCAGTGTTAATCCACTCGAAGAATTGGAAGCAATCCTCGCACAAACGACGATCATTGCCAAAGCGACCAACTTCGTCCGCAGTTTAGTCAATCAAACGCCGGATGATATGACACCGCAGCAGATGGCTATCACCGCAGATACTCTGGCACAAAACAATAATCTCGAATGCACTATCCTCGATGTCAACGGTCTCGAAGATGAAAAAATGTTTGCTATGCTCTCTGTCGGACGCGGTTCAGCCCACCCTCCCCGCCTGATTCACCTCGCCTACAAACCCAAAAATCCGAAACGTGTCATAACCCTTGTCGGAAAAGGGCTCACGTATGACAGCGGCGGGCTTAGTCTCAAAGCAGCTGCATCGATGGTGACAATGAAAATGGACAAAGCAGGCGGATGTGCCGTAATGGGGATCATCAAAGCGGTGAGCGAGCTTAACCTCGATATCGAAGTCCACGCTTTTGTCGGTGCAGTCGAAAACATGATCAGCGGGAACGCCTACAAACCCGATGACGTCCTCCGTGCCAAAAACGGAAAAACAATCGAAGTGCGCAATACCGATGCCGAAGGACGCCTCGTCCTCGCCGATGTTCTAGGGTATGCCCAAGAAAAAGTAAAAGCGGACTACATCTTCGATTATGCCACCCTGACAGGTGCGTGTATGGTAGCCCTCGGACCTTACACCACAGGTGTCATGGGACATAATGAATCACTCAAACAAGAGTGGCTGAGTGCGGCAGAAGCGAGCGGTGAATACTGCGGTATTTTACCGTTCAACCGCCACCTCAAAAAACTGATCAAAAGCGACCTTGCCGATGTGTGCAACGTCTCGAGCAAACCTTACGGCGGAGCGATCACCGCCGCATTGTTCCTCGATAACTTCATCGATGAGGATATGAAAGAGAAATGGGTACACTTCGACATCGCAGGTTCTGCCTATACCGAGAGCGCATGGGATGTCCATACTTACGGCGGAACGGGTGCGGGTGTGCGAATGAGCCTCAACTGGCTTATGGAGCAGTGTAAATAATCTCCCGTTCGTGGTGAGCCAGTCGAACCATGAACAACACACCCTTCGACAAGCTCAGGGCGAACGGATAAAAAAAACACCTTGCCCATCCCCTCAGTCCCCACTCAACAACACTGTATTATAATTGCACCAATATTTTACGCATCGAAACACACTAAGGAAATAGCACATGGGCTTATCAATCGGACTCGTAGGACTACCAAACGTCGGAAAATCAACCACCTTTAACGCACTTACCAAAGCACAAAATGCCGAAGCGGCAAACTATCCGTTCTGTACAATCGAACCGAACAAAGCGACCGTACCAGTGCCGGATATCCGTCTCGATGCCCTCGCTAAAATCGTAAACCCTGAGCGTATTCAATATTCGACTCTCGATTTCGTCGACATCGCCGGTCTCGTTAAGGGCGCAAGCAAAGGGGAAGGGTTGGGGAATAAGTTCCTCTCTAATATCCGCGAAACCGAAGTAATCTTGCAAATCGTCCGTTGTTTCGAAGATGACAATATTGTTCACACAGAGGGGCGTATCGATCCGTTGCTCGATGTCGAAATCATCGAAAATGAGCTGATTTTAGCCGATATTGAAGTGCTGACCAACCGTATCGAACGTCTCAAAAAACAGGCAAAAAACGATAAAGATTCTGCTGTTATGGCTGAATTTGCCGAAGAACTTGCCGAGTTCTTGGCGGATGGCAATCTTGCCCGTAACTTCCCAAAAGCCAATACTGAGATGTTTGATCAGCTTAACCGAGAAGTGCGTCTACTCAGTGCCAAAGAGATTATGTACGGTGCAAACGTCGATGAAGACGGATTAACGACGGATAACGATTACGTCAAAGCGCTGGTAGAACATGCGGCGAAAAACGGATGCGAGGTGGTCAAACTCTGCGCAAAAATCGAAGAAGAACTCGTTGAATTAGAGGATGATGAGCGTAATGAAATGCTCCACGATTTAGGTGTTGCAGAGTCTGGATTGGAGCAAATCATCCGAAAAGGGTTCGATAAACTGGGTCTTATGAGCTACTTCACCGCCGGTGTTAAAGAAGTTCGTGCATGGACAATCCACAAAAATACAACGGCTCCAAAAGCGGCCGCCGTTATCCATAACGATTTCGAAAAAGGGTTTATCCGCGCCGAAGTAATCGGGTATGAAGATTTCGTTACCTGCGGCGGCGAAGCCAAATCCAAAGAGGCGGGGAAAATGCGTTTGGAAGGTAAAGAGTATATTGTCGCCGATGGTGACATCATGCACTTCAGATTTAATGTATAATTAGTCTATTCACCTCTTCCAAGAGGTAAGAGATTGTTATTAAGGAGTGGAGAATGGATCTTAAATACGCTGGGCCAAAACCTCTTATATCCGCACACGGGATTACGTTTGATCTCAACAAAGAAGATAAGTTTGCTTATCTCAGTATTGTGGCGGAATTAATTCAAGCACTTGATCATAACTATCAAGCCGATGAGCGATATACCTACCTTGCTAAAGCCGAACCGCTGAAAGCCGACATAATATTTGATCTTATTAAAAGCAAAGATCCTGCCCTCCTCTCTCAAATCGAAGAACGCCGTTTAATTGCAGAAAATGATATTTCGGATGAATTGGTTCGCGCGCATGAGAATAAAACCCTCTGTGAAGAAGAGTGTAATGTTCTGATTTGTAATATTGAATTATTACGTACGTATCAGATCAATCGAGCAATCAATAAAACACTCTATTATGCCGGTATTAATGTGATTGCGGAAGAGATCAAAAAAGGGCATATCGACTATATCAATACACCGATGTTTCCGAAGTTTTTACACGTTCTGCACTCAGTACAAGGGGCTTTAAGCAAACTCCATCCCCCGATTGACAGCAACATCGACATTCGAGAACATGAGGGGCATCTTCAAGTTCGTTTAGAGATACTCTCTAAACACTAAGCCGTCCGATCGTCTGCGCAAAGCGGACGGTATGGCCTGTCGAAATCCCAAACTCTACCATCTCTTTTTCGCACAACATCACAATCGTAGAACCCATTCGGAAACATCCGAAATCATCTCCCTTGCTCAAATAGAGATCCTTATAGCTGTATTGGCTCGGAGTGAGTGTCGTATTGGTTCGAATACGAGGTTCGAAACTCACTTCCATCTCGCCAACATTCAAAGCACCCACTAAAATCAAGAAAAATCGTTTCCCTTCCGCACTCAAACACTCTAAAACAACCCGTTCATTTTCAATAAAAAGATTAACTTGTTTTTTAAGGGAAGGGATATTAACCGGATAGAGTTTCCCGGGAATATGAACGGCATGAAGCACTTGCATATCGATGGGTGCATGGTAACGATGATAGTCACGTGGAGAGAGATAAAAGTTGACAAAAGTGCCGTTATGGACACTTTTTTTCGAATCGCTCGAGATTCCATCACCCAACACACCGTCGATGCTGTAAGACATCCCTTTAATTTGAAGGGCCAGGTTTTCATGAATCGTACCGCACTCAGTAATCAATGAATCACACGGACTGATTACATCGAGAGTATCGTGGGAAAAAGTGCGTTTATGGAGAAATTTTCGGGTAAACAGGGCATTGAGACTCGGATACGTTTCGGGAGCGTCAAAATCGCTCATATCCAACCCCATCGCTTTAACATAAGCTCGGTTAATAGCCGTTTGGAATCTTCTACCATGCTCTTTAGAGGCAAAACGGCCAAAACGTTGGGAAATTGCTGAAGTGAAGTGTTGTTTCATGGTTACTCCTGAGTTTCATCGGTTTGAATTGGACGTTTGGCAATCTCTTCAATCAATACGGTAGCATAACACCCTTTTGGGAGGGTAAAATGAAGCTCAAACCATGCATCATTTTCTTTGTATTCCCCTTCAATCTCTTCGGGGAAAATCCAGCCATAACGGCGTGCGCCATCAATGCCGCTATGAATCGTATCATACTCTTGCTCGATTATCTCCGCCAATCCCACAGCACGTGTTGCACGTTTACCGCTGAGCAGACCGCTTACCGAAATATCCCGCTTTGAAAAGCGTTCTACCTCTTCATCACTCTCATAATGAAATATTTTCCCATACGGATAGTGCATCATTACATCCCCGTGAATCAGTTTAAGCGGATGTTTTTGAGCTTTCATCGCGACAAGTTCTTCTTTGGGAAGGGGCAGTACGCTGCACAGTTCATCGATTCCGAAACTCTCTACGAGTTTAGATATTTGAATACGACGGCTAAGCCAATCGTTGAAAAGATAGCTCTGATATGAATTCACATAAAACTGAGCCAATTTTTTATTACGTTCTTTCAGCTCCCCGGCTAAAATCGCTTGCCCTTTTTTATAGTTTTCGCCGTCAATCCCGAACCTCTGAAATCCGAAATAATTCGGCATCCCCTGCTGCTTAATCATTTTAAGAGCCTCTTTAATTTTCACTGCAGCCGTCGGATTCACTTTTTTGAGACGAATAAAAAAACGGTTCCCTTTAAGATGTCCGACACGAATTTTATTATTGTGATAGGTTTTTTCAAGGATTTTGATCCCCTCATGCTCAAAAGTCTCCAACACACTCTCAAATTTACGCGGGAGTGAAATATACTGTTTGGTTTGGGCATTTTTGTCTTTCAATCCGGCATAACCGATATCACGTCCTTTGATTCCCAGATGATTACTGAAAACATCGATCATCTGCCAGGTAGAGAGGTTCTTTTTACGAACATGAAGAACCAAATGTTCCCCCTCGCCGCTAAAAGGATAAAGGGGGATTTCATCCACCACAAAATCGCGAGGGGATTGACGAAAATGAAATTCGATAGGGCTATGAGGGAGATAATATTGACGTTCCATGAAACTCCTAAAAATGATGACGCTTACAGCGATTGGTATAGCTTCCGCGTACTACGCGAGCCACGGGTGTGATTTTTGTTCGGGTCTGCTTCCCGACATGTCGAATCGTTTTTAGCTTTGAGGGTGAAAAGGCTATCAGCATCTCATACTCTTCACCGCTGCATCCGATTTTTTTGGGAACTTTTTTGGTAAATTGAACACCCATGCGGTTTGCTTGGCAAAGTTTTTCAAGATCACTGAAAAGTCCATCGGAGATATCCAGACCGCATCGCACATAACGCCGTGATTTGCTTACAAAAGATTGGCGCAGTTTCGGCGCAACGAAACGGCTTTTCGTATGGACCGCTCCACCGCTTAATAGATAGTGCAAATCTCTCACCGATCTTCCGATCTCTCCGGTATACGCAATGATATCGCCTTTTTTCAATCCCCTGCGTAACAGCGGACGAGCCGTTTTGGAAATGATGGTTATCGAGAGATCGAGTTTAGAGTTGCTGATCGTATCTCCGCCGATAATCTCGATGCCGTACTCTGATGCTGCAGCACGCAACCCTCGTGAAAGCTCATCCATCTGATGAAGGCTCATGGAGCGCGGCATAGCGATCCCAAGCAATGCATAATGCGGAATCGCATTCATAGCAATGGCATCGGAGATGTTAACGATCATCGCTTTATAGCCGATTTGATAGGGACTTAGCCACTCCCGCTTAAAATGGACATTTTCGAAAAAAACATCTTTGCTGTATACCCACTCTCCGACACATGCGCCATCGTCACCGATACGGCTTTTATGCGTCTTAAAAGTAGAAATAAAATAGTTTTCTCCGTTCACGCCCAGTACCCATTCCATAACTATTATTTAAGTGGTATTATTATAGACAAAATCCTATTATGGTAGTGTTAAACGCCAATAAGATCAGTGTCATCGTGATATAATATGTTTAATTAATTTTTATAAATAATAATTCCTAAATGGAGAATACATGCTCATTTCAATTCGAAAAGTTTTTTTCAATCTTAAAACTGCACTCTTGATCCTCGGTATAGGAGGGATGATACTGACGGCTCAGCTTTTTCATATAGCCAAATATTCCGAACGTTTAGGGGCTCTAAAAAACCAGCATCTTTTAATCGAGAAAATTGTTCATACCGATTTAAGTGATCCAAAAATGGCAGATATCCTCATCAACGGTGCCGTATCCGAGATTTCACTTTCTGTCAAACTTTCCGGAGAAGAGGCTCTTTTAGATGCTTTTGTCAATTCCAACGAAGAGCAAGCTTCTCTCTTACGCTCTTTAGAGATATCGTCTCAAGCATTTCAAGATAATGCACTGTTCTGGTCTGAAGCTCTAAGTATCTCTAAAGATTCTGCACACCTACGTATGATGAATGCACGAACAGCATTCCTTGCCGATATTGACCGCATGATGGATTATCAGGTCCACATCATCCAAGAATCGATTGCAACGGCTAAAATGGTCGCTATTTTTCTCTTCATCGCCGGTTTTATCGTATTTCTTCTCTATCGATATCGTCTTAATCAAATTTATAGCGATATCGACAAAGCGTGTTCGGTTGATACTGACGGTTCAGCGAAACTTGTTTTAACCCAAGAAATTGATTTTCTTCTCAAGCGCTTAATTCGCAGGTCTTCTCAAAATCCCCTCAATCCTAATCTAATCAACCCATTGAGCGGCCTCAATAACGAAAAAGGTCTCATCAATGCTTTTAATGCCAAAAAAGCGGGGAAATCCGGTCATAACGTTTTTCTCTCTTTATTTGAAATTGACCACTATACCTCATTGCTTAATACTCTCTCCAAAGAAGATATGGGCAATATTTTCAAAAAACTCGGTGATATTTTGAATATGTATGAGCAACCGCTGGATGTGATAGCCCATACGGATGACAACCACCTTGTTTTTCTCATGTCCCGTAACACTAAACAACTTGCACTTGAAGAATCGGAAAAAATTATCCATACCGTGGAAGAATCGAATTTTACGACGGCACAAGGCCCTATTAAAATCACACTAAGTGGAGGATTTTTACTCAAACCCCCTGCAAAATCAATCGATGAAGGGGTAGAAGAAGCTCTAAAATTGATTGAAAAAGCAAAAGAAACAGGCGGGAATCGCATCGCTCAACAACGCAATCGTCATAATTCACATAACTAATTCCCCCTGATGATGTAACTATTCCACCCATACAGGGTGGTACTTTTCTCTATATTGTTACAATTTTGGACAACATACTCCACTTTCATGAGCAACGCCGATCCATAACCCTTTTTAATCTTACCCAAGGAGCGGCACGCTATAATCATCCCTAGATTTTATCAACAAGGAAGGCGTATGAGTATTCCCATTTATACTTATGATGCGGTTATTGTCGGAGCTGGTTTAGCCGGATGTGCTGCAGCTCGCGAGTTGCAAAAAGCCGGTAAAAAAGTTGCCGTCGTCACAAAACTTCACCCGTTGCGTAGTCACTCCGGTGCAGCACAGGGGGGGATTAATGCAGCGTTTAGTGATGCTGACAGCGTTGAGCTTCATGAGTTCGATACCGTCAAAGGGTCCGATTATCTTGCGGATCAGGACGTTGTTCAGTTTATGTGTGAAAAAGCACCGGAAACGATCCGTTGGGTAGAGCGTATGGGAGCGGCATTCAGCCGTAACGAAGACGGTACCATTGCTCAACGCCCATTCGGCGGACAATCATCTCCACGCGCCTGTTTTGCGAAAGACCGTACGGGTCTTACCCTCCTTCAAACCATTTACGAACAAGCATTTCGTGAGGGTGTCGAGTTTTGGGATGAGTGGTATGTAGCCGACTTGTTGTATAACGAAGGTAAAGTATACGGAGTAAGCGCGTATAACATCCGCAACTCTGAAAAAGCAATTTTCAATGCAAAAGCCGTTATGTTCGCAACCGGCGGATACGCTCGTGCATTTAAAATCAACTCAAACGCTCATGCGAACACAGGTGATGGTCTTTCACTCGTAGCCCGTCACGGTCTTCCTCTCG
The DNA here is from genome assembly GCF_000310245.1 of Candidatus Sulfuricurvum sp. RIFRC-1. Lineage (NCBI taxonomy): Bacteria > Pseudomonadati > Campylobacterota > Epsilonproteobacteria > Campylobacterales > Sulfurimonadaceae > Sulfuricurvum > Candidatus Sulfuricurvum sp. RIFRC-1. The sequence continues at coordinate 1,454,121 of NC_020505.1, forward strand.
AAGATATGGAATTCGTACAATTCCATCCCTCAGGGCTTTCGGGTAACGGTGTTTTGATCTCTGAAGCGGCTCGTGGTGAGGGTGGGAAACTCCTTAACTCACTCGGTGAGCGTTTTATGGAAAAATACGCACCCAATGCAATGGAACTTGCATCTCGTGACGTTGTTGCCCGCGCTATTATTCAAGAGATCCGTGAAGGACGCGGTGTCGGTCCCCGCAAAGATGCCGTATACATCGACCTCGTCCATTTAGGAAAAGAGAAAATCATGGAACGCCTACCGGAACTCCGTGACCTCGCGATCACGTTCCTCGGACTTGATATGATTAAAGAGCCGATTTTGATCTCAGCAACTGCCCACTACTCTATGGGCGGTATTCCTATGGATAAAGAGGGACATGTTCGTAAAAACAACACGGAATTCGTTGAAGGTTTCTACGCAGCAGGTGAGTGTTCATGTTCGTCTGTTCACGGGGCAAACCGTCTTGGTGCCAATTCAGTTCTTGAAGCCTTGCTATTCGGCCGTTTCGTCGGTAAAACAATGGTAGATGAAGTTGATGGAATTACGTTGCACTCGGCGACTGAAGCAGATGCGGAACGTATGATTAATGAGATGAACTGGGTATTGACCAATAACGGTCAAGAATCCGTATCCGTACTTCGTGATGAACTGCAACAATCGATGACCGATAATGCAGGTGTTTTCCGAAGCGCCGAAACACTTTCCGCTCAAATGGAAATTCTAAAAGATTTACGCAACCGTTATAACAATATCCGTATTTCGGATAAATCGAAAATCTTCAATACGGAACTTCAAGAAGCGATCGAATTCGGCCATATGCTCGATTATTCACTCTTTATCGTCGCAAGCGCATTGGATCGTAAAGAGAGCCGTGGGGCACATTTTCGTGAAGATTTCCCGACACGTGACGATGAACAGTTCTTGAAGCACACCATGGCATACATGGATGAAAACGGTGAAATCAAGCTTGATTACATGGATGTAACCCTCGGGCGCCATGAACTCAAAGCACGATCATATTAAGGAAGAGAATATGGATACGATAAAATCGCAACAAGTAACGTTTAAAGTTTTCCGTTTCAACGAAGAGACCGATTACCTTCCTTACTATAACACTTATACTCTCGACGTAACTCACGAAGAGGTTGTCCTTGACATCCTCAACCGTATCAAATGGGATCACGACGGCAGCCTCTCCTACCGCCGAAGCTGCCGCCACGGAATCTGTGGTGTTTGTTCAATCAAAGCCAACGGCAAAGGGATTCTAGCCTGTAAAACCCGTTTGTTTGACCTCGTCGAAACATTCGGAAATGAAATCATTCTTGAGCCGCTTAGCACCAAACGCGCTATCAAAGACTTGATTATTGATAAAAAAGATTTCTGGGATAAACATGCTCAGGTTAAACCGTATCTCGTCAGTGAAATCGAAGAGCATCCGGCACTTGAGCACCTCGTCAGCCCGCATGATGCCGAAAAACTTCTCGAAGCCGACTACTGTATCCAATGCGGTGCATGTCACTATTCATGCCCTGCCCTCGCAATCAACGAGGAGTTTATCGGGCCTGCGGCATTTGCTGCGGCTTACCGATTTTCTGCCGATGTTCGTGATGATGCTTCAATTGAACGTTTACATGTTGTCAACGAAGAAGCTCAGGGTGTTTGGGATTGTGTCAAATGTATGGAGTGTGCCGAGGTATGTCCTAAAGAGGTCAATCCTATCGAAAAAATCACCAAACTTCATAACATGGTATTTGAAGCAGGCATAGCGAAAAACAATGTCGCAACCCGCCATGCCGTCGGATTTGCCCATTCGATTCAAAAACACGGTCTACTCGATGAAGGTGAACTTGTCCGTTACTCCGAGGGAAATTTCGGCGTTATGAAACATATCCCGGAAGCAATCGCCATGTTTAAAAACGGCAAAATCGTGATGCCATGGAACATGCCGAAATCAAAAAATCTGGATGAAATCAAAAAATTGATTAAATCTTCATCCACCGTGAAATTTTAGGAGCTGATTATGGAAAAACTAAAATACGCCCTCTATACTGGATGTACGGCGCGTGAAAGTACGCCCGAGCTTCTAAAATCAACCATGGCAATTGCCGATAAACTCGGGATTGAGCTTGTGTTGTTAGACGAAGCTTCATGTTGCGGTGCATCACACCTTCAAGATTACGATGATTTCCTCTCATTGGTTTTGAATGCCCGTAATATCTGTTACGCTGAAAAACTCGGACTTACCATGGTCACCATCTGTAATACGTGTCAGCTTAATACGGCGATGACCAAGCACCGACTTGACACAAACCCTGAACTTAAAGCCAAAGTCAATGCGAAATTGGCCGAAGTGGGATTGGAGTACAAAGGGACTTCAGAAGTAACTCACTTCCTTTATGCCATCATCCAAGATTACGGTTTGGAAAAATTGGCTGCACGTGTCCAAGTACCTCTTAGCCAGTTTAATATCGCACCATTCTACGGATGCCATAATATCCGCCCATCTGAGCTTCAAAACCTCAGTAACGGCGGTGAAAATCCGTATACTCCAACCTCTTTGGATGATTTGATCATCGCGTGCGGCGGTGTGAATGTCGATTATGAAGAGAAAAATAAATGCTGCGGTTTCCATGCTGAGCTTCAATCACCGCGCACAGCAGCAATCCTAACAGGAAATGCGATTGCCGGTGCCATGGATGCAAATGCAGACTGGATGGTTACTCCGTGTCCCTTGTGTCACCTTAAACTCGATGTACAGAATCATGGAGCTTCAAAAGCCCTTGGACGCGATGTCCATCTTCCGGTACTTCATATGCCGCAGATGGTTGGTCTCGCACTCGGATGTACTCCAACGGAACTCGGACTTAACCACCACGTTACCAAAGTCGACTTCGTCTAATCTTTCTTCTCCCCGCATCGGGGAACACTATTCATTCCAGATTCTTACCTGATTTTTTCCCCGTTTTTTAGCATCATAAAGAGCCTTATCTGCTTGACAAAGCAACTCATCGATATTTGAAACATCTTTCTGCGATGCTATGCCAATGCTTATTGTCATGCGTAGATCACTTTTTTCACGTAACAACCGGCTCTCTTCGACAGCACGACGAATTATTTCACTTCGCTCATATGCTTGAGAGAGTGGCAGGGGAAACATGATGGCAAATTCTTCCCCCCCTATCCTGCCAAAGGGTTCACTATCACGAATGTGTAATTTAATTGTTTGGGTAATCAGTTTCAATGTGCTATCACCGATAGCATGGCCGTAAGTATCGTTAATGGCTTTAAAATCATCAATATCAATCATTACCATAGAGTATGCTTGATATTTTCCCTCCAAATTCCCCACTTGATACAAAAACTCACGCCGATTTAAAATACCGGTTAGCTGATCGGTTTGGGCAAGAGATTTAACCTCTTCTAACGTTTTAGAGAGTATCTGAGAATGATACGTTGAAACTATCTCATAAAAAAGCGCAATCAAAAAAGTAGCCATAAGTGCCAAGAATTGCATAAAAAACTCTATGTGAGACGTATGAAAGTACCAATGATAAAGCCATAATGCCATCAAATACGAAAAAGCGTACAATGTTCCTAAACGGGCCCCTAAAAAAAGGAGCCCTCCGATAACAGCAGGAAAAAATCCATAAATAGTAATGGATTTTATTTCTGTTTCAAATAATATAGTGATTTGCGAGAGATAAACATTAATCGCAAAAATGACCGTTGCCGAGTAAAATGAGAGAATTTGCAGACGTAAATACATAAAATTCATCAAAATCATGACAATGCTCAAGAACATCATCACAATGATAAATGTATTTTGAGGAGAAATGATCAAGACACATGAAGCGGCTAAAAAAGCCAAAATCTGACTTAAGAAAAATGCGGTCACTTTCCCTTGAGACTGGATTGTCGTATGTAAAATATCTTCTTCGGACTTAGGGCAAAAAAAGCGGTAAACACGATGCGAAAGTGTACTTAAAGATGATATCGATTTATCGATCATCGTCCGCTCCTTTTCCTGCAATAACAATCCAAAGACTTCTAGAATGTCACACTCAGGATTAAAAGATTATTAAGATTTCTCTATATATATCTATATCGACATTTTTGTTTATTAAATAATTTTTTTTTAATTTATTGCTTTGGTCGAAACGCTTTTATAACTTCTTCGTTGCACTCTAAATACGGCCCCTCGATCAAATCGATACAGTACGGTACGGCTGGGAACACGGCATCCAAACACTCGCGGATCGATTTAGGCTTACCCGGAAGATTGATAATCAGAGATTTACCTCGGATTCCCGCTGTCTGTCGTGATAGGATAGCGGTAGGAACGTATTTAAGGCTTACCTGACGCATCAACTCACCGAACCCCGGCATCATCTTCTCGCAGACGTTTTCGGTCGCTTCAGGGGTCACGTCACGTTTTGCAGGACCTGTCCCCCCCGTCGTAACGACTAGACAGCACCCCTCACGGTCACACAACTCCATCATCGTCTCTTCAATCGTATCTTGATTGTCTGGGATACAACGGTACACAATCTCATGTTCTGATTTTAAATAATCTTTCATGGTATCTTGAATCGCAACCCCTGATATATCTTCATAAATCCCCGCACTCGCACGGTCTGATGCAGTTATAACACCTATTTTAATCATTGTAAATTCTCCTGTAAAAAATGGTTTCCTCTTCGGATAGAGATAACGGTGGCATAGGGGAGAAAAAACTCCCTCGCCCCTGAGACATCGATCACTTGATCGTCTAACCCAAGATAGACCTCGATACGTGTCCCTTTGGAGCATATAGACTCCATCAACTCACTCGTCCATTCAAAATAGAGGAGTTCTTGCAAAGACTCGGCATCATTGCTTCCCAATGAAACGGGAGCTACGGGTAATGGGGAAAAGCAACTCGTCAAAAAATTATCCAGATACCGCTCGGCATCTTTGAAATATCCACCCATCTGAAGTCGTCGGAAAGACTCTTTTTTCGTCTGAAAAAAAGCGGGAGAAAAGAGTTGGAGGGTATCGATACGCTCAGACGAATCACGGACATACTGTGCTGCTTTGATCGCACCGTAACTAAATCCTGCTACCGTATACTCACCGCGCTTTAAATAAGGATCAAAAAAACACTGATCCCCAGTGAGTGCAAAACCGCTATAAAATCTCATTCATCGTTGCTTTGGCAAGTGCTTTGGAAATATGTTCGTATTCATCGAGAATCGTTTCGAATTTAGCAAGAATTTTTTCATGACGTTCTAAGAGTGCGCTCATCTCACGGTAGAGACGATCGGTAAGTTTAGCTTCATCCTCAGCTGAGGGCTGGATCGTGCTTCCCATCCCGTATTCATATACCATTGCATGAGCCAACTCTTTGGCAACCCCCAAATCATGCGACGCATTGCTGGCGTGTTCACCGAAACGAAGATGTGACGCAGCGATCCCTGCAAGATGAACCCGTATATGCGCTTCGATCTCATGACGAAGCTGCGGCTCGGCAGTAGGGGGAGTGATCGAATCATTGGTCAGGGTAATCTTCTCATACGGCAAATCAAACCATGTAGCGGCAAAAACTTTTCCTGCTTGGTAACGCACTTGATAACGACGCTGTTCATCACTGAGCATCGCAATTTTCTTTTTCCCGAACATCACTTTATCTTTGACCGCAATAAAGTGTTCCGCTTTAACCTGAATCTCATTTTGACGCATACAGAGCAACGCCGCTTCATTCACCAAAGCCGCTAATGATGCTCCGTTAAATCCGACCGTCATTTTGGCAATTTCGGCGATAGAAAGATCATTCGGAATATGGCGAAGATATTTCTGTAAAATCGCTTCACGTTCACTTGCCGTAGGAAGCTCAACAAAAATACGGCGATCAAACCGTCCTGCACGAAGCAAAGCCGCATCCATCACATCAATATTATTGGTCGCGGCGATCACTACGATGCCGCTCGTCTCTTCAAATCCGTCCATCTCGGTGAGAAGCTGATTGAGAGTCCCCTCTCGCTCGTCGTTTCGTCCCCCTTCACGCTTTTTACCTACCGCATCAATCTCATCAATAAAGATAATGGCGGGGGCATTTTTCTTGGCAGCAGAAAAGAGTTCTGAGACCCTTTTCGCCCCCATACCGACATAAATTTGTACAAAGGAGGCACCGCTTTGGTAGAAAAATGGGACATCCGCTTCGGCAGCAACCGCTTTGGCGATCATCGTTTTACCGACACCCGGAGGGCCTACGAGAAGTACACCGCGTGGCATACGTGCGCCGAAACTATAGTAGCGTTTCGGATTTCGTAAAAAGTCAATGATCTCTTCGAGTTCCTCTTTAACATCACCGATACCGCCGATGTCACTAAATCTGACCGTCGATTTGACAGCGGTTACATTGGAAGATGGAGCTTCAGATTCCGCTACGGCAGTTTTTGTCACGGGTGTTTCTATCACTGGTGCATCATCTTCAAAGCCGAGTTTACTTTTCCATGCCCAAAATCCTGCACCCCCGATAAGGCCAAAAAAGACGAAAAACCAAATCCACCCATTTCCCCCTTTTGGCTCAATCACAAGATTCGCTGTCAATTCGGAAGGGAGTTGTGACGAAGCAATTTTAACAACCCCATTCTCTTTGGTAGCAAAATAGGTATATCCATCATCGCTAAACGCTTTTTCAATTTGATTATTTTCAATCAATTTGGTCGCTTCTGCAAGGGTTACCGTGTCTCCGCTATCACGCAATAATGCAAAAAGGAGTAAAAGGAGAACAATCCCTCCTGATAGGATAAGAATGAGCTGATTACGGTTAAAATTTGGCCATGTTATATTCATCGTGTACCTCATAGTGCTCCAGTGTGATCCAATCACCGCTGATATCTTCATTCGATTCAATGATCACTTTATTAAAAAACTGATCATACCCACTATAGTGTTTACCATCACCCGATTCGACTAATACTTCCAAAGGAATTGTCATCGTTTTTTCTCGAAATGCATAATTGTTGGCGGTGATCAAGGCATTGAGTTCAGCCATTCTTTGAGCAGAAAGGGCACCGTTGACTTCCGGTTTCATGGTCGCACTCGGTGTACCGTCACGCTTGGAATAGGTAAAAGGGTGGATATGAGTTAGGTGCAGATGTTTGATATTTTCCATCGCTTCCTGCCAAAGCAGATCACTTTCACCCGGATGTCCAACGATAAAATCGGTTCCGAGAGCAAACCCTTTGGCATTCAGCATTCCGAATAATTCCACATCACTTTTATGGCGGTTGCGGCGGTTCATCAGACGAAGCATCTCATCACTGCTGTGCTGAATCGCGATATGAAGATGGCGTTCCAACCACGGTTCATCCAAAATCTCCCGAAATGCTTCATTGATCTGTATCGGTTCCAACGAACCTACACGTATACGTCGAACTCCTCGGATCAGCGACATTTTTTTCATCAGTTCCGCGATATTTCGCCCCTCACCCTGACCGTAACTGCCGACATTCGTTCCCGTAAGGACAAATTCACCGAAACCGTTCGAAGCTAAACGCGATACCTGCTCTAAAATCTTAGCTTCATCCATACTGCGAGCATCACCGCGCACATATGGGATAATACAATAACTGCAACGGAAATTGCACCCCTCTTGTATCTTGATAAACGCGCGTGATTTTCCGACAAACTCATCGACAATTGCATCATCAATGTAGTTCAAATCGCCAATTTCATAAAAACGGCTCTCTGAGGAGAGAAGTGTATTGATCTTCATTTTTTCCGAAGGGCCGAACACCCCTTGGATCTTTCCTGCACCGAAAAGAGATTCCCCTTTGGTATGGGCACCGCATCCGGTCAAAAAGAGTTTTTTGCCCTGCTTATCCATCTGGTTGATATAACCTCGGACACTGACATCGGCTCCATTCGTTACCGTACAGGAGTTAACGACAACGATATCCGCGTTATCCTCATCCTCTGTCACTTCATAATCGTTCAACGCACTCATCATCACTTGGGAATCAAAAAGATTGGTACGGCAGCCGAAGGTTTTGAAATAGACTTTCGGCTTCATTGAGCGTCCATCGGAGGAGGAGATTTCGGTGGTATCGGGGCGGTATAAAAGGTCTGCGTCGGATAGGCGATCGTAATATCATGCTCGGCGTTAAACGCATCGACGATATCGGCAGAAATTGTACTTCGTAATGTTAAAGTCGCATACGCATTGGTAAGATACCACGCACTCACTTTGAGTCCATTGGATTCGATAAACGTAAAGACACGCGGCTCAACATTACTGTTTTTGAGGCTGTATTTGTCTCGCAGTTTGTTGATCTGTTTTCGGGTGATATCGGTGTAGCCTTTGGAGTATTTTCGGCAAATCTCTTTCACCAAATGGGCCGCTTTTTTGTGGTTAGAATCAAAGGTGATAACAATATCGATCCCATCCCACACCGTTTTCAGTGACCCATGCGAATAATTGGCAATCATCGAGGTGAAAATGTAGTTATTCGGAACAAAAACAATCCGTCCCGCCCGTCGGTTTACTTCGACGGTCGTAAGTGTTACGTCTTCCATGATCGTGATACGCTGCATTGAAATATCCAACACGTCTCCGACGTATTCCATCCCGTCTTTCATGAAACGGACACGATCACCCACGTGAATCGACCCGCCGACCACAATAACCAACCATCCCAAAAGTGACATAAACCAGTCACGCATCGCAATCGCCAAACCGGCAGATGCGAATCCGAGAACGGTAGCGAAATAGCCCACATTATCGATGTAACTAAAGAGGAGAATCAAAATAATCAGCGTCACATTGATAAACGTAACGATTTTATTGGCCATATAGAACCGCTCGTTATCGACGATGTAGCGTTTAATCACCCGCTTGAACAAAAAGGAGATTAAAAACAGAACAACAACGATCATTCCGATATTGAGAAGTTTAAAAATCTGATCTTTTATCTCTTTGTTGATTTTCGCTTCGGTTGATTCAATCCGTTTTTCGTACACATCCGCAGTAGAGATTAGGGTCTCAAGGGCTAATTTAAACTTTTCCACTTGCAGCAATGTTGCCTCAAGCTCAACTTCGTAATCGGCTTTGGGATTGAGGTGCATTAAATCTTTATACAATCCGACTTGGTGTTCTAAAAGCGCTATCAGTTCCTGGAGTTCCTCTTCACGCAACACATAATCGCGATACTGGCTGTTGAGCCGTTTCACATAGGAAAGTCCTGTAAAAATATCAAGAGGGTTGGTGATAGAGGGAAGTTCACCCGCTTCATCCGGTTTGAGCAATGAAACGAACGGAGAGGCCCCTTGTGCTTTGAGCAAATCAATCTGCTCGGTCAATACTTTTTGTTTCGCTTGAAGCGCTTCAATTTCTAGTTTGCGTTCAACGTTAGAGGACCTGTTTTGCAGCTGTTCAATCCGATATTTAACGTCCCGAAGACTTTTTCGTGCCTCTTGATACGCCATATAGGAGTTATAACTTTTAAGCCAAATACTGTTGCCGTGAGAAAGCTCTTTTTGGATTTTTGCGAGTTCATCCTGAGCATTTTGAATTTGAACCTCTTGCGGAACCTCAATCGGCTGCTCTTCAACCGCTTTTTCCTCTTTTTGGGCGGCATTGAGGGTTAAAGCACTAACAAAAAACAGCGCTAAAAGAAATCGATAGCCTCTCACGCGCTCATTCCTTGAAATTTTGATAAACTCTTTTTCACGGTTGCCGCATCGATTGCATCGGTAATCTCAACGCCGCCGATTCCGCGAGGGAGGATGAAGGTAATAGTGCTATCAGCACTTTTTTTATCCAAGAAAAAGGTTTGGTAAAATTTCTCAACATCATGAATCGGATACGTAAGCGGCAAATCGTAACGACCTAACAACGTCTTGATACGCATCGCTTCTTCAAAGCTCATCAGTCCCATTTCACAGGCCAAATCGTTGGCCATTACCATACCGATAGCGACACTTTCCCCATGAAGATAGGTTTCGTAGTGTGTCTCATTTTCGATGACATGACCGAAGGTATGACCGTAATTGAGTGCCGCACGAAGCCCCTGTTCTTTTTCATCCGCTTCCACCACGCGCGCCTTCGTTTCAACCGCCATTTTTATAGCATGTTGAAGATTATCCCCTTCGCGCAAATCATTATTTTCTAACCATTCAAAAAATGAGAGATTAAACGTTACCGCCATTTTGACGATCTCGGCTACACCGGCACCAAACTCACGCGGTGCAAGGGTGGATAAAAAACTCGGGTCGATATAGACGGCGCGAGGTTGATGAAACGCACCGATCAGGTTTTTACCGAAACGGTTGTTCACCCCTGTTTTACCACCGACACTGGCATCGACTTGGGAAAGGAGCGTCGTAGGGATCTGGATAAAATCGATCCCGCGATTATAGAGACTCGCAGCAAATCCGCCCATATCTCCGATCACACCGCCGCCAAAAGCAATCAAGAGTGATTTGCGGTTCAAGCGATGATCAAACATCCGGTCTAAGATACTCTCAATTGTATCAAGCGTTTTATACTGCTCGCCATCGGGGATCGTAATGACATACACCTCTTTGGCTTTAAGAGTGGAGAGTAGCGTTTGCAGATGTAAACCCGCAACTTTCGGATTGGTCAAAACAGCCACTTTACCCTCGAAGTTTATCTCCGGCAAAGAACCAATGTGAATAGGGTATGAGTCATCGATAATACGTTTGAGATTAATAGAGATTGTCATAGAAAAACCTGATGGATTAAGTTATTGCGTAATGAGTTATATATTACAGAAACATCACTTAAAACCCTCTTGGACAGGGCTGAAGCGAGTTCTTAAATTTGAGTCGGGATAAACAGTTGATGGTAACGACCCAGCTTATGGTACAACACTTCAGGATCGGTAGAAAAATAGGCATTAAACGGGTTCATAAACATTTTAGAGGTGAACGGGAGAACATGAAGAAAGTTTTCCCGCTCACGCAGGGTTCGAATCGGGTTCTCTTCTTGTGCAGAAACATGAATGGATTTGGAAAAGATCGTGGCAAGATTATTAAAATGTTCTATTACCTCTTTTTTATGAGACCCCTCTTCATTCGCGTAATCAATCAGTTCCAGATTAAAACCAAACTGTGATGAAACGTCAAATATGGTGGTAGAAATATTTTCAATATATCCCTCTTCACTCAAAATCACGACACTCTCTTTGAGCGATGAAAAAGAGCGTTCGGAGAGTTTTAACACCGGCACATTTCCGGCATAAAGTTTTTTACGAATGCTCTTCCTCGAAAAAGCGGTATGAGAAACCACAAAAAGACCAATATGGTATTTTTTGATATCGTCCAAAATGATCCCCTCATCGGGCTTTGCATCATAAGAAATATCGATGGTTACTCCGCCTTGAACGGAGGCCTTAATCATTCTCAAAACATCAATATCACCGGGATTTACGACTTTGATAATGAGGGGCTGACGAAGCTTTTTCTGAATAAAAACACTTCGTCTGACCAGTGCCATAATAGCGGATGGTTTTTCGATACTCATATCAATATAGAGGTAAATTTTAGACCCGAAAGGGGCAGGAAATTGCCCCAGTTCTCGTTTGATTGCCCGATAAATAGAGCGTAATACGGCAGGATCACCGACCAAAACCAATGTATCATTGGGCTGAATCATTTTATTATCACTCGGAATAATGAGTTGACGGTTTCGGTAAATTGCCGCTATTTTCCAGTTTTTCTGTTCAATCGATCCGATATGGCGATACACAAACGAACTTCCAAAAGGGACGAGAACTTCCATGATTTCACCCGAACCCAACCCGATATTTTTCGCAAGAACAGGAATATTGGGGAGATAATCGATCAAGTTTGCGGCAATCAGTTCTTGCATATTAACCCATTCAATATCATCACATGGACTTACTGCATTCCATAAGTCAAGTGCAATGATCCGAATAGAAGGTTTGTACATACGAATATTTTTAATCGTCTGTTCTAAATCATTTGCATTTTCCATCACTAAAATGATTTGCCAGAAATCCATTTTTAAAAGATTGGAAATTTTGTAAAAACTGGTAGGATCAAATTGAAAAAATTTGTAACGTGCCGGATTGTAACCCTGGAAATCATTCTCATGCGTTTGGACAACATAATAGAGGTTTTCACTGGTATAAGTGCCGATAACACGCTCTATATAGTGATGACCGATAGCTCCGTCACTGACGATTAATATTTTTTTCATTGTCCTGCAAACTACTTATGATCGTTAAATTTAAGACGTGATTGTAGCACAATTCGTTTATAGGGTAAAAATTAAATTCATATGTGTAGTATCGTTTTTTTTGATTAAAGTATGATACACTATATTCATCTGAACCGAGACATTGGAGGAGGAGCATTGATGCATCTTGATGCCAAAAAGTTTTTCTTCGCCTTTTTCTTTTTTATTGCAACACTCATACTATTGGGCTATTACCATTTTGATCATGAAAAAAAATTTATCAATCACAATATAAACGCCAATTTGCAACGTGCCGTTGAATCGGCACAAGTAGTGGTCGGTGACAATTATCATTCTAAAGTTTTAACGAGTACGCCGACCACGGTTGAAGATGCCGATACTATCAAAACCCTCACCGCTCTGGCACACGCACAAGGGGTCGAGTATATTTATTCTTTAGTAATGGATAACAAAGGGCAACTCCATTTTACCTCCAGCAGTGCCCGTAATCATGAACTCCGAACCGGTCAAAACCTTACCCGATTTTTCGATATTTATCCCAATAATCCCGATATGATTAAAGCCCTTAAAACGAATCAAATGGTTTGGGATCTTAAAGAAGAATCAGATCAATGGGGACAATTTAGAAGCGTATATCTCCCAGGAACCACACCATCGGGCTATCGCTACATTATTGGAGCGGATATCGAAGTGGGCTCCATTCAAAGACTTTCCAATGCCGCAGCTTTCAAAGCCATTTCAACCTCTCTGATCATTTTTTTAGGTGCATTGCCATTTTTACTCGTCTATCGAAATACCATGCATGGTACCGCAAACTTTTTACGTTCCCAAGTCCTTAATGCAACCGATGAGCTCCGAGAAGTAAACGAAATATTAGAAACAAAAGTTGAAGAAAAAACCAAACAGCTGATCTCCCAAACCTTTGAAGACACTCTGACCGGTTTACCGAATCGTCATCGACTGCAATACGATATGGACCGGACCCGCTATAGTGCATTGGTCATATTAAATATGTATAATTTTAGAGAAATCAATGATTTTTTCGGATTTAGCGCCGGTGATGATCTCTTGCGGCAGATGGGGCACTGGCTGATAACCCTTGATTTGTACCCGTATCGTCTTAGCGGGGATGAATTTGCCGTATTGTTTGATGAAGAGTTGAGTGAAAGACAGCTCGAAGATCTCTGCTTGAAATTACTCAATCGCCTTCACGATTATCCGTTCAGAGTGGGTACAGAAAGTATCTCTCTTAATGTTACCATCGGGATTGATCAAGGACCTGACATCTCTTTGGCACATGCCGATATAGCCCTCCATCAAGCCAAAGAGAGCAGTCAACATATCGCGTTTTATAACAGTGAATCGCATGTTGAAGAACAATATCAAGCTAATATTGCCCTTACGTCAACCATCCACAATGCACTATCCTCAGGTCGGATTATCTGTTTTTATCAGCCGATTGTCTCCAATCAAAGCGGACGAATTGAAAAATATGAAACACTTGTTCGAATGATTGATGAATCCGCGCATATTATTCCGCCACTCGATTTTCTCCAAACTGCCAAAAAAACACGTTTGTATCCCCAAATTACCCGAACTGTTATCGAACAAGCTTGTAATACTTTCAAAAATCGAAATGAAGAATTCTCCGTGAACCTCTCTATCCGTGATATTTTAGACCAAGGAACGGTTCGATTTATCGAAGAGATGATTGTTGCAACCGATACGGCTCACCGCATCGTATTTGAAATTTTAGAATCCGAGGGAATTGATAATTTTGATGCAGTTATAGAATTTGTTCAGATCATGAAAAGCTTAGGTGCAAAAATTGCCATTGACGATTACGGAACCGGATATTCCAGTTTGGAAAATATCCTTCGACTCGACGTTGACTACATTAAAATTGACGGATCACTCATCCGTAATATTAACAGTGATCCAAAATATGCCGTTGTTGTCCAACATATTGCAGATTTTAGCGCAAATCTCGGCATTAAAACGATTGCTGAGTTTGTCAGTTCGGAAGATATCTATCAACATGTAAAAGCAATCGGAATCACCTATTCACAAGGATATTACACCGGTAAGCCGAGCATCCTTACCATTTAAAGCAATTTTTCCTGACCAATCCGATAAAGGGCAAAATCGTATTTAAGCGGATCATGCGGATCAAACTTTTTGAGTCTTTCCGTCAGCTCAATGGCGGAACGCATATCGCATACAGACCGCGTTAAAAGCCCTAATCGGTGAGAAACATTAAACGTATGGGTATCCAGAGGCATTATCAAGTCACTCATCGATACACCGCTCCACAATCCCATGTCAAGTTCGTTTTTACGAACCATCCAACGTAAATACATCATCCACCGTTTCATTGCCGACGCTTTTGTTATCGATACAATCGGTTTTCCGATCAAAAATTCATACCCCTTTGAGCGATACGGGTTAAGGTCATAAAGAGATGTAATCAATGTCGATACTCCACCAATGAGTCCATCCGAAGAATACCCGTCTTTAAAAGCCTTTTCAGCCCCGCCGGAAGCTTTTAATCTCCCAAGGGTACAGAACCATTGGATTATATCTTCGCTACTTTGAAAACGATAATATTTCCCCTCTAATTTGAAACGTAAATCGGATTCAGCCAAATCCACTAAATCCTCTTCCAAAGTGGCTAAAAAGACAACAATGGCTTTTGCGCTCCCATAAGCAAACAAGGCACACGTAAGTGCATGATGTTGATCCATGCTCCGACGCGCGATCATCAGCGGATCGGGGCGTGCTTCGCACAATTCATCTCGATTATTACGTGCAGCTACCTGCTCATCGAGATACGCTTTGAGGTTTTTCACTAGCGCCCTAGCAGATAAAGTTGTTTACGTTCACTTGATCCCGCGATATTGAGCTGTTTACGGTATTTAGCGATCGTTCGGCGAACCATCGTAATCTTGAATTTTTCTTGGATCATCTCAAGCAGTTTCATATCACTGAGCGGTTTTTTATGCGACTCATTTTTGACCAATTCAGAGACATACTCTTTAATTGCGGCATTGGAGACATCTTCATCGATCGCTGTCGTGAAAAACTCTTTCATCGGATAAATACCACGATTACACGCAATATATTTGTTGGCAATCGCACGAGAAATAGTAGAAGGGTTATGACCGAACTCATCCGCCAGCGTTTTAAGGGTTAGCGGTTTAATCGCCCCTCCCGTAAAGAAATCATACTGATATTCAACGATCATCAGCCCTACTTTGTACAAGGTCGCTTTACGCATCTCTAACGCATCCACAAGACTTTTGGCCTCTTTGAGCTTGTCACGAACAAAAGTATGATCGACTCCGTACGCTGCATCGATGGAAATTGAGGGATAATATTGATCGTTCAATTTTACTTCGATTCCCTCTTCTGGATCCGTATAGATCATCAAATCGGGGATAACCTGCATTGAGTCCTCCATGTAATCGATTGCCGGAGGATTTTTAAAACTCCCGATAACCCGCATCGCTTCGTCAAAAAACGGCTCTTTTCGGTAGCGCCCTAATTCATCGAGATGATTGATCATATCCGATGCTAGGGTGTATCCCGAATCACTGATTGACGAGGAATCCAGTTGAAATAAAAAAGATTCACTCACATTTCGTGCGCCGATACCGACCGGTTCTACATGGATAAAACGGAGACGGATTTTTTCAAATTGTTCCATCGTCAGAGCGTTTTGAGCACAAAAAACTTCCGATTCCCCCTCATAATATCCCCCTTCGTCGAGATTTTCGATGATATGGGTAGCAATAAGACGAGAAATCGGCGTGGGAAATAAAGAGCTGTCTATCTGCTCTTCGAGCACTTCATACAAACTCTTGTGCTGGATTGTGAGTGCTTCAATCGCTTCGCTGTGAGAGTTCTGAACATAGCCAAATTGAATTTTTTTCGGGATTCTTGCTTCAAAAGACTCCTCATATCCCGATTTGACATCAATCAGAGGGTTTCCCTCAACAAACGGAGCCATCGCTTCACCCAGATCACTGAGACTCGACTGCAAAATCGGCAGCCAGTTACGAAGAGTGTTAGAAAGCTTGTTTTTGAGCTCGACGCTGGTTTTTACCCGTAACATCTGATGCTAAAACTTGAACGATTCACCGAGATAGTGTTGACGCACATCGGCATTATGAGCAATTTCATCACTTGTTCCCGATGCTAGAAGCTGACCGCTTTTAATAACATAGGCTCGATCACACACCGCTAGCGTTTCTCGTACATTATGATCGGTAATCAAAACACCGATCCCGTACTCTACGAGCTGCGAGATAACACTTTGGATATCCATTACGGCAATCGGGTCAACTCCGGCAAACGGCTCATCGAGAAGTAAAAAACGGGGTTTGTTCACCAATGCCCGTGCAATCTCGGCACGACGACGCTCTCCGCCGCTGAGATTGATCCCGCGACGGTTTCGGATCGGTTCGATATTAAACATCTCCAACAACTCTTCAATCCGCTGTTCCGCCATCTCTTTACTCAATTTCCCCGCTTGTGCTGCAATCACGAGATTCTCTTCAACGGTGAGGTCTTTAAAAATCGAGGCTTCCTGAGGTAAGTACCCTATCCCCAATCTGGAACGTTTGTGCAGAGGCAAAGATGACACATCAACCCCATCAATAAATACTTTCCCATCCGTTGCTTCGATCAGACCGCATATCATGTAAAATGTTGTTGTTTTTCCGGCACCGTTAGGTCCAAGCAGTCCAACGACCTCTCCGGTACGGAGTTCCATACTGATACCGCGAACGATTTCATGCTTTTTAATGGTCTTGACCAAATTCTCAATTTTTAATTCATGCACGCTGCACCTCATACCATCGCGAAGTTTCATCGCATTTAATAATTTTCACAATAAGTGTCTCAATCCCGGAACGTTTAAGTAAATTAATCAAAGGCTCATCTCCCCATTCGATCAGGTGATACCCCTCGTGCTCCAACTCTTCCATCATCCCTAAACTCAAAAATTTCTCAAAACCGTAATTGTAAAGATCATAATGGTAAAGTTTCTCACCGTAGCGTTGTTGAAGAGAGAACGTAGGGGAAGTCACAGAATCCCCCACCCCTAAAAAACGTGCAAAAGCCTGTGTAAAAGTTGTTTTACCACTGGCTAAATCGCCTTGCAGGATAACAACTCCCCCTTGTGGCAGTAATTCAGTCATATCTGAACAGAGTTGAGGCAACTCATCTAAAGTAAGTTTGTTCATAGCTTAGAGGATACCGAAATAATCTGATCTAATTTTTGTGCCGCTTTACCGCTGAGCAAAGTATCACGAGCAATCTCCAATCCCTCTTGCGCATCTCGCGCCATCCCCTCTGCTACGAGTGCGTATGCCGCATTGATAAGGACCATATCCCGTTGTGCTTCAGTGGCACGGTTGTTTAAAATATCGGTAAGAATCTGAGCATTTTGTGCCGCTTCTCCGCCGAGAATCGCTTCAAATGGAGCTTTTTTGATCCCCAGCATCTGCGGATCGATCTCAAAATACTCTATCAGGCCGTTTTTCAAATGTCCCGCATAGGTGATATCGCTAATACTGATCTCATCCATCTTTTCGCGTGAACTTACCACGATTGCCGATTGCATCCCGAGTTCACGTGCCGCTTCGGCCATTTTAGGGACAAATACCTCATCGAAAACCCCGAGGAGAATTTTAGAGAGCCCCACCGGATTGGTGAGCGGTCCGAGGATATTAAAGATCGTTTTCTCAGGGATCGAGCGGCGGATCGGCATGATAAATTTCATCGCCGGATGGTGGTATTGGGCGAATAAAAACGTAAATCCGCACTCTTGGAGGAGTGTCGAACTTTGCTCCAGAGAGAGATCGAGTTTCACCCCCAGATATTCGAGGACATCGGCACTCCCCGATTTGGAGGTGATAGAGCGGTTGCCATGTTTGGCAACATAAGCACCCGAAGCGGCGAGGACGAGCGCGACGGTGGAGCTGACGTTGAAACTTCCGCTCTTATCTCCCCCCGTACCGACAACGTCAATCAGCTTTGGTTTCAGTTCAGCGGGAACTTCGAGAATAATCGAATGACTACGCATCACCTCCGCCGCCGTTGCGATCATCGAGGAGGAAGTCGATTCATTCAGAGGAAGAGTCGATAAAAACTCCCTCATCTCCTCATCATTCATTCTATGTTCAAAAAGTGCTTCAAAATCCGTTTTGGTGGCGTTCATGAAAGCTCCTTGATATAGAGGTTTTGTTGGGATTTCGGGGTCGATTTGAGGGTAGGTATAGCGAGCACTTCGTAGCGCATCTGTTTTTCGAGGTATACGAGGGTGATGATATCCCCTACGGCCACGTTTTTTGCCGGTTTCACCGCTTTGTCGTTGATGTAGACAACACCCTCGCCGATCATATCCTGAGCAACGGTGCGACGTTTGGTCAGATTGACCGCATTTAAAAATTTATCGATTCGCAAAGAGGTTCCGTAGTATTGATTTATAAGTGTTTATTGTAGGTAAATGAAGCTAAAAGAGAGGTAAGAGCGCAAAAATTGTTCCACTTATTTTATCCCGTTCGCCCTGAGCCTGTCGAAGGGTGTATTTCTCGCTCCCAAGCTCCAGCTTGGGAGTGTGTAATATTTATTAATTATAAGTCTGCATTCCCAACGAGGACGTTGGGAACGAGTAAACGGGATATAAGATTTTAACTCGCAAATCCGCTCTTAAAAGAGTCCTTGGCAACCACTATCTGCTTTTGTTTCTCTTTACGTGCCGTATCTTTTTCGACGAAGATTTTTTTACGGGTGGCAGGGTCCATTTCGGTGTAATACATCACCGCAGAGTACGTTCCCGGTGTCGGGGTAAATACCTGCGCTTGTTCAGGGTTCATCTTTAGTTCATCCGTGGTAAAACGTTTCAGATCGTGCATATCTTTCTCGGTGCATCCCGGATGGGCGGCGATGAGATAGTAGGTCAAAAACTGCTTTTTCCCCTCTTCTTTGTTCAATTTATCATAAAGCTTTTTAAACTCGACAAGGGTCTGTTTCCCCGGTTTGTTCATCAGATGCAATACATGATCTGAGGTATGTTCAGGTGCGACCTTCATCTGACCGGAGATGTGATGTTTTACCATCTCTTTGAGATACTCATACCCTTGACGTTTGTCCTCGTTGATGAGATCGTAGCGCACCCCCGAAGCGACAAACGCTTTTTTGATTCCCCGCACTTCCCGAAGTCGGCGGAGGAGATTAATAACACGGGTGTGATCCACTTTCATCGATTTGCACAGATGGGTATCATCGACGCACCGTTGATGGTCACACGTACCGTGTTTAAGTTTTTTGTTACACTCATAGCCGTACATATTTGCCGTGGGGCCTCCGACGTCGCTGATAATCCCTTTGAAATCTTTGTACTCGGTAAATTGCGTTGCTTCCGCTAAAATCGATGCTTCGCTGCGGGTACGGATAGTACGTCCCTGATGCACACCAATCGCGCAGAAATTACACTCTCCCCAGCACCCCTGATGGGTCATAATGGAAAACTTGATCGTTTCCAGACACTTTACCGCACCTTTGGGACGATGGTACGGATGAAGCTCACGGGTAAAGGGCAATGAGCTTACCGCATCCATCTCGTTTTCATCCAGATAATCAGCAGGAGGGTTTTGGATAGCGTATCGTCCATCCACCTCTTGACATAGCCCCTTTGCAGAGATGGGGTCGTTATGGTTGTAAAACGCATCAAACAGATCGATATATTTCTCTTTGTTATCCAAACACTCTTGATGGGAGGGGAGGGTCAAATACCCCTCACGCGGCTCTTTGGCGATATAACACACCCCTCGAATGTTATGAGGAGATTCACCTCTCTCTAACGCTTTTGGCAGAGCGATGATCGCCCCCTCCCCCATTCCGTAAATGAGATAATCGGCTTTGGAATCGAACAAAATAGGCTTACGGAGTTTGTTCGTCCAGTAATCATAATGGCTCACGCGACGCAAACTTGCCTCGATTCCTCCCAGGACGATAGGGACGGTATTTTTGAAATGTTTGCGGATAAGATTGGTGTAAACGAGTGTCGCACGATCGGGTCTGGCATTATTGACACCGCCGGGGGTGTAGTCGTCGCTGTTACGAAATTTTTTGGTTGCGGTATAGTTGGAGACCATCGAATCGACACTTCCGCCGCTCACCCCCCAAAAGAGTTTCGGTTCGCCTAAACGCATCACATCATCCGTATTAATATCAGGCTGAGCTATGATCCCGACCCGATACCCCTCACGCTCCAGTATCCGTCCTACCACTGCGACACCGATAAACGGAGAATCAATATAGGCATCCCCGGAGATGAGGATAACGTCACACTGATCCCATCCGTGTGCCTGCATTTCAGCACGGGTGGCGGGTAAATATCGGAGGGTTTCAGGGGTAATAGTTTTCATAACGCGATTGTACCACAACGTCATCATCCTCGGACTTGATCCAAGAATCCATCTTTTGCACTTAAGATTATTTTTCTTTGGCTGGATTCCCACCGTAAACCTGCGGTATAATATTTTCTATGAAAAATAACCTAAATGAAGGTAAGTAGACATGAAAAAATTACTAAAGGAACATTAAATGGAAGAACAAGGAAATCTATTCATTTTACTGGCAGTTGTAGCTGCTTTTGCTTTCGTGTTGACACGCAAAAAAAGACAATAGCATACGCCATACCCGCAGGGGGCACAATGGCCGTTTTCACGGGAATGACAGAAAATCCGCATACACTATTGTAGCAATGCTACCGGCGCGATATGAGAGCCTTGAAATCGTTCAATACCGAGCGCTTTTAAGTTTTCAACCTCTTTTGCATCTTCGATATTAATCGCTATGATCGAAATCCCCAGACTTCGGATAACGTTATTAAAACTCTCACGACTCTTACCCGTCTCTTTATCGAACATCATATCTTGCAAATAGGCACTGTTTGCTTTGATATAATCCGGACGAATTGCTTGAAGATAATGGGCACCTGCTTCAGGAATCGCAAAATGATCGATTCCGAAACGGTATCCGAACATTTTAATCATTGAACTGATAGTAGATACCGCTTCGAGTTCATTTAATGCTATTGTGTTGCTCACTTCAAACCATAACACTAAGTCACTCTGACGATGGAATACTTCCAATTGAGCTCTTAGCCATTGAATATTGGCATATTTTTTCACAAAATCGCCGCTGAGATTCAACGCTAACGGTGTTATCGGATTATGCTCTTTGATGTGTTTAAAGACTTTTTCGATCATATAACGATCCAGAGTATCGATAAGCCCCAGACTCGTCGCAACAGGGATAAAATAGCCTGCTGAGTGAATAATTCCCTCCCGATCCAACAATCGCAAAAAGATCTCTTCATGGAGTACATTAAGTTCATCAGAACGTTGTTCAACCGCACTTTGAAATGCCAACAACATACGAGATTCCTCTAAACTTTTGAGTAATTCACTGCGCCACTCTTCACGCCCCAAAACTAGCGGCTCATCTTCTTCGAGGTTCTTGTCTATCATAAAATTACCGCGAAGTTTGGCCTGAGTTACCGCATGATCGGCGCGTGAAAAAAGTGATTTAAGGGTGTCTTTTTCACTGTAGGTACCGATTCCGCATCCAATAATCAAATATTCCAAAAGATCTTTATCCATCTCATCAATAACGTTACGCATATGAATCATAATCAGTTCAATTTGATGGTATACCTGATCTATCTCATAGGCCGGAATCGCCGCAAAAAAATCGCTTTCATTCAATCGTGCAATCAGAGAATGACGAAACGAACCTAGCTGAGTGTTCAATGCTTCGGCCAGAGTATTGACCAATTGGGTATAACGCTCATACCCTTTTTCACGCTTCAATCGGTCAAGTTCATTGATACTCATCATGACATAAATACCCGAAGAAAAGGATGCATCCGATTGGAGATAATCGGGTAGTTTAGCGGTGAGATAACGACGGTTATGAAGTTTCGTCTCGCTATCTTTATAGAGAAGTTCGTGATAACGTCGTAATGTTTCGTTCTCCCGTTCAAAAATATCTTTGACTTTTTCTACCATTGCATTCATGGCTGTTGTAACAGAGCGAAATTCGGTCGTGAAGGGGATTTTTTTCTCAATAATAAATTCGTTATCAATAATTGCTTTAGCTTGATCACGGATCCGTTTCAACGATTTAAGACTTAGTGAAAGTAAAAGATACAACGTCATAAAAACGACAATACCGATCATTAAAAATGTTTGGATCAAATCGATCAATGTACTATAGAGTTGACGATAGGCATTTCCCGTATGTCCGCTCACTTCCAACGTACCAAAGCGGCTCCATCCGATCATAATATCACTCGTTACACTCACATTATGAATCGGCACCATCTCGATAAACCATTGAGGAACATCACTAACACGGACATCACTTTCCCGGTTATAAACCTCTTTGCCATCGATATCGACCAATCGGATACGTTGGTAATACCCGCTGTCATAGATCGCATTGATCATTGTTTCCATACTCGAAGAGTCCGAAGTATCCGCTACTTTCGAGAGTGAAAGGCCCAACGAGTGTGCCGTATTTTTAGCGTCGGTATAGAGCTGATTTTGGACGAACTCGGTTGCCGATTTAAAGTTCAGTAACATCACCGACACCAATATCACCCCTAAAAAGAGGGTTAGCATTATCACCAACTGTTTAAATAAACTCATCACTAATCCTTTTATCGTGTTATAACTAGCTCGTCCCATGGACGTTTTTGTTTGGTTGCAGCCGGGACCATTTTCCCGATTTGCGCTTGCTTGGCATTAAAGAGCTCATCCCCGCTGAAACTGTAAATAGGTATCAAATCGTCCCGTACGGATGCGGGGAGAATTTTAAAATTGTAGTTGTCCAAAACGAGTGGTATCGATTTGGGGGTTTCGTAATAGGTCAGAACTAGATGAGCACTCTTATAGCGAATCGATTTCGCATAGGTCATAAAGAGTTTAGAGGTCGGAACACCCAGCTCTTTAAGGGTAAAATATTTGGCAATAACATAATCTTCACAATCGGCTCTGTCTTTACCGATAAATTCATAGCGTGTTGCCCAGTAATCGCTGATTCCCCATGTCGTTTTATCGGATGCATAAGGGGTTTGATTGAAAAAATCATTCACCTTTTCCATTTTTCCCATATCGTCCAAATCCCGCGCTTCATTCATCATTTGAATGAGATAGAATGCTCTTTTTTTGGCAATCGGACCGTATTCACGCTCGATTTTGTCCATAAAAGCTTTGGAAATAGAAAATTCGGGGGAACTGAGGAGAATGGCGGCAAGTGCCGCCGTTATGAAGAAAAGAGCAACCGTTTTTTTCATGCTCTTATTGTAGCGTAATTATACGATACTGACAGAAACGCTATCTTCGACTTTTACGACTACCGTCGAATCGCCGCTGTTTGAATACACATTAAACATATGTTGCTGTCCGTTGATCATTTCGCTAGATGTACCAGAAAGGCTCCATGGCTGACCGCTTATGCTATCCAAGGAAACAGAATCACTACTGTCACCCAAAATGTAAAGATCATTATCTACATCGGTCATATCAATAACGTCCTGTAATCGAATATTGGTCAACTGATGATTGTCTGCCGCTCCATTTGCCCCTAAATCGATCACTTCGATATTTTTAATAGGGTTATTGGTACTATTTAATGCTGCAAAATTGATCGCTGAACCGTCCATACTCATCAAGAAGGTATCGAATCCGTCACCACCATCAACTTTTCCAAGTCCCGTATCCCCACTCAAAGTCGTTCCGGTTGCACTGTCCGTCTGCAAATCACTGATCAGAAGATCATTTCCTGCACCGCCATAGAGAGCATCTGCCCCTGCACCGCCATCGAGTTTATCATTGCCATCACCACCGTTGAGTACATCCGTACCTGCTCCGCCGGATATCCAATCGTTTCCTGCATTACCGCTGATCGTGTCGTTTCCGGCAAGTCCACTGATAATATCATCATTACCCGAACCACTGAGAGTTGTATCGGCATTGGCCGTTCCGGTCGTTGTGGCCGTTCCCGGATTGACATTGACATTGAGCGTAATTTGTCCGGTTGAGCTGTCTCCGTCGTTGTCGATGAGCGTAAAGCCAAATACTTCGGTTACGGTACCTGAAATGCTCATCGGAGGCGTATACGTATAATCTCCAGAGTCCAGATCGATCACATACAAACCGCCATTCGCCGTCGTCACACTCAATACGTGAGTCGTCGAATTATACGTGGCGGTATTGGTACCGCTACCGGAAGAAGCAACCGTATTGGCTGTTGTATTCCATGTAAACGTTGTTTGAGCCGCTCCGGTTCCGACGGTAATCACACCGACATACCCTCCATCCGCACCGACAGCACCCGGTGTCGCGCTGGTAAGAACGTTACCCGTTGCGATCGGATCGATCGTACTCAAAAGTACCTGTGTCAATTGCGATACATCCGGTACAAGAATTGCCAAAGATGAATCATTCGTTCCCGTTACGCCATTATAGGCAATCGGATCGAGATATGCCATATCGGTTGCACTCAAACCATCCCCGATACCCAATGCATAGGCTTTAATATCGCCGTTATTGAGGAACGTTGTCCAAGTCGTCTCTTCCGCAGTTTGGATACCGGCATCGGCACCGCCACTCGTTCCGTTGGCATTATTCGCCAATACTGAAGTATTACCGTCATTTTCATTCGGCTGTCCGTCCGACATGAAATAAACGACGTTTTGAACCGTATGTCCGCTGTCAATCGTCAGCTTGCCGGCGGTTTTCCACGCATCCATCGCCTGTGCCAATGAAGAATCGTAGTTTGTCATTCCTCCTGCTGTAATGCCGGCAAGTAATGCGATAGCATCCGATGCACTCATCCATACACTGTAACGATCGGTCGCCGTTGTTGAGAAAGTCACGATTTTAACCGCCACATCTCCATAATTATCATATGCATTGATCAAATTTGAAATCGCTGTTTTCGCTGCAGCGAGACGGTCAACACTTCCGCTCGTCATACTGCCCGATACATCAAGAACGATCATCACATTCGTATCGATTTGAGCTACGTTGACCGTATTGGTTTGTGCCGAAGTCACCGGAGCATCATCTTCGATATTAATGGTCAATGCTCCGGTAGATAACGCTGATCCATCCGATGCCGTAACACCTACACTAAAGGAGTTAACATCTTCAACTCCAACCGTCGCATGATCAACCGGACCACTCAGATTTACCGTATAGTTGCCGCTATTGTCGATACTAATCGTCATCACATTAGAACCGTTGGCACTACCTACCAACGTATTGGTTCCTGCACCACTCCAAGTGATTGTCACTCCATCTGAAGTCAATGTCGTTGTCGGAGCGGTTAATGTAACACTTACCGATGCACTATCGACATCGGTAATATTAAACGTTCCGGTTGCCGTTGTAGCATTGGTCGTATCGGACGTACCCGTCGTATCAGCCAATCCTCCTGCAAGCCCCTCTTCCGATACATTGACGCTAACGGCAGCATTAGCGAATACCGGAGCATCGTTATGCGGTACGACAACGATGGCAATGGTATCGGACGCAGAAGCACTCGAACCGTTCGAAGTCTCGGTAGCAGTTGCCGTAATGGTCAATGTCACCGTTGTCTGTACTGTGACCGTCGGTACTTCCAAACTCACTGCGGCCAAGTTCCAACCTGTTACATTCGCTACGGTCGAACCTGCCGATGCGGTAAACGTATTGGTGCCGTCAGTAAGGGTATAACCAGCAGGTATTCCACTGATTGTTGTATTCAGTGTCTCTGATCCATCGGTATCGACAAGTGCCGATGAAGCATCTAAATCAACCGAACGATTGTCATCTGTCGTAATTGTTGTCGTTGAACTCGCTGTTTTCTCAAAGCTGATGGAGTGAATCAGATAATCATCTCCGGAACCTACCGCTCCAAATCGAATCTCATCAAATACGCCACCTTCATTTGGTTGTAACGTAATAGCAGGATCAACAGAGTCAGTTCCACCATTGTACGTGCGGGTTCCGACCAATACACCGTTGTTATAAAACTCGATCAGTGCCGTTTCTCCCGTACCATATGAGTGTTTCCACGCAAATGAAACGTCGACGGAAGAAACTGCATTATCAAACTGAACTACCAATTTTTCCGAACCGGTACCATTGAGATAACCAATTTCAGTATTATCACCTGATGCAACACCGGTAACACCGAAACCATCAGGAGTCGTATGGGTACTGATCACTCCTGTTGAGCCATCAGGATTCAATGCGCTAATGGTAAATCCATTCGTATTTGTTGAAACATTCGCAATATTTATAACTTGCGTCACAACTCCTGTTCCTGCAATATCAACGATCGGCGTATCTGCAATCGCTGTAATTGCCACAGTGGTCGTATAAGAGCTTGCACTCCATACAGTTCCGTCGTTGACGCTAAAGGTAAACGAACTGTCCGCATCCGTGTGGTTGATCGGATCGAAGGTCAATAATCCGCTCGTAATCGATGCTACCGGAATCACCGTACCTACCAATACGGCTGTACCGTTTAGATAAAGCGTACCGTTCGTTGGCAATGAATCGATTCGGATTGATGACAAGCTGTTATTGTCCGCATCATTATACGTTCCAAAATCATTTACCGATACGGTATACACATTTGTCGTATTGTTCAAATCTTCCAGAATCGTAATCGCATCGTTGGTCGAAGTCGGTGCATCGTTTACAGGGGCAACCGTAATCGTCACCGTGGCCGAAGAGGTATCCCCATCAAGATCGGTAATCGTATAGGTGAAACTATCGGTTCCATTCCAGTTTGCCACAGGTGTATAGGTATACGTTCCATCCGCATTGACTACCGCTGTGCCATGGACAGCCTGTGTTGCCAACGACCAAACGTTTCCGCCATCCAAAGAAATCGTGTCGTTTGTTTTAAGATCTCCGGTAACAATCGGAGTATCTTCATTGGTTGTTGCCGTATCATTCACCGCTTTCGGAGCCGAATCAGTTGTAGGAGCAGTCAATGTAACATCAATCTGCCCTGCTGCCGTATCACCGTCTGCATCAACCAGTGAATAATCGAAACTCATCGGGATGTCCGAATAATAGTCGTTCGCTGTAATTGCAGAGAATGCAATACGGAAATCACCGGATGATGCATCACTGATCTCAAGACTCGTAAAATACAGTGCACCGTTTTGAAGCGGAATCGTAAACGGTACATCCGTATTTCCGGTTCCATTCATACTTCCCGAATAGGTTATCGTATCGCCCGCCGCATTGATCGCCGCCGTGACCGTCCATGAAAGAGTATAAGCGGCACTACCTTGTCCTTCAACAACCATATCCATGCCGCGAACCTGTCCATATGCACCCGATGGATCGGTAAACGTCATCTCAAGTTTGTCACCCGTATTGAACCAGTTTCCGCCGACCCCGATCCAATTATTATTCGTGTTAACGGTTGACACACTGCCATCGGATATTGTAGCGTTCATACTGTCGATCAGGAAATTACCGAATGCCAGATCGAGATGATCGATATTCCCCCCACTGATAACGGTATAAGTTGAAGCGGCACCTTCTTGTCCCAAACGTCCAAGCGTATTGAGCAATTCGAAGCTGTATTGCGGGTGATTGTTCGCATCGACCGTATTTGGATCGATCGTTACACGGAAGATCAACGTGCCATCGGCAAGCTGCCCACTCAAAGTACCGTTACCTTGATCGACATAATAGACCGGTTTTCCGTCAAATACTAAATCAGGCAATGTCGATGTATTCCAAACCACGCTCGTGATATCGTTCGAAACGGTTGCTTGAGACAAATATCCGATCTCACTATAATCGCCGTCATTTTCGGTCGTAATCGTTCGATCACCCGACACGCTCGGTGCATCATCGTATACTGTTACGGTAAACGGAGCAGTACTGATACCACCGACCACACTCATATCAAAATTCAAGACTTTCGATTCACCCTCTCCTTGAACTGTCGGCAAATGATCGATTCCGCGAAGCTGTGTAAAGGTATATCCTGTATTATCCGCATTTACCGTTACGGTAAAGACGGTTCCTTCACTCGAAGAAGCAGTCAACGTTTTTGTTGCCGCATTCCATGTATACGTTACAGCTTGATTGTTTGACGTTATACCGCTTGCATTACCGGAAAGAACAACCGTATCCGCCGCTCCGACATTCTGAATCGTTCCGTTTTGAACAATATTATTTGTGCTGTTGGCATCTGTGTTTTCATTGACGTAATCATCGTCTGAAATAACACTGGAAACAATCGGTGCAGAATCGTTATCGGTAATAGTGGCGGTACCCGTCGCGCTTGCATTGCTGGTTGATCCCGCTGTTCGTGTTGCAGTGAGGGTAAATGTTTCACTGTTTTCATCCAGCGTATCATCGACAACCGGTACACGGACCAGAACCGAAGTGCTTCCTGCGGCGATCGTAGCACTTGTAGCTGACATCCATGTCGTACCACCGTCAGTAGATACCTGTAAATTCGTCGTATAATCCTGCGGTGATACAGCGGTTCCGTTGGTCAATGACAGATTAACTGTCGTAGCACTTGCCGATTGATTCGACAAAGAAACCGTAAAGACAGCATAACCGCCGTTTTCGGCTACCGATACATTGTTGACAGAGAGTACCGGCATATCTTCAGCATCGGTAATCGTACCTGTTACACTGTTGGATGTTGTATGTTGGGCAACCGCTTCAAATTTATCGCCGCTTTGGGTAATTGTCCCTATACGAAGAGTATATCCTTCACTTCCCTCATAAACCAAATCGTTCAAAATTGCATTCGAAATATCAACACCGCTTGAACCGGCAGTGATTGTGACACTCGTCGTACGTGCAGCACTATAGTCACCTGATGTAGTTGTATCTACACTGTATAACAAACTCACGGTTACACTTCCGCCTGTCGGTACCGTTACGAGATTCCCGTTACTATCTACCAATTCAATTCTATGATTCAATGCACCGTCACCACCGGTTTCAGTCACCGTATCGCTATTAACCAAACGTACGTAGACCGTATCGTTGCTTGTCGGTACTTCCGGTGTCGGAGGATTGATGCTGCCCGCGTCGGTGATGGTTCCCACACCTTGGAGGTCGTTACCGCTGCTTGCCACGTTCGCCGAAACGTTCGAGAGGTTCATCAAGAACGTCTCGTTCCCTTCTTTGAGGAAGTCATCGCTGATCGGTACCGTGATTGTGGTGGTCGTAGCACCCGTCGCAATACTTCCGCTGCCGCTGACCGCCGTGTAATCCGATCCCGCTGCCGCGCTGATCGGAGCATTATTCGCCGATGCGTAGTTGAAGCTCACCGGTGCCGTTGTCGCGTGGCTGAGGCTTACGGTGAAGCTCATGGTTCCCGCGTCTTCGTTCACGGTGACGTCGTTGATGCTGATACTTGGTGCAGTGTCATCGTCGGTGATGGTCGCCGTGACGTTTCCGGAGGTCGCATGGACCGCTACCGCTTCGAACTCGCCGGTGTCCTCGACGCTTTGAATAGTGGCAACGAAGGTCTCGTTGTCGTAATCGACGTCTTCGTTGGTTTGGACGGTGAACGTCGCGTTGGCGCTGTTAGCCAAGATGGTGACGATTTGGGTCGTTGCGACGTAATCTCCTGTCTCTGCCGTGCCGTTAGAGAAGACAACGGTGACGTCGGTATCTTGGGTCGGTGTGACCGGATTGCCGTTCATGTCTACGAGACTCACGGTGAAGTTGCCGGTAACGTCACCCTCGGTTGTTGCTCCCGGTCCGCTGATGATCGCGTACACGGTGTCCTCTGGACCATTCGGACCTTCAGGTGTGCCAGGTTGGCTGTTATCTACGATCTGAGTGGTAACGGAAGAAGCGGTTGGGCTTACGGCTACCGCTTCGTACTGAGCACTTGAAGCCGATACGATCTGCGCTACGAAGTTCTCACCTGAATCGGCAAGAGCGTCATCCGTTGTTTGTACGCTAAAGGTTACTGAGTTTGTATTTGCCGGGATGATTACGGTTGTGTTGACAGTGGTGTAATCCACCCCTCCGGTAGCCGGATTGAGTGTCGCTTGGGTTGTTTGTACGACGACTGAAATCGGGCTGGTAGAGAGGGTATCGGTGGTCACGGTATAGGTTGCGGTGTTCCCTTCCCATACTGCGCTGTCACCTGTGATACTTACGGTTGCTCCTGTATCTAGATCAACAGGGTTTGTCTCATCAAGAATTGTACCTGTTGCAGTTTGACCACCAATATTAAGTGTATAGTACTCACCGCTATCTGCAAGGGCATCATCGGTAACGGTTGTTGTAACGGTAAAGGTTGTAACACCTGCTGGAACGGTAATCAATCCTGTACCTGCATCGTAGGTAACACCATCACTGAAGGTTGGAGTTCCGTGGTCTACTGTCTGGGTTGTTGTATCAGTGAGGGAGAAACTGTACGTCTCATTGTTCACCGATATTCCGCTCATGGTTACAGTATGGACCAAGTTATTATTTGCAGTCCCCTCCGTTTGTGTATCGGATGTAATACTCGCTACCGTCACTATTACAGTAGGAATTTCCTCCAAAACTACCGGTCTAAATAGCTGCTCATCATTTGAAGGCGTTGTACGGGTAAAATCAGTAAAATTGAGATCCGTTCGTACATCTTTAACCAATCCATCACGATCATTAAAAGTATCACTTGCATGTTCTTGGTTACTCAGAGTCTGACCGGCTGCTGTTTCATCATCTCCATTCGTAGGTTGACCGTCACGTAGGTCTGTCTCAACATTGGTAATATTTCCACCGGCAAGTGCTAATGCATCTTTGACAGAGTTCACATAAACAACGGCATCGTCATGGCTAAAGATACCTTTGAGCAAAGATGTATCGAAATTAAGAGCTCCATTTCCGGCGATTACGAGATCTCCGGCCCCTTGAAGTGTTACGTCGATAATGATTTGAGCATTACTAGGATTACTTTTTGAACCATAGACAAGTTCACCTTCGTGAATAGCTTCACCCGCTTTTAACTGATGAATATTCCCTTTTGCATCTTTGACAAAAAAATTGCCGTGTTCCAATGATTTTACGTATCCGATTACTCGTGCCATGACTATCCCCTACGATGAGAAATTTTTATAATTGTAGATTCTACCGTAGAATAAAAAGCAATACTATTGTACTTAGGTACTAATTGCGGATAAAGTTAGGCGTGCAGGAGAAGAGAGAGGGCAAGACGATCTTTTAGATCGAGTTTTTGGTAGATCGAAGTTGCGTGTGCTTTGACTGTTCGAACCGTAATATCCAGTGAATCCGAAATTTCTTGGTGGGTAGCTCCATCACCGAGCATAAGGGCAACTTCAC
This sequence comes from Candidatus Sulfuricurvum sp. RIFRC-1, assembly GCF_000310245.1. Taxonomy (NCBI): domain Bacteria; kingdom Pseudomonadati; phylum Campylobacterota; class Epsilonproteobacteria; order Campylobacterales; family Sulfurimonadaceae; genus Sulfuricurvum; species Candidatus Sulfuricurvum sp. RIFRC-1. Next base: position 1,485,770 of record NC_020505.1, read on the forward strand.
GTTCACGATGGCTTAGAACATCCAGTATTTTCAAGGATTTTTCTTTTGGGATATTGTGCTCGCGAATTTGCGAAATCATCATCGTAATAAAATCAGGATGAAGCCATATTTTTCCCTCTTCAAGGGCTTGATAAACAGAGTACAAATGAGATTCATGCATCATCGCATTACCATAGCCCATTGCCCCAAGTGACAAAAACTTTTGTGATTCGTGAAAATTAGGGGTAATAGAGAGAATCATGACACGATGTTTGAAAAATTCTCTCAACACTTCATCCGACATATTGTCTAATACACGATCCAATACCATAACAATCGATGAGGCTTCTATATCCGATGAAAATACAGAAAGAGTTTTAGGCTGCAAAGCACTCAAAATTCCGATCCATCGTGCACGCAACGTGATATCATTCGAGATTAAATACAACTTCACTTATCGCTCCGTAAACGTATATTGTTTGGCTTTTAAAATCGGTTTTAAAATGTACTCTAAAATCGTTTTTTCGCCGGTAATAATATCAACATTGATCATCATCCCGGGGATGATTTTGAGGGGTTTTTCTTTGCTTCCGAGATATTTTTTATCCGTTTGAATTTTGACGACATAATAAACATTGTCATTTTTATCCGTTACCGTATCCGGACTGATCGTAACCACTTTTCCATGCAATGATCCATAAAGTGAGAAATCATACGCTGTCACTTTTACAATCGCATCCTGCCCCGGATAGATAAAAGCGATATCTGCAGGTTTAACTTTCGCTTCCGCCAGCAATCCCCCTTCGGTTGGGACGATTTCGATTAGATTATCACCCGGTTTAATAACTCCGCCTACCGTATTAACGTAGAGTTTTTGAACGATACCGTTAATAGGAGATTTAATCACGGTACGGGTCACTTGGTCGGCCAAAGCGGAACTCTCAGCACCGACACGACTGTACTCCGTTTCAGCTTCATTCAGTTCCATCTGTGCTTTCATTGTAAATTCAGAGCGTACTTCACGCATTTTACTGCTCATCTCATTGATTGCCGCATTGAGTCTTGGGATAGAAGAGAGAACCGCATTATAACGCTCACTCACATCACTCAATTCACGTTGAAGTTTCAAAAATTCAACACGAGGCTTAATCCCTTGCGCCACCATTGGCTCAGAAATCGCCACCTCTTCACGTATCAGTGCAAGAGCGCGTTTTTGCTCCATAATACGTCCTTGGGCTTCGATCTTTTCATTTTTCTTTTGGGCAAGTTGATCATTCAATGCCGAAATTTGAGAACGGAGACGCTCTTGATTTGAGCTGTAGACACTTCTCTCTTGCATAATCTGCATCGGAATTTTTGCCATATCATCTGCTGTAGGAGAAAAAGCCCCACCGGAAGATTCAGCACGAAGACGTACAATTTTGGCTCTCAGTTCAACCGATTTAAACTGGGAACTCTCATAGTTAGAAGAGGATTTTAAATTGTCAACTCGAAGCAAAGTATCATCTGCTTTAACTTTTTGCCCCTCTTTAACCATAATCGCACTCACCATCCCCCCTTCGAGATGTTGAATCATTTGATTTTCACCGCCGGGAATAACCTTGCCATCCCCACGTACAATTTCATCGATCGGAGAAAGTGCCGCCCATAATAATACGAAAATAATCGTTACAATCCAAAAAAGGAGGACAGAACGAAGACGTGATGGAGTGTCTTCCAATACTGCGGCGGAAACACTGCGCATAAACTGATAATCATTGGCATCAAAAGAGAACCGTTTTTTTTCACTCATACGACACCTCCTGAAAGTTTAGCGATTACCTGCTCTCGTGGGCCATCCAGATATACTTGCCCCTCGTTCATCACGATAATACGATCAACTAATGGGAGAATCGTATTTTTCTGTGTAATCAAAATAGCGGTTTTATCCTCCAAATAGCTTTTTAAATTCGCAATAAGACGATTTTCACTCAACTGATCCATCGCATTTGTCGGTTCATCCATAATAATAATCGGTGATTCAAACAACAATGCACGAGCGATACCGATACTTTGGCGCTGACCACCTGATAGGCCCATCCCTCTCTCACCAATTGGCATTTCATACCCTTTAGGGTGTTTACGGATAAATTCATCTGCACCCGAAATCACGGAAGCACGAATCATCTGCTCATCACTGGAGCGGGTTGAACGATATGCAATGTTGTCTTTGACAGATCCTTTGAACAGGGCAATATCTTGGGAAACATACGAAATATTTTTACGTAAATCCGCTGGATCAATCTGTTTAATATCAATACCATCCAGTAAGATAGACCCTTCATTTGGTTCATAAAGATGGAGTAACAATTTTGAAATTGTACTTTTCCCTGACCCGATACGACCGATGATTGCTACTTTTTCACCCGGCTTCACTGAAAATGAAATATTTTTTAATGCACTATGGGACGATTCATCATACGCAAAACTGACGTTTTTAAATTCAATTTCCCCTTTAAGTTGGGGACGGGTAATGAATTTTTTCCCATGCGGGCGTTCGGATGGCTGAGAAATAATTCCTTCAATTGCATCATACGCTGCTTTAGCATCCGAATAATTAGCGATCAATGCCGCTGCTTGCCCCATCGGAGCAACTGTGCGTCCGGCGATAATAATAATAGCAATAAGACCACCCATTGTCAGTTCATGTTCACCAATGAGATAAACGCCGACAATAACCAATAAAACGGTAGTAAGCTGCGTTAAAAAACCGGTCACGGTAGAGATGGAAGTAGAAATCAAACGTGATTTCAAACTTCTTTGAGCAATCTCTCCGGTAGCCTCTTCCCATGCCCATTGTACTTGACCCGTAGCCCCTAATGTTTTTAGGGTTTCGATGTTTTGCAACGCTTCAATCAAAATGGAACTTTTGGCTGCGGAGGCTTTATGGGTCTCTTCAATGCTCTCACGCAGTGGATTACGCATAAAAATCGCGTATCCCAAAATAAGAAGCATCATCACGATTGGGACCACAACCATCCATCCGCCGATGTAGCCGATAACCAATAAGAACAGTAGAGCAAACGGAAAATCAACCAATGCCGTCAAGGTAGCATTGGTCAAAAAAGAACGAATGGAGTCAAAATCTTTTAAATTACTCGCAAACGAACCGACCGATTTCGGATGGGAGATCATTTTCAAATCGAGTACTTTTTCAAAAATAATTGACGACATAATAATGTCACTTTTTTTACCGGCACTCTCCAAAAGCATTGCACGGGTAAATTTTAAAAACGTATCTAAAACATAAACGACCAACACTCCGATGGCAAAAACCCAAAGAGTTTCAGTCGCATTATTCGGAATAACACGGTCATACACACTCATTGTAAAGAGAGGACTTGCCAAGACAAAAAGATTGACCAAAACCGTCGCATAAATCACATCACGATAAATATTTTTGGAAAGTTTCAACGTATCCCAAAACCAATGTTTATGCTTGACATTGAGGGTTAAAGAATCATCTTCGTTATAGACAAATGGCTTTTTGACGAGGAAGGCAAACCCTGTATACTCTTCTTCGAGCATTTCCATAGGAATCGTCTCTTCGATAGCCTCTTCTGCCGGAAGAATAATTTTGCATTTTTTTCGATCGTGAGAAATAGAATCTAAAATACACGCATGGGAATTTTCCAATAACAAAATCATTGGAAGCTGAAGAGCAGAAATATCAGAAATTTTGCGGTTGACCAAGGTACTTTTTAAACCGGCTCGGCTTGCGGCACGGGAAAACATACCTTTGGAAGATTTTAAACTAAAAAGACGAAGGGCTCCACCCCATGGTGCACTTGGCAAACCTGCCATGAGAGCTTCTGCGGTAAAAGGTTTATGATAAAGCTGCGTAAACAATACCAGACATTGCAACAATGGATCAACGCCGAATGCTGCCCCTTCCGGATCTGCAATCCGCCCTTCTATTTCCTCATTCATTCACATTAACCTTAATATAAAAATATAACCACGCGCACGATAGCAAAATGATTACTAGAATTATTCAATTATCTCGTTTGTATTTGTCAATCTTACGATCCGCAAATATAAGATTTTCGATTTTATCATCGTTATCGAGATGATTATCCAATACGACCAATCCTACTTTTTGCGTATTGGCTTCGGCTTTTGAACCCAAAACATTTTGAACCATTGATCCCATCGCATCTAAAATACGATAATGGGCAAATAAAAGGTCATTTTCAGCACGTACGATTTGTGATTGTGCCGCTACATGATCGTTTTGTGCAACCAACAGATCGAGTAAGGTTCGGCGACCCAAATCATACTCTTTTTGATAGAGTTCAAGGGTTTTAGCACTGGTCGCTTCGTAACGTTTCAGATGATCAAGCTGTTCTGTTAGATAATGACGTGCCGACCATGAAAGTTCACCCTGCTCATCCAGCTTTCGGACAGTTTCCCGCTTATTTTCAGACTCTTGATAAATTTTGCTCAGATTTTTCTGGATTTGAGACTCATCCGCACCACCGCGATAAAGATTGTATTTAAGCGTCAATCCAAAAGCACGGCGATCATCATTCCCCTCTAATCCACCTGCATCGTTTGCCCAACTTTGACGAGCATATGCATCAATCGTCGGATAATAATTTTTATACGACGCTTCACGCTGAGCACGAGATGCTTTGATATTATATTCACTAACCAATACTGATGGGTTGTGTGCACGTGCATACTCTTTCATATCACTGAGAGTTGAGGGCATAGAACCTTGAAATTTGCCGTCTTGAAGCTCTTCAACTTTAACGGATCGGCCCAATACACGTTCCAAATTAAACAATGCATCATCCACATTATTTTTAGCCACGACATAATTAGACTTTGCCAAGGAGAGAGAAGTATCGGCTTTTTCCGATTCAGAACGAGTTGTCATCCCTGCTTCATAAAGCTTATTGACTTTTGTATAGATATCAGTGTTAAAATCAACATTTGCTTTAGCGATACAGAGTAAATCACGTGCTTTTAACGCATTGATGTAGGTATTGGTAAAGTTATAAGCCGCATCATTCGCATTTTCGATATAGTGGTTTGCCGCAGACAAAATACGTGCTTTGTTATAATCAGCTTCATACATCGTGCCAAAACCGTTGAAAAGATTTTGAGTCAGTTGCAATGAATGTTCATAGGTTGTTAAAGAACGACTTGCAAAGCCTGTACTCGGAGATTTGGTTCTCTCACGTGCAATTGAACCGGAATAATCGAGCGTCGGAAGGTATTGTGCTTCTGTTGTTCGTAAATCTTCAAGGGTTGCACGGTAGTTATGCAAACGTTCCAAGACAACCGGATGGGATGAGAGAACTTCATCAACCCCTTCTTGCAATGTTAATGCATTTAAGGATGAGAATGCACACAACGATAACGTTACGGCTACTTTTGAAAAGGTATTATTGTGATACTTCATAACTTAGTAATCTCCACTACGATTGTTTAAAATAAGTTCATATTAAATCTCAATGATTAGAGTAGCAACTGATTCATGAAAAACCACTTAAAGAGTTATCTTCAATGTATACAAAACTCTGATTTTCATCGTCACGGTCAGAATTGTATACCTTACCTATCTCATTCACATCGCAAATTTAAAACAATATCCGTAAAACAGTTCCACATCCACTGTTTTCAAACTGTATATTATCACCTAAATGTGGTTCAAATGTCCTCAAAGCATATTTTTCAATATACAAAGCGAAATAAGAGTTAAAAGCCATTATACTGTACATATAAGTAAAAAATTTAAGAAAGGGATTTGATGCGGTTTATATTGCTCTTTCTTATCATTCTTTCCATTCCGCTTTGGTCACAAAGAAATCTCAATAAAGTCTCTATTCAACTGGATTGGAAATACCAATTTCAATTCGCAGGTTTTATAGCTGCCAAAGAGAAGGGATTTTACCGTGATGCCGGTTTAAATGTCGAATTGCGAGAATACCAACCTAATATTGATATTATTTCAGATGTATTGACACAAAAAGCAACGTATGGAACCTATAATTCCAGTATCGTTATCGAAAATTCTCAGATAAAACCATTGGTATTACTGGCTACCTATTTTCAGCAATCTCCTCTCATTTTTGTTGCTAAAAAAGGGATAAAGCACCCCTCGGATATCATAGGTAAAACCGTTATGGGGACCAAAGATGAGTTGAAGTACAGTAACCTAGCCCTTCTCTTCAATCATTTCGATATCTCCTCCAAAAATGCCCGTTTTGTCGATCATACTTTTAAGATCGATGACTTTATCCACGGGAAAGTGGATGTCATGAGCGCATTTCGCTCCAACCAGCTTTATCAGCTTGATAAAATCGGTATGCAATATGAGATAATCGATCCTACAGACTATGGTTTTGTTATGAGTGCCGTTAACCTTTTTACCTCACCTCAAGAAGCGGTTGCACACCCTGTTCAAACAGAGAAATTTATCAAAGCATCGAATGAGGGGTGGAAATATGCGCTAACCCACCAAGATGAAATCATCAGCCTCCTGATTGAAAAATATCATTGCGGGAAATCGCGTGAAGCCCTTCGTTTCGAAGCACAAGAGACCAAGAGGCTGATGATGACCGATTTTTATTCGATTGGTCAGACCAATGAAGAATTAGTCTTACGTGCCTATAAGCAGTTGATGTATTCAGGAACTTTGAACTCAGAACAAAAACTGGGCAATTTTATGTTCAACGATATTCAATCAGCATTTAAAAACGGTATCGATTTAACCCAAAAAGAAAAAGAGTATTTACTCCAAAAGAAAACTATCCGTGTCTGTGTTGATCCTTACTGGTTTCCGCTTGAAGCCGTAGAAGAAGGCAAGCATATCGGTATTGCTGCGGATGTGATGAAAGATTTTGAACATAAACTTCACATCCCTTTCGAGCTTGTCCCTGTAACATCATGGCAAGAGTCGATCAATCATGCCAAAAATCGTGAATGCGATATATTTTCTCTCGCTTCCAGCACACCGGATCGTCTGAAATACATGAACTTCACCTCTGCTTATATGACCCTTCCGATTGTGATGGTGACAACCTTGGATAAACTCTTTATTGATGAGATCGGAACACTCGAAGGAAAAAAACTGGGAGCGGTCAAAGGGTATGCCATTACAGATAAACTCAAATCACTCTATCCGAATCTCACCATTGTTGAAGTAGCTTCCATGAAAGAGGGGCTCAAAAGAGTCGAAAGTGGAGAGCTATATGGGTATATCGATACCCTTAGCGTTGTATCAGCATCGATTCAAAAGGAATATAACGGCGTTTTAAAAGTATCTTCCAAACTCAATGAGGAAACTAACCTTGGAATAGGAACCCGAAATGACGAACCGATACTGCATGATATTTTTGAGAAATTGGTACACAGTGTTAATGAACCGATGATGCAAATGATTTATAATCGATACACTGCAGTTGTACATGAAACCAATCGCTATTTTTGGCCGCTTCTTTATCTTCTTGTGGCAACGGGGGGATTAAGTATTATTGTCATGCTGTGGAACTGGCTGTTACAAAAAAAAGTCACTGAACACGTCACAAAAAACACTGAACAAGAGAAACTATTGTTTCAAAAAGCCAAACAGGCGGAACTGGGTAATATGATTGCCAATATATCCCACCAATGGCGCGAACCGCTCTCAAAATTAAGTTCCATCAATCTACTTACCATGGCAAAACTCAAAGCAGCACAAAGTATTGATGAACCAACCCTCCTCAAACAATGCGATGAGATCGAAAAAACCATCGATTTTATGTCCCATACAATGCAAAGTTTCCTCGAATTTTACAAAAAGAACGATGTTTCCGCCCCTTTTAATCTGATGGAATCCATTCACGCTTCCCTCTTTATTATCGAAACGAAACTGTTGGATAACTTGATACAGATCACAATAGAAGGCGATGAGAATGTTGTGATTTCAGGGATAAAGAATGAGTGGATGCAGGTTTGGCTTAATCTGATGAATAACGCCATCGAAGCATTAAAAACTCGGCAGGTACCAATTCCTTTAATCACTATTCGAATTACCGATAACGAAATATTATTTTGTGATAATGGCGGAGGGATGGAGTTGAATACTTCTATGAATGGGTTAGGACTTCAAATGTGCTATGAAATCACCTCAAAATATCATGCAAAACTGCTACTCGAAAACAACGATTCAGGATTATGTGCACGAATTATTTTAAGATAAAATTTACGTTTTAAGACGATATCCGATATCGGGAATTGTAAAGACAAAATTTTTACCAAAACGGCGGCGGATTCGCAATATAAAATTGGTAATGGCCGAATTGGACATCTCATCAAACTGCCAAACTGATCCGTTAATCATCTCTTTAGTAATAAGACGGTCACGATTTTGGGAGAGAAGTTCCATGAAAAGAGCTTCTTTTTTATTAAGGGTATGGGTAATACCCTCTTTCTCCAAACATTTATTCTCAATGTTATAAAACCATCCCTCTTTTAACTCAATTTTTTCCATTTGGTGAATTTCAATCATCTCTAGACACTGCTTTAACACATTGATCAGCATCTCATATTTAATTGGTTTAAGCAGATAAGCTGTAAGTCCGAGGGGAATGGCACGAAACAAAAATTCTTCATCTTTATGCCCGCTAATAACAATTATCGGTATTTTGGTATTTTTCTTTCGAAAATCTCGTATAAAATCGAGCCCGTTTTCATTTTTAAGTTTAATATCGCAAATAATAATATCAATAAGATTAGAATCGAGAATTACATTGGCTTCCGATATGCTTTGTGCATGATAAACGTCTTGGACAAACACGTGCAATAGATCAATACTATTGGTGGCAAATTCAATATTATCTTCAAGAAAGAGGATCGCTTTATCTTTGAGACGTTCAAGCATCCCTTATCTCCGTTTTAATTTTAATTTACTGATTTTATCCCATACGCATCGCAAGAATATCTCAAAATTGAAGGTTTTATTAGCACTTACCAAAATAAACTATTTTTACACCTATGTTTGCACTTTTGAACTACATTTGTATGTTACAATATTGGCAATTAAAAGTAAAAAGGAACTATTCCTCTAATGAAAACTATACCTTCAAATTTGCAATCTTCAATAGCTCTAACAGCGTTATTGATGGGATTTGCCGTTCATGCACAGGCGGCAGAGCAAAAAGTCTCTTATTTCGACGGTAAGGAAAATCGTACCATGTCGGTAGAGAGCGCAAATTTTGCTCCAACACACCCTGATTGCTGTTTAGAGAAAAAAACGCTTCCTGTTGCAGCGGCGGTTCCAGTTGTTAAAAGTGAAGGGGATGCAGATGGAGACGGTGTCGTTGATTCAAAAGATCAATGTCCTGATACCCCAAAAGGATATCAAGTTGATATCCAAGGGTGTCCAAAAAGTGTCACGCTACACCTGAACTTTGCATTTGCCTCCAACCTAATCCCTACGTCTGCCGCTCAAGATGTTATTGATCTCACAAATTTTATGAAAAACAATCCCGCTTCAAATATTACGATTGTAGGACATACTGATATTATCGGAAATGATGAACGAAATCAGCCCCGTTCCGAAGCTCGCGCACGTGCATTAGGTGATAAATTGATCGTAAACGGTATCGATGCCAATCGTATCAAAACCTCGGGTAAAGGATCGCATGAACCGATCGCTACCAATGATACCGATGCAGGCCGTGCACAAAACCGCCGTATCGAAGTCGAAATTCGTTAATTTATCTGCCTCATAATTTCCCTTGATGGGAAATTACTCTTTAAAATAGTTTTCTGATACTTCTTTTAATCGTTGATAAATTTTCTCAAAATCGGTCGAATAAACTCGTGTTTCGGCTATTGAGGTGATAAAGTTTGTGTCTTTCTCCCACCTCGGAACCAAATGCAGATGGATATGTTCAGCAATCCCTGCTCCCCCTGCACTCCCTAAATTCATCCCGATATTGACACCGTGTGAGCCAAAGCTCTCTTTGAGCATTTTTACACCGCGCTGCGCCAAAGCGGTGATATGCAGCCATACTTTTGGCTCAAGTGCTTCTAGGGAATCGGTATGATGATGGGGGATAATCATAAAATGGCCGGGGGTATAAGGGTAGCGGTTCATGACGATAAAACAGTGCTCATCCCGATAAAGAACATGAAGCGATTCATCATGGTCTGCATGTGTGCTGATATGACAAAATACACACCCTTCACTCTTTTCACCCGTTACATATTCGTCGCGCCAAGGGGCATATAAAATATTGTCCATACTAGACCTTTTAAGTCCGTTCGCCCTGAGCCTGTCGAAGGGTAGCTAACCCGTGGTTCGACAAGCTCACCACGAACGGAAGTGGTTTAAATAAAATTCGGTGCGTCATTGGCGAACAAAATGATATCACCTGCACGGGTCACTTCACCTAAAGTTTTTACCATTTGCGATTTATCAGAGAGCATAATTTTTTGAGGGACATTGAGCTCTTTATCAAATTGCGCCGCATTGAGTGCCCCTGTGATGATCGCAATATCAAATACACCGTTAATTGCACGGATAAGCTCGCTGTTAAGCTCTTCGGTGCTCTCAACCAATCCCGGTGTCACGATTACTTTGCGCCCATTATGCAGCGAGCAGAGGCGCACCCCTTCCAACATTCCGTCAATATTGCCGTTGTAACCGTCATCAAGAATGATTTTACCCCCCGCATCGATCCGCTCAAGACGGTGTTCGACACTTTTGAGTTTTTCAACGGCTGAGACAATTTCATCCGAGTTCATCCCCATCTCCTGCGCAATCAAAATTGCCGCATTGATGTTGATCGTCTGAAATCCGCCAAGAACCGAGGTATGGAAATGTCGCTCCTCGCCCTCTACGCTCACATCAAAATCAATCCCCTCCAAGGTTGCCTCAAGATTATGGATGTCATCCCCGAAAAAGGTGACCTTTTCATGCGGCTCATCCGTCACCGAGGTGTGGATAAAGGCCCGTTTGAGACGGTTTGACTGAATAATTTCAAGTTTGGTACGCTGAATACGCTCCAACGTTTTAAAATACTCCAAATGTTGAGGCCCCACTTTCCCCACGACAACAATCTGAGGATTAAGAAGCTGTGCAATGGCATAGATATCGCCGATCTCACGCGCTCCCGCTTCACAAATATAGACTTGGGTATTGGACGGGAGCGATTCGTTAACATCACGAATGATACCGCCGAGCGTATTAACACTACGCGGGGTTGCATAGACATTAAATTTTTGACCCAACACCTGAGCAATAAAGTTTTTCATCGAAGTCTTACCGTAGCTTCCGGTAACGCAGATAATGGTTAAATCAGACATCGAAGCAATTTTACGCGATGCTTCACGCTTATAGGCCAAAAATAAAAACTTCTCAACTCCCCATGAAAGGAGATAGGTCAAAAGAAGCGGAAAAATAACACTGTAACTGCTTGAGTATCCTTTGAACATGATAAGAAGATTCAATAAAACCGCTATCGAGCCCAAAAGGATGAGAAATCGTTTGACACGCCATGTCAAAATCAGTTTTTTATCAAGACGTTTAATCCACACACCAAGGAGGGGAAGATACGCTAAAACAACGTAGAGAGAGTATTCTCCTGCCATATAATAGAGGATAAAAGGGACAATAAAATAGATAAAATGCCAAGAACTTTTATGGTGACGCAATACCACCCGCTCAATCCGATAATCGTACCATTGTAAGTTGGTAATGAGATACCAACCCAATGCCATTACAAAAATGATATTAGCGATAAACGGGACCATTTGTGTCAATTCCATACTCTCTCCTTAGTGCTCTAAACTTTTTAAAACGATTTTTTCGATCTCCTTGGCAACGGTAGCACCTTGTTCCAAAAAGAAGTAGTGATCCCCGTCAAACTCAACCACTTTTGAATCGGAGATTAACTCGGCAATTTTATGCGCTGTCCACATCGGTGTTGCCGTATCCTGATGTCCGAAACAAAGCAAAGCTTTCCCTTTGTAAGCACGAAATTTTTCGCTGAAATCTTCGTTCACAACGCTTTTAAACGTCTCATACATCGGTTGCGATAATCCTTGCGCATCAGGGGCAACGAAAAAGCGGCGTAGCTGTGTAAGACCAGTCAGTTTCAGCAGTTTGAAGAGGGCAATTTTCGCCCGAATTTTGAACGGTTTAGGGACAAGTATCCCCGCAGAACCGACCAATACTAAATATTCCGGGTTCAAAAGTGTAGCCACTTTACCGCCGAAAGAGTGACCTAAAATAATCATTTTATCCGCTTCGATTAACGAAATAAAAGATTCCAGAATCGTTGCATAATCTTCAGTAGTCAAGGACATATTGCACGTTGAGTTTCCAAAACCGGGCATATCGATGTAAATATGGCGAAACTGCTTGAGATGAGCACCGAAAGCGTGTTTCATCAGATTTTTATGAGAACCCCATCCGTGCAGAAAAATAATATCGTAATGGGCACTCGGATTGAGGATCTCATAGCTGATGGAAAACGTATGCTGTTTGTATTGAACGCTCTTAACTGCCACGCTTATTTCCCTTTGGCTTGAGAAATAGAATGGATATAATCGTAATTGACCCGAATCGCTTTTTTATCCGGCAATGATCCAAGCAGTTTGTGGATAGAGCTGCTAAAATCTTCAAAGAGATAATTTGCCATTGACCCCGGGATCGGGTTCACTTCGTTAAGATAAACTTCACCCTCGATCTCAAAGAAATCGCATCGGATAAGAGCTCCTTCGAATAACGGCAGGTAAATCGTTTTAAATGCATCACGCAATTGCTGAACCAACGTATCACTTACCGCTGCTTCGGCAACGTTTCCTGAGCGGGAAAAATCGAGGTATTTTTTCTCAAAGTCTAGGAACTCAGCTTTTTGAGGCTCTTCAACGATCGAGTAGGTAATCTCTCCGCGTGCGCTGAAACCGGCAAGATTGTACTCTTTAACACCCGAAATAAACGGCTCGATCAAAAGGACATTATCAAATTCAAACGCCACATCAAGCGCGTAATCGAGTTCTGATGCTTCACGAACGATACTCACCCCAATTGAGCTTCCCAAACGGGCAGGTTTAACGATAAACGGATACTCAGTGGTAATAACTCTTTTATCCTCTTTATGAAGGACCTCATACGGCAATGTTTTGACACCGAGTGAAGCGGCGAACCACTTAGTATAATGTTTGTCAAAACTGAGCATGGACGCCTCTTTGCGAGGACCGATGAAAGGGATATGAAAAAAGTCCATCAATGAGGCGATAGAGCCGTCTTCACCGTCGCCGCCGTGGATCAGGTTGAGGATAGGCATCTCATGTTTTTTGCTTCCGAACATTCCGCGCTGTTCAAACCCGCCGTTGGTGAGGAAAATTTGTGGCATCTTGCGATGTTCACCGCGTGAGAAGGTGATCGCTTTCATTTTTGCGCCGTCAATAAGATAAAATTTATGATCTTGATCACAAAAAATAAAACTGAGTTCAAAACGCTTCTCTAATTTTTCTTTTACCGTAATCGCACTTACAATGCTGATTTCATGTTCATAACTTGCTCCGCCGAATAAAATGGCTAATTTCAATGTGTATCCTTTTAGAGTTTTTGGAGTTGTTTTAACGCTTCTTTGACTAACGTCGGTGTGTCCGTTGCATGTGACTGACTTAAAGCCTTGGCAATCTGCTCTTTTTTGAATCCAAGTGACTCTAACGCCATCATGGCTTCCGTTGTAGCAGAATTTACCGATGGAGCCGTATTTAGAAGAACGGCATCGAAACCGGCTAATTCAACCATAATCCGTGCTGCACTTTTAGGCCCGATCCCCGGAACTTTTTTCAACGCATTCACATCTTTAGATGAAATAATACCCGCAAACTGCTCCGGCGTAAAGGTGCTGCAGATTGCTAACGCTGCTTTTGGCCCGATTCCATTGATTTTTAGCATCCCCTCGAAGAGGATTTTTTCACTTTTTTCGGCAAATCCATAGAGCTGTTGAGCGTCTTCACGGATGACATGATGAATATGCAATCGTGTTTTTGAAGAGCCGATCGTGCTATAGGTATGCAATGAGATAAAAACCTCATAAATGACACTGTTGACATTGAGATGAACCGATGAGGGCTCTTTGTAATCAATAATTCCTTCTAATCCGACGATCATGACGATAACACCTTAATGGTAAATTCTCCATCTTCATCCTCATGCAATCCCAGTATCGTCTCATCCGAATTGTGACTTGGAACGTACATCACTTCAATAGGGGGATCAATCAGTTTAAAAATAATCTCATTATGATTTTTCCAACGATCATGGTTGATAATCCGAGCATCGAATATTCCGCTTTGGAGTGCCGTATGTTTTTCACTCAGCCACGCATACTGATCTTCTTTTGTTTTTAATTCACTACGGAGTTCGTCCATTTTTCCTTTAAACTGCTGATGCTGTTGGTACTTTTCGACAAAAGCGCTCGGCATTTTAATACCGTTTTGTTTATAGTGAACCAATTTGTGTTTAAGCTCCTCCATCGCCGGAGTATTTTCACGCCATGTTTGCTCGTATCCGGCAAGCTCTCGTTTAATATCTTTAATCGATTTTTTTGCCAGTTCCATTTTTTTGGATTGTTCTGAGAGGTTATCAATCGATTCATTCAGCAGAGGATCGATGATAAATTGGTTTTCTCCCCCCTGCAAAGCTTTGATCTCGATTTTATTCGATGCCGTCATTTTGACGTGGGAACCCAAAAGTTCAATCGTAATCTCACGCGCACGGATTTTTCCACCCGTTGCTTGACGAATAAAGACCGTTTCTGCGTCAACGATACCGTGTTCAAGTCGAGTGATATTGACCGTTTTACCGTACGCCGTCCCTTTGTGAATATTGATACTTAGTTCATCGGCAGTGATCGTGGCACTCTGATGGACTTGCCCCTCTACGGTTGCTTTTTTGGCGGTAACTTTCGCATTAGAACCGATATTTCCATCGATATTGATGACATTAACCGTCACTTCCATCCCCATACCGATAGCATCTTTCATCGAATCTTTTTCACTTACATTGATGGAGACATCGGCATCGAGCTGTGTATCGATCGATCCTGTCGTTCTAAAACTGATCTCTTTAACGTCCACTTCGGTTTTGATATCGTAAATACCCCCCTCAAAAGTGACGTACCCCCCAGCAGCCGCTCGGTATTCAATCGAATTTTGAGTATCGATCACTGCGATCTTTTCACCTGTACCGAAGGTTGGCTCAAATTTAATAATCGGTTCTTTAGGAACAATAAATTCCCCACGACAATTTCGCCCGTTTTCACCCTTACGTGCCTTAACGTACTCTATCAACAGTTCATCTTTGACCACACTGATCACAAAGCCCCGTTTTGAATAGTCAATCCGGTCATGTTCTTCCTGTTTTTTTCGTTTGGCTTCAAAATGGAGAATCAGCTTGTCGTTGATCGTTTCAATCGGCTCATGTCCTTGGGCTATCAGATAACGTTCCTGTTCTTCAAAACGGTATTCGCCCAAAACACGGATTTTCGCTAAAAGTGCCTCAAGATTTGAAAGCATCATCGAGTCAAAAAGATTGATCATCATATTGGCCCGAAGTTTTTTCTTATTGACCAGGTGGAGAAAGTCTTGTTGGAATTGATCGTAGTATACGGCGTCACTCCCCGCTTTTATGGTTAAATAAATTTTACACAATGTCGTATTTCCACCGATGGAAATATCAATCGTATCCAGCAGTGAAGGTTTGCTAATCAGAAAAATTTCGATTTCATAAATCTGTTTGAGTTCAAATTTAGGATTTAATAAAAGATCCTCTGTTAAATCTCTTGCTTCGTCCGAAGAGAGCTCAACCCAGTCATCGGAAGGACCGTTAACAATGGTTCGGCTGAACGTTTGGGTATCAAGAAGATTAAAATCAAGCGTGTGAACAGATACTTTAAAATTTGCGGCAGCTTGTAATAATTCTTTGGCAACATTGGAAGTACGAACAACAATAGGCCTAATCTGCGTTGTTATCGCTTCTTTCTCATCCTCTTTGCTCAACAGCCCCATTAGGTATCCTTTATAATTGCCCCTATTTTAATCACATATCGGTTAAAATTGCGTAAAATTTATTTCAGGGCTTGATATAAACTATGTTTAAATCGATATTCTCCAATTCGTTTGGTATCCTCATCTCCCGTGTAACGGGCTTGGGGCGCGATATTTTAATGACGTCCGTGTTGGGTGCGAACGTATGGAGTGATATCTTTTTAATGGCGTTTAAATTCCCCAACCTTTTCCGCCGCATCTTCGCAGAGGGCTCTTTTACCCAAAGTTTTATGCCCTCCTACATCGCTTCAAACCAAAAAAGTGTCTTTGCCGTCGCTATTTTCATCCGATTTATGGTGTTTATCGTCGCCCTCTCCTTTCTCGTCACCCTCTTTCCCGGATTTTTTACCAAAATGCTGGCGTGGGACTGGGGACACGACCTTATCTCCAAAACTGCACCCTTAACGGCGATCAACTTTTGGTACTTGGATTTAATCTTTATCGTCACGTTTTTAGGGACACTACTACAACATAAAGAGCATTTTTTCACCACCGCATTTTCAACCGTTTGGCTCAATATTGCGATGATCGTCGCCCTGATCCTCTTTACCAACTCCGATCCGCAGACAATCGTCTATGCCCTCAGTTTTTCGATTCTTATCGGGGGATTGCTTCAAGTGGCTACCCACCTTTATGCTATCCGTCAGCAGGGGCTGATGAAAATCCTCGTCGGCGGATGGAAATACCGCCACACCAAAGATGTCAAAGTCGAAGAATCCAAATTTAAATCCCTCTTTATCCCCTCCGTTATCGGAAACTCTACCGCCCAAATCGCCTCGTTTATCGATACGTCGCTCGCGTCGTTTTTGGCGGCGGGTTCGGTGTCGTATCTCTTTTACGCCAACCGTATTTTTCAGCTCCCCTTTGCCATTATCGCGCTGGCGATTACCACTGCCCTTTTCCCCACCATCGCTAAAGCGATCAATAACGGCAATGATGCCCTTGCCTATAAAAATCTCTTTAAATCATTTTGGCTTCTTAGCGCACTGTTGGGGGTATCCGTACTTGGAGGAATACTCTTATCCGAACCGATCATTTGGTTGTTGTTTGAGAGAGGGGCATTTACCGCTCAAGACACCCGCAATACCGCCGATGTATTGATGATGTACATGGTGGGGCTGATCCCTTTCGGACTGGCAAAGCTCTTCTCGATGTACCTCTATGCACAGCACAAACATCTCAAAGCGGCTAAAATCGCTATCATTTCACTCGTTATCAATCTCATTTTCTCCGTAATCCTGATGCAATCGATGGGGGCGGCAGGTTTGGCACTTGCGGGGAGTATCGGCGGAGCGGTACAGTTTATCCTCACCATCAAAGAGGTGGGTTGGAAGATCTTTTTTGATCTTCTCAAAACCCGTTTTAGCCTCTATTTTATCCTGGGAACGCTCGGATTTGGTGTGGCGTTTACTACTTTAAATCAATTTTTGATACACTTGATACGATAATTTATTAGGAATACTATGACCATTTACGACAGCGTACAAAAAACCAAACTACCATTTGAACCTCTGATCGAAGGGAAAGTCTCCCTCTACGTCTGCGGACCCACCGTCTATGACGATGCCCATTTGGGACATGCCAAAAGTGCGTTGGTGTTCGATCTCCTTCTCCGTGTTTTGGAAGCCGAGGGGTATGACGTCCTCTTTGCCCGCAACATCACCGATATCGACGATAAAATCATCAACAAAGCGCGGGAATTAGGGATCAGCACCACCGAGATTGCTGAACGCTATACGGCTGCATACCGCCGTGATATGAGTGCCATCGGAGTACGACCTCCGACACTGGAACCCAAAGCGACCGAATCGATCGACGCTATGGTTGAAATGATCCAAAAACTTTTGGAAAAAAAGCACGCCTATTCGATCAGCAACGGCGATATCTATTTCGACACCGCAAGCGATAAAGGGTACCTTAGCCTCTCCAATCGCCAAAGCAATGAAAATGTCAGCCGTGTCGAAAAAGTATCTGAGAAACGCAATGAAGCCGATTTTGCCCTTTGGAAAGCGGTTCATGATGAGGGTGTTGCGTTTGATTCCCCATTCGGACGAGGACGTCCGGGATGGCATTTGGAGTGTTCGGCAATGATTGAGCGCTACGTCCGCCAAGGCGAGGGAAAATATGCAATCGATATCCACGGCGGTGGAGCCGACCTCCTCTTTCCCCACCATGAAAATGAAGCGGCACAGACCCGATGTGCGACAAATCATGAACTCGCACGTTACTGGATGCACAACGGCTTTGTCACCATCGACGGCGAAAAAATGTCGAAGAGTTTGGGAAACAGTTTTTTCCTCAAAGACGCCCTCAAAAGCTACGATGGAGAGGTTCTCCGTTTTTATCTCCTCAGCACCCATTACCGTGGGGATTTTAACTTTAACGAAGAGGATTTGATCGCCTCTAAAAAACGGCTCGATAAACTCTACCGCCTCAAAAAACGGCTTTTCGGACTCACCGCCGAGAGTATCGACACCGAATTTAAAACCTCCCTCCTCAAAGTGCTGGGAGACGATCTCAATGTTTCACAAGGCTATGCCCTCATCGATGAGCTCATCACCTCTGCCAATGAAACACTCGACGCAAATCCAAAAGATAAAGCGTTTCGTCAAAATCTCCTCTCATCTTTATCCACCATAGAAACGGTGTTAGGATTCGGGGGGCAAAATCCGTTCAAATATTTCCAATTCGGATTGGATGATGCTAGCAAAGCGAAAATTGATGATTTGGTAGAAAAACGCTCCGAAGCCAAAAAAGCCAAAGATTTTGCCACTTCCGACGCTGTCCGTGATGAACTCAGTGCAATGGGAATCTCAATCATGGATACCGCGAACGGAACTTTTTGGGAGATACGGGATTGAAATTCAGCGAAATCTATCAACGATACTGGCCCTATATAAAAGGGTATAAATTTCAATACGCGATGGTTCTTATCGGAATACTTCTCACCGTTACCGCCACAGCAGGAACGGCGCATATTATGCAGCCGTTGATGGATAATATGTTCATCAAAAAAGAAGAAAATATGCTCTATATTATTCCTACCCTGCTGGTAGGGATTTACATTATCAAATCCATCGGACGCTATCTTCAATCGGTTTACAATACCTATATCGGAATGCATATTGTCTCTCGTTTACGCGAGAATCTTCTGGACAAAATTGTCCATATGGATATGCAATTTCTCTATACCAATCGCAGCGGAGAACTTATCTCTCGTATCACCAACGATATTGCACGTATTCAGTATTTCGTCTCGACGATGATGCCCGAACTCATCCGCGAAAGCCTCACCGTTATTGCACTGATCGGTTATGTCATTTACCTCAATGCAACACTCGCTTTTTGGGCATTGTTTGTGATGCCCGTAATTATATTTCCTCTCCTGAAAATCACCCGCCGACTTAAACGCCTCTCTCATCGCTCTCAGGAGAAAAATGCTGATTTGATGACTCGATTAACCGAAGTATTTAACAACAGTGAAATTATCAAAGCCAATGCGACCGAAAACTATGAAGTGACACGATTCAAAAATGAAAATGAGCACTTTTTCAAACTCAATATGAAAACCACCTATACCAGTGAATTGGTCTCTCCATTGATGGAAATCATCGCTGCAATCGGTCTGGCTGCCGTAATCTTCATCGGAGGACAACAAGTTTACTCCGGTGCCATGAGCGTCGGAGAATTTACCGCATTTTTAACGGCTATCGGATTGGTTTTTCAACCTCTTCGCCGTGTCAGTGCAATTTACAGCCGCATCCAAGATGCCCAAGCGGCCAGTGAACGGGTATTTCATGTTTTTGATATCGAAAATGAGATCAAGGATGGTTCCATCACACTGGATGAGCCGATTAATTATCTTCAATTTAACAATGTTAGCCTTAACTTCGGGGAAAAAACAGCCCTTTCGCATATCGACCTTACGATAGATCGAGGTCAAACAGTCGCCCTTGTCGGACAAAGCGGCGGAGGGAAAAGCTCTCTCATCAATCTTTTATTGCGTTTTTATGATCCCACCGAGGGGGCTATTTCACTCAATCATCAGAATCTAAAATCGTACACCCAAAATTCTCTGCGTAACCAAATTGCCGCCGTATCACAACGAGTTTATATCCTCCAAGATACTTTAGCGGCTAATGTCGCTTACGGCAGTGAAATTGATGAAGCAAGAGTAAAAGACGCCCTCCGAAAAGCCGATGCTCTCGAGTTTACTTCCGCACTGAGCGAGGGGATCTACACCGTAATGCAAGAGTTCGGTGCCAACCTCTCCGGCGGTCAACGTCAACGTATCGCCATCGCCCGTGCGATCTACAAACACGCATCTCTCCTCATTTTGGATGAAGCGACCAGTGCTCTGGACAACGAAAGTGAAAAACGTATCCAAGGGGCGCTAAACGCTTATGCGCAGGATAAGATAACCCTGATCATCGCCCATCGACTCAGCACGATTGAGCATGCCGATGTTATTTTGTATTTCGAAGAGGGGCAAATTATCGCTCGCGGAACTCACAATGAGCTTCTCGAAACCTCCGAAAGCTACCGTCGTCTTGCGGGAATACTGGGAGAATAATCCCCTATTAATCCTTTTTTGAGTATAATCGCGGCAACTTTAATCACGATGAGGCGGATGGTATGTTTGATTACGAATCTTTAAAACCCTGGCTTTTTAAACTTCAACCCGAAAGCGCTCATACCCTTGCGGCCGGACTCTTATCATCTGCAAGCTATTGTCCCCCTCTCTTTAACGGCTGGATGGCAAAACACTTTGTAAGTCACCCTTCTCTCACCCAAGAGCTTTTCGGACGCACTTTCCTAAACCCTGTGGGTCTTGCTGCAGGATTTGACAAAAATGCGACGATGTTTCACGGTGTCATGTCGATGGGATTCGGTTTCACTGAGATCGGAACCCTTACCCCAAAACCGCAAGAGGGGAATCCACGCCCCCGTTTGTGGAGACATATTGAAGAAGAAAGCCTCCAAAATGCAATGGGATTTAACAATGACGGACTCTTCCGTATTTCTCATCGACTCAAAAACATCTATCCCTTCAGCACCCCTATCGGTGTCAACATCGGTAAAAACAAAATCACCCCCGATGATAAAGCGATCAAAGACTATACCACCCTCATCAAAGCGCTCCACGAGTATGCGGACTATATGGTTATCAATATCTCTTCTCCGAATACTCCGGGGTTACGTGATCTTCAAAACGAAGCATTTATCGCTCAGCTTTTCAGTGAAGCCAAAGCGCTTACCGATAAACCGATATTGCTCAAAATTGCCCCCGATATGAGCGAAGATCAGGCGGTTGCCCTTTGTGTCCACGCGGTGGAAAGCGGAGCCGATGGGATCATCGCGACCAATACGACCATCGATTATTCCCTCGTCTCCGAACCCGAAGATATAGGGGGCCTCAGCGGTGAAGTATTACGTGAACGCAGCTTCTATATTTTTGACGCAATTGCACGTGAGCTTTACGGTAAAACAACGCTGATCAGCGTTGGGGGCATTAGTACTCCGGAAGAGGCTTATCGCCGTATTCGAGCAGGTGCCTCACTCGTCCAAATCTATACCTCATTGATTTTCAAAGGGCCTGAAGTAATTGAAGAGATCAACAGCGGGTTGATCGATCTTTTAGCATCGGATGGTTTTACCTCGATCACTGAAGCAATCGGCGCAGATCGGCAATGAAAATCTTCATTGCAACAATTTTGTCTCTAGGAACCCTCATGGCCTCTTCACTTCCTCAGTATGAAACCAAAACCCTCTCCAATGGATTGCAAGTCGTTGCCATCCCGATGGATAACGGTTCACAGGTTATCTCAACCGATATTTTTTATCAGGTGGGAAGCCGCAATGAAGTAATGGGTAAAAGCGGCATTGCCCATATGCTTGAACACATGAATTTCAAATCGACCAAAAACCTCAAAGCGGGTGAGTTTGACGAAGAGGTCAAAAGTGTCGGAGGGATGAACAACGCATCAACCGGATTTGATTTCACTCATTATTACATCAAATCAAGCAGTGAGAATCTTCCTAAATCTCTTTCTCTGTTTTCAGAATTGATGCAAAATCTTAATCTTAAAGATGAAGAATTCCAGCCAGAGCGCAACGTTGTTGCGGAAGAGCGCCGTTGGAGAACCGATAACAATCCAATGGGTTATCTCTATTTCCGTCTCTTTAACAGTGCCTATGTTTATCACCCCTACCATTGGACGCCGATCGGTTTTATGAATGATATTCAAACCTGGACGTTAGAGGATATTCGCTCTTTTCACAAAACCTACTATCAACCGCGCAATGCCATTTTGATCGTAACAGGCGATATTAAACCCGCTCGTGTTTTTGAAGAGGTACAAAAACAGTTTGGTACGCTCAACAATACCGTTGATATCCCAGAGAAAAAAATTATTGAGCCGGAACAAGACGGTGCACGCCGCGTAGAGATACACAAAGAGAGCGAAGTGGAGATGCTGGCTATCAGCTTTCCTATCCCGAATTTTCAACACGCCGATCAACCGAAACTCTCAGCACTCAGCGAAATGCTCAGTTCGGGCAAAAGCTCACGCCTGAACCGTGTATTGGTCGATGAAAAACGTCTTGTCAATCAAATTTACGCTTACAACATGGAAAATAGTGATCCGGGCGTCTTTTTATTTCTCGCCGTTTGTAATAATGGAATCAAAGCGGAAGAGGTTGAAAAAGAGATTTGGAATGTTATCCGTGGGCTTCAAAAAAAACCGGTGGAAAAAGCAGAACTTGACAAAGTCAAAATCAATACCAAAGCCGATTTTATCTACTCTTTAGAGAGTTCAACATCGGTTGCTGAGTTATTCGGAAGCTACCTCGCTCGCGGTGATATTGCTCCATTGATGCATTATGAGGCTGCGATTGAGGCATTAAACCCTGAAGAGATCCAAAAAGTTGCACAACAATACCTTACCTCTGAAAAATCGACAACGCTAATCCTACGAAAAGGACAAAAATGAATCTAGTAACAGGCTCAACGACAGCCTTGATAACCCCTTTTAAAAACGGAAAACTCGATGAGCAAAAATACGCTGATCTAATCCGAAGACAAATCAAAAATGGGATTAATGCGGTTTGTCCGGTAGGGACAACGGGAGAGAGTGCAACGCTGAGTTACGATGAAGACCGTATCTGCATGGAGATTGCCGTAAGCATCTGCAAAGGGACCAAGACCAAAGTCCTCGCAGGTGCGGGGAGCAACTCCACCGCCGAAGCAATCGAAGCGGCATTAACGGCACAAAAATGTGGTGTCGATGCAATATTCTCCGTCGCACCGTACTACAACAAACCTTCCCAAGAGGGTCTCTATCAGCACTATAAAGCTATCGCCGAATCGGTACCGGAATTGCCGTTTATGCTCTATAACGTTCCGGGACGCACCGTCGTGGACATCAGCGCCGATACCGTTATCCGTCTTTTTGATGATGTGAAAAATATTTACGGAATCAAAGAGGCAACGGGAAGTATTGAGCGTACCATCGAGCTCCTCTCCCGCCGACCTGAGCTTAAAGTCTTCAGCGGAGATGATGCTATCGATTACGCTATTTTAGCTTGTGGAGGAGCGGGGATCACTTCGGTCACCTCTAACCTTCTTCCTGATCTAAAAAGCCAGCTTGTAGCCAAAGCCCTTTCGGGGGATTTGGGTGGAGCTAAAGCACTCAATGATGCATTATTCCCGATCAACAAAGCCCTCTTTTTAGAGTCCAATCCGGTGATGATCAAAGCTGCAATGTACGTTGCTGGGCTAATCGATACGTTAGAGTATCGCCTCCCTCTCGTCGCACCAAGCAGCGCCAATCTAAAACAGCTTGAAAACGTTATGAAAAATTATACTATTGCAGGAGCATAAAGAATGTCAAATATGAAGGGCAAAACACTCGTAATTACGGGAGCAACCAAAGGGATCGGACAAGCCATCGCTGAAAAATTTGCACAACAGGGTGTTAACATCGCATTTACCTACAACTCTAACGGTGAAACAGCCGCTATTTTAGCCCAAGATTGGGAGAGTAAATACGCCATTAAAGCTCGCGCTTATCCTCTCAATATCTTGGAGACCGATGAGTTTAAGCCTCTTTTTGAAGCAATTGATGCCGATTTCGACCGTGTTGACTTTTTTGTTAGTAACGCAATGATCTACGGCCGTCCGGTTGTCGGCGGATACGGTAAGTTTATGCGTCTCAAACCACGCGGTTTGAACAATATCTACACCGCAACCGTCAACGCATTTGTCGTCGGAACCCAAGAAGCGGCAAAACGGATGGAAAAAGTGGGTGGCGGTGCCGTCGTTACGATGTCAAGTACCGGAAACCTAATCTACATTGAAAACTATGCCGGTCACGGAACCAATAAGGCAGCGGTCGAAGCGATGAGCCGTTACGCGGCCGTAGAGCTCGGAGAGATGAACATCCGTGTCAATGCCGTATCCGGCGGACCGATCGATACCGATGCGTTAAAAGCGTTCACTAACTACGAAGAGGTCAAAGCCGAAACCATCAAACGCTCAGCTCTGAATCGTATGGGCAGCCCGAACGACATCGCGGGAGCGGTTTATTTCCTCTGCACCGAAGAAGCGAGCTGGATCACCGGACAAACGATTATCGTTGATGGCGGCACCACGTTTAGATGATTAATATCCCCAATATCTTAGCATTTATCCGCCTTCTCATCGCTCCGGTGATGTTTTGGATCATCCTCAATCCCCAAATGTTCACCGACATGGGATGGCATATCAGTTGGAGCTACTACATCGCTTCATTCTTATTTGTCATCGCGTCGGTAACCGATTTTTTCGACGGTTATGTCGCACGTGAACTCGATCAGATCACCATTGTCGGTCAAATTCTCGATCCACTCGCCGATAAGATGCTCACCCTCGCCGCGTTTTTAGGACTGATGATGAGTGGAGCGGCATCGGCGTGGGCGATCTACATCATCATCGTTCGTGAGCTGTTTATCACCGGGCTTCGTACCCTCTCTGTCTCTGAGGGAATCGATGTCAGCGCATCGATGGCGGGTAAAGTCAAAACTGTCGCTCAGATGATCGCGATCGGATTTTTACTCATGCATTGGCCTTTTGCGAATGTTTTACTCTGGATAGCGGTCACACTTACGATCTATTCGGGAGCTGAATACCTCGTCGGATTTGCTAAAGCCTATAAAGGAAAACTCTAATATGTCTTGGTTAGTAGCTCTTCTCGTCCTCTCTGCCCTCATTTTTTTCCATGAACTCGGGCATTACAGTGCCGCCCGTTTTTTCGGTGTCTACGTCGAAGTCTTCAGCATCGGTTTCGGTAAAAAACTCTTCTCCTTTCAATGGATCGGAACGCAATGGCAAATCTCCGCAATACCCTTAGGCGGTTATGTCAAGATGAAAGGGCAAGATGATTCCGATCCCACTGCCATCAGCAGTGATAATGACAGCTACACTACTAAAAAACCGTGGCAACGGATCATAATCCTACTCGCAGGGCCTCTGGCAAACTTTGCCTTAGCCTGGGTCTTTTTTTATGCCATCGCGTTAGGTGGTCCTCAAGCGCTCTCTCCTGTCATTGGTAAAATTGTTAAAGATTCGCCTGCACAGGAAGCCGGTTTGCTAAACGGGGACAAAGTACTTTCAATTAATGGTGATGCTATTAGTGCATGGGATGAGCTCTCTGAATCGATCAAAACCTCTCAGGGTACAATGACATTGGTGATCGATCGCAACGATAGCCGCCACTTTATCACTCTCACTCCTCGTATTAGCGAGACAACCAATCTTTTCAAAGAAAAAATCCAGCAACGTATGGTTGGTATCGCCCCCGCAGGTGTCACCCATACGCTCGATCTGAGTTTCACCGAAACGCTCTCTTACGCATCCAAACAAACGTATGAGACTTCCTTTCTCATTTTTCAAAGCGTCCAAAAACTCCTCACGGGAGTTGTCCCGGCTAAAGAGGTCGGAGGAGTTGTCAGTATCGTTCAAATCACCGCCGACGCAACGGCGTACGGATGGATGAGTCTCTGTTTCTTTGCCGCTTTGATTTCCGTCAATCTCGGAGTCCTCAATCTCCTCCCTATCCCCGCACTCGATGGTGGGCATATCATGTTTAATCTCTACGAAATGATCCGCCGTAAAGCTCCGAGTGAAGCAGTTATTACCCAACTCACAATCGGAGGATGGGTTATACTGCTCGGACTCATGAGTTTGGGGCTCTATAACGATATTACGAGGTTAATGCAATGACAACTTTGGAGCAAAAACTCTCATTTGACCGCATTATCGAGCGTGTTGAAAAAGCCCGTTTACGGGTAAACGATCATCACATTGTCAAAATTGTTGCCGCCAGCAAATACGTCGATGCGGAGGCGATCCGTAGTCTCTATGCTATCGGGCAAAGAGCTTTTGGAGAAAATAAAGTACAAGACCTCGTGACTAAAAGCGAAGCATTGAATGAACTCCCCATCGAATGGCATTTCATCGGAACGTTGCAAAAAAACAAGATCAACCATCTTCTAAGTGTACGCCCTCACCTGCTCCATTCCATCGATTCGATAGAACTGGCACATGCCCTTGATGAGCGTTTAGAACGGGAGAATATGACACTCCGTGCTTTAGTCCAGATCAATTCGGCCTATGAAGAGTCCAAAAGTGGGTTTACCCCCGAAGAGATCAATGAAAAATACGCTCAAATCATGCAAGAGTGCCCAAGATTACAGCTACAAGGGCTCATGTCTATCGGAGCACACGTGGAAGATCCGGCTATTGTCCGTAAAAGTTTTGAAACAACCCGCCGTATTTTTGAAACCCTTCCGCAAGCTAGCATTTGTTCTATGGGAATGAGCGGTGATTTTGAAATGGCTGTCGAATGCGGTTCCACTATGGTCCGTTTAGGCTCTGTTCTTTTCCCAAAAAATTAGATTGCTTAGCCATTTACGATTTTTTTCGTCACAAGAGGCTTTTTCCTATGTTATAATGATAATGAACAGGTAAAGAAAAGGTTATGATTGTGACACAAACGAAACAACGCGCAATACTCTATGCTATGAGTATTGTAGTATTGCTCATTATCGTTTTTATTGTCACAATTGTCCAAGATAAGAAAAAAGTACTCGAAGAAAAAACCTCCGCACACCGTGCCCTACTCCGTAACTCGTATGATTTGGCAATGCTCGATACCCAAAAAGGGCTCAACGAATTAGCGTGCAAACTTGCCGGAAACCGAGAGATTGTCGATGCGTTTGCTGCAAGAGATCGTGAAAAGCTTTATCAGCTTTCCCTCCCCTATTTTAATGAAGCCAAGGGACGTGGCGAAGTGGATATGAGCGGATTTGTCGGGGCTGACGGTGCTCATTTTCTCCGCCTTCAAGAGCCAAAGAAATACGGGGATAACATTTTACACAAACGGCCTGTGTTGGCCCATGCCATTAACACCCGGCAAAGGGTTACTACTTTAGATGTGACTATCTACGATGTTTCCGTTGTAACCATTGTCCCGATTTTTAAAGGTAAGACATTTATCGGTATCATCCAAACCGTTGCTAAAATCGACCGCGTTCAAAAACGTCTGGATGCCCATTCAGGGATAAAAAGTGCCATAGCTTTTGATACCAAAAAACTTAAAAATCTTTTACCCGATGCAAACCATATTACCTATCACAGTTATTCACTTGTCTCTTCAAATGACACCCTTTTCGATCATCTTCCTTCCAATTTCAACTTTGAGCAAAGCAATCGCTATACTATCGATATTCATGAGTATGTGATCGCTTCACGTTCTCTAACCAACTATAAAAATGAAGTCATAGCCATGATGACCTGCGCATTTGACATTACAGCAGATGTCCGTGAATATGAAAGAGAACTTCGAAATCTACTCATAATCAGCTTTGTATTGTTAGCGGTTATCGGGATCGTCTTACATTACGGTTTTCAAATCTTCATCCGCCGAATCGATCGTGATGCTCAAGTTACCCGAGAACTGAATCAAAAACTATCCCATCAGCTTCATAGTGATCATCTCACCTCTCTCCCTAATCGAAATGCACTCATCCGCGATATCCATTCCAGCCGCTTTTATGCCCTTATCCTTTTAAATATCGATAATTTCAAAGAGATCAACGATTTTTACGGTCATGCCATCGGAGATGAGACGATTCTAGCACTCACACACTCTATCCAAGAAGCGATTCAAAATCTTCCAATGAAGCTCTACAAGATGCCCTCAGATGAGTATGCAATCGCCCTCATTGAACCGATGGACTCAACCCAGCTTGAAGCGTCACGCCTCACCATCATCCATCATCTGGAATCCAAGTACTACAATATTCATGGAGCCAGTATCTATGTCACCCTAACGATGGGGATGGATATCGCTCTGCGCAATCGAATAACCAATTCAACCAATCTCCTCACCAATGCCGATATGGCGTTAAAAGCCGCTAAAAAACGACACCTTAGCTACTTGCTCTACGATGAGACAATGCAAATCAAACAAGAGTACCAAAACAATATTTTATGGAGCAAAAAAGTCAAAGAGGCAATCGAAGAGAAACGGTTTGTTCTCTATTATCAACCAATTCTTGACTCTAAAACCGGAGAATTGGTCGAGTATGAAGCGCTCATCCGTATGATCGATACCAATGGTTCAACCATTGCTCCGGGCTATTTTCTCCCGGCTGCGAAGCAATCGCGTCTCTACCCGCTTATTTCACAGTTCGTCATTGATGAAGTCTTTAAGATGCTCGAAACGACTCCTCACCGCTACTCCATTAATCTCTCTGTTGATGATATTTTTGATAAGCCTACCAAACACTTTTTAATAAGCAAGCTCCATTCTACCGCTCATGCAAAACGGCTTATTTTTGAACTTTTAGAGAGTGAAGGGATTGAAAACTATCAGGAAGTTTCTTCATTTATCGCCGAAGTTAAAGAGTTTGGCTGTCGCATCGCTATCGATGATTTCGGCACAGGGTATTCCAATTTTGCCCATATTTTACGGCTTGATGTCGATATCCTTAAAATCGACGGTTCATTGATCCGTAACATCGATACCGATACCAATGCGCAAACGATTCTAACCGCCGTTACCGAATTCTCCAAACGGCTGAATCTAAAAACGGTAGCCGAATTTGTCCACTCCGAAGCGGTCTATGATAAATGTAAAGAGTTAGGGGTGGATTATCTCCAAGGATATTATCTCGGAGAGCCTAAGCCATTGGATTAAAATGAGAGGGTAAAGCGGAACCCTTTACGTTCTCCCTCACACACCCCAATCTCTCCGCCATGTGATTCGACGATATTTTTAGCCAATACCAGTCCCAAACCATTACCCCGTTCTTTCGTACTTTTAAACGCTTCAAAAAGCCACTTCTTGTTCTCGATGGCGATTCCGCTGTCATAGACTTCAAAAAGATGAAACTGTCCCACTTTGGAGTGGAGTATTTCGATTTTTCCCTCATCCTCTTCGTCCAGTTCTATTGCATCAATCGCATTAAACACGAAATTCGAGAACAACATCGTTAATAAATCCAAATCCCCAAAAAGTTCAAAATCCTCTTGGGGAAATACAAACTCAATATTTTTGGCATAACTGTAATACCCGATAGCACTCATCAACGCTTCGCGTATTTGATTCCAATGAAGCCTGTTTTTCTGAGCGCTCACCCCTTTGGAGAACATCAATGTCGCTTTGATGATCCGTTCGATCCGATAGAGCGATTTTTGAATCTCTTCCACAATAGGACGATTTTCAGGGATAACCCTTTTGATCAACGTCGATGCGAGAAGAGCGATCGAGCCGACAGGATTGCGGATTTCATGACTCAGATGTGCCGCCATCTGCCCCATGGTCGCGAGGTTCTCTTTACGCTTTTGTTCGGTGATATCGGTCGCACTAAAAAGGTGCTTTTCGTTGTGGTGAACCGATTTAATCAGATAAGAGCGCTCTTCAAAATGTACCTCATAATCCTCTTCCACGAATCGGAGTGTTTCAAACAAGGAGCTCAAAGATTTAGCCTGAGAGTTTTGTAGAAATATCGTCCCGTCCGTCTCAACGATCCAAATCGCATTGGGAAGAAACTCGATCACCTGCTCAATCGTACTTTGAAGATAATCATACGATTGGCGAAGGGCGACATACTCCTCTTCAACCTTGTAGGTTTGATCGATAAGGGATTTAAGTTCTGCGGGAGAAATAACCTCAGACATTAAAAATCGCCCACATGCATCAAAATACGGTAGAGTCCATAAGCATCACTGATACCGGAAAGTTCACGAATAGAGTGCATACCGAGCGTCGGAACCCCCACATCGATCGTCTCAATCCCCAAACGGGTTGCAGTGATCGGACCGATCGTACTGCCACATCCCATATCACTGCGGGTGATAAAGGTTTGAATCGGAATATGCAGCGCTCTGGCACATTGTACAAACCGCCCCTGCGTTCGAGCGGAAGTCGCGTAACGTTGATTGGAGTTGATCTTGATAGCAACCCCTTGGTTCAAAATTGGAGCGTGTTCTGACTCATGTTTGGTTGGAAAATTGGGATGCTGTGCATGGGCATTATCACACGATACCATCAAAGAACGGCGCATCAATGTGGTAAAATTTTCACCTGCGATACGGCGAAGGGTCTCTTCCACAAACGTCCCCCCTGCCCCGACATGAGAGTCACTCCCCACCTCTTCATGATCCATACACGCTAACATCATCGGATACGAGGTTTCGAGCAAAGCATTCATCCCGACATAACAGCTGAGGAGATTATCCAAACGTGCCGAGGTGATAAATTCCCCGTTGACCCCGACAAAAGAGCCTTTTTGCAGATCATAGAAACTGAGTTCATGGGCTAAAAGGGTAAGAGAGGCAGTATCTTCTTGAATCTGTGAGAGAATAAAGGTTTCGAAATCGACATCCCCCGTCGCGATGATGGGGACGATGTCACTCTGGGCGTTGATAGAGCGGGAACTGTTCGCTTCACGGTCAAGATGGATAGCAAGCGAGGGGATAAAAGCGATAGGATAATCGATAGTGATCAGAGCCTCTTTACGCACCTCTCCATCGAGATAAACAACACGTCCGGCTAACCCCAAATCACGATCAAACCACGGATTAAGAAGCACTCCACCATAGGGTTCGACTCCGAGTCGTTTTACCCCTGCGGAGGTTGTCAGAGGATTGGGTTTGAGGCGCAGATGAGGAGAATCGGTATGAGCCCCTACGATGGTGTACCCTTTTTCATTACATGGCGGATAGGTAAACGCGATAATCGAAGAGTCGTTACGGGTAACGTAGTAGTCTTTATCCTCTTCGAGATTCCAGACCTGATCCTCTTCAAGACCGATAAATCCGCGACACTCCAATGCTTTTTTAATCCATGCCACCGCATGAAACGGTGTCGGAGAAGCATCGATAAAATTGATAAGTTCTTCGTTAAATTCGCGCATAATTACCCTTTCTTTTCTGTTTTTAAAAACAATCTATCAAAATCGCTCACATACTCCTTGTCTTGAACCACTCTAAATTTTTCATATTCATCCAAAGCCAATGCAATGGCAATTTCATGAGAAATTTTGCCTTTATGATCCAATACCTCTTTTTCATTGAACTGTAAAAAAGCATCGAGTTTTGCCACCCAATCTTTCATACTCATCACTTGTTTATTTTTGGCTTGAAACTCTGCATAATCAAGATACATTGTGACAATCCGATTGAAAAAATCCAACTCTTCTAGTGTGAGATAGTTTTTGGCTACTACCACATCGGCTCTTCTAATTTTGCCATCGGGTGAGTTTTTCCAGCTTGTAAGTCCAATGTTGTCTTTATTGCTACCCACTCGATTATAGATGATTTCAGCAGCTGTCTCGCCTACTATCGCCCAATGGAGTTTATTTTGCACGGTCGCAAAAAACTCTCTACTCGTTTCGTGATTTGGGTCATAGTCCGCACTGCACTGCGCATAAATATCGGTAATCTTCTGATAAAGCCGCCGCTCACTGCTTCGTACATCTCGGATTCGCTCCAACTGCTCATCAAAATAGTCTTTGCCAAATATCTGCCTCGGGTCTTTGAGCCGTTCATCATCCATCGTAAAACCTTTGATGATAAACTCTTTTAGGTGTTGAGTAGCCCAT
This sequence comes from Candidatus Sulfuricurvum sp. RIFRC-1, assembly GCF_000310245.1. Lineage (NCBI taxonomy): Bacteria > Pseudomonadati > Campylobacterota > Epsilonproteobacteria > Campylobacterales > Sulfurimonadaceae > Sulfuricurvum > Candidatus Sulfuricurvum sp. RIFRC-1. The sequence continues at coordinate 1,518,002 of NC_020505.1, forward strand.
TGACGGAACCTTGTCCCTTGGAGTGATTTTACCCTATAGCCTACGGAAATTATAATATCAAGATTATAAAACTTTATAGGCTTGTCTGAATGAGCAATGTGCAAATTTTGCACATTGCTTTTTTCTTCCAGTTCACCCTCTTTAAAGATATTATTAATATGTTTTGTGATGACGGTTCTGTCTCGCCCAAAAAGCCCTGCCATCTGTTCTTGTGTCAGCCATACTGTCTCATCTTGCAGCAGCACATCGACTTTGATTTTTCCGTTTTCGGATTTGTAGAGTAAAAACTGTGTTGGTTGGAGTTGGTTTTTCATCTACTTTTCCCTCTCTACAAAATTCTTATATTATAGCTCTCGACATTGTATCACTACTAAAATATGGCAAAATGCAATCATTCTCCATAATGGCTCCACATCCGCAATACCCTCACCGTTTTACTCTCTTCGATCACCTGATAGACCAAACGGTGCTTGATATTGATACGGCGAGAGTAGGCTCCGCTGAGATTTCCGACGAGCTTTTCATAACTGGGCGGGTTTTGGAACGGGTTAACTTTGATAATTTCGATCAACTCTTTTGCCTTATCAGCTAATCCGTGAGCAGAGAGATTTTTGGCATCTTTTTGTGCCTCTTTGCTGTAGAGGATCGTATATTTTACCATTCGACCGTTTCACTAAATTCGCTATCAGGTGCATTCATGGCATCCGTAATCGATTGTGCCATATTCGAGATTGTGGTGAGGTACAACGTCTCTTCTATCGCCCTCCAGTCCTCTTGGGAAACCATAACGGCGTTGTGGCGTTTGCCTGTGATAATGATCGGTTCGTGGCTCTGTGCCGTCTCATCTATAAGATTATAAATATCAGATCGAGCTTGACTGGCGGTTATAACTTTGGTCATAGGTGCTCCTTAGTAACAAATCGTACCTAAAAGCGTACGTTTTGTCAAATGAAACCAATTTACTGATATTTTTTTATCAAATACCGTGCCATGCTAATGCCCGTACTATTTATTTTGTATTTAACCGGATTACCTTTTTTAGCATCATAATATGGATGAAAATTTTGATTAAAATAGCGACTTATGTTATCTTTATGCTTTTTAATATTCAGTATCTTTTCTATTAATACTGACAGTTCTGTGGTAGTATAAACTTTTTCTTCATTATTCTCTAGGCATCTATTATCATCTAAATATAAAGTAATAAGAATCGATTCTTCGAGTTTCAAACCTTGCGATGCTATTTTATGCTCTGATTTTTCCATCTGGCTATCAGGCAAAATATCTTTATACTTATTTTCAAATTTTAAATAGAAATCATCACGACTTTGTTCATTTAATAATTCGTTTTCTTGATATATTACACGCATCTCTTTCAAACCCATATCGGCTTGCTGACGATCTTTTTCTTCAAATTTTTCAAAAGTAATTTCGTCATCTTTGCGTTTTCGGTTCTTATTACGCTCATACCGTATTTCAATATCTGCATCAATATACACAATATTAATATCACATTTATATTTTTCCAAAAAACACTGAATTTCTTGAGGGTTACGAAAACCGCTAATAATGACAGGAGTATCTTTTAATCGATTCATGTGTTCAACGATCAAATCAGCAACAATACAGGGATTTTCCAAAAGAGCTTCCTGTGCAAAATCTCCAATTTTTAAATCAGTATTGACCCCGTGCAACTCATAAAATTTCTGATGCATAAAATCACTGGCTTCAAGATGGAAATAACCGTATTTTTCAGCGAGATGACTTGCAAGTGTACTTTTACCTGCACATGTAGGTCCAACTAAAATCAGATGATCGAAATAGAGTGGTAATACATGTTGCTTAATCAAGGGAGCAGTTTTTTCCTTGATAAAACCTTCTTCTTTTAGAAACAAAAGAACTTGATCAAAAGCTTTTTTCCTAAAATCATAAACTTCTGATCTTTGAACTGTCATGGCACCAAGTGGAGTATTATTTTCTGGAGTAAACCATTTGTTAAATGTTTTATTATCAAGCCAAGGATAGGATGGATTTGTCGCATATTCATACTCAGTGGTGACAATATTACCCTCTACTGTCCCCGTAAACTGTTTGTAATCTATACTGTATTTATCCCGTAACTTTTTTGGTAGATGTAAAATTATGTCAGAGCGAACAAAGCTTTTTCGATTGTTTCCCTTAGCTATTAACATCTCATCAAGCATCTCAAAGGTATGTTCTTTCATCCAATACTTGATGTCAAGTCCCGGCACTTCTTCCCCGTTTTCACTGAGAGCTTCAATCATAACTGAGGTATCTTCGATAATAAAAAACTTCTCATCAGGATTGGAAACATTTTTACTAAACCGTTCAAGTGCATCTTTATAACTTTCGCTTAAAAGCTCTTCTCTAACGTAAATACGGGGTTCTACATATCCAATGCCGTAGTTTTTTTGTTTCGCAATAGTAATCGGATATTCACGCGCCAAATACTGCACATGGGCAAGTTTAATACGGCTTGATGTGATAAAGATTATTTCGAGGTTAGTCATGGATAATGATGCGTCCAATATTATTAGGTCGAGTCACACTCAGATCACATTCGGGTAAGAGTTTTTTAGCATTTTTAATAACGTTTTGCATATCCTCCGCGATAAAAAAAAGCGATGCGCCAAGACTAGACATCCCTATGGCAGTTGCACCCGCTTTGTATAGCACCTGCTCCATTTGTTTGATGCTATCCCCATAGAGGTGTCGTTCAGCACTTTTCCATCGACATGCCTGAATATTTTTGATCGCTTCGCTGAATGTTGCCCTATTATCTTCTTTAATCCCGCCCAATACCCCATAAACGACATGATAAAGAGTTTCATACGATTCGGAGGGTTCTATCGGGCAGGTTTGACTAAAAAAAGCTTTTTCTTCTACTTCATTTTTAGACATTATGTATTTTGGTATGCAAAGACCAATTTCCCAATCGGGCATTGGCTCGTGTAAAAGAGCCAAAGGAGATGATGGATGTTTCTCAGTCGCACATGAGGGGAGAAAGTTTTCCCCCTGATCTCCCCGTCCGATATCAAATACATAACCGCCATTGAAATAGGTATGGATACCGATACCCGATGTCCCGCCTCTACCTGAAGCATTGATGATCTCTTGTTCTGTATACTCTGAACCATTGATAAGATAGAGAAGTTCCAATGATGCAAGACGAATCGCTGTCCCTGTTCCAAATCCCATATGAGATGCCACATCGCCGGAAATTTCAATGATACATTTTTGGACAAAGTTTTTTTGATCGGCTGTTTGTTCGAGGACGTTCAGTAACCGTTGTTTCTCATCCATACTGAAACCACGTACACGATGATCGATAATCTCGAAACTTTGAAAATTCTCGCCACGTATGTTCAATGACGGTTCTTCAATCGCAAAACCAAAACCACCGTTTTGGCGGTAACCATTACTGTGGAGAGATATAAGAGTGGTATGAATACGGCTATTAATTTTAATCTGCACGAGCATTAGCCCATTCATTTTCAAAATATTCTATATATTTTTTTGCAAATAGACTTTCAGTAATCATATGTAGTGCAGGAGTTTGTCTACTTGTAATCCCCGAAAAAACAGGACCAATAAAACATTGATTGTCATAAACGAATATACTTTGAGTTGGAATATGATCATAATATTCAACTTGAAAATTTGAATATTGAGCTTTTAATTTATTTAATGTTGGCTGTGCATTGTCATATTTGTTTTTTGCCTTTTCATCATTCAGATTGAGTTTATTTGCTACTAAAATTTTTACTTCGATACCTTGAGCCAGTTTAGATAATAAAATCTTTTTTTCTGCTACTGAGTTATCTTCATCAGCAAAATCTTTTAAAAAATCATCCACTGTATTTCCCATAATCCAAAGTCTAGTTTTAAGATTATTTATAGTTTCTCGATAAGTATCTTCATTATACTTATTACTCAAAATATTAATAACACCCAATTTTTCAAATTTATCATATTTTTTATGTTCATACCATGACAGCAAAAATTGAGTGCATGCCACAATAAAACCCACAGTCAAACCACTTATAATTGATGATATATTCGCATCAATATTAGTTTTTGAATTTGAACTCCATACAAATAAATACATTGATAACAAACCTACAACAAATAAAAACAAAAGTAATATAATCCATCGCATTGGAAAATTAACTTTTTCGGAAAAAATTATCATTTTGGTATCCCTATTAACAAGATTTCAGTGCGTTTTGCTTTTGCCAATGCATGGCTGAGTGGTTGAAGATTCAGAATTACTTTTTTAAAATGTAAATGGAAAAAAACTTCTAGCTCTTTTACACTTGGAATGGCATTTGTCATATATGAAAGTACAACAATAGAATTTTTATGCTGTTCTATAAGATTAAAAAGTCTTTGGGTGAATTGATGTTTTGATTCCCATTTTTTAATATGTGGATTCATATGAAGCATCTTCGTCTTATGACTATCATCTATCATCAAATGCCACTTATCATATTGAGCTATCCCCTCTAAAAAATGATATTTTTTCCAATAACCATCATTTTTTGTAGTATCCGAAATATACGGAGGATCAATGTAAATTAAATCATATTTAGCCGGTATTTCTTCAGCACTCGACGGAGATAAAATACAAAAATCATGTTCATGACGATTTGGTAGTTTATGTAATTCATAAAGAATTTTTTTTGCTGTTTCAGGAAATGGTGTATTCCATGTTGTGAGATTGCCAAAACTACGTTTAACATCTGCATTCCGAAGATATAAATTAGCACGATGAAATAAATTATATGGACGTTTCATCATGGAAGCCTGAAATAGTACATATAAACATAATTCTCTATCAGATTTATTTTTAAGACTTTTTATTGCTTCGATAGCTCCATCAAGCCAATGATTTTCTTCATCTGTAAAATAAATAGTTTGAAATGTTTGAGAGATAAACCCCGTTTGGATAGGCGTAATATTATTAAAAAAGTTTTCAAATTTGATCAGTTGTTTACTACTGATTCCACCGCGTAAAAGGACGTTAGCCGATATTGTATTGGATTGTAATGCATCATGAAAAGTTACGTTTTTGCCCATTGCTTGAAAAAGCAAAGATACGCTTGCCGTTCCACCGAAACAGTCTAAAACTGTTTGATATTCTAAATCTTTTAAATTTTCATATATCCAACCGAGAATTCGCTTTTTACTACCGTAATAACGTGTTTTTGGAAAAAGTGTCAAATATTCATGAATAGTAGTATTTGTTTGTGAGGATTGAGGATAAAAAGACTTATCCAAACACTCTTCTTCACCAAACTCTATCCCATAATTTTTAAGTTTATTAATATTATTTGTTTTCAGCAAGAGAAAGCCACTCCTCATGTTCAAGCCCAATACTATGCTCGATCAACTCCGAAAACAATTTTTCCATAAAATCAGGGTCTAAACCCTTTTCATCTGCTTGAAGTCGTATCGATAAAAGCATAGAGGTTATCCGTTCGGGAACACGAACTCCGGTTTCTCCTACAGGAGAATCTTTAAACGGTGCGGCAGAGAGGACAAGAGAGCGACGGTCGGCGATGAGAGCAATAATTTTGCTATCGATTTTATCAATAGCACTCCGAATATCTGGCAAACTCGTCATCAAACCCTCATTAAATCACTTAAATTAATTATATTTCTTAATATAATACCGTATTTTATCTCTAAATCAAATCCACATCTTCCAATGCACCTAACTCTTCTATCACTGTATCACTACCTATTGACATCATCGTCAATAAGGCGTATAATTTTGGTCAACAGATAGCCTCTGTCATTGTTAAAGACCATCGGAGTTCGTTTAGGACGTAAGGCAAAGGATAGCTTCGGCTAGGCACTAGCTAACAACCGTAAAATCGTAGCAGTTTTTGGTCTGCTACACCACTTCAAAAAGCGTTTTCAATCTCACAACTTTCTCTCTGCTCAGATTTGTTTTGACCATTTTTACACTATTATTTTCATTTTGTTTGATAAAAATCAAAGACGTTACAGGCTTGCCCGTTTTTCTATCTGGAACGATACTACGCTCCAAATTTACAAACTTTTCAAGATAATAAGGAATTTTACAGATAAGATAAACGTCATCATGGTGCTCATTTTTAATATGCCGGATTTCATCACTGTGAATAACACATGTATAATCCCGAATATCGATGAAAGAAAGTTTCCATGCTTTATCTACGGTATTTTGGGATAATAAAAAAGAGACTTGACCACAATACGTTTTATCCAAAAGTGATAATTCTACGAGATTACAAATCTCGGCTTCAAGTTTCTCAAGCTCTCTCATGGATTAAATCACATCCACATCTTCCAACGCACTTAATTCTTCAATCACCTTGTTATCCACTCTTATCGCCGAATCGATCACGACATCGGCAAGTTTCGAGACGATGGTAAGCTTGATCTCACGGCGTCCCGGATGACGGCGGACGAGGGTGTAGAGTTTCTCTAACGTTTCGAGATTGTCGCTGAGGCGGATGCGTAACTGCAACGGCTCTTGCGGCGGAAGGTTTTCGACGATTTTGGTCTCTACCTTTTTCGCCTCTTTCTTCGCTTCGTTGAGGGTCATAATCTTCGTGACGCTGATGCGGGTGAACATCTCAGTATGGGTTACTTTGACCTTGAACGCAATCGGCTCATCGAGATCCATTGCTTCGAGTTGATCAACCCTGTCGCTAAAGAGCATCACTTCGATATTGCCGTGGAAGTCCATCAGACTCACAAGTCCGAACATCGACCCTTTTTTCGACATCTTTTTCGTGATTGTTTCGACTTTACCGATGAAGATGGCAGTGGAACCGTCTTCGATGTTTTCTACCTCAGAGGAGAGAGTATAGTTGATCGCGTCGATTTGGTCGCGGAAGTTGTCGAGGGGGTGACCGGAGACGTAGAAACCGAGGGTGTCTTTCTCGAAATCGAGGAGGGTTTTGAGATCAAACTCCTCCATGTTTTTGAGGTTGAGTTCGACCGCCGTCACCTCTTCGTCATCTCCGAAAAGGCTGAATTGGGCATCTTTTTTCAGAGATGAGCCTTTTTTAGCCGTTTCGACGAGGGTTTCGACTTGCTCTAGCAATGCGCGGCGTGAGTAGCCGAAGTGATCCAATCCCCCTGCTTTGATGATGCACTCGATCACCCGTTTGTTCACTTTTTGAGGCTCGATGCGGTTGATGAAGTCTTGGATATCTTTGAACTCACCCTCGGATCGTGCTTCGAGGATCGATTCGACCGCCGCTTCCCCAACCCCTTTGATCGCCCCCAGACCGAAGAGGATTTGATCCTGATCGTCTTTGTTGATTGCGGAAAATTCGAGCTGTGAGTGGTTGATATCGGGAGCGCCGAGGAAGATTTTCATCCGTTTGGCTTCGTCGATGTATTTGACGACTTTGTCGGTGTTGTCTTTCTCAGACGTGAGCAATGCCGCCATAAATTCTTGCGGATAATAGGTTTTAAGCCATGCGGTTTGGAAGGTGACCATCGCATACGCCGCCGAGTGGGATTTGTTGAACCCGTATCCGGCGAATTTCTCAATCAGATCGAAAAGTTCCGAGGCTTTTTGATAATCCAACCCCTGCTTTTGCGCCCCTTCACTGAACTCACGGTTGTATTTTTGCATCTCTTCGAGTTTTTTCTTACCCATCGCACGACGAACGATGTCCGCACCGCCGAGGCTCATCCCCCCGATGGTTTGAACGATCTGCATAACCTGCTCTTGGTAGACGATAACCCCATAGGTGGGTTTTAGGATCGGCTCAAGGGCAGGGAAAACGTAGGTAATCGCCTGACGCCCGTGTTTACGCTCGATAAAGTCATCCAACATCCCCGATTCCATCGGTCCCGGTCGATAGAGGGCGAGTACCGCAATCAAATCCTCGAACACGCTGGGTTTGAGCCGTTTGTTCAAATCCTGCATCCCCGAACTCTCGATCTGGAACATCCCGATGGTGTCACCGCTTTGGATAATCTCGTAGACTTTCGGGTCATTCTCATCGATGGTGTGCCAGTTGACCACTACGTCGTACCGCTTTTTGATCAGTTTGATCGCATTATCGATAACGTCGAGGGTTTTAAGTCCCAAGAAGTCGAATTTGATCAAGTCGATATCTTCGAGGTAGTTAAGGGAGTACTGGGTGACGAATGTCTCCTCGCCGGAGGGCTTATAAATCGGAGTTTTTTTCCAGAGCGGCTCATTCGAGATAACGACTCCCGCCGCGTGCATCCCTGCATTGCGTTTCAGCCCTTCGAGTTTTTTGCTGAATTCCCATACACGCATGGCTGCCGCATCGCTTTCAATCAGTTCCGCAATCTTCGGCTCTTTTTGGAAGGCTCCGGGTTTGAACTCTCCCCCTTTGGTTTTACCGTTGAGGGTGATTCCCAGCTCATCAGGGATCAGTTTTGCCATCATGTCGGCTTGGGAGAGCGGCATTTCCAAAACACGCGCAACGTCGCGGATAACCCCTTTGGCGAGAAGTGAACCGAAGGTGATGATCTGCGCCACCTGCTCCCGCCCGTATTTGCGGACGACGTAATCGATGATCTCGCCGCGACGCGCCTGCATGAAGTCCATATCGATATCGGGCATCGATACCCGTTCAGGATTGAGAAAACGCTCAAAAAGGAGATCGTATTTCATCGGGTCGATGTCGGTGATCTCTAAGCTGTAAGCAACAAGACTTCCCGCCGCCGATCCCCGCCCGGGTCCTACGGCAATCCCCATCCGTTTTGCTTCACGGACGAAATCCCAAACGATGAGCATATAGCCGGGGAATTTCATCTGGTTGATTACCTGCATCTCGAACTCAAGCCGCTCACGATACTCGGTATGACGCGCTGAGGGAACGTGGATCAAACGCTCTTCGAGACCGATACGGCAACGGTGGATAAAATACTCCGAATCTTCTTCGATATTCATCCCCTCTTCGAGGGCGTATTCGGTCGTAAATTTAAAATTCGGCGGGGTAGGATTCCCCAGTTTGAGTTCCAACTGGCACTTATCGACGATCTCTTGGGTGTTATAAAGCGCTTCGGGGATATCGGCAAACAGTCGTGCCATCTGCTCAGGAGATTTGATGTAAAACTCATGGACGGAGTGGCGCATCCGCTTGGGGTCATCGTAGAGTTTATTCATCCCGATACACATGAACGCTTCGTGGTACTGCGCATCACCTGCATAGGTGTAGTGGGTGTCGTTGGTGGCGATAAGCTTAATATTCGTCTCTTGGGAGATTTTAATCACCTGCTCATCGATAAAAAGCTGATCGCTAATCCCATGGCGCATGATCTCCATGTAGAAATCATCGCCAAAAATTTCCTTGTACTCTAACGCGATCCGCTTCGCTTCATCGTATCCTAACGCCCCGTTTTTGACATTCCGCTCATTGATGGTATTGAGATGCCAGTTTACTTCCCCCTGCAAACACGCCGAGGTACAAATGATCCCCTCGCAGTTCTCGCGAAGGAGCTGTTTGTTGATACGGGGAAAGTAGTAAAAGCCGTTGATATAGGCTTGGGAAGAGAGGTACATGAGGTTTTTATAACCTGCTTCGTTTTTGGCAAACAAACAAACGTGAAAACGTTGTTTGATCGTTTTGTCCCCCAGCTCTTCACCGTTATGGATGTAGGCTTCCATCCCGATGATCGGTTTAAGCCCCGCTCCGCGCATCTGCTGATAAAAATCGATCGCCCCGAACATATTGCCGTGATCGCTCATCGCGACCGAGGTCATCCCCAGCTCTTTAACGCGAGAGGCTAACGCTGAAATTTTGTTCGCACCATCCAGAAGAGAGTATTCGGTATGGAGATGGAGATGGGTAAAAGGGGGGACTGTGCTCATAAAAAAAGTGCCTTGAAAAAAAGTAGTAGATTATAATGTCTAAAGGGTAAAAGGGAGCTTTTACAGCCGTTTAGAGAGCAGCTTATTCAACCCGTCGGCAAACGCTCGAACCGTTTTTTCCCCGATAGCACTAGGCCCTCCGGTGATCTCTCCGTTATTGCGCAGTTCTTCCATCAGGTTACGCATCGCGAGGAGGTGTTTTATGTTGTTCTCATCGTAAATCGTTCCGCGCGGATCGAGTCCGACTGAACCTTTCGTAACGATACGATCGGCGAGAGGAATATCGGCGGTGATGACGATATCACACGCTTCGCACAGCTCGGCGATACGGTGATCGGCTTCATCGGGTCCCTGTGCCACCACTTCCATCGTGATATGATGAACATTAGGGATTCCGATCTGTTTATTGGCAATAAAAATCGTCGTGATTTGCCGTTTCAATACGGCGCGAAGGAGTATCTCTTTAAGGGCATTCGGGAAAGCATCGGCATCGACAAGTATTTTCATCTAATTCAAATCACTTACACATCGCACGTATGCCGATTCTGTTTTGCTAACCGTAGCGACGGAACCGAGCTTAAACCCTACGACATATGCTTCACGCTCATTCAACGTATCGCTTGTCCAATAGTAACGATGCATCATCGCCCCAAAATATTTCATATCCACACTCGGACGAAAATAGGTGTAATCGACGATACCATAAAGTTCATCCGTAGTCGGCAAACGCCATGTTCGAGCGCTCAAAGTGAGGTTTTTACACTGCTCTTGTGCTAACTCATACGTATATTTAGCTCGTTTGTCGGTAGTTTCCAGTAAATGCCATAAAAGAGCAGAATTTTTATCTTCTACCCCCTTCGATGTTATCCGATAATTTTGAGAGGGTTTCTTTTCAAGTGTGTTCGTACACGCAGCGGCAATTTTTTTACTCGGGGGTGAGAGGGTAATATTACGCTCTTTGGGATAAAAGCTGTACCCAACCATCGCGATAATCCCTCCATCCCCTTCACTTCCCGTCCCTATTTCCGTATTGTCCGAAGGAGCTCGATTGGATGACCAATAACTAAAGTTTTCACCAAAGGGAGCAGGTTCAGGGAGAGAAAAAAGCTCTTGTATCGACATCTGCCGCCAAGAAGAACCTAAATTTCGGCAATATTCATGGGCTTGTTCTTGAATATAGGACTCACTCTTAGAGACATGAACCTCACCCCATGCCAAAGTGGAGAGTAACGGGAGTAAAAAACTAAATTGTCGCACAGTAATCGGCGAGCAATCCACTCTTCAACCCTTCATAGGTTTCATTTCCAACCAGTTTTTTAACGATAGCAAGACCAAAACAGATAGCTGTTCCCGGTCCGCGTGAGGTCATAATATTACCACTTTCGACAACTGCATGCTCCGCACCTCTAAACCCGCCTGTTTTTATCTCATTTTCAATACTCGGATAGCAGGTGTACCCCTCTTTAAGTACCCCTGCACTCTCCAGAGCAAACGGTGCAGCACAAATCGCTCCGATATTTTTACCTTTTGCGTCCATCGCTTTGAGGAGATTTTGAACCCCTGCATCCTGCGCAAGAGCTTTCGTTCCACCCCATCCGCCGGGAAGTACGATCATATCGAGTTCATCAGCACTTAAGCCTGTGATGGATCGGTTACACTCGACAATGATATCGTGGGCACCTTTGACGTGAAGAACCTCATCCAAAGCCCCCATAATTACCTCAATTCCCGCACGGCGCAAAACATCGATAATACTGATCGCCTCGATCTCTTCAAAACCTGTCGCAATAGGGACTAAAACTTTTAGCATAGGTAACTCCAGATAGTGAGAATTAATGTAATCATTGTACCTTCTAATATAAAAATAAGAATTAATGATTTGACTTAGAAAAAAGAAAAAAAGAAGTTTGCTCCCGAAAAATCGGGAGAGAAAAAGATTATTTTACTTTCTCCATGTATTCACCCTCAACGGTGTTAACACGGATAATATCACCTTCAAGTACATGGTAAGGAACTTGAACCACGGCGCCCGTTTCCAAAGTAGCCGGTTTTTTAGAACCGCTCGAAGTATCACCTTTAAAGTTCGGTGGAGTTTCTACGATTTTGAGTTCCATAATTTCCGGTGCTTCAACACTGATCGCGTTACCGTTATGGAAGATCATTTGAACGCTGGTACCGTCTTTGATCCATTTCATTGCATCTTCACATTGATCGTACGTAAGACCGAGTTGCTCATAGCTTTCGTTATCCATAAACTGAAGCATTTCGCCATCGTCATACAAAAATTGCATCGTAGTATGAACAAGATTCGGTACTTCGAATTTATCCCCCGCATGGATCGTTTTTTCGATCACTTTACCGTTGATAAAACTCTTTACTTTACAACGGACAAACGCCGCCCCTTTGCCCGGTTTAACGTGTTGGAACTCAACTACTTTATACGGAACACCCGTAATCTCCAAACGTACACCTTTTTTGATATCACCCATACCGATTGTTGCCATCAGGAAACCTTTTGAATCTTTATTTGTCCGAATTTTACCCGAAAGTGGAACGAAATTCAAACCCGATGTAACTTATGGTATGATCTTTACTTGTAAATCCGCTTTGTTTTGAGGGTTTTTAGCTCTATTAAATTCGTTCAAGTGTATAATAAACCTTATACGATTGATTATAACTACAAATACATCATAAGGAATCCTGTTTATGACAAACCTTTCACGTATTTTCAGCGCTTCGCTCTTCATTGGTTCATGCCACCTCATGGCAGCTGGGCTATCGCTCCCTGCAGCACTGGAAATTTTAGACAATAACAACCTTGAAATCAAAACGGCAAATCTCGATCTGCAAAGTGCACAGAGCGATACTTCCATCGCAAAAGGGTACAACTACGGCTCTTTGGACTTTACCCAAAATGCTATGCGTTCAAACGATGCGGGAAATGTATTCGGATTCAAACTCAGTTCACGGGAAGCGGATTTTGGAGATTTCGGATTTAACGATTTCTTAAATAATATGGGATTAATAGGTTCTAACAATGCTCAATTATTAGCAATTCAACCTAAAGACCTTAACTACCCCGGCTATCAAAACTATTTTCAAAGCAAACTCACCTATATGGTTCCCCTCTACACCGGCGGCAAACTAAGTGCGTATAGCGATATCAGCGAAAAAATGGAAAGCATCAAAAAACTCGATGCTGATCAGATGAAAACCGAGAAACGGTACGAATTGCGTAAAAGCTATTACGATATGGCACTCTTGCAAAACTCCATCGACCATATGCAAACAATCCATAAAAATATCTCGACGTTAGAGCGCACAACAAATATGATGATCCAAGAGGGATATGCCAAAAAAGTCGATCTTCTCGAAGTGGAAGCGCGTAAAGCAAACGTAGATCGCAGTATCATAGAGATGGAAGCCAACAAAAAACTCCTCTATCACTATCTCAGTTTTCTCCTTAACGAACATGTTAGCGAAATTGAACTTCCTCGAAACGATTATCCTACGTCAGCGCTCAGTGAAGCGGACATTTTGGCCAACAATACCGATTTGCAAAAAGCAAACAACGGCTTAGAGATACGTGAAAAGATGGTTGATCTCGCCTACGCACCGTTTCTCCCCGTAATCGGGGCTTTTGCCGAAGCTTCAACTGCTGATAATACTTTTTTAGGTGATTTTAGCGATCACAAAGGCTACACAATCGGTGCACGCCTCAGCTGGAATCTCTTTAACGGAGGAGTAGATAAATACTCCCTAGAGAAAGCCCGAATTGAAAAGCTTAAAACCTCTACGCAGGTTGAACTCGCTAAAAAAGGAATTGCGTTACAATATGACAAAATCCGTACCGAAATCGAAAGCTTAAATACACAAGTCAAAAGCTTGGAAAAAGAGCAGGAATTGGCCGATCAAATCTATAAAAACTATGAGGGGCGTTACCATGAACACCTCGCATCAATGTCCGATGTAATTATTAAACAATCGCAACAGATTGAAAAAGTTCTCAACCTTCAAATGGTCAAAAACAAACGAAACGAGCGCATCTTCGCCCTCGAAAAACTTAGTAACGGAGTAAAATAATGAAATTTTGGATCACGACACTCGCACTCTCAGCCACCCTTAGTGCCGCAGGACTTAGCCTCTCAGGAAGTGTTATCAGCGATAACCAAAAAATGATCACCAGCCGTAATATGGGATTTGTCACCAGTGTTAATGTCTCTGAGGGTTCACGCGTTTCCAAAGGACAGCTCCTCTATACCATCGATTCCAAAGAGATCGATTCGGCAAAAACCCAAGTGGAACTCGGAATTGCCCAAGCGGAACTTTCCCTTCAGATGTACCAAAACCAATACGCCAATTTGGAACTGAACTTAGAGCGTAACAAACGTCTTTTGGCTCAGGATATGGTGAGCAAATTCGAGGTCGAAAACCTCGAACTCTCGAAAAAGAATCTCCAGAACATGATCCATATCGGTGAACGTCAAGTCAATCAGGCCAAAGCACGTCTCAAAGAGGTCGATAACCAATACAACTATCTCCGTATCACCGCACCCAACAGCGGTGTCGTCGTTGCCAAAAATATCAAAGTGGGTGAAATGGCAATGCCGGGAATGCCGGCAATCGTACTCTCTGATTTGAACGCTCTCAAAATCGAAGTCGAAGTCGCCGAAAATAATCTCAAACTTGTTCCTGTTGGAAAAAGAGTCAAAGTATCCGTCCCATCGGTAGGTTTCATCGGAATCGGAAAAGTGAGTGCCATCATCCCAAGCTCCAATCCGATGACGCACACGTTTAAAATTAAAGTATCGTTCAGTGCTAGACAAACGGTTTATCCCGGAATGTACGCCACCATTGAAATCGAATAGGAATCCTGATGCACACCCCTCACTCCTACCAACCTACCGATTCTGCCGGAAAACTCGCCAAGGGATTTTTACGTAATCCCCTCACCCCGATTTTGGGGATTTTTCTCCTTATTATCGGTTATATGGCCCTTATGCTCATGCCTCGTGAAGAGAACCCGCAAATGGTCGTCAGCGGTTCCACCGTTATTATCGCCCTCCCGGGTGCTACCGCCAGTGAAGTCGAAAATGTCATTGTCAAACCATTAGAGCGCAAACTCAAAGAGGTTAAGGGGATCGAACATATTCACGGTATGGCGATGGATAATGTAGCCGTCATCAACGCCGCGTTTTATATCGGTGAAGCCAAAGAAAACTCCAACCTCAAAATCTATGACAAAATTATGCAAAACATGAGCATCCTCCCAAAAGGTGCCATGCAGCCCATCATTAAACCGCTCGATATCGATGTTGATATCCCGATTGTCTCCGTCGCTTTTTATTCCAATAATCCGAAAATGGACCCGACGCTCCTTTACGATCACGTCAAAGAGATTCAACACCACATTAATGGACTCCCTAACGTCGCCGTTACCGATATTCGGGGAGCCAAAAAACATCAATACAACGTATTGGTCGATATGAACCGTCTCAGCGGCTATAACCTATCACTCGGACAAATCGTCATGGCAACACAGTCCCTTGCCTATAACGTACCTGAGATCAAAGGGAAAACGCAAAGCAATGAAATCGTCATGATCGGTGTGCGCAACGCGATAGAGAGTGTCGAAGACGTCGGCAATATCATCGTTGCCCAATACGGCGGATCGGCGATCTATCTGCGGGATGTTGCGACGATTACTGCCGGAAGCGATATCCAAAATTTCAAATCAGCTCTCGTCACCGTAAAAGGGGAAGATGGCAAATTCTCACCGCTCAAAGATCAAATCACCCTCACCGTCTCCAAACTCCAAGGGACCAATGCGGTGATTATCGCCGACGCGGTTAAAGAAGAACTCGAAAAATACAAAGAGCAAATGGCCGCGCAGGGGATCAACTACGTTATTACCCGAAATGACGGTGAACGTGCCAATGAAGCGGTTAATGAACTCGTTTTTCACCTCCTCCTATCCATCGTCATTATCGCAATTTTGCTCATCTTTGTATTGGGATGGCGTGAATCGTTGATCGTAACTTTTACGGTTCCGGCGATCTTGGCAATCACCCTCTTTATCGCTTACATCACAGGACAAACCGTCAATCGTATCACCCTCTTTGCATTTTTACTGAGTCTTGGGCTTCTCGTCGATGCGGCGATCATCGTTATCGAAAATATTCACCGCCATTTTCATGCACCGGGAGCGCATGAGAGAGATGCCGATGAGTTGATGATCGAAGCAACCGATGAGATCGGAGCACCGACGAATATCGCGACACTGGCCATTATCCTTACGATGGTACCGATGGCGTTTGTGGGACAAATGATGGGTCAGTTTATGAAACCGATTCCGGCCAATGTCCCTGTTGCTCTCGTCGCATCACTTTTTGTTGCCTATATCTTTACCCCGTATTTAGCAATACGATTGCTCAAAAAACCCGAACACCACGGAGAGACTCACTGATGTATAAAAAATTTGAAAACTATCTCCTCGCCCTTCTCTCTTCACCATCGAAGAAAAAGCAGGTTTTATGGGGTACATTGATCGCATTCATCCTCGCCGTTGCGCTCATCCCGAGCGAACTGGTTTTAGCCAAAATGCTGCCGGGTAAAAACAATGATACCTACAGTATCTATGTCGATTTGGCCAACGGAAGCTCAATCGAACAAACCCGCAGTGTGACCGATTGTACAATCGGTATTTTACAGCATGAGAAAGAAGCACTTGACGCCGAGGTCTTTTTAGGAACAGGGTCACCTCTGGATTTTGCAGGACTCATCAAAGGATCGCATTTCAAAAACAGTGAAAATGTTGCCGAAATCGTTATCAATCTTACCAAAAAACATGACCGTGACGAACCCTCTTATATGATGGTTCAGCGTCTACGCCCGATAGTCCAAAAAGAGTGCGGCAATCTCTATCCTCAGACCAATATTAAATTTGTCGAACCACCGGCCGGTCCTCCGACAATGGCGGCTATCGTTGCCGAAGTGTACGGGAACAACACTGCCGGTGTACGTCATTTAAGTACACGTATCGAAGGGGTATTCCAAAAAACCGAAGGTTTAGTGGATATCGATATTATGCAAGATGAGATTTACGATAAATTTGAGGTTCGTGTAAACAGTGACAAAATCACCCGTTCAGCCCTTGATGTCAAACACGTCAACGACATCCTCTATCTAGCCTTTGAGGGGATGGGAATAGCGGTTAAGAACTCCCAAAATGCAACCGATCAAATCCCGATTTTCTTGACCTTGACCCCTGAGGGAAAGAAATTCGCATCACGTGATCAACGTGCCATTGAGATGAAACTCTCCTCTCTCACCCTCCTCAACGGCATGGGGATGATGGTACCGATCACCGAGGTTGTCGATATCGTTGCGGTTAAATCCAATCCGATGATTATGTCAAAAGATCTTCATCAAATGACCAATGTCGTCGCTGAAACCGACATGGTTTCACAAGTCTATCCTTTGATGGATGCCCGCAACATGATTTTGGACACGTTTAGCGATGAATACGAAATTCATAAAATCGGTCTCTTCAATCTAGAACTGATTGATAAAAAAAGCAAAGAGCGCTATGAGTTGTTGTGGGATGGCGAAATGGAAGTCACCCTCGATACGTTTGTCGATCTCGGCGGTGCTTTCATCGCGGCACTGATCCTTATTTTCTTGCTGATGGTGATTTACTACAAAAGTTTTATCCTCAGCGGTATCGTATTGCTCGGAAGTTTCCTCTCCATCATCGGCGTTCTTTTCGGTCACTTGATTATGGATATCTTTACGGCGGATACCTTCTTCCTCACGGCGACGTCACTCATCGGCTTTATTGCCTTGATCGGTATCAGTTCTCGGAATTCACTACTATTGATCGATTTTACCAAATCGCTGATGGTTGATAAAGGGATGCATAAAAAAGAGGCGATCGCCTATGCTACCGCAACGCGTGCAAAACCGATTTTCCTGACCGCAGCCGCCATTATCCTCGCATCGACCCTTTTAGCCAGTGATGCCGTATTTGGAGGGCTTGGAGTTTCTCTTATTTTTGGTACAATAGCAGCAGTCATCGCGTCGCTCATTGTTGTACCGGTTCTGATTCATAACTCTGAATTGGAACGTCATTTCAATTTTCATGAGCGTAAAGCGGTCTCGATAATGGAGCCCTGAGAAACCGTGTTTACCCCAATCATTCAGACATCTACTAATGTTATGGCTGATTTGCTTCAGACTGCGAATGCTCAGGGTATCCCTGCGGATGATCTTGACTTTGATCTCCTCTCCTATGAAACCTATTTCAAAGGGACCATTGACGAAGATTGGCAAAATCTTCGTGATTGTATTCTTTTAGATCGTACCACTGAAAGTGAAATCCGTTCAAAGATTTTTATCATTCGACAAGAGTATCAAATCCGCATTCATGAATACAAAGCGCACCCTTATCTCGATTTACGTTTTTCTCTCGCAAGCGACAAATCCAAATCCAAAGTTGTTGCCATCATCGAGCCCTCTTCCAAAATTCCCCTAAAAAAAGGGGTTCAAGAGTGGCTGAAAGAGGCAATAAGAGCTAAAATGCTCCGTCATGAGTTTCTTGTCGGACTCTATGATGGTAATCTTGATCGTGAGATCAATCGTCTTCTGTTAAAAATCCAAAAAGAGGGACCGCTGAGCGCTCACTATAAACTTCCCATCGGAGAATTCTTCCCTCCTGTTCTCCCGATTGACGATAAAATTATTCTCCATTTTAAACAAAACAAAGAATCAAAAAGTTTTATTGAAGGGGTTCAGCCGGGAGAATTGATTTTTGAATATATTTTCCCTAAACATGGACGCGACGGACGGGGATGTGATGGAAGTTTCATCGAAGTACCCGAACCGAAAGTTAAATACGCCTCGTATATCGTTATCAATGAAGAGACGATCTACAGCGAAGAGGATGCAAGCAGTATCCGTTTTTACGCCAGTGTTTCAGGTTTTGTAGAACGTAAAAAAGGCACTTTTACCGTTTCCCAAGAGCTCCATATCGAAAGTGCAAGTTTCAAAAAAACCGGTTCCATTGAAACAGGCTTAGAAAAAGAGATTTCTCTAAAAATCAAACGTAATGAATCCAACGAAGATTCGATCGGTTCTGGCGTTACAATCGATGTTCAAAAACTCGATGTGAGCGGTACCGTCGGCGGAAATTCAAAAATTCAGGCTTGCGAAGTGAATATCGGAGCGCAAACCCATCGCAATTCTCATATCAATGTTACCGAAGTGGCCAATATCCATCTTCATCGCGGCAATCTTACCGCCAAAGAAGCCAACATTGATATCTTAGAAAGCGGAAAAGTCGAAGCCGATATCGTACGGGTAAAAAAAATGGTAGGAGGAGAACTTACTGCTCGTGAAATTCATATCGATATCCTCTATTCCAATGCCCGTATTACGGCTCTCGAATCGATCACTATCGGGACGATTGAAGGGGAAGGAAATAAGCTCATCATCGATCCCCACAGTATCGAATGTTATCAGGATAAGATTTCTGCCCTAGAGATTGATATTCGGGACAAAGTCTCCCGTATTCAGATGGAGAGTAAAGAGTTTGCGAATCGTCAACTCTCATTTAAAGAAAAAAACAGCCGCATCAAACAGATACAGCAACGCGTTATCAATGCACAGAAAAGCGGAGCTGAATCGATGAAGGCCGATCTTATCCGTCTGCAACAGTACAAAATCGAAGCAGAAACTCTTAAAAAATCGCATGAGGATATTAAGCTCTCCGAAGAACATCTCATTGCCCTGAAAGATGAACTGAATAAACTTTACGCAGCCGATTTACATGCCGTAGTAACGCATCACGGTATCTATAACGGAAAAAATCGGATCGTTTTTATCGATCCTAAAACCCGTCAAGAATACGGTATAACTCCGGAGGGAAAAGTAACGCATATTCGACTTCGCCAAGAGGGTGATGAGAAAAAAATACTATTAGAATCCTAAAAAAATTAAATTGCTTTTCTCTTCATGAGAGAGTTTTACCTTTTTGCGGTAAAACTCTCTCATGAAATTATCAAACCTAACCCTTAGCACTCCCTATTTATCCCTTGATCCGATTTTCTATCATGAAGTCGCTCCGGCTCCTCTCAAAAACCCAAAACTTGTCAGCCACAATCTTGAAGCGTTAAAGCTTTTGGGGCTTGATCCCAACGATCTCAATCTTACAGAGCTTGAAAAACTTCTCAACGGAACGCTCCAGTTCAAAGGCTCACGACCCTACGCCATGTGCTATGCAGGCCATCAGTTCGGCTATTACGTACAGCGTCTCGGAGACGGACGTGCCATTAATCTAGGCTCTGTAAAAGGGTGGAATCTTCAACTTAAAGGTTCAGGGCAGACCCGCTACTCCCGTCAAGGCGACGGACGTGCCGTATTGCGTTCTTCAATTCGCGAGTATTTGATGAGTGAAGCGATGTACGGGCTTGGAATTCCGACCAGCCGAGCATTAGCAATTATCAGTTCCGATGAGAAAGTGGCACGTGAGAGATGGGAATACGGAGCCATTGTTCTACGTCTCGCTCCCTCATGGATACGGTTTGGAAGTTTTGAGTATTTCTTTCATACCAATCGGCACAAAGAACTCGAAACATTAGCCGATTTTTTACTTCACGAATCGTTTCCGGAGTTTGTCGGAGTTGAAGATCCTTATCTCACAATGTTTGGTTCAATCGTCAAACGAACCGCAGAACTGATAGCGCAGTGGCAATCGGTCGGGTTTAACCACGGGGTGATGAACACCGATAATATGTCCGCTATCGGAATCACTATCGATTATGGTCCTTTTGCCTTTATGGATACCTTTGAGAGCGATTACATCTGCAACCATACCGATACGCAAGGCAGATACAGCTATAACAATCAACCCCGAATCGGTTATTGGAATCTGGAGCGTCTCGCCCACGCTCTTTCACCGCTCGTCACTCCCGAAAAACTTAAAACCGAACTTGACCGTTACGGCGATTATTTTACCACCCGACTTATGGAGCTTTTACTTGCCAAGCTCGGGCTTGATACACCGCATAAAAATGACAGTGATCTGCTCAGAGCGTTGTTTACCCTTATGGAAAACGGACGAATCGACATGACCCCGTTTTTCCGTACCCTCAGCCGATACGATGGAAATCGTGACACACTGCTTTCGCTCACGCTCGCACCGAACCAGCTGAATGAATGGCTCGATCAGTACGATGAACGGCTAAGCTTAAATAGCTCGTCCGTTGAAAAACGCCACCAACAAATGCTCCGCACCAATCCGAAATATATATTGAAAAACTATATTCTCCAAGAAGCGATTGAGGCGGCAGAAAAAGGGGATTTTAGCCTTGTGAATGATCTTTTGAAGTTAGCTCAAAATCCGTATGACGAGCATGAACTATTTGACCGTTATGCAGGCATTACACCTCCAGAACATAAAAATCTCAAACTCAGCTGTTCATCGTAACGAACAACCTGAGTCGTATTTCCAAAAAAGTCTATTAAGTAATCACCTCTTTTGTAATCATTCTGCAACGTAATAAAAAGTGATTATTTTTTGATCAATCCTCCGGCTATTTTTTTTTCATTGCTCTTTATACTGTCACCGTGCAACCTAAAACCTTTTTCGGAGAAGAACCGTTATGCAACACAACCACCTCATCAGCTATATGAGCGATGTTCAAAATTTTGAAAAAAACATGAACACCCTCTCAGGAAAATGGGACTTACTAACCCTTCTGGGGTCTATGTCCAATATCGGTATGGATACCAGCGAAACACGTAAAGCATTTGAAGACTTACTGGATGAGCCTCTGTTACGTCTGATCGAAGAGACCTTTAACAAAAGCCTCAATGAACTTGAATCCAAAGCCCAAACAGCGATTGATATCCTGATCCGAAATCTTTTCGAGCGTACTGCCGACATCGGTTTTCTGGCAACGGATGATGACATTCGCGACTACCTTCTTTTTTTACAGACAACCGATCTCTCCACATCCGAGGAGATACGTGAAATTAAAATCAAGAAAAAAGAGGCCCTCACCGAACGCTTTAGAGAATACGTAGCCAAATACAGCGTCTATGAGAATATTATTCTCCTCGATACCAAAGGAAAAGTGCTCGTACAACTCGATCATACCAATCCGGTTACCTTTTCCAAAGATCCCCTGCTCCAAGAATCGCTGCGTACCTATCAAGGGTATGTCGAAACCTACCGACCAAGTGATCTCACCCATCACAAACCCTCCCTCATCTACTCTTACCGCGTCTGTAACCCGCAGAACGAAGAACCTATGGGTGTGTTGTGCCTGATTTTTCGGTTCGAAAATGAGCTGCAAAGCATTTTTCAAAAGCTTACCCGTGAGAATCCCTACATTGCCCTTGAACTTCTAGGCTCTAACGGCGAGGTAATCGCCTCCACATCTACGCATCATGTGCCGGTAGGATCGTATTTGAATCCACGTAATAATGAAGATCATCAAACCTATTACGCCGGTTTTGAATACCTCTACAAATCGGTAAAAACCACAGGCTATCAGGGGTATAACGGTTCAGGGTGGATCGGACATGCAATGGTACCGATCCATTTGGCTTTTCGTTCCTCTTCACGCCCCTCATTTCAAAAGAACACCCTCTTTGATTCGGTAACAAATGCAAAAGCCTTTTTCCCGCAAGAGCTCAAAGAGATATTGAACAAAGCCAAAAAAATCCAAAGCGAGCTCGATATCACCGTCTGGAACGGCAATGTCAAAATCGCCAATGCAATCGGACATGAAAGCCCCTTTACCAAAGCACTTCTCTCTGAAATATCGAAAACAGGTGAAGAGACCAAACGGATTTTTGATCATACGGTCGCCAATCTCAATACGGCTATGATGATCCAGTACCTTGAAGCGTTAAAATTCCAGTCCTCACTCGCGATTGATATTATGGATCGCAACCTTTATGAGCGGGCGAATGACTGCCGCTGGTGGGCATTGACAACGACCTTTCGTGAATGTTTATCACACCCCAATATCAGCGATGAAAATCGAAATAAGATGAATTCGATCTTGGGTTACATCAACGGTCTCTACACCGTTTACAGCGCTATCTTTCTCTATGATCGCGAGGGGAACATCGTCTCTGTTTCCAATCCTGATAACAGCTCTATGATCGGAAAGAAAATCGGGTATTCGTGGGCATCCCAAACCCTAAATCTCAATACTACGCAAGAGTATGTCGTATCACCGTTTGAACCAAGCCCCTATTATGACACCCGCTCGACGTACATTTATAATGCCTGTATCCGAAATTTTAACGAAGAGAATGTCGGTGGAATCGGTATCGTTTTCGATTCAGAATCTCAATTTGCAGCGATGTTACACGATACGCTCCCCAAAGATGAAAACCACCAAATCCCCGAGGGGATGTTTGCCCTTTTCATCGATCGCAACGGACGTGTCATCTCCTCAACAACCGATGAGATACACGTCGGCGAGATTCTTACCCTCCCTGACTCACTCTTAAACCTTGGTTCAGGGCAAAGCGATGCGCAAATTCTTCCTCATAACGGAATCTACTACGCACTCGGAGCTACCTGTTCAAACGGATACCGCGAGTACAAACAAAGCGACGGTTATAAAGATGATATTATCGCCCTCCTCTACCGCCCTGTCGGTGAGATCCAAGCCGTTGAATCCGAAGCTCCGGTTCAACGCATTTACACCTATCCAAAGGCTAATGGAACGGAAGAGACATCCGAAATTTCAACCTTTTTCGTCAGCGGATCGCTTTTTGCAATCGAATCGAAAAATGTCGTCTGTTCTCTCGTACATCAAGAGCTGACCTCCATACTGCACGCCAGTGAATACAATCTGGGAGTCATCAGTTACGATAAGCGGATGGTGAGTGTGATTTCATTAGCAAAATTGCTCGGAATGGAGAAAAAATACGATAAAGAGAGCGATACAATCATTCTGGTCAAAGCGGTTATCGAAAAACAAGTCGTTTATCTCGGGCTCGCCGTCGATGCGATTTTCAGCAGTCCTGAAATTCCATTGCGTTCAATCAGCCACTACAGCAACGTTTTGAAAAATGAGAACTCGCTGACCAAAGCGGTCATTATCCCCGATAATGCCGAAGATTTCGGTAACGAGATGATCTCGATCCTTGATATCCCGAAAATCTACGGACAGCTGATACAGCCCTACTCCCGCCCGCTTCACAAAGTGATGGCGTAAGCGTTATTGTTCAGGAGCCTCACTGTAGCTGAGCCGTAAACCGTCCTCACTCATCACAAATCCATGAACGGCAATTTTCCCCTCATGGACGAGGCGATGGTGCTTGGAACACAGCGGAATGAGGTTGTAGCGGTGATTCATCCCGTAATGTCCGATCGATCCGCCATCGTCCGCATTGGCTTGAGGGACGATATGGTGCACCTCATCAACCGCTTCGTCACACAATGCGCATTTGGTCAAAAAGAGTTTATTATTGTAACGGCTCTTTTTCTCCCGTTTCAGCATCGAGGCATCATGCGCTTTGTCGGTAATCCGTCCTCGGATCTCGTAGGCCTTTTTCAAAAAAGTCTCGTCCATATGAAGTGATTTGGCAAATTCCAACCCGTACAGCGTTGAGCCGCTTCCGCTTTTAAGCTTGCGGTCATACACCAGCTTATCGCTCGCCTCATCGTAATAGACTCCCAGATGGAGCAGCACGATTTCCTGCGCTTTTTTGATCTCTTCGAGAGAGGAGAGCTGATGAAGGTGGGTTGCAAAGATAAACATACTCCCGATCTCACGGAGTTTGAGAATGGCACTCGCGACGATAGCCAGCGCCGATTCGGTTTCGGTACCGTGACTGATCTCATCCCCTAAAACAAGGGTATTCTCAGTGGCACGGTTGAAGATATTACGCAGTTCCAGCATCTCTACGGCAAATGTCGAAAGCCCTTTGTAAAGATTGTCTTTGGAGACGATACGGGTGAGAAGCTTATCGACGGGAGAAAAACGCATCATGGCGCACGGAACAAAAAATCCCCCCTGCGCCATCACAACGGATAGCCCGATACTTTTCATCAACGACGACTTCCCGCTGGAGTTGATCCCGTACAACAATACCCCTTTGATATCCTCGCCGTTCTCGATCGTCGAATGCTCCTCATAGGTATGCTGACTTACCGCTCCCAAGAAAAGATCGTTCGGGATAAAAATACCGTTCTCTTCGCGCGATTCGATAAGAGGATGACGTAGCCCGACCGTCTCGATAAACGCTTTAGGAGATGGAACGATGGAAGGGCGGATATAGCGGTATTGCTTCGCACATTTTGCACCGCTTAAACTGACATCCACCACGGCAAGAAAGGAAATCAAATGCTCTATCGCATGGGAAAAACGCCGTTCAATCTCTTCGAGGTGTTCACGATAACGCTCCTTGACCTGCGCAATCATCCGCGATTTCGCCCCCGCATTTTCGATGGAGAGTTCATCGAGGAGGCTAGAGGAGAGTTTAACCGCCGTTTTGAGTTTACGCACCTGAAAATCACGAAAAAAGTAATGCTGATTGTCCAGCGTAAAAAAGCTGTTATGAAGTGCCTCTTCGACGTTCACATAGCGGTTACGGGTCATAAGGAGATGATACCCCTCGCTCTCCAGCCATCCGATAGAAGCGTATGATCCCCCTGACTCAAAAAAGGTATCAATATGTCCGATAATCGTATTGAGCTTAGTGAGGTTATTATTTTGGAGCACTTCGAGCGCATCGATGGAAGGATCAATCCCCTCATTAAAAAGGTTCTCATCGATCTGATCCCGCCGAAACTTCGCACACGCTTCGATATTGAAGATGCGTCGGAGTTCAGAAGCACAATGAGCGCATTCCTGCGCACTCGATTTATCATAAATAATTTTGAGTCGGTCGGCATCGGCAAATAATGATTCCGCCGCACTCAGCGATGCGTAAAAATAGGCCAGCTCAAACGGATGAAGTTTCCCCAGTTTAAGACGGCGCAAGATTCGCTCCAAATCGTAAACCTCTTTGAGCTTCGTCTCCAACGGCGCAATGTGCTCAGCCATTTTATCGATCAAATCGTACCGCTCTTCGAGGAGTTTCACATCACAGATAGGGTTCAAAAGTCGCTCACGCAACAGCCGTTTCCCCATCGCCGTGGAGGTTTTATCGATCAGTTTGAGAAGGGTCATCTCATCATGATCGCGGGATATGATCCCCAACTGCTCCGCCGCATTATTCCCCAGATACATATAGCGATTCGTCCCTAAAAAGGTCGGACGGTTCATCTTCTCGATAATCCCCGCATCGTGGTCGATAATGACGTTGATAAGAATACACAGCGATTCGGAGGCATAAGGGTAGCGCTCCAAATCGAGATACTCGATGGGGCTGAGAAGTGAGCGTATCTGATAAATCCGCTCGAAGAGTTCGTTTTGGTAATCGATCCGCAGACGCTTCTCGTTCATCGAGGTACGATGGTGATTTTTGATCTCCAGATAACGGTTCACTTCCTCACGGTCGATATCCCCCGCACAGAACGTCACCACCACCTCGGAGGTTTGGTAGCTCTGCAAGAGGGTAAACACTTCATCGAGAGCATACGTTTTGTCTTCACGGGTTCCGTGGATTTCATTGATCAGGGTTTTCCCCGTCCCCACATCGATCGCAGAGTAACCGATCGAATAAACCCCGTTGTTCTGATCGATCAGCAGTGAGGCGATATAGTTCTCGCTCGCTTCGGCGATGTAATCGAAATTCGTCCCCGGAGAGATGATATTGGAGATATAGCGGCGGATATGAGGAACTTCCCCCTGCTGACGAACGAGGACGATGGTGTATTTTTTCGACTGCACGAGACGTGATAGATACCGCTCGATGGAGACGGTCGGAACCCCTGCTAATAGAGGGTTTTGGATGGAGTTTTCTAAAATCGTTTTGTTTTTACGGGTAAGCTGAATGTTGAGGAACTCGGCAACTTCCTTCGCTTTGCCGATCTTCATTGATTCGTTATTGACTTCATATACCTCAAAAAACGATCCCACTTCGATGATGACGAGGGTATCAGGACCGTATTTGGCCTCACATACAGATTGGAGTTCGAAATAAATTTCAGAGAGGAGCTTACTTTTATCTTGTAACAGTGCTCCGATCTCTTCTGTACTCATCCTATCTCCGCATCATCTCGTCATTCCCGACCTGATCGGGAATCCAGCTCAAATTTAATGATTTGATTATAGCGAAGCGGGGCTAAATCTTTCTCTCGTTCCGCCTCTCACCTAAGACAAGTCTTAACATTTAACGCCCGACACGTATAGTGAAATACTATTTCGTATGACTTCCGTCACAAAACGGCCCATTTTTACTTTTCTTGCAACTGCACAAATAATACTCTTTACTTTCTTCTACTGAAAAAACACTAGGAGTAAAGTCTGTCCCTTTATGAGCGCCATCACACAATACGCCGTCCTTGCTTTTTCCGCATGTGCAGAAAAAATATTTTTTATTAGCTTCCAATTCCATTTTTACAGGTGTTGACATTCTTATTCCTTTTGTATTTGTATAACCTCTGACCTTATTTAGCCAAAATCCCTTCAAGCTGAATATCGAGTTTAACGTCTTCTCCAACTGCTACACCACCGGCTTCGAGGGCAGTATTCCATGTGATACCGTAATCTTTACGGTTTATTTTACCGCTAAGACCCAGACCAATACGCTGATTTCCCCATGGATCTTTTATAACACCGTTATTCTCAAGGTCAAGAATAACATTTTTTGTAACGCCGTGCATTGTGAGATTTCCGTAAGCTTTTTCCCCTTTCACGTTATTAAGAGCAAATGTAATCTCTGGATATTTTTTTGCATCAAACAAGTCCGGTGTTCTTAAGTGATCGTCACGTTTTTGGTTTGCGGTATTGATCGAGTTGACATCGATTTTCCCCGTTAATGCTTTGATTGTTTTTGTTTTTTCATCGTAGCTGATTGAACCGCTAAATTTATCAAATTTACCGTTCACATCCGAGATCATCATATGCTTGATTTTGAAGCCGACAGTTGAGTGATCCGTATCGACGTTGTATGTTCCTGCGAACAAAGACGCAGTACTTAGTATTCCGAATGCGATAAGGGAAGAGAATGTTTTTTTCATGGTATTTCCTTTGTGTTTTAAATTAGTAATGTTAGTGCATCGGCACATCAAACAATAGAACCTTAGACTCCGCTAGTGCTAAAAGCGTATATTCCTCCTCATCTTTGATTTGTATCTCATCTCGTTCATTTAGAGTGTGACCAGCAATTTCAATAGAACCTTCCATCACAAAAATAAGCCGTCCATGCTCAGACTTGACTGGGGCAACAACGATTTGTGCGTCTTTATCCAGATGGGTTGAATGGATTGCTGCATCTTGGCGAATTACCATAGAACCTTCTCTCCCATCACTTGAAACCAAAACTGCCCAGCCGTTCGATTGATCGATATTTGCAAGATCCCTTTTGTCATACGTCGGTATGGCATTTTTATAGCTTGGATGAATCCAGATCTGATACAGCGCCGCATCCGCTTCCATAGTTGCATATTCAGAATGCTTAATTCCTGTACCGGCACTCATATACTGAATCTCACCCGCTTTGGTAATTTCGTGATTTCCTTCAGAGTCTTTGTGTTCCAATGCTCCTTTGGTAACAATGGATACGATTTCCATATCTTTATGGGGATGCATTCCAAACCCCATTCCCGCTTCAATGATGTCATCATTGATAACTCTCAATACCCCAAACCCCATCCGTTCAGGATTAAAATATTCAGCAAATGAAAAACTAAACCGACTGTGAAGCCATCCGTGTTCGGCTGTTCCACGCTCATGTGCGCGATGAATGATAAATGACATTTTTTTCTCCTTCTGTTGTGCTAAAAGTATCATTGGATACGTAAGAAATAATACTTTTAATAGATCTCTTCTGTTCATGGCAACCTAACTATTACTAACTAGTAGTATTTGGGTAAATTTTTATTGCGCTTTTTCGAGTTTACGCAACAGCTTTGAGACGATTTCAAGCTCTTCTTCGTTTAGCCCAAGGTCATACCAACAGCTTAAATTGCTCACATGAGTAGGAAAAATCGACGCGATGAGATCACTTCCCTCTTCGGTAATCTCAAGCATTTTGACGCGACGATCTTCTTCTGATGGAGCTACCCGGATCAGCTTCTTGGACGCGAGGTTTTTGACCACAACGGTGATGTTCCCGGGTGTACTCAAAATAAGTTTGGTAATTTGTCCTACGTTAAGATTCCCGAGATGATACAAAGCTTCAAGAATTGCAAATTGCGGCAAGGTAAGCCCTTGCGCTTCCATCCACGCCGTCTCTTTTGCACGTATTTTCAAAAAAGTTCGAGAGAGTTCAATGTGCGAACGCAAAACTTTGTCTTCATGAATGCCATAACCTTTTGGACGTTTCATCTAAGCCTCCAAAATAAATTTGATAAGAGAATATTACTACTAATTAGTATTAATGTCAAGGAAATATTTTTTTTCTTATATATTAAAAATGGGTCAGGCGTTAAATGTTAAATATGAGGTGGAATGCAGACTGACACTATACACTCCCACTTAGAAAACGGGAGCGAGAGAAAAATTGATAGCTTTGATAGAAAATTCGGTATTCCCGATGAGATTGCGCAGGGTAGGAAAGAGTTTGTGTTTAAGTTGTAATATTTAGCAAATCGTTACATTTTCACTCACAATCCCTAAACCAGCTCTATTTAATCATTTTACACACCGCTTTGTTTAAAGTTGATTTGTTATAATTTCTCTACTTACGGTGAGCCTCTGCACGCACGCTTACCTTGTTCTGATAAACCCCAAGACAAAATCTTCCAATTTACTTCTCAATCCATCCAAATTATCCGATGCAAACAGATTGATTAAATCATCGACCGTTTTGAAGTCATTCGCATCTCCTAATAACACATGAAGCGAATAATAGACATCTAGTATTTTATGCTCGTAAATTGTTTTTCTAAATGCCGTGTGTGCGCCAAACGCTTTCAACCCTCTGAAATTTCGATTGAAAATTCTACCATTATGAGCACATCGGTTACGAAGCTCTTTGAGTCTCAGCAGATAGTTTAAAAACAGTTCATGGCTGTAGAAGCCGAATTTTTTTCCCAATAATTTGAGGATGTCATTACCGTCGATTTGTAGCTTCGAGATGATATTTATCAACGTCCCAAGCGTCGCATTTTCAATGAAATAGTGAAATGGTGGGTAATTGATATCTTTCGTCGTATTGACAGCTACCATCGGCTCGCTTTTAATGTAATCGATTTGGTTCGATTGGAAATCATACGTGTTGAGATAATAATCACGATAGTGAAGATAAATTTCTTTCTTCTTTTTCGGATTAGGCTGCTGCACCTCCCAATCTTGAACCGATTCGAGTGGCAGGATGAAAGGCTCCTTGTAATTTTTGGCAAGGAGATAACAAAACGGATTATTGGTGATAGCGTAAACGATTTCAATGAGATAGGCTTTCATCCTAATTTCAATCGTGGAAGTCATAAAAAACAGTTTCGACGATAACCGCTTATCAAAATCGTGGATGAAGATGATATCGTCAATCGAATAATCGGATAGATTGTTTCGGAATGCTTTAACATAGCCTTTGAATCGAAAAATTCCAATATCTAAAACCGTCTCTTCGATATTCGCATCACTTTGAGTCACCGTTTTTTGCAAACCATCGTTATAAAGGGATTGGAGATAGGAGGCAACATCAAGCCGTTTATAGTCATATTTCAAAGTTGCCCCTTTATCCATTAGCCGATATTTTAGCTCAAACCCCTAAAATTTAGATTTATGCGACAAATGCGTTTGCCGTACTCTTTATAAATTTTACCAATTGAATCTTTGGTGTATTTTTTTAAAATTACATTTTTCAATTCAGAATTCAAAAATAAAAATGGGTCAGGCGTTAAATGTTAAAGATGAGATGGAATGCAAATATATATTAGGCTTCTTGCATAACCTGTTTTTTCGTTCATGGTGAGCTCACGTGCCCTTTGGGTATATCGAACCATGAATGAAACACCCTTCGACAGGCTCAGGGCGAACGGGATCATATAGTTAAGTTAGGATTATACAAGAAGTCTATTCAAAAAAAAGATTGCTGGATTCCCGCCTAAGCGGGAAGAGAAGAGAAATTTAGATACGAGCGTAAGAGACGCTGATACAAGCGTTAAGGGCAGAGAGTTCTTTAATGGTTTTATCATTAACAGCAGAATCAACGATAATTACCGCAAGAGCTTCACTGCTTTTGTTGCGTCCGAGACGGAAATCGGCGATATTCACTTCATGTGCCGCCAGCAACGTACCGACTTGACCGATAACACCCGGAACGTCAGTATTTTTGAAAAGGATCATGTTCCCTTTCGGTTCAACATCGACGCCGAAACCGTTGATGTCAACGATACGCTGAACGTCGTCATTGAACATGGTCGCACTGATCTCAATCACGTCTTTATCGGTAGTAAGTTTAACGGTTACAAGATTTTTGTAAACAGGGCTGCCTGGAAGCTCTTCGGTTTCGATTTTGATACCGCGCTCTTTGGCTACGAAATCAGCATTTACGTAGTTGATTGTATCCCCTGAGATATCGGCTAATGCACCGACAGTGACAAAAGTAGCCAATGAGTTAACGTACTCCGCAATATCACCGCGACCGCTTACTTTGATTGAGACGATTGAGGCTTTATTAATTTGAGACGCTAGAAACCCTATCTTCTGACTCATTTCCAAAAATGGCTTAACAAATGATGGAATTTTAGTCTCATCAATCGGTAAGTTCAAAGCGTGTGGATACGCAATCCCTTTTGCCGCTTCGATTGCCTGCTGTGCCGCTTCAAGAGCAATCCCCAGTTGAGATTCAAACGTATTGGCACCCAAGTGTGGAGAGACACAAATGTTGTCAAGATCAAGGAGTTTATGATCGGTTGCAGGTTCTTTGTTAAATACGTCGATACCGGCAAAGCGTACTTTACCTGATTTAAGACCGTCATAGAGGGCATCTTCGTCGTACAATCCACCGCGTGCACAGTTGATAAGAACCACACCGTCTTTCATCTTCGAAATTTCATCGCTTCCGATCATACCAACGGTCTCTTTGTTTTTCGGAGTGTGGATAGTGATGATATCACACGCCAAAATATCTTCAAAATTCGTCGTATATTTAACACCGACATCCGTCGCTTTTGATGGGTGGATATATGGATCATAAGCAATTACGTCCATCTCAAATGCTTTGGATCGAATACCGACTCGGCTACCGATATTACCGAAACCGATGACACCGAGTTTTTTGCCTTTAAGCTCGTATCCGTACCATTTTTCACGTTTCCATACACGCTGATTTTTCAAATGATCGTGTGAATACGGGAACATTCGCATACATGAGAGCATGTGCGTCATCGTGAGTTCAACGGCAGCGATGGTATTCGCCGTCGGAACGTTCATGACGATAATCCCCTCTTTTGAACATCCCGGAATATCAACGTTATCGACACCGACACCGGCGCGGACAACCGCTTTTAGTCTACCTTTGGCTGCTTCGATGAATTTATCATCAACATCGGTAGAACTGCGGGTAATTGCAACGTCTGCCTCTTTAATGAGATCCAAAAGAGCCGTTTTATCCATATCAGCCGCAAAAATCATCTCTACTTGATCATCACGACGGAGAAGATTCAATCCCTCTTCATGGATATGATCACATACAACAATTTTATATTTTTCCATTACTTTTCCTCTGTGAACGGCGGTACAGTCGCCATGATTTGGTAGGTTTTTAGTTTTGTTACAAGGGATGCGCGTTCGATTTTTTAATTTGATTCGGTTCTGGAAGATCAGTTCCCTCTGAAATGTCCAGATTTAATGTTATTTCATTAACAGGGTAAAAATACTCTTTCTCATCGTTACCGGAAAAACGGCTTATCCAGCTCTTTTCATCACGTGAAGCTTCGGCAGGGAGAACCTCTTCAATATCGGAGATCTCAACTTTTGGTGCCGAAGGATTTATTTGGATCAAGAAAATAGTAATAAACACCGCCACTGCCAGGGCTATAAGGGGAAACAGCCAATATGCAGCGCGTCGCATTCTATTTATTTCAATTGATCTTTAATCAAATCACCAAGACTGTGTGAATCGTTATCATTGATCTCATCCAACATTTTTTGATCTTTAATACGCTCCAGTTTTTTAACTGAAAGACGGATACGATCACGTTTTGCATCGATGACTAAAATAGCCGCTTCGATTGTTTGACCGATTTCAAGCTCTTCAGGTACAAGAGGATAAAGATCTTCGTTACGGATAAGGGCATCAACTCCACCTTCCAATGAAACGAATACACCGAAATCTTTCACATCACGAACCGTAGCTTTCACTACTTCGTTCATTTTATGGCTTGTTGCGAATTGGTCGATTGGGCTCTCTTCGAGAGATTTACGGTTCAATGAGATTTTTTCATCATCACCATTGATTTTCGCAATTTTTACTTCGATCTCTTCACCTACTTTGAGAGTATCTTTACATTTGACGTTTTTGTCCCATGAAAGATCTTGATTGTGTAACAATCCCTCTACTCCGCCAACTTTGACAAATGCACCGAAATCGGTCAAAGAGGTAACGGTACCGGTAACAGTATCACCCTCTTTGAATTTTTTGGTAAATTCTTCAAACGGTTTTGGTTGAAGACGTTTGTACGATACACGTAATTTATGGGTTTTAGAGTTAATTTCGATAACTTCAACATCAATCTCTTGACCCACTGTGAGGTAGTCTTTAGGATGTTTGATGTTTTTATCCCATGTGATTTCAGAGATGTGAAGGAACCCTTCGATGTCGTTACCAAGGTCAACGAAAATACCGTACGGCTCGATGTTGCTGACAGTAACCGTGATAGTATCACCCTCTTCCAATGCTTCTTCAACCTCTTGCCACGGATCGGATTGTACCGCTTTGATTGAGAGTGAAAGGTGACGCTTGTCTTTATCGTACGCAATCGCTTTTACGTTGACAATATCACCCTCTTTGTAAAGTTTAGATGGATTAACCGGCCCTTTGTAGCTGATTTCATTGTAATGAACCAACCCGTCGATTCCTCCGACATCAACGAACATACCATAGCTGGTGATCTTTTTGACAGTACCTTGGATAACTTTATCCTCTTCCATCAACGCGTCAATCACTTCTTTCTTACGCTTACGCTCATCATTGAAAAGCTTACGACGAGAAACCACGATTGAAGCCTCAGCAGCATCAACTTTAACCACTTGTGCTTTGATGGTTTTACCGACAACTTGATCGGTCTCTTTGAACGCCGCAAGTGAACGAGGAAGGAAGAAGTGGACATCGTCCGCTTCCAAAAGGTATCCACCTTTGTTTTTCTTGGTCACTAAAGCTTCGATGACCACTGACTCGAAATCTTCTTTATGTGCATTGATAAACGCTAATGTTTTCTCTTGCTCGAGCACTTTTTTATAGGAGATTTTTGGACGCTCGTTGTAGTGTCCCATCACCATTACCATGATTTTATCGCCGACGTTAAAAAGAAGATTTCCCTCTGTATCACGGATTTCATCCAATGAAAGAATACCTTCAAGTTTTTCACCGACGCCTACCAACGCACGGTTGTCACTCTCTTGGATCTCTACGACTTCACCTTCTGTAATGCGTGTGGATTCTTGCTCTTTGAACGATGCCTCCAGCATTTCAGCAAAATTTTCTTCTTCAAATGCTTCGTTATCGAAAGCCATGCCTATTCCCTTGTAACTAAAAATTGGCTGATTATAGCGAAAAAATGCTTGTTTTGAGATTAGGAGGGAGAATTTAGGCGCGTGTCAAGCTCTTGATTTTAGCAACAACTTCATCAATAATCCAATCGGGAGTCGATGCTCCGGCACTGATCCCGCAAAAAGTTTTAGTATCAAACCAATTTTCCTGAAGATCATCTTGACTTTCGATATGATAACTGTCAGAACAATATTCTTTGGCAATAGAGTGCAATTGTTTGGTATTTGATGAGTTTTTACCGCCGATAACAATCATCACATCGGCTTTTTGAGCCAAATCGCGTACAGCATCTTGATTATCAAAGGTTGCATTACAAATCGTGTTAAACACACGGACTTCTTTATGTTTTGCCATCAATTTTCTGACAATTTGCTGATATTCTTCGATCTTTCGGGTAGTCTGCGCTACGGTAGCTACTTTTTCTCGAAGTTTCAGTGCATCGAGTTCATCTAGGCTATTAACGACATAAACATGATCATCTGCATAACTTTTAACCCCTTTGATTTCAGGATGAGCCTCATCGCCAAAGATCACAATGTCATACCCTTGCGCCGACATCTCTTCGCAAATTTGCTGCGGTTTGGTCACATACGGACAGGTTGCATCCACCACATTAACTTGTCGTTCATGCAAAGTGGAAAGTTCTTGTTTTGGAATACCGTGCGTACGAATGACCGCCGTCTCACCCACCTTAAACGAATCAAGATTTTCGCTGAGCGCGACATTGAAATCGTTTTTAAGTCGATCGATTTCATTGGCATTGTGGATAAGCGGACCGTACGTTGACGAATTGCGGTTTTCTTCCGCAATTTTAATTGCCCGTTTCACACCGAAACAAAATCCGTAGCTCTCCGCCAACTCGATTTTCATCGTTCAACCTTTGTACAATTTCCCAATAATTCAAAAAAGTTCGGAAATGAGGTGTTGATGCATTCAATATCTTCGACTTCCATTGCGCATTTCAATCCTGCAACGCAAAAACTCATTGCAATACGGTGATCACCGTAACTGTTCACTCGTGCGGGTTTAAGCTCACCGCCGATAACGGCGTAACCATCAGGATATTCTTCCGTCTCAATACCGCAAAGATTCAGATTGTCGACAACTGTTTTGATCCGATCCGATTCTTTGACCCGCAGCTCTTCGGCATTTTTGATAATGCTTTTTCCCTCTGCACACGCCATTGCAATAGAAAGTGCCGGGAGCTCATCGATGAGCCATGCTATATTTTCTTCAACGCTCACCGCTTTCAATGGGGCATATTCTACCCGAATCGTCCCAATCGGTTCATACCGTTCATCATTCAGCGTATAGGTAATTTTTGCCCCCATACGTTCCAATACTTTGAAGGCTTCGATACGGGTCGGATTAAGAGTAACCCCTTCGATAGTAGCAGAAGAGTTAGGAATGATCGCTGCGGCTACCGCAAAGAAAAAGGCACTGGAGGGATCAGCAGGAACACGAATATTCAGAGGTTGCAGAGGTTTTTCCAGCGGCCAGATCTTCGTCTCCAAGCCATTTATTTCAACCTGTGCACCCATACCGCGAAGCATCCGTTCCGTATGATCACGACTCAGCTCCGGTTCACGAAAGGTACATACGCCATCGGAGCGGAGAGCCGCTAACATCATCGCACTTTTAACCTGCGCCGAAGCGATCGGTGAAACATAATCAAAGGCCTTAAGCGAAGCTCCACGAATCGATAATGGTGCTAAATCACCGTTATTGCGACCATCTAGTTTTGCTCCGATGGAACGAAGTGGCTGAGTAACCCGTTTCATCGGACGACGCTTGAGATACTCATCACCGCTCAGAACAAAATGCCCCTCAGCAGAGCTGAGTAATCCGCAAAACAGACGCATTCCCGTACCGGAATTACCGCAATCGAGAATTTCAGAAGTCTCTTGTATCCCATGTGAGCGAATGGTAATAACGTCACCATCATCGGTAATTTCTGCACCGAGATGACCAACGATTTTAAGGGTATTGAGGGTATCTTCCGCGCGGAGAAAATTCTCGATTCTACTCTCACCTTCCGCTAAAACCGCAAACATAGCACAGCGGTGCGAAATTGATTTATCCGGTGCAATTGCGTCACTTCTAAACCCGAACGGCGGTGCGGGATAAACCTTGGCAGACATCATCTCAAATTCACTCCGAGTTCTTCTTTTAATCCATTCAAAATAGATTCCATCGCCATCGTAATATCTTCATCTTCAAGTGTTTTTTCCTCGGATTGTAAAACAAAACGGAGTGTCAAACTCATCTGTTCTCCCAAAGTCTCTGAAACATAACGATCAACCGGATAAAAACGTCGTACTTGAGAGGATCGGTGTTTTTCAATGACCTCTTTAATACTCTCATAACTCACCTCTTTGGAAATCAGAATACTCAAATCCCTAAAAGATGCTTGATATTTTGAATACGCACGTGCTTCAACCAACCCATACGCAAGCGCATCGGTTTTAATCTCACACATAAAAGTTTGAGCGAGGTCATGATCTTCTTCGATACTTGGGTGAAGTCGGAAAATCTCTCCCGCTTCCACGCCGTTAATCATTACTTTTGCACACACGTATGGGTGAGCCAAAGAGTGGCTTGGAGTATGAGAAACCAATTCAAATGATCCGACAACATCGGCGATCAATTTTGTAAATGCGGCGAAATCGATAACCGCAGGTTTTCCGGCATTGGCAATTTTTTCACTTTCCATTGCACCGGATACGATAAACCCAAGACGTTTGGATTCTTGACGGTTAGTATCAAAAACCATCCCTGCTTCAAAGAGAGCGATTTTCTTTTGATTCACTTTCACATTGGCAGAAGCAGAATTTAACAGTCCCACCAACAGTGTCGGACGAAGAGTGTCAAACGTCGCCGTAATAGGGTTCAATAGCTCTTTATCGCTATCGGTACAGACAAAGCCGTATTTTTCTACCTGAAGGCGCTCATTAAACACGAAATGAACCGATTCATAAAATCCGCTTTGAGCCGCACGATGACGATACATACGTGTCTTTTTATAGTCATTCAAATCATTGCTCATCTGATTTGCTTCCGCAAAAACAAACGGCTTTGAAGGGATATTATCAATCCCGACGATACGAACGACTTCTTCGATAATATCTTGTTTATTCACGATATCATGTCGGAATTTAGGGACTGAAATAGCGAATGTCGACCCATTAGGCTTTCCGATTTCCATTCCAAGATTTTTAAAAATCTGTGTAATACGGGTTTTATCGATTTTCAGTCCGATAAACGACTCGAATTCTTCCTCACCCATACTAATGATCGGCGGTTCATACGAGGTGGTCAGTTCGATATTTCCGCCATACACTTGCGAAGCTGAATATTTTTCAAATAAACTACCGGCATAACGGATTCCCATTTCAATTTTCGGTTCACTTCCACGAGAAGAACGGTAATAATGTGGACAGCTTGGGATTTTTTTATCTCCCATTTTTTTAGCGATGATATCAGGGGCAATATAACTCGCTTCGATAACGGCCAACCCTTCATTCGCAGTAAAATGGGCCTCTTTTTCTTGAGAAACACCGATAACGGAGACTTTTTCTTTGCCATAAAGCGCTGCATACCCATTCTCATCGTTCTCAAAAGTAATAATCCCTTTTGTTTCAAGATCACCAAATTTTTCAAACGGATAGGCGCGTAAAATAACTCCGGTACTTTGGGTTGTATACAGTAGCAATGCATCTACAGCGGTAGTGTAAACCTCTTCAATAATGGCTAAACGCAATGCTATCGCAAAAGGGACACTGAACTCTTTAACATCAACCGCACCGAATAACAAATCAGCATGAAAGGTATCAGTATGTTGCAGTTGCAAAATACGCCCGATACCCAAACGTCCGTCTTGCTTCTCTTTGTAGTTGATTTCTCGAAGTTCACGTGAAAGTGCCGCACGTAAATCACGTGCAATCCCATGAATACTCAAACAATCTCCGCGATTGGCGGTCAGTTCAATCTCAATCACATCGTCATTAAATGCACCGTATTCATTCAGATTTTTCCCAAGAACTAATTCACCGATACTTGGATCGAGGATCATAATCCCCTCACCCATACTTGGTAAACCAATCTCTTTGGATGAACAAATCATACCGTGTGAATCAACACCGCGCAGCACAGCTTCTTTGATCTTGAGCCCGCCCGGAAGTTCGGCTCCGACAGTAGCCAATGCGATATGAATTCCCTCACGGACATTGGAAGCGCCGCACACGATTTGGCGTACTTCATTTCCGACATTAACCTGACATACATTGAGTTTATCGGCGTCGGGATGTTTTTCACACTTCTCGACATACCCGATGACAACACCATCCGCAACACGGATGGCTTCATGTCGATCAACTTCTAATCCGATCGCATTAAACGTTTTGCACAATGTATCCGCATTGATACCGTCTAGATCGATCCACTCATTTAACCAATTTTTTGTAACGATCATCTAAACTGCTCCAATAATCTCGTATCTCCCTCAAACAAAGAGCGTAAATCACCGATTCGGTGGATCAACATCGCAAACCGCTCAACACCTAAACCGAACGCATATCCGCTGACATTCTCATAGCCGACAGCTTTAAAGACATTCGGATCAACAATACCGCATCCGAGGACTTCAAGCCATCCGGTTTTCGAACAAACGCGGCAACCATCTCCACCGCAGAAAATACAGCTGATATCCACTTCGGCTGAAGGTTCCGTAAACGGGAAAAAACTCGGACGGAAACGAACTTCGACGTCTCCGAACATTGTTTTAAGGAAGTCTTCAAGGATAAATTTAAGATTGGCAAACGAGACTTTCCCCGCCTCTTCAACGACCAATCCCTCTACTTGATGAAACATCGGAGTATGGGTAATATCATAATCACGACGGAATACCGCACCCGGCGCGATCATACGAATCGGAGGCTTGGTTGAGAGCATTGTGCGAATTTGTACCGGAGAGGTATGGGTACGCAATAACATCGCATCTTTAAAATAAAAAGTATCCTGCATATCACGCGCAGGATGATATTTAGGAAGATTCAGCGCTTCAAAATTGTGGAAATCATCTTCAACCATCGGTCCCGTTTGTACCGAGAAATTCATGGCAATAAAATACTCTACGATCCGGTCCATTGTCTCCATTACCGGATGCAATGATCCGCGTTCTGTGGTAGCAGAGTACAGACTCACATCGATGGCTTCGGATTTCATTGTTGCTTGTAAATGCTCCATTGCCAAGAAAAGTTTACGGTCTAAAAGAAGCGCATTCAATCCCTCTTTGTGGATATTCAGTTCTTTGGCAAATATCCCTTTTTCAGCATCAGGAATATCTTTCATACGGGCAAACTCAGCGTTCATAATCCCTTTTTTTCCGAAAACGGCGATTCGTATCTCTTCGATTTTATCAATCGAATCGGCCGATTTTATAGCGTCATACCACTCTTGCAAAATAGAGTCTCCATTGTGATTTTCTGAAAGCTTTAAAATAGATCTTTACAATTTGGTGAAAAGGGCTTTCAATTTAGAGGATATTGTAGTCAAATCTCTTTTATAAATAGCTTCAAGCGATCTTCCATGTGCTACAATAACACAAAAAAAGAGGTTTAAAATGTGCATTTTCTGCAAAATAATCAATAAAGAAATCCCTTCCAATACCGTTGCCGAAAACGAAGAATTTTATGCCTTTCATGACATTAATCCTAAAGCACCCGTTCATATATTGGCGATTCCAAAAGCCCATTATAATAGTTTTAACGATGTCCCTGGCGATGTTATGGGAAGAATGTCGACATTTATGCAAGAGGTTGCCAAAGCGTGCGGAATTGAGGAGAGCGGCTACCGTATCATCAGCAATATCGGAGAAAACGGAGGGCAAGAGGTAGGGCATCTACACTTTCATATCCTCGGCGGAGCGAAGCTCAAATGGGGCCATTTTGCGGATGCGGATCCAAAAGATTTTTTTTAATTAAAAACGCTGGCGGAGCAAAGCCCCACTCAGTTACGTTAACACTGGGTTTCCCTCGGCGGGAAGCCCACGTGCAGTAAACCGCACTTTAAATACTATACCCCAATCACTTTTTACGCATTACACCCTTGCAACGCACCGAAATCAACGGCACTTCCGCCACCGCTGATCATTGATTCATTTTCACGAATGACATTACCGTTATGGATGATCGTGTAGGTAATCACCGTACTGTCACGAATCGTGTTAATCGTTGAACAATAGGTCTCCAAACTCGCCATCACCCAGCGTGCCGCAAGGGTATCGTCTGCATTGGAGTCAAAACGGTATTCAAGGTGAAGAGTATTGAACTTGCGCGGTGCAGACTCGTTACGAACCACTTCGCCGGATACTTCAAGATTTTTAACCTCATACCCCTGCTGTTTAGGGAGCATCACCACATCGGTTGCACTGCATCCGATAATCCCGCTTAAAAAATATTCGATCGGAGAAATTTGAGGGCAATCGATGATAAAACTGCTTTTTTCAGTTTTGGCTTCAAACTTCATTTCACTCTGATGAGCAACGGTAATTTTCATTTTATGTCCTTAAGATAATGGTCAAAATAGATAATCTGCTCCAATGTTCGCACTTCAGCCGTTCCCCCTTGGGAAGTACGGGCATTCATCGAATGTTCAATCGCCAAATAGGGGATGACATCTTCTTTGATACGATCATCAATAGCCTTGAGTTCTGAATAATCGATATCGCTCAAATCGATTCCGAGCACTT
The DNA here is from genome assembly GCF_000310245.1 of Candidatus Sulfuricurvum sp. RIFRC-1. Classification (NCBI taxonomy): domain Bacteria; kingdom Pseudomonadati; phylum Campylobacterota; class Epsilonproteobacteria; order Campylobacterales; family Sulfurimonadaceae; genus Sulfuricurvum; species Candidatus Sulfuricurvum sp. RIFRC-1. The sequence goes on from NC_020505.1 coordinate 1,559,479, forward strand.
CGGCACGAGCAACGGCGCGTCCGGTGATGTGATGCGCTTCACGAAAAGGTACTCCGCAATGCTCAACCAGATAATCGGCCAAATCAGTCGCGGAAAGATGTCCTAGCTTACACGCACGAGCCATATTATGAGGCTTGATCGTCATAGTACGGAGTGCTTCACGAAGAATTTCAAGAGAGAGTTCAGCCGTTTCAACGCTGTCAAACACCCCCTCCTTATCCTCTTGGGTGTCTTTGTTATACGCTAACGGCAACCCTTTCATCACCGTCAAAAGTCCCATCAAGTTTCCAAAAACACGTCCCGTTTTTCCGCGAAGTAACTCAGGAACATCGGGATTTTTCTTTTGCGGCATGATTGAGCTTCCGGTCGAATACTGATCGGAGAGTTCCACGAATCGAAATTCGTAGCTCGACCACAAAATAATCTCTTCCGCCAAACGGGAGATGTGCATCATCAACGTCGAAATATTAAACAAGATTTCAAGGGCAAAATCGCGATCACTTACCGTATCGAGACAGTTAATGCTCACAGAATCAAATCCAAGTGTTTTTGCGGTCATTTCGCGGTTAATATTATGCGGAGTCCCCGCTAACGCGGCACATCCGATCGGAGAGATATTATTTCGTTCCACAGAGCTCTCAAAACGCTCACAATCACGTTTAAACATTGAGGCATAGGCTAGAAGGTGAAATGCAAAATTAATCGGCTGAGCGTGCTGTAAATGAGTCATACCCGGCAACAACGTCGTCGTATGATCCCGTGCAATATCAACAACCACGTCCATCAACGCTTTGATCTGTGCAACAATCTCACGATTTTTACGGAGTACAAAACGACGGAAATCGAGGGCTACCTGATCGTTGCGGCTGCGGGCAGTATGAAGCTTTTTACCTGCTTCTCCGATAATCGAAGTTAACCGCTTCTCGATCGCCATGTGCAAATCTTCATCACCGATTTTCCATTCAAAATTACCGGATTCGATTTCACTCAAAACCTGAGCCATCCCGGATTCGATCAAAGCAGCCTCATCATTCGTTAGAATACCCTGATGTGCCAGCATTTTAGCGTGTGCGATGGAGCCTTCGATATCCTCACGGTAAAGTTTTTGATCAAACATGATCGAGGCATTAAATTTTTCCAAAAGGGTTGACGCATCTTGCGTGAAACGTCCGGACCACATCTTTTCCATGGTATCTCCGAGTATATTAAGTATTTAGGGGATTTTAGCGAAGTTTGGTTTAGAAAACATTACCGTTACTCGATAACATTCTCATTTAAATAGATTCTGCCTCTTCAGAGGCAAGCTTTAGTGCCTCAGCGGCTAGCGTAGCCAAGCGGGGCTTTTGCTCCGTAGGCGTTAAAAAAATATTAATTACAGGCAGGGACGTTGCCGCTATCAGATGCGTATTCAACTAAAAAATCTTCCAAGTGTTTAGCGCCGCGTGTATAACTTCGATCTTTGAAATAATCCCATGAAGCAGCAGCTTTTTTCGAAGAGAGGTGGATATCCGCGAGCTTTTCCCCTTTATTATCCATCAGTTTTTCCCAGCCGCGCTGTTTTTTAGATGCAGCCAACTCTTGCCCGCCGCCATGACACTCTTTACAAGAGTCAATATAAATTTTTTGCCCTTTATACGTGGCCGCATTAAGAAGAGTTGAACCGGCTAAAAGTGTAATTGCTACTGTAGCATAAAACATGCGCATGGAATTAAATTTCCCTCTTTTAAAATATTTAAGTTGTCAATATTACATTAGTAATTCTAATAAAGTGCTTAAGTTGATTCCCCTAAAAACGGGGAAACAGCGTGTTATAGCCGGTATTTCTTCTCTAATTTAAGATCTAAATCCCATAATGAAAGTGATTTAAGACGTTCAACCACAGAAGAGGTACATTCAACATCACCGGGCCATTCACGTTCAAATCCATCGACTTTTGTTTTGGTAGTACCGTCAATCGCAACGATAACATCAGACGTATAAAGATCACGAGCTGCATCCATATTATTGGTTACGCGCCAAAGGAGCATATAAGGGTTATGGATATCATTTTTCGCTTCATCGACAAAAATAACAATACGTAAATACTCTTTTAATGGTTCCAAAAGGGAGAAACAATCTTTGATTGAGCGACTTTCTTTACGCACACTTACAACCGTAATCGGATTAGCCGTATGACGCATATACTGCGTTAATCCAACCGCTTCGGAAATGAAGGAGTGTACTTTTTCCAATAAGAGTGTACTCTCAATCGATTCAGGTGCACTCGGTGAATACGAAGCCGTAAAATCTATCCCTAATTTCCCCCCTACGAGCGATTCAGGACTGGAGTGATCCAACGCATCGGTAATCCCTTCGGAGACAAAAAGGCATTTTGGGATAAATCGGTTTAGTGCATACGTTATTAGCGCTTCATAATTGGTCAATTTCGGAGCATCTTCCCCAAAAAACAGGGCATGTTTGACAAAACTCATCTGTCCTGATCCCCAAAAAATATGCATAAACTGTTTGGCGTGCCCTTTGTACAACGGTTTCATTTTTGCCAAAATAAGGTTATGAAAAACACCGTTCTCCGGCATATGGTAATCGATCAAATCCGCCGCATTCGTTTTCAACAGCGGTAAAAACACCCTCTCGGTTGCCCAACCCATATATTTATCTTCCAATGGTGGTTTCCCGACAACGGTTGCAAGATAATAAGGGGTTTTGCGGTGTGTGATAGCACTCACTTCCAACACCGGATAATGTTCTGCAAGGGTATAATATCCGGTATGATCTCCAAACGGCCCCTCAAGTTGAAGTTTTTCGGTATCTACCCATCCCTCGATGACGAAATCAACATCCTCAGGAATATAAAGGGGAGTCGTAAGGGATTCAACCAGCTTTGGGGACTCTTTTTTGATCAGTCCATAGAGTAACAATTCATTCACACCGTAGGGTAATGGAGCTGTTGCACACCACGTGTACAGAGGATCTCCTCCAATCGCAATCGATACCGGCATTTTCTTACCGGCACGCTGATACTGATCGAAAAAGTGCGACGAATCTTTATGAATCTGCCAGTGCATCCCCAAATGATTGTTATCATAGACTTGCAAACGATACATTCCAAGATTGACCAAAGCACCGTCCAAACTCTGAGTATAAACCTGCCCCATCGTAATAAACGGTCCGCCGTCCTCTTCCCATGTCGTCAAAATCGGCAGATCATACAGATTCACTTCATTGCCCTGCTTCACAATCTCTTGGCAGCTGCCGCGTGTTTTGAGTTTTTTAGGGAAAATATCTTTCATGGCAAACAAATCGCCGAGCATTCCGATTTTTTCTTTGAACCCTTGCGGCGGTTTCATGTGGAGAAGCTTTTCGATTTCGCTGGCTACCCCTTCTACTTTGCGTCCAAAAAGAAGCTCGGTCCGGGCATAAGAACCAAAAAGATTCATAACAACCGGAGTTTCGAATGTTTTACCGCTTTTACGATCGATCGGGTGGGTAAAGAGAAGTGCTTTTCCTCCCCCCTCTTTTTTCACTTCAGCATAGGCTAGATGGGGAATCTCAAGATAAATATCTAAAGGGGTATCGATGACACGAAGTTCATCTTTGGATTTTAGCAGATCAATCGTTTTTTTTAATGTCACAGATTATCCCTTGTTCGCCATGACTTCAGCACGATGCAATAATTCCATTGCACCCTGAGAAATCAAACGCTCCGCCATCGCTTCACCGACACGTGAGAGATGCTCTTTTGATACTATGATTTCATCCCCCATCATTTCAGAGCCATCAGGCATACCGAGCGTTGAGCGGACGATGACTTCACCGTTGGGTTGAACCCGTGCACTCACACCGATCGGAACCTGACATCCACCGTTAAGGGTATCCACAAACCCGCGTTCAATCGTCGTTTCGATACGGCTGTTCTCATCTTCGAGGAATGACGCGATCTCCAAAACCCACGGCTCATTGACCGTCTCAATCCCAAGAGCCCCCTGCCCCATAGCCGGAAGCATCTCATCGAGGGAAATTGGATAAAAGTATTCTACTAAATCACTAAAGCCCAAACGGTTAATTCCTGCTGCGGCTAAGATAATCGCATCGAATTCACCCTCTTTGAGCTTACGGATACGGGTATCGACATTCCCGCGTAAATCTTTGATCACCAGATCAGGACGCTGCTTTACAAGCTGCATACGGCGGCGCAATGAAGAAGTACCCACAACCGCACCCTGAGGCAATGAAGTAATATCAGGATATTTTTCACTGAGCATCGCATCACGGACATCTTCACGCAGAGTGATCGCCGAAAGCAATAACCCCTCCGGCATGAGGGTAGGAACGTCTTTCAGTGAATGAACCGCCATTTGTGCCTCACCGCGAAGCATCGACTCTTCGATCTCTTTAAGAAACAGCCCTTTTCCTCCGATTTTTGCCAAAGGTACATCCAAAATCTTATCCCCTGAAGTAATAATAATTTTCAGTTCTACCTCGACATCACTGAAATTCGATTCAATAACCGATTTAATATGATTCGATTGCCAAAGGGCAAGTTTGCTTCCACGTGTTGCGATGGTGAGTTTTTTCATGTATTACTTAACCTTAATCTCTTTGTATTTATTTTTTGAAGTGTCTTTCTGTCCGTTGAAAAAGACGGTCGGTGTTCCGGCTACCATCATTGTTTGTGCTACTTGTTGGTCAAATTCGAATTGTTTGACTACCGAGGAACGTCGAATATCATTCACACCGATTTTTGTTCCAAAAGTTTTATTAAACGCATTTAGAATCTTTTGCTCATCTTTTTCATTGGCATTAATATCTACGTTATAAAGCTTTAAGACTGCATCTTTAGTGCCGTTTTGTTCTGCCGCTATTGCCGCTTTTGTCAACGTTACAGCTGCAGGATGGAGACCGGAAAGAGGGAAATGATAATAATAAACGGCAAACGTTTTGGGAAATTTTTCCATATAAGAGAGTGCTTCAGGGACATAACGACGGCAAAACGGACAAAGTGGATCGGAGAAAATCGCTATTTTATGCGTTGCATTTGCATCACCGCTGATGCGATTGGCAGCGGTATAAAACGCATTGTTAAAATCAGGGGCAACGATATCGTTATAACGCTCACCTGTTTTAAGATTAACCAGTTCGGGTGCGATAATATTGCCATTAACAAAATAGGTCCCGTTTTGATTGATACGTCGAGTTTCACTGCCTTGTTTTACATCAGCCTCAATCGTAACAAAATAGGCTTGCCATCCGCTCACCGCAGCAAGATTTTTTTTACCATTAACCTCAATCTGTAAATTGGTAACATTAGGATTTCCCCCTATTCCCTTTTTCAAAAATGAGACAACTTCAGCGTCGGTCGCTCCAAAAAGGCTAGCGGAGAGCAGGAGTATCGTCGATAATTTCGGCATCAATGACATGGTCATCCTTTTGTGTGGTGTAAGTGTGGTTTTCTGGAGAATATTTTCGCGTAAAACGGTTAATGATTAGTACTCCTATGAGGGAAAACTGCATTAAAACACCGATGATATCGCATAAAAATCCAGGGAGAATAAGGAGAATTGCTCCAAATAAGCCCATTAAATTGCGGTTAGAGAACCCTTGCATATCAATCTGGCGCGTACGGAGGGCATCGAGATTTTCACTCAGGGTATGGCGAAAATTCATTAAGATAAAAATGCCTAAAAATGCGCTTCCGACAATCTCAAAAAAAGTAGCCAATCCACCGATATGTGAAGCAATCTCAATCGTGAGGGTCACTTCCAAAAAAAGGTAGATCAGGAAATAAATCATTGGATGAGTTCCTCAATTTTACTGAGGACATCCGCCGCATTCACGGTAATCATTTCGCGGGTTGCACGTACCATAATCTGAACCGAACCGTTATCAAGTTCTTTTCCGACGACAACAGTGAACGGGAACCCGATCAATTCCGCATCCGACATTTTAAATCCGAAACGCTCTTTACGATCATCCAGCATTGTCTCGATTCCACGTGCTTGCAATGAAGCATAAAGCTCTTCGCCATACGCCATGTGCGCTTCTTCTTTGATATTAGAAACCATCACATTCACCGTATACGGAGCTGTTGCCTGGGTCCAGATACACCCTTTTTCATCATGGTGCTGTTCGATCACGGCAGCAACGAGACGGCTGACACCCATCCCATACGTTCCCATAATAAAGGGTTGAGAACGCCCGTTTTCATCCAAAAACTCCGCTTTGAGCGGTGCGGAGTAAACGGTCCCGAGTTTAAAAATATGTCCTACTTCAATCCCTTTCGTATGGAGAATCTTCCCTCCGCAGTGAGGACATCCATCCCCCTCTTGTACGCTTGCGAGATCGGCGAAATGAGCTTCGTTCATTACACTCAAATCAACGCCGACGAAATGGTAATCTACGTCATTCGCACCGCAAATCATTGTGGTTGCACCCCGCGTGTCATTATCCATGACAATACGGATCTTGTCTTGATCCAACGGTCCGATAAATCCCGGAACCAATCCGATTTCGATCAATTCTGCCTCGGTAGCATCGACCAAATCAATTGCAGCAACACTGTTACGTGCTTTTACCTCTTGGAGTTCATCACATCCTCGGATAAAGAAACAAACCAGTTCACTCCCCTCGGTATACACCGCACGTTGTACTACCGCTTTGAGGGTATAGTAAGGATCGACATGGAAGAAATTGCTCAAATCTTCGATCGATTTGATATCCGGTGTTTTAAAACGGGCAAAATCGGCGCTCGGCGCTTCAGGGATAATACTTCGCGGTGCTCGGCGAGCGGCTTCGACATTCGCACCGTATTCACACGTATCACACACAGCGAGAGTATCTTCACCGCTTCCGGCTAACACCATCAGCTCTTTTGAACCCGTACCGCCGATGGCTCCGCTGTCGGCTTCAACAATACGAAACTCCAAACCTAAACGCTCCAAAATACGTTTGTATGCCGCTTCCATCGCATCGAATTCACGATCCAAATCTTCCGTACTGGAGTGAAAGCTGTAGCCGTCTTTCATCACAAATTCACGTCCGCGCATTAACCCGAATCTCGGACGCGCTTCATCACGGAATTTCGTTTTGATTTGATAAAGATTAATCGGGAGTTGTTTGTAACTATTAACTCGGTTACGGACAATGTTTACCATCATCTCTTCATGGGTCGGTCCAAGGACAAAAAGGTTCTCTTTACGGTCACGAAAACGGAGGAGCTCTTTGCCGAATTTTTCAATCCGTCCGCTCTCTTCCCATAGCTCTGCAGGGGTGACAAAACTAAGATCAACCTCTTGGGCATCGCATGAGGCCATCTCTTCGTTAATAATGTTTTCGATTTTACGAAGTACCCGTTTTCCCATAGGTAAAAAATTATACAATCCTGCAGCTACCTGCGTGACAAATCCGGCGCGTGAGAGAAAGATATGGCTCGGGAGTTGAGCATCTTTCGGCGCTTCTTTGGTGGTTGGGATATAGGCTTTACTAAAACGCATTATTTTCCTTTAGGGTAATAGGTACAGGAGTTTTGAGATAAATCATCTCCCTCTTCCTGGTTCATTAAAAAACTCATCGATTCGATCAGAGCATCAACACGCATCGGATCGGAACCATCACGCATCCGTTCGGCAAACGGGTGTAAAAACCGCTTTAACGCCTGAAGAGTTGCTTTGTGGACGGCTTGCTCATACTCTTTAGGGATATAGCCATTTTCGAGTACGCGCGTCGATTCTTGAAATGCGGCATCGGAAGCTCTGAGATACATATTTTTGATCAACGGCTCAACCGAGAGAGTTTTAAGCCATTCGAAAAAACCGATCACATGACGACGGATGATAACGTAAGAGAGTTTCGCTTCATCTTCACGCAAAGCAATATTTTCTGAGACAATCTCTTTGAGATCATCCACATAAAAAAGACGAATCGACCAAAGATCGCTATCGCATTCGATATCTCTCGGAACTGCCATATCGAACCAATATCGATCAAACGGAGTCGGTTTAATCATCTCGTCGGTAATAATAGGGGTCAATGACCCTGTAGCAGTAAAGAGAAGCTCGTTTTCATTAATCGCATAAGCGATTTCATCATACGATCGTACGCGTGCATTGCACTCCCGTGCTATCGCTTCGGCTTTCTCGAACGTGCGATTCATCACCGTCACATCGACCCCTTGGGCACTAAGATGTTTACAGGTAATCACCGACATCTCGCCCGAACCGATCACGAGCGCTTTTTTATCCCTTACCTCTCCAACCGATTCTTTGACTTTCGCGATCGCAACACTCGCAACCGAAACCGGTTTAGAGGAGATATTGGTCGCATTGCGTACCTCAGCGGCACATTTAAACGCATAGCTCATTGCACGAGCAATCTTTTGGGCAGAATACCCGTTGTCCTGAGAGAGTTTAAAGGCATCTTTGAGCTGTCCGGAGATTTGTGTCTCTCCCACAACCATTGAGTCAAGCGAACTGGCAACACTAAAAAGGTGGTGAATCCCCCCTTCATCATCGAAAATATCGGCCCGTTCGTGCAGCTCGTGTGCAGTGAGTCCTGAATGTTTGGCTAAAAGAGAAAACAGTGTCTCTGTTGCCGCCTCTGTATCGTTACAACTGCAGAAAATTTCAACACGATTACAGGTGGAAAGAACCATCGATTCACTGATACAAAGGGTTGCATTGAGTTGCTTCATAGCATTTAATTGCGCCGTTTCATCCACAAAAGCAAGCTTCTCCCGTATCCCAAGCGTCGAGTTTTTGTGCGAAAAGCTAACAATCAAATAGTGCATTAATGACTTCTTTTGATGACGGTTTCGATGATGGAACGCAAGGCGATATCATCTCCGATAGCACCGATCGCTTCCTCACATAATGCGCTGGCATGTGCGTAGGAGCTCTCAATAATTTTGAATTCATCCATTTTAGAGCGAATCCATTTTTTCTCATTCTCATCCAGAACTTTAGCATGATTGCTGATAAGCCGCTGCTTTTCATTTTCATCGAGACGCTCATACAAATCGATATAAGGGAGTGTCACTTTCCCCTCAGAAAAATCGTTGAGTGAAGGTTTCCCCAGAGTCGCTTCATCGGCAGTAATATCGAGAATATCATCGACAATTTGAAATGCCAACCCCAAGTTTTTCCCGTACGTTGCATGCGCTTCATGATCTTTACCGACCAATACCGCCGCACTGTAAGCACACGCTTCGATCAAGGTAGCCGTTTTGAGATAAAGCATTTTAAGGTAGAGTGCACGATCGGTATTGAAACTCGCCGCCATCCCTACGTCCATCATCTCTCCGATCGAGAGACGGGTAACCGATTCGGCAACAGCTCGGGAAATACGGGGATCAAACGATGTCAATTCACTAAACGCTTTAGAATAAAGGATATCACCGAGCATAATAGCCGTTTTAGATCCCTCCGTGGCATTCACCGAAGGTGTTCCTCGACGCAGTTGTGCCTCATCGATAACATCATCATGGAGCAGACTCGCCGCATGGATCAACTCAACGATCGCTCCCAGCAAAGGGGCACTCGGATCGGATGGGGCAATGGTCAAAATAAGACGCGCACGAAGACGTTTACCACCGGAGAGCTTTTGGAACAATTCTGTGGCATGAGGATAATCAACCTCATCAATCAAACGTGCAATAATGGTTTCTACGGTTTCCAACATTCCTATCATCACTTCTTAGTTAAATAATCCAGCACAATTCGCTTCTCTTTATCAATCAGAAAAAGATCCATCTGTGCCGTTGCATTAGCTTCGTCAAATTTTTTAAACACGACAACGACATACGGGACATCTTTTTGACTCCGCTTAGGAGGTAAAAGACGTTTACGAAAACTTTGATTGGCATGTCCGGTATACAACATATGCTGTCCGACAAACCGATCAAAACTCTCATGCACGACTAACGCTTTGTCCGTATAGAGAGTCCACCTGAAATTGAGTACCCTCTCTTGCCCCTCACTCTTAACGAGCACTTTAACCAACTCATCTTTTTTGAGGGCAAAGCTTTTTGTCTCTCTCCAAGCGGCCGCATCCAAAAGGCTCAACACACCAACGAGTAAAAATATGAAAATACGGCTCATACAAACTCATTTCTGAAAATTTTGGAACGTACGATTTCTATCTTTAAGGCAGATTATACATCGACTCGGCATAGGATCAATTTAAGTCGGTGATTATACCACCACAATTCTTAGGTGTATGAAAAATGAAGGAGATCTAAAAAAAAGAGCTATTTTTAAAAAAGGGTATCCAAAACCTGATTTTTGTATTTCATTGTTTCGACTTTTGCTTTAATCAGTCGATTTTCTTCTTTTAATGCATCATGTTCATGACTGAGTGTTGAGATTTCGCGGCTTTTAAAATAGATTTGTGTATTGATAAATATTTTCGGAAACACCAACATCAAGATTAGAAAAATCCCCACAAATACATTTCGTAAGAAAATCGGTCCCATCGAATCATCAGGGCTGATAATCTGCTGCGTCTCTTCTAAGATATCGTGTTTTTCACTCATCGTATCAATCTCTTCGTATTTCAAATATTCGCAGTTTCGCACTACGGCTTCTGGAATTTGCCCGTAATTCATCATCCTGAGCGCTCAGCGGTTTTTTCGTAATAATTTTGCCGATCGCATTTTTATTGCCACAGGTGCATCGCATCGCATCATCAGGACAAATACAATTTTTTGCCCATTTACTGAACCGGTTTTTCACAATACGGTCTTCAAGTGAATGAAACGTGATGATCGCAACGCGCAGATGCTTAATAGCCGAAGATTCAATCGCATCGAGCAAACGGGTCAATTCACCCAGTTCATCGTTGACTTCAATCCGAATCGCCTGCATCACCAGTGTTGAGGGGTGGATTTTTTTACCCTTCGGCATCAGATGAAAAATTGCGTTGGAGAGTTCTTTTGCAGAATTAAACGGGCGACGCTGAACAATCACTTCCGCCACTTTACGGGAGTTGGTCACTTCACCGTATTCTCGCAGTATGGTTTCCAATGCACTTTGCGAATATTCATTAACAACTTCATAAGCACTCAGGGGGGCATCAGGATTCATCCGCATATCGAGGGTATCGCTCTCGTATGAGAATCCCCGTTCCCGTTGATCGAGTTGAAGGGATGAAACCCCGATATCGGCCAAAATACCGCAAATTTTATCCCCTTTTTCACCTAACACCTCCGAAGCAACCTCAGAGAAACGGCCTCTACGAATCTCTACGCGGTTACCATAGGGTTCAAGACGTTTTGAGGAGAAGGCAATTGCGGTAGGATCTTGATCGATTCCGATCAGTGTTAAAGCACCGTTATTATCAAGCAATAATGAAGAGTGTCCTCCGTATCCCATCGTACAATCAATAACATTTCCCTCTTTACACTCAGAGAATGCTTCAATCACTTCGCGATAAAGGACAGGGATATGGGGAGTTTCTTGCACGTAGCTGCCTTTAAATTTATTGCCCTAATGATAGCTTAACCTCACTAATAACAGATTTAAATGTTACCCAGTGCCGCTTCTATTGCATCAAACACCCTTTTTAGCTCATCAAAAGAAATCACATACGGTGTCATTACATAAATTACACTTCCCAGCGGCCGAATCAATACCCCCTGTGCCATACAATACTGATGAATTTTCAATCCAATCCGCTCTGATGGATCGAATCCCTCCAACTCAATCGCCGCTATCATTCCGCACTGACGTACTTCTTTGACTCTCGGCAATGACTTAAAACGCTTTAATTCATCGCTTATAAAGGCAATCGTTCGTTGATTGTTTTCAATCACTTTCTCCGATTCGAAAATATCAAGAGTAGCATTGGCCGCCGCACACGCCAGTGCATTTCCCGTATAACTGTGTGAGTGTAAAAAGGACCGCGCGGGGTTGTATTCACAATAAAACGAATCATAGACCGCCTCCGTTGTTAGTACAACCGACAGAGGCAAATATCCCCCTGTAAGCCCTTTTGAGAGAATTAAAAAATCGGGTGTTATACCTGCTTGCTCACACGCGAACATAGTGCCCGTCCGTCCAAAACCGACCAAAATCTCATCTGCAATAAAATGGACGTCATAAACTTCACACAACCGTTTTGTTTCACTCAAAAAGAGAGGATGATACATTTTCATTCCCCCTGCCCCTTGCACTAACGGTTCAACTATCAATGCCGCTATCTCATGGCTTCGTTCTATGAGCAATATTTCAAACAATTTGGCCGCTTCCAAAGCCGCCTCGATACTCTGATTGAGCGGGGACGGTGTTTGAATAGAGCGGATCAGCAACGGCTCATACGTCTCTTTATACAGAGCTACATCCCCGACTGACAGCGCTCCCAATGTCTCACCATGGTAACTCTCCGAGAGTGAGACAAACAACCCTTTCTCTTTTCCGCCGTTTTTATGAGAGTGATACGACATTTTTAGAGCTACTTCAATCGCACTCGAACCGTTATCGGCATAAAAACAGCGTGTTAGCCCATCGGGTGAGAGTTTAACCAATCTCTCAGAGAGTCGCACGATCCCCTCATGAGTAAATCCAGCCAAAATAACATGTTCCAGTGTATCCAGCTGCTCTTTAATTTTTTGGTTGATATAGGGGTTGCAATGGCCAAAAAGGTTCACCCACCAACTACTGATAGCATCGATAGTGCGGTTCCCTTCAAAATCGTACAGATATACCCCTTCTCCTTTGGAAATAGGAACGAGAGGAATCGTCTCGTGATCTTTCATTTGAGTACACGGATGCCATAATACACTCAAGTCACGCTTGGATATCTCTAAATTATTCATGAAAAGCCTCTAAATCTGAGTTATAATATGATAACATTTGTTAGTCGTGCACTATTTTCATCCAAGTTTAATGGTAAACTGAATAGAATATCTGAATTTTACAATAGGATCGTTTAATATGATTACTTGGATGCAACGCCATCGGAAATACTTGGTCATTACGATTTGGATCTCCACGATCGCTTTTATCGGAGCCGGATTCGTCGGATGGGGTCAATACAGCTATGGAGACAAAGCGGGAGCCGTCGCTAAAGTAGGTGATGTTTCGATTACATCCGCTGAACTGCAAAAAAGCTACTCTAACCTTTTTAATCAATACAATCAGCTTTTCCAAGGAAAATTTGACGAAAAACAAGCGCAGCAATTCGGCCTCCAACGCCAAGCACTTCGCCAACTGGTGAATCAAGCTCTCGTTCTCAATCTAGCGAACAGCTACGGATTGGTCGTTACCGATGAAGAACTTTTAAATATCATCAAATCACAAAGCGTATTTTCAAAAGACGGAACGTTTGACAAAACCGTTTATGCTGAAGCATTAAAACAAAACCGTTTAACGATCAAAGAGTACGAAGAGTCGATGAAAAAAGAGCTCTTAATCCAAAAAACTCTTTACCTTCTCGCATCGGGTGCTAAAGCAAGTGAATCAAAAGCGCTTGGCAGTGCATTGGGTGTTTCAGACAAAATCAGCTATAAACTGCTCACGCCGAATATGATTACCCTCACGCCGAATGAAGGAGAACTCAAAGTATTTTGGGAAAAACACCAAAAAGAGTTTAAAACTTCTCCGAGCTACGAAATTTCTTACGTAGCCCAAGCTCCGATTACGGCAACTCCGGCAGCCAACGAAATTAATGAATTTTATGAGATGAATCGCCAATCATTCAAAGACACCACTGGCAAAATTCTTTCATTAGGGGAAGCACAAGCGACTATCGTAGCAGCCCTCAATGATAAAGCGACTGAAAAAGAGGCGCTTCGTCTCTACATCGATTACAAAAAAGGTGCTCTTAAAGCAACTACAGCTACTCAGACAGCAACCCTAACTTCTGAATCGTCTCCCTTTAGTCCTGAGCTTACCAAAGAGATTATGGCATTAAATGATCAAAAACCTTTTCTTAAGCCACGCAAAGCAGGTAATGACTATATCATCGTAAAACTTGTTAAAATGAATCCGGCCCGTACGAAAACGTATGAAGAAGCCAAAACGGATGTTAGTGCTCTTTATCTGGGTGAAGCGAAAAAAACCAAACTCCAAGAGTTAGCTCAAAACAGTTATAAAACATTTGCCGGAACATCGACTGATTTCCTCACACGCAGTGATAGCGCTAAAATAGGTGGATTGAGTGCACCTGAGGGATCAGAATTTCTAAATAAACTGTTTGCTTCCAAACAAAAACAAGGTTTTATTACTTTGGAAAGTGGAAATGTTATTCTTTATAACGTTTTGGAACAAAAGTTGCTTCAAGACAAAACAATAGCGGATGAAAATGTCGTACTGAAGCTCAAAGGAAGCTTGTTGGATCAAGGGCTGATTAAAGCGCTTGAGGGCAAGTATCCTGTTGAAATCTATGTAGAGGGGATTTGATTTGAAACGAACCGTTTTAGCCATTGATATCGGCTCAACTAAAGTTTGTGCGCTCATCGCGGAAATCGATGATGACAACCACGCGCAAATCATTGGAGCCGGTATTGCAAAAGCACAAGGCCTTCGCAAAGGGAGCATCACCAACATTGAGCTTGCATCTAAATCGATCAAAAGCGCACTCAATGATGCTAAACGTGTTGCAGGAACCGAACTTCGAAGTGCAGTCGTCACCATCTCCGGTGCCTATACAAAAAGTCTAAACTCCAGCGGCATCGTTAATATCCCGAACAAAGAGATCACCCTCAATGAGATTCAACGTGTTATGCATACCTCTTTGTATAATGCCAACATCCCGAATGAGTTTGAAGTTTTACATGCCCTGCCGTATAACTTCAAAGTTGATGACCAAGATTTTATCGAAGACCCATTAGGGATGAACGCTTCACGCTTGGAAGTTGAAACCCATATCATCACAACCCAAAAAAGCAATCTTAACAATTTGCGCAAAGCGGTAAAAGCTGCCGGTGTTGATGTTGAGAGTGTTGTGCTCAGCGGATACGCTTCAGCCATCGCTGTTCTCAACGCGGATGAAAAAGAGTTGGGAGCTGCCGTTGTCGACATGGGTGGTAATACGAGCAACATCGTTATCCATTCGGGTCATGCAATCCGATACAACGACTTTTTGGGTGTCGGTTCAAATCATATTACTAACGATTTATCAATGGCTTTGCACACGCCTCTGCACACTGCGGATAATGTCAAAATCAATTACGGCTCGCTCTATGCTCCAAGTAATGATTTGATCGAACTCCCTGTAATCGGTGATGAAACATCAACGCATGAAGTTTCTCTCGAAGTGGTTCATAACGTCATTTATGCCCGTGTAGAAGAGACATTAATGATTATCGCTCAATCGATTGAAAAAAGCGGGCTCAAAGAACACATGGGTGCCGGTGTTGTTCTCACCGGAGGATTTACTAAAATCGAAGGTCTCCGCGAACTCGCCGTTGCTATTTTAGACAATATGCCGGTGCGTCTTGCTAAACCGACCGATGTCGGCGGTCTATTTGATACCCTCAGAGATCCTTCTTACTCAGGAGCTGTCGGATTGGTCAAATACCTCGCCGGTGATTATACTCCGTACGAAATCGACGTAAATCGACGTATGCGCCATAGCAGTGAAGAACCGACAGCCGCGCAAATGAGTCATCAAATCCACGAAGAGGCGCCAAAATTTGAAACTTCCACAGCAATACCTACTCCATCACCGACGGCAGCTGCAACGCCACCGCCAGTGAAGGAAGAGAAAAAAGCGGAAGCTCAAAAAATGGTTAATATCGGGTCTAATAAACCTGTTCAAACCGATCAACCAAATCCAATTGCCAAGTTTTGGAATTGGGCAACTCAACTATTTTAATCACGTCAAGGAGCAAGCATGGAACCATTTTCAATTGAAGAATCAACAACTCTCACAGGAGCACGTATTGTAGCAGTCGGTGTCGGCGGCGGCGGTGGAAACATGATCGGATATATGCTTAAAGAAGCTATTCCCGGTATTGAACTTATCATTGCAAATACGGATGCTCAAGTGCTAGAACATGGTTCTGCGGCAACCAAAATCCAACTCGGTGCAAAACTGACCAAAGGTTTGGGTGCGGGGATGAAACCTGAAGTGGGTAAAGAATCCGCTTTAGAGAGCTATGAAGATCTTTCTCGTGCATTAGAGGGTGCGGATATCGTATTCGTAGCAGCAGGTCTTGGCGGAGGAACCGGAACAGGTGCCGCTCCAATCATCGCTAAAATCGCTAAAGAAGTGGGTGCTTTAACGATCGCAGTTGTTACCAAACCTTTCTCTTTCGAAGGGAAAAAACGTCTTAAACTTGCCGAAGACGGGTTGAATGAATTGAAAAATGAATCTGATTGTATCGTTGTCATCCCAAATGACAAACTTCTCTCAATTATTGACCCGAAACTCGGAATCAAAGAGAGCTTCAAAATCGTTGACAGCGTACTTGCTCGCGCTGTTAGTGGAACATCTGGTGTGATTCTAGCCAGCGGTGACAACGACATCAACCTTGACTTCGCCGACTTGCAAACCGTTATGAGCCACCGTGGTTTGGCTCTTATGGGTGTAGGCGAATACAAAGGTGAAAACGCGGCCTACGAAGCAATCAAAAACGCTATCGAGTCTCCATTGCTTGACAACATGTCGGTTAACGGGGCTCTTGGGGTTTTGGTACACTTTAGCATGCACCCTGAGTTTCCATTTATGGAACTCTCTGCTGCAATGGATGTTGTCCACAACAGTGTTGATGAAGCGGCAGACGTTATCTTCGGTACTACTACCGATGAAACATTGGCAAAAGATTTTATCCGTATCACTCTCGTTGCAACCGGTTTTGAGAAAAAAGCGGCAATGGGAATCAATAACCATGAATTTGAAAACAAAGAAGTGGTGGCTGCTGCTGCGGCTAAGCCTCGTGTTGTTGTACGCCCTGCTATGGTTGCCAACGGTGACTATACGGAAGACTTCCTCGATGTACCGACGTTTATGCGTCAACAAAGAGACTAAACCCTCTTTCCATGCTCTCTTTTGACACGCTCATAAAGGCCAAAACGCTCCTTGGTCTGAGCGACAAAGCCACCCTCTCCGATATCAAAATCCGCTATAAAAATATGATGCGCACATGGCATCCTGACAAACACCCCGATGATACCGAAACGGCTCATGCGATGAGCACCAAAATCAATGATGCGTATGCTATCTTACTTGAGTATTGTTCAAAATACGAATTTAATTTTGATGAAGAACATCTGAGAGAAAAAACTCTCACCCCGCAGGAGTGGTGGACGAAGAAGTTTGGGGGGCGTTAATGAAACGCGATCGGCCCCTCAGCGCGTGCGTGAATGAATTGCTGAACCACGGCATTAGATGAATTTCGAAACGCCTCTTTATCCCCTGCTTCGACAATTACACCATCAAAAAGCATCGCATAATTATCCCCTGCTTTAAAACTCTCTGCTATATCGTGGCTGATCAGAATCGAGGTCATTCCAATCTCTTCTCGTAAACGACAGATCATTTGCGTAATAAAGTCACTGGTCACAGGGTCTAAGCCCGATGTCGGTTCATCGTACAAAATAACCTCAGGCTCCAGGGCGAGGGTGCGTGCCAAACCGACACGTTTACGCATCCCTCCGCTTAATTCCTCAGGATAGAGCGATTTTACGATTTTGGGATCAAGCCCCACCATCGTGAGCTTTTCATCAATTTTATACTCAAGTTCTTTTGAAGAGAGTTGTTGATGTTCCAGCATCGGGAATGCAACATTTTCGCGAATGTTCATACTGTCAAAAAGAGCCCCGCTTTGAAACAAAAAACCCACTTTTGTACGGATAGAACGCAATGTTGTCTCATCGGCATTATCAACCCGTGTCCCATCGACGGTGATGGTTCCCGAATCGGGTTTTAGTAATCCAACGATATGTTTGATAATCGTTGATTTTCCGCCGCCCGAAACTCCAAAAATAACCGTTGTTTTTCCTTTTTCGATCTCTAGATTGACTCCGCGCAGAATCTCCCGTTTTCCAAAACTTTTGGTGACATTCTCAAAACGGATCATTTTTTTACCGCCAAAAGATAAGCTCTACGAGAAAAAAGGATTAATAACATCAATAACAGTATTTTAAAGTCGATCTCACTTGCTTTGTGAAGTGCTTCAAAGGATGGATCAATAGCCGCTTCTCCACGCGCTTGGTATTCTAAAATTTTAGGGGTATAAACGGCACTAAAAAGCAGCAGTGTCCCGATAGAACCTAATGCGCTCAAAATAGCCACTTTATCAATTTGCATCACTTTATAGTGAGAAACTTCATACACAGCAATCACGACTGACATAAAATAGGCCCAATAGGTAAAACGGTGGAAGATTTCTCCCATAATTTTCCCCTCTTCGTAGCGGGACAAAAGCGCTACACTAAGATAGACTTCTGAGTGGAAGACTACGGCGGCAACAAACACACCAAGTACCAAAACAGCCCCCGCACTCATAGCAATCAAAAGAAGATAAGTAACATCAACCAAAGCTTTTTTATTCATGAATAGCCTTTAACACAAATCCCCGATCAAACGAGGCATAATCGGTATAAAAATCCAACGATTGTACCGCAAAATTTTTAAGATATTCTTGCACCTTTGAGCGCTGGTCGTAACCCATCTCGCACGCAAAGGAAGGAATACGGCGAGTGTACACTTCATCCAGCAATGCACGAATCATTTCATCCCCGATTTCACCACCGAACAGTGCGTTTTGCGGCTCATACGAGAGATTAGACTCCAGCGGAGCATCATGTGCGATATAGGGAGGATTAGAGACGAGAAAATCGATTTTTTCGATGATAGGTGAGAGCAAATCCCCCTCGCGCAATTCGATTCGCTCACTCAGACCGAACATTTCAATATTGCGGCGCGCAACTGCCAATGCACGCGGTGAAATATCAACAGCAATAAAACGGGCATTTGGCAGATGCAATGCAAGAAGTATCGAAATGATTCCGCTCCCTACCCCCACTTCGACAACCGTCATCGTATCATCGAGTGAAACAGACGCTAAGACTTCATCAATCAAATGTTCCGTCTCGGGACGGGGGATTAAAGCCCCCTCATCGATGTAAAACTCACGGCTGTAAAAACTGACGCGATTCGTCAAATATTCGAGAGGAACATTCGCGGAACGCTTTTCAACCCATTGCACTAATCTCGGATCACTTTCATCGAGCACATCCTCTTGGTGTGTGATAAAGTAGAGCTGATCTTTATTTAGATACGCCATAAGGAGAAGTTCCGCCTCACGGCGGGGAGATTCAACAACACCGTTCAATCGGAGTGTAATCTCTTCGTGAAGCTCTTTTAGTCGTTTGGACATGGGTCGGCATATCCTTCATCTTTTTCAATGCGGATATCATACCCTAACGCACGGAGCCGATCCACGACCGGTGGATGGGTCGTGTGAAAAAAGCGATAGAGCGGGTGAGAAAGGGGGAAGCTTTTGTTCTCTGCCACCAGTTTTTTGAGGGCATTGACCAAATGCTCCGCACCGCCGAGTTCAGCGCCGGTACGATCAGCTTCATATTCATTATGTCGGCTCATAAGGCCCATCAACGGCATCATGACAAAACTGACTACCGGAAGGAGAAGGATAAAGAGCATCATAATAATGTGCGGACTCTGTGAAACTCCAAGTTCCATATAAAGTGTTTCGGGAAGATTTCCGAAAAGGGCAAACATCCCAAACAGCATCGCCCCGACTATCGCAATATTTTTGTACAAATCACCGTGAGCGAAGTGCCCCAACTCATGCCCTAAAACAGCGATTAGCTCACTGGGAGAGAGTTTTTGGATCAGCGTATCGAACAAGACAACCCGTTTAGACTTTCCTAAACCGCCGAAATAGGCATTCAGTCTGGCATCGCGTTTACTTGCGTCACTGATAAAGACACCGCTGCTGATGAAGCCCGTTTTCGCCATCAACGCTTCAATCTGTTCCCGAAGCGTAGGGTCTTCCAGCGGAGTCACTTTGTCAAAAAAGAGAGCACGGATGGTCGGAAAAAACATATTAATGGCAATAACAACTGCCATAATAAAGGTAAAACTCCACAACCACCATAGCTCACTGGAAGTGATAATCATCGATACAATCCAAACCATAAAACTACCGATAACAAGGGTTAAAAGGGTACTGATAAAGGTATCTTTGACAAACTGAGCGGTAGATGAACGGTTAAATCCGTACTTGGCATCAATTTTGAATTTTGCGATCCAACCAAACGGCAACATAACAAGACCATTAATGACAATAAGCCCCATCACGGCAATGATCGTTTGTGTTAGTGGACTTTGAGCGACTAACGCCGAATCGAGCCATGCCATCATTCCGCCGATCCAAATAAGAAAGAGTCCGTATTCAACAAACGTCTCCATCATCCCGAGTTTCTCTTTGGCGACTGCATAGTTAGCGGCATCAAGATACTCACGCTCACCCATCAGTACGGCACCTTTGCGCTTAATCTGATTGATATAACCAATCTGCATCACACTGACATACAAGCGGATAATGATGTAAAGGGTATAAACTCCGATAACGGTTGCGATCATTTAAAGCCTTAGAATTAGAAGCTGGATTCCCGATCGGAGTCGGGAATGACGTGGTAAGATTTTACCATTATTTAACTGGAACTTTCCCGATACTCTCATTAACAGTGATTGTGTCTTCTGTACTGCCGTAATACATTTTTGCGGCAACAAAAATGGCACCAATCAACAAACCGCTGATAATAACCGCCCAAACAATCCGTTTTTTTGGCCCTTTAAGGGTATTATAGTCCTCGATAGAACTGAGTGTTGGTTCATTGTCTTTCATTAGGTTCTCCTCTAATATAGTGATAAGAATCGTAACAATATTAACCTACAAACGGTTAATGAATAACCGCTAAAACAACGCTTTAAGTTTGTTTATTTAGACGTCACTTATGTACGGACTTTCAATGCGTAATTTAAAGGGACGGTAATACGAACCGTTTGAGGCGGTTGTGGGAAATATTCTGATACTTTCTGTACCAATGCCATCGCATCATCATCCAAAAGTTCATAACCTGAACTTCCCATAATTCGGATATCTTCTACATCACCGTTTTGTTTAAGCCGAAACGTCACTTTTACCGCTCCTTCTTGTTTTAAACGGACAGCTTGCGATGGATATTTACGATATTTAACCAATAACTCCCGTATAGTCGAGAGGTGATCATCTAAATATTGCTCTTCCATATTAACCGGCGGTGTAACCGGCATAAGTTTAACAACAGGTATTATTTTTGGCTCAGGCTGAGCCACTTGAGCCACTGCAACCGGCTGAGATGGAACAACAACCTCTTGAACCTTTGGTTCAGGTTCTTGTGCTTTCACAATTGGTTCTGGTATTCTAGGAACAATAGGTTTCGCTTCTACAGGTTCTATTTTTTGTGGTATCGGCAAAGTTGATTTTACTATCGGCTGCACTTGATTAGCAGGTGAAGATTCCTTCAAAGCCAACTCTAAAACAATTTCTTCTTCTTTTTCCTCTTTTGGCAGTGTGCTCAAAGCAACCGCACCCGTAATAATTCCGGCATGCAGAACTATAGAGAGGAGAAAGGAACGTTTCGTTTTCATGATTCCCTCTTGGTCACAATCGAAATTTTCTCAATATTTTGAAGTTTTAGCTGATCAAGAATAAAAATAAAATCATTGAAAAAGGCTTTTTTATCCCCCAATACACTGACACTCGCATCACTGCCCAGAGTGGTGATTACTTGGCTCAACTCACTTTGGCTCATCTCTTTTCCATTCCAGTACAACACCCCATTTTCACTGATAGCAATTTCAATCTTCTGCGGCGGAGTTTCTTTGGCACTTGCCGCTTTCGGAAGATCGAGTTTGATCGCTCCCGAAGCAACAAACGTCGAGATTGTCAGAACAATCGCCAGAAGAACCAATACCACATCAATCAATGGAACGACATTGATTCCTTCCACTCGTTTAAGCGCGCGCATCTTCCCATTTCCCCATCAATAGATCCATCTTACGCAGACATGCACTGTAGATCATCATGGACGGAATCGCTACTAACAATCCTAACGCCGTCGCTTTGAGTGCCAGTGATAGTCCAATGACGACAGTGGAGGGTTCCATTCCCCCGCTTTGTCCGATTTCGTAAAATACCACCATAATCCCTGCAACGGTCCCGAGCAATCCCACGTAGGGTGCGTTTGACCCGATCACTGAAATCGTAGTCA
Organism: Candidatus Sulfuricurvum sp. RIFRC-1; assembly: GCF_000310245.1. Taxonomy (NCBI): domain Bacteria; kingdom Pseudomonadati; phylum Campylobacterota; class Epsilonproteobacteria; order Campylobacterales; family Sulfurimonadaceae; genus Sulfuricurvum; species Candidatus Sulfuricurvum sp. RIFRC-1. The sequence goes on from NC_020505.1 coordinate 1,581,696, forward strand.
AGTTTTTAGAGAGTTCAGCTTCAGCACGATTTTTTGTTTCATAACTTTCTAAATTGACGGAACGATAGTAAAAAAATCGCTCAATTCCATACGCGAACGCGATAACACTCATTACACCTAATATACTCAATGTCGCATAATCGACCACTAACTTTAACGCTTCCATTTCTTCTTCCTTTATGTCATTTTATTGATTATGTATCTGCCCACGTACGGAGTAGATTATGATAAATACTCGTAAGTTTGACCGTATCCTCATCATCCCCCAACCGCTCACGAAATGCCATGATCGACATATCCAAATCAAACAATAATCGGCGTCGGTCTGTCTCACGAATCATACTCTCTAACCACGTAAAGCAGGAAATACGCGCTCCGCGAGTCACCGGTTCAACCCGATGAACACTTGATGAGGGATAAAGCACTAAATCCCCTGCCGGAAGTTTGACAACTTGTGATCCGAAGGTATCCTCGATCACTAATTCTCCCCCATCATATTCCTCAGGATCAGAGAAAAAGAGGGTAAAAGAGAGGTCACTCCGTACCCGTTTACCACCGCCTCGCATGGTACGAACCGCATTATCAACATGGTTGCCGAACGTATTAAATTCACCCGTATAACAGTTGAATAACGGAGGGAAAATCTTTTTCGGTAATGCCGCCGTAAAAAATAGCGCGTTATTACTCAGGGCATCTAACACAATTTTTTGCAACGCTACAGCCGCTTCTGACTCTTCGGGAAGCTGCAAATTATTTTTCGCTTTTGCCGCCTGTGTACCGCTGGTAACATTACCGTCCACCCACGTCGAGGATGTCAGAATTTCACGGCATTGTGCCACCTGCTCAGAGGTGAGTACGCCCGGTATATAGAGTAACATGTTTATTTCCTTTGCCTAAGTTTTGAAGTTAAAAGACTCAAATCCTCTAACTTTAAAACTCCCGCAGGGGGAGTAAGGTTTTAAAAGAATTTGTAGTCCAGTGTAATCTGAGCCGTCCGTCCGGTTCCCGGAACAACGAATCCTCCATTGATATAGGCCGATTCATAATATGTCATGTCCAAAAGGTTTTTTACATTAAGCTGAACAGCATAGTTTTTCTGAACATACGCGATCATCCCATCATAACGGATATAACTTGGTGCGGTATTCGGATTAAAAACATTTGTCGGACTTTCATTTGCATAACTGTAAACAGCACGATCCCCTTTACCCTCAATTCCACCACCGATTTTCCATCCGCTGCCAAGTTTGTACGTTGTCCAGAGATTAAAAGTGTAATCCGTTGAATTCGGCGGTTTTTGACCGATGTACATATCATCTTTACCCGGTGTAACGGCATCCACTTCCGGGTCCATAAGCGCAACACCTGCAAATACATCCCAATTATCAGTGATGCGACCCGCAACTTCGAGTTCGATACCGTCCGTATGGCGCTCTTTTGAGAGTATCGGATTGCTTGATGCACTTGCTACGTCAGTGTTGCGTTCCCACTCTTTGATCGTACGGTAAATTGCTGTGCGTAAGGAAAGATCACCTTCAAAGAGTTCAAATTTTGCACCAAGTTCATACGTTTTACTGCGTTCAGGATCATAGGCATTGGAAAACGAGTAAAGATCCCCTGTCGTATTAAATGAATTATTCCAAGCAAGATAATAATGTTGTTGTTTACTCAGCTGATACGATAATCCGGCACGGTAACTCATCTCATTAAAATGGAGCTCCCCATTTTGCACCATATCCGCTCCGGTGTAGTAATCCATATTTAACCAATCTTTACGAAAACCTGCCATTACTTTCCACTTAGGAGCCACCTCGACAATGTCCTGTGCGTAGAGTGCCCACGTACGTCCTTTATACCCACCGCTGATATTGCGTTCTTTATTGCCATAGACTGCTTTATAAGCATCGGGAAGCATTGAACCTGATTCCGCTGTGGTTGGCATAGAAGCGGCCCATCGTGTACCTGTCGTTGCATACTGATACCAGATTCCATTGCTTGCCAGTGCACGTTGCCCATTGGATGGAGCCGCCGGAAGTCCATTAGTCGCTCCGTTAGCCAAAGATATATTTGGATAATAGGCTGATAACCCGTCATGCCCCCACCGCACTTGTTCTTCTCGTAAAAACTCAGTCCCGACCAATGCTTCATGTTTCAGTCCAAGGGCTTCAAACTGCGTCGTGAAATCATTTTGCCATGTATCGGTTTTCTCTTTCGCACCGTTTCCTTTTGTACCTCTGGTAATTGTAGTGTCTGGGCCACTGGTCGTATCATACCCACCCGGTGCAGTTGCCCAGTTATCACGTAAATAATCGGCATGACGTATCACGGAACGAAGCTGTGTATCTTTAGAGAATTTATGGGTATAACTGGCCGTTGTAATATTGACACGATTATCTTCATAGTCATCGGTGAATCCATAAAACACTTCGTTCCCTACATCGGCAGGTCTTTTGGTAGCACTGTCAAACGGAACACCATAATCGGGAGTAATATGTGTTTTCAGATAATAATGGGATAAACTGAACTCATTATCGGTATTAAGTCCAAACGTCATTGTCGGAGCAATACCAACGGTTTCATTATAAACATCATCGCGGGTACTTCCAGAATCCATCCCCATCGCATTGAGACGAAATGCTGTCGTATCGTTTAGCATCACGTTCACATCAGCTGAAGCACGTTTATATTCATCCGTACCGACAGTGATAGAGAGTTTGCCAAAATTTTCAGCTTCCGCATCTTTACTCACCTGATTGATAACGCCACCCGCTTGACCACGACCGAATAACATCGCCGCACCGCCGCGCAGAACGTCAACGGATTCGAGATTAAATGTATCACGGTTATACTGAGCGACATCACGGATACCGTCAAGATATAAATCCCCGAAAGTATAGAATCCGCGAAGATTCATATTATCCCCGATACGTCCACCTTCTGCAGCATTGAAAGTGAGCCCGGATACATTACTAAGCGCTTCTTTTAGGGTAAATTCCGATTTGTCGTGTAACAACTCTTTCGTTACCACCGTAATTGCCTGAGGTACATCATGAGCTAATTGCCCAGTTTTGGCAGTTTTAGAAATGCCCGGCTGATAGCGAGGAAGTTCTATTTCTACCGCCTCTTGAATATCAATGGCTTCAATAGTAGCATTAGAATCAGCAGTAGAGGCCAATAATGAGCTCGCACTCATACTAAGAAGCATAGCTCCGATTGGGAGCATTTGCGAATGTAAAAAACGGTTATGATAGGCCATAGGCACTCCTTAAGTTATGGAAGTGGCTGGCTATAGGCTTAAAAGGAGAATGAAAAGCGTTGGCTGGCTAAATAATTTGAAAGCAAATGATAATTACTTTCATTTGTAGAAATATAACTCATCTAAAGAGAGATGTCAATAGTGATAAGCATTATTAAGTAAATCAATTATGAACGTTAAGATCATCTTAAGGGATAAATCCCTTAACAGAAAGAAGAAGTTTTACCAGCTCCCTTCTAGAGTAACGAGGAAATGGAAGCGGGAGTTTTCATGATCGATTTGAGTTTCACTCAGAACCCCAGAGCTATAACGTTTTGAGGTTGTAGTAATGCTCTCTTGGGTAATATTTTTGAGATTTAACCCTACTTTATAGGTGGAATCAAGCCGTTTGGATGCATAGAGGTCGAGTGCTCCGTGCCCCTCTTGGGATTCTGCGATGCCGCTAAGATCAATCGGATCATCGTATCCGCTCACATAACGATACGCAGCACCATACGTCAAGCGATACGCTTGCAGCCGATGATCGATTCCGATGTTATAGATATAATCATGTGTCCCTTTGATTGTCCGCTTGACTCCATCGGTAACGAGAGAGGAATTTTGAAAAGTTGCATTCGCGAATATACCTAAGCCGCTGACATACGATTCCAATGATTTTTTGAGTTCTAACTCCAAACTCCAAAGCTTCCCTTCACCCGCATTTCTTGGACGTTCGACATATCGACCCGATTCAAAGGTTGTCAGTTTTTCAATTTTATCGTTGATATCCCGATAAAAACCGCCGATACTCATAATCCCTTTATCCTCAAAGAAATGCTCATAACGGACTTCGTAACTGAGAGCGGATTCTTCTTTGAGATTCGGATTTCCGGTGATATCAGGGTGGTTAAGATCATTTTCATCGAGCGAGCTGTCTAGTGAGGAAGAGAGTTCATCAAGACGGGGAAGCTTTACCGTTTTGGCAACGCTTGCACGCAGATTATCATTCTCACTCAGTTTGTAAAGAGCATGAAAGGATGGAGCGAAATAGTCGATATCGATATTCTGATCGAACTGACGTACCGATCTCTCGAACCGAATCCCCGGAGTTAGCACTATTTTTTCATTCAATGCAATTTCATCTTGGATATACCATGATCCTTTATCCTCTTTCAAACGCTGATGCTCATCGGTATTAAGCGTTCCATTGGTGTATCCGATAACATCATCTTTTTGGTGGAGGCGCTTGATTTCGGCACCTGTTTTGATAAAGTGCTCATCCAAAGCGATCGAATAGCTCCCCTCAGCTCCAAAAACTCGAAAGGATCCTTCATCATTCTGTTCATTGAGTGTTGTGGCATTATCGGTACGCGTGATTCCATCTGAAGTGTTTTCATGGTATTTGAGTTTCCACTCGATCAGTTCTGTTCCCGAGAGGTTGTGTATTCCTGAAAGTTTTGCCCAAAGCATCAAGGCATCCCCCGCATCGTGTTGAAGGAGCGTTTCATTCACACTTCCCACTCTATCTTCTACACTCTCTTTAACATAATCACTTCGATTCAAAGCTCCATCAAACATATATTTATCTTTGGACGATGGGGTGTAAATCAATTTGGTATTGAGGCTGAGGGAGCGGTAGCGTGACTCATTGTCATTATAGTCATCTCTCGTATCAGTATGAGTTGAAGAAGAATCATCCTGCGAATTATCCGAGAGCGTTGTATTAATAAGATAAGAAAGTTTCCCTTTTTTCCCCTCCTGCTGAGCAAACACAGAAACCATCGGTTCCCCTGCATACGCTCCGGCGGTGAGTTTGGCGATCGTTTTTCCCTCAGATGAGGGTTTTTTCAGAACGATATTAACAATCCCTCCCATTGATTCAGCACTGTATTCAGCCGAACCGTTGGTCATCACCTCCAAACGCTCAATCATATCGGGAGAGATGTGTTCGAGCGGATTTCCCCGCTTGGTAGATGAAACTTCCTCTCCGTCGATCATAACTTTCGTATACCCTTTGCCAGGCGATCCTTTTTTCCCTTTGCCCTCACTGATCGTCACACCCGGTGTCCGTTTGAGCATTTCTAAAGCATTCATATCACCGTATTGGGTTAATTCTTCGCCTTTGATGATACGTTTGGCTATCGAATTTTCTTTGCGCTCTTCGATCACGTTATAGGTCTCTTCGACTTCGATTTTATCGAGTTGAATGATCTCCTGTGCACAGGACAACGAGAGGGTACAGGTAAAAAGTATAAGGGGACGATAAAACAAAATATGCCTCGGGAATTCGGCGCAAAAGCACCGATTATTTGGTGAGAATCAGCTTATTGCCTTTGGTAATTCTCAAGGTATAGACTTCATTGCCGTGAACGATACGGATTGCATTATCGTTATTAAACAATGATTTAGACTCTATAACGATGCCATTATACTCAGATGAAGATGACGGTTCTATTACTCTATCTTCTTTTAACACGCTCGTCCGCTCCGTATAAGACGATGTATCGAAGCGTCAGACAAGCATTTTTGTTCTTTTTTGGTTTTCATTCAAAACTCCTTATTGAAATGAAGGGATAATTTGTTCCAACCACATCGTAATTCGGCCATCGGTCAATTTACTTTGGTTGTCTTCATCAAGGGCTAGCCCAACAAATTTTCCATCACGAAGCGCGGTTGATTCATCGAATTTATATCCTATGTTTTCCCACACACCGATAACTGTCGCACCATTTTTCGTAACAATATCATACACTGTTCCCATAGCATCTAGATAGTTATCCGAATATTCCTCTTGATCACCTAGACCGAAAAGCGCTACGCGCTTACCTGTCAAATCGAGTTTTGCAAACTTGTTTTCATAACTGTCCCAATCATCTTGGAGATCACCCTCACCCCATGTTGAGACACCAAAAATAAAATTATTGTATTCGCCGTAAAAATCGACACCGCATTCTTGTACATTATAGAGATCGACTTGGTGATCACTCAGCGTATTTTGAATAGAGACCGCGACTTTTTCGGTATTTCCGGTTGAGCTTCCGTAAACGAGAGCAATTTTAGACATGTTTTTCCTTTGTGCAGAATGTAAATGAATAGGGGATAATTTTGACCGGATTTTCATCGCTGTTTTTGATCAAAATATGACGGGTAAAATCATCCATTTTGGGGTAAACAAGATAATAAGCGTTGATCGATTCACGGCGCAGTTCATCAAATGCCGTATTGATATCTCCTTTGCGCAAATTCAATGAATCTGAATTCATCCGTTTCCATCGCGGATGCAAACGCGTCACCTGCCCTCCCGAAGAGATATGGATAAAACTCTCATCTCGCGTTACGATCGTCCCTTCTTGAGGCTTAATACGTTTAAAGACCGTTTGGGTAAACAACTCATCCAGATCAAGCATCATCTCAATTTTCCCATCCCGCATCATCAATGAAGCCAAAGCCGCTGAGGGATGAGTAAATCCGGGTGTTGAATACAAAATCCCTTTGTATCCCCCGGATGAGAGATAATCCCCTAACGGAGTATCGATACGCTGAAGAAATCGGTTAATCACTCCGCTCTCATGAATGAGAATCGTCACAATCGGTTGGGAAGTTTCAGGACGCAAACGATGCATCGGTAAAAAGGACATTACCTTATCTTGCAACAATGTATAGACATCCTCTTTCACCTTCGAACAACGAGAAAACTCAAAATGAGCCTCTTTTGGCAACACAGCATTAAGCATCGACAAAAACATCTTTCTCCGATTGCTCAAGGAATGAATATGGTAGCTGTGGGGCAGAATCTCTTTGACCCGACCGTCTTGTCGTACAAAACCGATCTTTCGCATGGCGTAGCTCCTATTTTTGATAACTGATATCATTTTATCAGAAATAGCCTTCACTTGTCAATAGTAATAAGCATTATCATTATAAAGGATTAGCATGTCTATTTTGATTAATAGAGTTTGTTGCCAAGATTTGAACAATGGTATCAATGGTCATCAGATTATTTGACATTTCCTCCCCTATTTCGTTGAAAGATGAGCGCTCGCGAAAGAAAACAGGAGGTCGTACTTGAGGAGAATTCAATTGATGATTCGCTGACGCGAGCTAACTCTATGGAAGTGTAGCAAGAGAAGATTGTTCTGTCAATAGTGATAAGCATTATTATTTATAGAAGCGGATGGAAGTAATTTGTTCTCCGGGGCTTTACCCCGAAATTAAAGATATTACGCTCTTTGAGACATCTTTCCGATCTCTTTATCAACGAGATACAATCCGCGACCGTCCAGTCCGACAATATCCATCAAATCGAGGATTGAGCGGAACAAATGTTCCTCTTCATGCTGTTCAGAAACATACCATTGGAGAAAATTGAACGTCGAATAATCTTTCTCCGCCAAACACGCTTCTACTAGCGCATTAATTTTAGCCGTAATGAATTTTTCATGTTCAAACGTTTTTTCAAATACATCTTTGATCGATCCAAACTCATACGGCGGCTCATCCAATGCGCCGATACGTGCCATTGCACCTGTTTCATTAACATAGGTGAAGAGTTTACGCATGTGAGAGTGTTCATCATCACTGTGTGCTTCGAGAAATTTTGCCGAACCGGCGAGCTTTTGATGTCCACACCATGAACTCATTGCAAGATACAGATTGGCAGAGTAATCTTCGAGGGCGATTTGTTCGTTGAGAAGTTTGAGGATATTAGGCTTTAACATATACAGCTCCTGAAATCAAGATTTGCTGGCTAATAGCTAATGCATTGGCTTGCGTAAAATAAGTATAACACAAAATTATTTACTTGCAACCTCCGCTACACGAAACACTGTTACACTTATTTTGGCGAATACCCTCCACCATTTGGGTGATTTGGCACTCGCTGCATCCGCTCATCCCTTTTACACAAATAAAAGGGATATCGGATTTTTTCGCTTGACGTTTGAAATGATCCATCGAGTTATGTTTTAAAAAATCGGTCAACATAATAATCATATCAGTTTGCAGAGGAAGCTGTTTATGGGACGTTGAGTTGCGACGACTGTCCCAGTGATGAGTTTTGGTTGCACCTAAAGAGAGCAAAAGAGATTGAAGACGAGTGATTTTATCTCCGCCGATAACGAGTACTGACATCAGAAAATCCTTTATTGATAATTTATATCAAAATACTATCTCTATTATCCTTAAAGTTTTATGATATTGATAAGTGATATCAAATATCTCTTCACTTCTTTATCTTCCATTTTGTGCTACTATTTACCATTACTATTAATTCAAGGAGTCATGATGCGTCAATATGAAACTTACCACTGTAATACCTGCGGCAACGAAGTCGAAGTCCAAAATGTCGGAGGGGGAACCCTCGTCTGCTGCGGCAATGAGATGGAGATGATAACCCTGAGTCTCACCGCAGTAAACCTGATGAAAGCGTTCGGCGGAGAGAGTATGGCACGCAACAAATACGAGTTGTTTGCCGATATCGCCCATGATGAGGGGTGGCATGCGGTAGAGCGCCATTTCCGTGAATCGGCGTTTAACGAGATGTACCATGCCCGTGCACAGTATAAAGCGTATCATAAACTCATACACGGCTGCGAAGTGGATGCAACGGCTGAAAATCTCGACAGTGCGATGGGTGGAGAGAACTACGAGCACACGGTCATGTATCCCGGATTTGCCGAAATCGCAACTGCTGAGGGGCATAAAGATTTAGCCCGTCTGTTTACCGCGATCGGTAAAGTCGAAGTGGAACACGAACGTGAATACGCCGCTCTCAAAGAAGCTCTCATCGCGGATGGATTCTTTGCCAGCGAAGAAGAGGAGATTTGGGTCTGTGAAGTGTGCGGACATATCCACCGAGGGAAAAAAGCACCGGCAGCATGTCCTCTGTGCAAAGTAGGACGCGAGTATTTTAAACGGGAACATATCCTGTAATTTAGTTAGTTTTTGCTTCGTCATCCCGTACTTGATACGGGATCTATCTTTGGTATCTACGTGTCATAGGATGGAATGACGAAAAATAGAGGAGACTATCATGACAACACTATGCAAACTCAAAAAAAACGAATTGACTGCCGATTTCAAAAAAATACTCAAAATTGTTAAAAAACCGAAATTTATCTGTGAGAAATGCGCGCGGGTTGCCAAAGATAAAAAATATTTGTGTGCTCCGAAGAATATAAAAGGGAAAAGCGATTAAATTGACATTCGCATCCCAAATGGGATACAATTCAATAAAAAGGAGACGCTATGTCAAAAATGCAAACAACCATACGGCTCGAAGAAGATGATTATAAACAAGCACGTGAAATATTGGAGTTTGTCGGCATGAGCTACGCGCAAGCGATCAATATGTTTAACCGCATGGTCGTACTCAATCACGGACTCCCTTTTGAGGCAAAAATCCCAAACAAAAAGACGATAGCCGCGATGAAAGAAGCCAAAGAGTTAAAAGGGGAGTTTGTAACGCTGAGTGATCTTGAGAGAGAACATGCAGCTGTTTCGCACTAAAACGTTTCTCAAAGAGTATGCCAAAATTAAAATCTCAGATGCCCAGTACGCCAAATATCTGAAATTTGTAGCTATGCTACTAGAAGAACGCCCTCTTCCCCCCGAAGCAAAAGATCATCCCCTTATCGGAGACTATGACAGTTTTCGTGAATTTCATATTTCGGGTGATCTGTTGATTATCTACTGTATCGAAGATGACATTTTGAAGTTGACCCGCATCGGATCACATTCACAGCTATTTAACTGATTATAAAAAGGTGAAAAGGTGTCCGGCACTTTGACACTTTTACGTATTTACCCGTTCGCCCTGAGCTTGTCGAAGGGTAAAAACTTCATGGTTCGACTGGCTCACCGCGAACAAAACACTCTCCGTCATTCCCAACTCGATTGGGAATCCAGCTCTCTTTTGTTATTTAATCTTAGAAAAGTGAAGATTGAATACACGACCCCTATCTTGGAAGTTGACCCGCATTGGAAGTCATGCACAACTGTTTAACTAATTTCAAAAAGGGGAAAAGGTATCCTGCACTTTTACGCAAAAGTGAAGATTGAATACATGACCCTTTAATCTTTATCCCCTCTTTCGGAGTCTATACAAAATAACGATAATTGCATTTAAGACATTGGAAATTATGTTTCTTCTTCCATCATCTCCCCAAAAAAACTTATCCATATCAATATTATTGTGGGCTAAATAATTTCTTGCATGGTAATACACCATTAGCAGTTTTTCTAAACTTTCATTCTCGTGACATAAAACCTCAAGTTTTGTGAAAAAATCACTGTTGGCTATGTGTGGTTCAATTAATACATAGTAAGGTTTTAGCAGATGGGAACCTAATGCTAATTTTTTAATACATTTTTCATAAAAATAGAATTTATCTGCCCCACTACAATCTAATTCATCTCTGATTAATTCTTCAAGACCAAGTACAATACCTTTAATCATAGCCCCCATAACAACTTCATTCCGTTTATCAGCATTAAACCTTTTTGTAAGTTCAAGAAAGGAAAAAAGGATATCATCAAACCGTTCATCTTCTCTTAGTATCAGTACAAGTTCATCAGTTGAAATCTCATCATTGAATAACGTTTTGATCAATGGTAAAAATAAATTAAAATAGTGTTTGCTCTCTTCAATATAAAGCGGTTTATGCAGGTATACCTCATGTAATGGAGAATAAGTGCCTCTTATTCCACTGGCTACCTTCAAATAAATATCTTTCAAATCGATATTTTGATCCACTAGCAGCCTGATTGCTTCAATGATGTAGGTTTCAAGATTCCACATCAATTTATATTTTTCATTTTCTTTCAGAGCATAATGCATACTGTATAAAAAGTTCAAAAAAGCAAAGAGGTATTCCTGATCAAACTTCGTCACATCCAAAAAATTTGAGAATGGACTATTCAAATGCGTTTTGTATTCCTCCAATTTATCATGATCCTGAAAAGGAATAAAGTTATGTAAATTTCTAATGACATATCGCTTGTATCGTATCTCACTGATATATTTAAATCCATCAAAATATGCATTGAAGTCATGCTCACTAATAAACGAAGTATATCGTTTCGTGACAGCTACCCAAAATAACAACCATTCAGGATATAAACGAACAGTATGTGCTTCCTCCACATCGATAAAAACAATCTTTTGTTCAATATAGTCTGCAATTTCTTCAATACTGTATTTATCTTCTACAAAATTACCTCTTTTAACAACAAGAGTATTATTTTTTGCATAGAGAAGATAATTATTGACATATTGTTCTATATTGTCATCATATCCATCATTTAGATTATTTAATTTATAGTATTTTTTAAACTCATCTTCTTTAAGAAAGACAATAGTGTCCAAGATTTTGAACTCTTTATTTAATTCTATTTCAAACAAACTCATGACACACTCTTCACTTCATTAATACCATGCTGTTTCATCATAAAACCTAGGCATTGTTTTTTTAGATTATATCCGAGAATGAGGGGTCATCTATTCAATCTTCACTTTTCTAAGATTAAATTACAAAAGAGAGCTGGATTTACCCAAAGGGCACTTCGCCCGATCTACCCTAAAGGGCACGTGAAGTTATGTCATCCTGAACTTGATTCAGGATCTAAGATTGCGGATCAAGTCCGCAATGACGGAGAGGATCAAGCACGGAATGACCAAATCTACTTCTTAAACATCTCATAGCGATATTGGTTCATCGGGGTATCTTCACGGTTTCCCCACTCTTTCATCGATGCATCGTACAATCGGATGTTTTTATATCCGAGTACGCCACTGAGGACGAAATAGTTGAATGACGTCTCCAACCCTCCGGTACAATAGACAAGTACCTCTTTGTTTTTATCTAAACCGTACCCCTCTTTGAAAACACTCTCCAACATCGCTTTAGGTTTAAGAATATACTCTTTATCCACGGAGTAATTCCATGAGTAGCTCATCCCCCCTTTGATATGACCGTTACGTTTAACCGTAGGTGTTGGAGTAACCCCTAAGTACATATCAGACGGACGTGCATCGATCATAGGGAGTTTTCCCAGTTTACTTTTGACATAACCGATATCGGCAATCTTGCTTTTATCGATCGATGCTTTATATGCCGTCGGTTTGATGATCGGTTCGGCTTGGGTCAATTCGAGTTTACCGTTTTTCCATGTTTTCAATCCACCATCCAATAATGCAACGTTTTTAATCCCGTGATAGTTGAGTGCCCAATAGATATAACTGGTTTTCAATACATCTTTGGGATCGCTGATCGGTGCATAGAGGACGACATCTGTTTTTTCATCGATTCCCAACGCTGAAATCTCTTTTTCGATCTCCGCTACCGGACGGATGGAGAGAAAAGTACCGTTATCGAATCGCCATTTTCCAATTGCGGTATGTGCCGCATTGGGAATATGTTCTAAACCGTATACATCCCCTTCCGATACCTCGATAATACGAAGATTACTATCGTTTTTATGCTCATTCAGCCATTGCGGAGTTACCAACGGCTCGATGGCCAAAAGTGATACAGCACTCATTAAAATAGCGGTGAATATTTTCATTGTGATTCCTTATAACAATTTTGACAATCATAGAGAAGTTTCTCTTAAAGGATAATTTTTTTCCTTTACTAAATTCATTAGCAAATATTTAAACTTTGTTTACTTTTTTGTTACCGAAAAAGGAATACTATGATGGTATGAAAAAACATTCATTAGTAATGCTCCCATTTTTTCTCTTGGCGAATCTCTGGAGTGGTGATGATATTCTCCTCTCACCCCAAAAACAAGAGATACTGCGTCAGCAACGCACTCTACTCGAATCCGAACATGAAAAGCTTCGCACGAACTGGATAGCGCCTCTCAATCTCAATGCCTCCTACAGCTATGACAAAAGTGCACTTGGCGATTATCACAGTGATACCGAAAATCTCTCCGCTTCGATCTCCCAAGATATTTTTCGATCCGGCGGAATCACCTATCAAATACGTTATGCCGACGCCAAAAAGCAAAGTGCCCAGATAGCGTACCAACAACAAATCGCGATATTGAATCAACAGCTCTTTTTGGCATTCCTCACCTACCAAAAAAACAGTGTTTTACTGGAACAAAGTCAAAAACGGCTCGATAACAAAGAGATCGAAATCTTTATCAAACGTCAGCTCTACGATGCGGGGAAAGTCGATATAACCGAGCTAAACAATGCGTTTATGGAAAAAAGTAGTGAACTAAAAACGATTGCTTCCCTCAAATATGCCCTCAGCGAACAGCGTTTTGAGATGGCAAAGGTCAGTGATATTTCTCCTGAAAAATTTCAGATCCCTCGATTTGAAGTGATCGATAAAGAGGAGTATTTATCAGGGCAGTTTGATCTGCAATATGCGCAGGCACAAAGTACAACGCTCAAAAATCTCTATGAGGTAACGGCCACGAATTACCTCCCCAGTGTTGCCCTCAATAGCTCCGTCGGATACCGTAATTATGACCCCAAAGAACTCAGCGGAGCCTACAGTGGAGATTATTACAGTGCAGGTTTACAGCTCACACTGCCACTCACCTATAATGCCTCAGCTACAATCCAAGAAGCCCAAGCCACCTATCTCCAAGAAGCAGCCAAAGAGGCCGATAAAAAAAGAGAACTGGGTGCCGAATATGCCCAAGTGATTGAAAAAATCAAAAATTATGAGGAGTACATCACGATCACGTCTCAAAACCTTATCCTCTACGATGAATTGATCCACGCGCTCCAAGCCGGAGTCAATGCCGGAACGAAAACAGGATACGATTTACAAACTCTCAAAAATACCAAGGCAATTGAAGAGTTGGAGATCAAAATCAATGAGATTAATATCCAAATCGAGCTTGCCAAACTCCATTTTTCCCTTAATCCTTCGAAGGAACTTTTATGAACTCTACGACTGACTCGATTGAACAAACCCTCGGACTGAATACTCCAAAACAATCATCCCTCAAAAAATATCTCCTGATTGGAGGGGCACTAGCCCTTTTAATCGGTGCCGTATGGTTTGGTATAAAAAGTTCTGCATCCTCTAAAACCGTATACATCACAACCCCTGTACAAATAAAAGAATTAACCACCACCGTCTCGGCAACGGGGAATCTGGAACCAACCAATACCATCGATGTGGGGATTGAAGTTTCAGGAACCGTTACTGACGTCCTCGTTGATTATAATGATCGGGTAAAAGTAGGTCAGTTAATGGCCCGTTTAGATACCACAAAACTCTCTTCTAAAGTTACCAGTTCCAAAGCTGCCCTGCTCCGTTATCAAGCCAATATATCAGCGGCGAAGGCATCTCTAGCGAATGCCAAAAACGAGTTTGAGCGTGTCCACAAAATGTACGCCTCTACAGGAGGAAACTATCCGTCTAAAAAAGAGGTCGATGAAGCCGACAATGCGCTACTTTCAGCAAAAGCCGGTTTAGATGCCGCAATAGCCCAATCAGCACAAGCCCATGCAGAACTTGAAGCCGATGAAGACAATCTTCGTAAAGCCATCATCGTCTCACCAGTAGATGGAATTATTTTGGAGCGAAAAGTGGAACCGGGACAAACGGTTGTTGCCTCGATGCAAACACCTGTTTTATTTAAAATGGCAAAAAATCTGAGTACTATGAAAGTGATCGTCAGTGTCGATGAAGCCGACATCGGTGAGGTCAAAGAGGAGCAAAATGTAACCTTTAGCGTCGATGCCTATCCAAACCACCTGTTTAAAGGTGTCATTACTCAGCTGAGATTGAACTCTCAGATGGTTAATGGCGTAGTTACCTACGATGCAGTCGTCGAAGTACCCAATACGGATTTAAAACTCCGCCCGGGTATGACGGCAACGGCACAGATCATCACCGGCGTTTTACCGAATGTCCTCGTCGTACCTAATGCAGCACTACGTTTCACCCCTCCAAAATCGAAAGAGGAGAAGACAGAATCATCTCAAGAGACGAAAAAACAAAACGAAAAATCAGTATGGATACTCAAAGAGAAACAACCCTCGCCACTCAACGTCAAAGTCGGCAAAAGCGACGGCATCTCAACTGCCATCAACTCTTCACAGCTCAAAGTAGGTGACAGGGTTATCATCGGTCTAAAAGAAAATGGAGAATGACGGTGATCCCTTCTTGCGTCATCAGCTTTAGTGGTGTCACCAAATCTTACGGGGAGGGCGAAGCAACCGCCTATGCTCTGCGCGGTGTTGATTTGGAGATTAAAAGCGGTGAATTCGTCGCGATTATGGGACCCAGCGGATCGGGGAAATCGACGGCGATGAATATCATAGGATGTCTTGATACCCCATCACAGGGACAATATCTTTTTGAGGGAATCGATGTCGGCGGCCTCTCACGCGATCAACGAGCTCTTCTTCGTCGCAACTACATCGGATTTATCTTTCAAGGGTTCAATCTGCTGGGAAAAACCTCAGCCGTTGAAAACGTCGAACTGCCGCTGCTCTATCGAGGATTCCCTGCTGATGTTCGCAGAGTAAAAGCCCTTGAAGCCCTTAAAAGTGTCGGGCTAGAACACGTCGCCCACCACACTCCGGGTGAACTCTCAGGAGGCCAGCAGCAGCGTGTCGCTATCGCCCGCGCGATCGTTACCGATCCGCTCGTCCTCCTCGCCGATGAGCCGACCGGAAATCTTGACACCGCAAAAAGTATCGAAATCATGGAACTGCTCCGATCGTTTAACCGTGATAAAGGGATTACGATCATTATGGTCACCCATGAAATCGACATGGCAGCCTATTCAGAGCGGACAATCCATTTTCGTGACGGACTCATCGACAGGGGGACCCGATGATCTGGAACGCTTTTATTTTAGCTCTACGTGAAATTCGCCGAAGTGCTATGCGCTCGATCCTCACCACACTGGGGATCGTTATCGGGGTCGCTTCGGTTATCGCTATGGTGATGCTCGGAGATGCCACCACCGCCTATGTCTCCAACAGCATCTCCAAACTGGGAACCAACATGCTGATCCTCCGTCCGGGTCAGGATCGCCGAGGTCCCAGAAGCGAGGATACTACCGCCAAACGTTTTAACCACGATGATCTCCAAGCGATTCATCGTGAGATTACCGATATCCGAGGAGCCGCACCGATAGGCTCCAAAGGGGTTCAAGCCGTCTATGGCAATCAAAACTACTCCACTACAATCGATGGGAGCGATAACGACTATTTCACCGTTAAAGACTGGGTATTCGAATCGGGGCGGATATTTGCCCCCGCAGAGCTGCAAGGGGGAAAAGCAGTTTGTGTCATCGGTGAAAGTGTCCGTAAAGAGCTTTTCGGGGATCAAGATCCCATCGGCGCTTCCATACGACTGGGAACCTTCTCCGCGCAAGTAATCGGGTTACTCAAACCTAAAGGGGCTTCGATGTTCGGGATGGATCAAGACGATATCATCATTGTCCCGATCCGTCTGCTACAGCGACGGGTGAGCGGTAATCAAGAAATCTCAATGATTCTCGTCTCGGCATCATCTCCAGCCGTAATCGAAAATGTCAAAGCCTCCCTCACCGCCCTTTTCCAAGAGCGCCGTCGTATCAAGCTGGGCGAGGAAAATGATTTCAGTGTCCGTGATATGCGAGAAATGGTACAGACCCTCACCTCTACCACTAAAATGCTCACCCTCCTCCTTGGTGCGGTTGCTACCATCAGCCTCCTCGTCGGGGGGATCGGAATTATGAACATTATGCTCGTCTCCGTCACAGAGCGTACTCGTGAGATCGGAATACGGCTCGCCATCGGGGCATTGGAGAGGGAAGTATTACTCCAGTTTTTGGTCGAAGCCATCGTCCTCTCATCTTTGGGCGGTGTGATCGGTGTTATCTTGGGGATTGGTTTTGGGGTGGGGATCAGTATCTTTTTCGATCTGCCACTGGTCTTTAATACTTCGATCGTTATTATCGCTTTTTTATTTTCTACCCTCGTCGGGGTCGTATTTGGTTATTTTCCCGCTCGAAAAGCGGCACGGCTCAACCCCATCGACGCTTTACGATATGAGTAATGTGCCGATATTATTTACAACAGTCCAAAAGGAGCTACTATGCAAATTGGAACCGGAACATCGATCAACCCTTACAGCCAAAGTGCTCTGGGATTGAAAGAAAAAGAGAGTGAAGAGTTTAAAGAAAAAATCAAAAGTGGAGAGATTTCAGGTAAAACCCTCTCCCAAGCCTATCTTGTCGAATACAGCCTCAAAATTGAGAGTTATTCTTCGAATAATCTCCAAGCCCAAAGCGCTCCGTTTGATCTGAATAAAGTACGGGATATTTTAAGCTCCATCGATTTTGAAGCGATCGGTTATACCGGCAAACCGATCGCCGATATGAGCCCCGATGAAGCCAAAGAACTGGTGAGTGAAGAGGGTTATTTCGGGGTAACCAAAACATCAGAGCGTTTAGCGGATTTCGTTCTAAGTGGGGGCGGTGATGATTTGGAACGTTTGAAAGCAGGTCGGGAGGGAGTTATTCGCGGATTTAACGAGGCAGAAGAGATGTGGGGAGGAAAGCTTCCCGAGATCTCCTATGAAACCCTCGAAAAGACTCTCGCTAAAATTGATGAGAAGATTACTGCTCTGGGTGGAAATGTTCTCGATACTACCGCCTAAGCTAAAGGGATTAATCCCTTTTTATTTTCTTTATTGAGCACTACGACAATGAGGGCAAGTTTTAGCGGCAAGAGGAATTTCCATCGCGCATTCAGGACAAACTTTAGTGGTAGGAGCTACCGGCTCAGAAGCAGGTTCTGCGGCTTTGAGTTTGTTATATGCTTTCACCATCATGAACATGACCCATCCCAAAATCAAAAATGAGATCGTGTCGTTAATAAATACACCCAATTTGATTGCAGGAGCTCCCGCTGCATCCAAAGCTGCTAATGAAACATACTCTTTGCCATCCAATGCAATAAAGAGAGATGAAAAATCAACTCCTCCCATCAGCAATCCGACCGGAGGCATAATAATATTGGCAACCAGTGACTTAACCACGGTTGCAAATGCCGCTCCAAAGATAAATCCGACTGCCATATCTACAACATTTCCGGTGAGGAGAAACTGTTTAAACTCTTTGAACATGGGAAACTCCTTTTGCATATTTTGAAAGATTCTAACATAGAAATGTTTGTGAAACATGTGCTTTGCACCTATCAATACGTTCCAATTCCCTACACTTCAACAAAAAAATTCCAAATGTTTGTCTCAATCAATCCATTGTTTACATTTTTTGGGAATGATAGATTATGAATTTATTTTCTATCCCGATACAAGTTACCTAAGCCTATGATATATCGATATTTAACTCTTATATGTTTACTTCTCACCCTATCTTCACACGCAGAAATCGATAAAAACGGACTTGATAAACTCAATGTCGAAGCACTGCTGGTCAAAGAGCTCACATCCGGTGAAGTGATTTATTCCAAAGAAGCCCTCAAGGAGGTCAAACCGGCCAGTCTTACCAAGATTATGACTGCTATGCTGGCGATTGAACAGGGGAATTTGGATCGTCCGGTGACGATCACCGCAGAGATGATAGCCGTCGAACCGACCAAAGCGGGCTACAAAGAGGGAGAGGTTATTCGTCTCGAAGATCTGATCAAAGCAGCCATGATCAAATCCGATAACGATGCGGCAATGGCGATTGCGATCAGCGTGGGGGGAGATCTAAATACGTTTGTCCAGATGATGAACCTCAAAGCTGCTCAAATCGGTATGGACAATACTTTTTTCACCAATCCTTGCGGCTTTGATATCGCTAACCACCATTCAACCCCGATAGACCTTCTGCACCTTGCAGAATATGCCATTCAAAACTCTCTTTTTAACGATATCACCCGACAGAATCAACATATTTATTACTCACTCAATACGAATCGTAAATTTGTTGCCAAAACCCATAACTATCTTTTGAATCGCTACGAATATGCGGTAGGAGTTAAAACCGGTTACACCTCTAAAGCAGGCCCTTGTCTCATCGCACGTGCCAAAAAAGAGGGGAATGACTGCCTAATCGTGATGCTCAACTCGAAAGAAAATCGCTGGAGTGTAGCTCAACAGATTTTTGAACAAGTGTTTTTATTACCTGTCATCGAATATTGGGAAGAGGTATAGACAGATAGCATGATATAATTCGCAACATGAATAGCGAACACCCCATCTTCCACATTGACCCAACCCCTACCTTGCCGACACGCCAATGCCGATTTATGGCTCGTGTTATGGGGTACTCACTTAGCTACGGTCACTACGCTATCGCTTTGCTGATATGGTGGAAAAGTGATTGGTTTATCGCCATTGGAGCTTTATTGCTTGGGTTTATTGTTTTCGGGATCATCCGATCCAAACTCCGAAATGACTCAATTCCCCCCGCTCAACGCGAAACACCTTACAATGACTATGCAATCGCAACATGGTATTTATCGCGTATAACCTGCTTCACACTTCCAAAGGAATAAATAAATATGGCATTAGTCGACCTCCTGAATGTTAGCAAACACTACGAAGCCCAAAAAATTTTAGAGAATATCAACTTCCACATCGATGAGGGTGAGAGGGTCGTTATCGTCGGAAAAAATGGAAGCGGCAAATCGACGCTGATGAAAATCGTCCACGGATCACTCGATACCGATGCGGGTGAGCGGATAAACCGCCAAGGGATTGAGATCAAAATGCTCTCCCAAGTGCCGAAGTTTGATCCAAGCCACAACGTCCGCGAAGCGATCGAAGCGGGGCTGGGAGAGCTCAAAGCGGCACGGGTGCGTTTCGATGAGATTTCCACCCTCCTCTCTATGGAATTCGATAATGAAACGCTCCTTCAAGAGCAATCACACCTCACCACCTTTCTCGATCATCACAATGCGTGGAATCTCGATGATAAGATCGAGCGGATTATGCACCACTTTATGCTCAAAGAGTATGAGACAAAAAATGTTGAACTCCTTAGCGGAGGGGAGCAGCGCCGTGTTGCCCTTGCCTCATTGTTACTGCTCAAGCCCGATATTCTCCTCCTTGATGAGCCGACCAACCATCTCGATGTCTACATGGTGGAATTTCTCGAAGAGTTGATCCTCAAAGAGAAATTCACCCTCCTTTTCATCTCGCATGACCGTTACTTTATCGATCAGGTAGCGACGAAAACCATCGAAGTGGAAGATTGCACCCTGAGGGAGTTTAGCGGCGGCTACAGTAACTATTTGGAGCAAAAACAAGAGTTATTGCGCACCATGGCGCAACAGCACGACAACCTCCTCAAGCTTCTCAAATCTGAGAACGAATGGCTTCGCCGTGGGGTCAAAGCACGATTAAAACGGAATGAAGGACGAAAACAGCGGGTATTACAACTGCGTGAAGATGCCAAAAATAACCCAAGCCGTATCCGAAAAATGAAACTGGAGTTGGAGCGCGAAGCGAAACACTTTAATCGTGGAGAGGGAGTCAATCGCCAAAAAATGCTCTTTGAAGTCGAGCATCTCGGACTCACGTTAGGCAATAAACTCCTTATCAAAGACTTCTCCACCCGAATCCTCCAAAAAGACGTTATTGCCGTCGTAGGCCCTAACGGAAGTGGTAAATCGACACTTCTCAAGGCACTCCTAGGACGTCTAAAACCGACATCAGGGATTATTAAACAAGGAGAGCTAACGATCGGTTATTTCGATCAGCACCGTGAAATGCTCGATGATAATCTCAACCTCATCGAAACCTTTTGTCCCCATGGAGGCGATCGTGTCGATGCGCAGGGGCAGGATTATCATGTGTACGGCTATCTAAAAAACTTCCTCTTCCCGCGAGAGTTTCTCGATAAAAAAGTGGGAGTTCTCAGCGGCGGAGAAAAAAACCGTGTTGCCCTCGCCCTGCTGTTTACGAAAAAAGTGGACATTCTCATTCTCGATGAGCCGACCAACGACCTTGATATCCCCACTATCAATATCCTCGAAGAGAAGCTCCAAAACTTCCCCGGAGCCGTTATCCTTGTCAGCCACGATAGATATTTCGTCGATAAAATCGCCAAAAAGCTCTTCATCTTCAAAGGAGACGGAACCATCGAAGAGAGCTACAAGCCTTACAGCGAATACCTCGAAGATGAAAAAGAACTCAACGAAATAGATGCGATGGAGGCCGAGTTTTCCAAGTCTTTAACACCAACAGCTGTAATGCAGAGCGAAAAGCCGAAAGTATTCAAACTCACCTTTAACGAACAGCGTGCCCTCTCAACACTCCCACTTGAGATCGAAGCGCTTGAAGCCAAGATTGATGAACTAAACGCCTCTCTCGCCGATCCAAAAAAATACGAGAAAATCGGAATCAGTGTTTTGGCAGAAGAATTGGAAAAAACAAAAGCGATCTATGAAGAAAAAGTGGATGAACTCTTAACGATTGAAGAAAAAGCAGAAGAGATCGAAGCACTCAAAAACAGCTAGTTAAGTACTTCTTTTTAATGTAAGGAAAGGATTAATACCTTCCTTTACCTTTTCCCATGCCTGAGCCCATTGTGCTATTTTGGTCTTGTTGCATCCCCTGCATCATACCTTTTCCTTTGCTCTTTCCTGAACCCATCATTCCTCCGCTTTCATCCATCCCTTTTTGTTTTCCCTGCATCATCCCCTGACCTTGACCGTAACCCATCCCTTTTTCCTGCTTACCCATCTCTTGTGAGACTTTTTCGGGAGCATTACCCTGCATCATCCCTTGACCTTGACCGTAACCCATCCCTTTTTCTTGCTTACCCATCTCTTGTGAAACTTTTTCAGGGGCATTCATCATCTTCTCTTTCCCATGCATCATCCCGTGATTCATTTGACCTTTTTGATTCTGCATCATTGCCGGTTCTGCAAAAACAAAAGTAGAGAGTAACGCCGTAGCCGACAACACACTTAGTAATACTTTCATGAGATACTCCTTGAATAATTTCAACTATTGTAATGCAAAATTGTTAAAAGTGTATTAATTAAGTTTGACTCCTATTAAAAATATGTATCACTTATTCGATATTCTTCGGAAAATTTAGCCGAAAACATGCCCCCGCTTCGTTTTGAATCAGCTTAACCGATCCGCCAAACTGTTCACTCAGGATTTTACGGGCAAAATAAAGCCCATATCCATGACCGTCATTTCTCTTTGTACTTATACCTGCTTCAAAAATCATCCTTGCCTGTTCATGTGTCATCCCATCACCGTTGTCGTGGATATCAACACTCACAACCTCCCCGTCTTCCCATCCGCTTAGCGTGATTTTCTTGTCGATCCGATCTGATTTTTCAAGAGCTTCAATCGCATTTTCTATAAATACCGAATAAAGGTGAAGCAACCGACTACTGGGTACTTTGGTATCGATTGTCATCTCTCCGGAAAGATCAATCTCAAGCGTGATATTGGCAGTATTTAAATGAGGTTCCAAAAGACGTTTTACCTCTTCAACAGAGATTTTCACATTTACAACTCCGGCTTTATCACTGTGAAAGTGATACAAACTCTCTAAACTGTGGGAAAGATGCTCCAAAATTTCTTCACTCCGCCCCAATTCATCATCAATGCATTCGCACGATTGTTCTACCAATCTGCGACGCATTCGAAGCAAATAAGTGGAGAGAGTATGTAAAGGACGGCGCCACTGATGGGCGACAAAAGCGACCATCTCTCCGATTTGTGCCATACGTGCTTGTTGCAAAAACAATTTATCTTGTAAAGCTTTTTCGTCTTCAAGCTTTTTACGTTCCGTAATATCGGTACCGGTAACAACGACACCGATAATGTTATCCTCATCATAAACCGGATGATAGCGCACCAGTAAATAAACTCTCTTTGCATGAGCAAAAGTAAACCATGATTCGTAACTGACTTCTTCTCCCGCTAATGCTCGATCCAGATAGGGCTTGATTACATTATAAAAGACCTCTTTTCCCAATACTTCTTCTACATGGTGCCCTACAATCTCGCAATAAGCGCGGTTAAGGGCTTTCACATATATTTTATTGACAGCACGATAAATATAATGTATATCCACAAAGGAAAGCCTGTTGTCCGTTTGATCGACGAGATTAAACAGATGCGTTTTAGAGGTATATTCGGTAAATTGGTTCATGAAAGACGGTATCCTAATTTCGGTGTTGATTGGATATTGAGACCGACAACTTTTTTACGCAGATTACTCACAACAATTTTAAGGGCATTACGACTTATCTCCTGCGAACCATAGAGTGTATACTCTATCTCTTCATAACTGACAATCTTTCCTCGATGTTTGAGTAAAAGCTCCATTAATGAAATCTCCAAATGAGACAATCGTAACATTTTTCCATTTTGGAAAATGGCTTTGCTTTGAAAGTCATAATGTATATTTTCACTAATATCAATATTTTTTAAAATTTTATCTTTCTTGTGACGTTCCAATATTTGGAGCAATTGATCCAATTTCTTCAATGTAATAGGCTTAAGTAAATAGTCTTCAAGCTTCAAAGGAATAGCACCAAGAAGATAGTGTTGATGGGAATAAGAGCTTAATACAACAATAGGTATTTCCGAGTTATCGGCACGAATACGGCGGATGAACTCCAGTCCATCCATTTTTGGCATTTCGATATCAGTTAAAATAATATCCGGAGTTTTTTCCTGATACTTTTTCCACCCTTCCACTCCATCATACGCACTAATCACTTCACGAAATTTAGATTCTAATAAATATGATATATTGTCATTGCTTTCTATATCGTCTTCAACAACCAAGATTTTTTTATCACTATTTCTAATATACATGATTCTCTTTATGAATTAATTTTCCTTATTTTAACCCAAAATAAGTTTAACGAAACCTTTTGCAAACCTAAAAATATTATTATAAGTTACAAATTGGAAATGAAGGAGTTGAATGCAAGAACTTACTTTTGGTGAACATGAGATTATTGTCTCTAAAACCGATACCCATGGAAAAATAATCTACGGTAACGAACTTTTTTTACGCCTTGCCGGTTACGAAGAACATGAGATCATCGGTGCACCACATAACATTGTCCGTCATCCGGATATGCCGAAACTAATCTTTAAACATTTATGGGATACGATCAGATCGGGTCGTGAAGTTAATGCCTACGTTATTAACCAAGCCAAAAACGGTGACTTCTATTGGGTGTATGCAAACATTACCCCTTCCTTGGACAAAACTGGCAGAGTAGCGGGATATTATTCCGTCCGCCGAAAACCTTCCCAAAAAGCACTCGCACACGTCAAACCGCTCTATCAGCGACTCATAAATGCCGAACGCTCAGGCGGAGTCACACAATCACAAAAGATACTGGATGAGTTACTAAAAAATTTCGGAGGCCGCTATGACAAATTCATCCTATCTCTCTAAACTGCAACTTATCGCATCTCTATTTTTAGGGTTATTCGCATTCGGATACGGCATTAAATTTTTTGTTGACGGATTCAGCTTGGTTGATACAATCTTACTTATTGTCTATATCACTATTGCATTTCTGTTCAACGCTCAACTCAAAGGACTAAGAGTTCATCTGCGAAAATCTCTTAATGTTTTAGAAGATGCGGTAGAAGGAAATTTTGAAGCGCGGGCCACCAATATCGTCGATCACGGAGAGGCAGGAAGAATCTGTCACGGTGTCAATAACTTAATCGATCAGATGGAAACCTTTATGAGGGAGATGCGGGCCTCAGTCGATTACGCATCCAATAACGAGTATTTCAGAAAATTTAATACACAAGGGATCAATCCCATTTTAGCGTATGCCGGCGATAAAATAAATGCCAGTATCATGTCCATGCAGGAAAATTTCCATCATCAACTACGCACCGAGCTCAATGCGGACTTGGCAACCATCAACAAAAATAACGAACAATTGATCGGTCTCCAAAAAAGTTTTATGAACAATACATCGAAACTCGAAATAATATCAACCAATGTTAAAGAAGCAGCATCTATGTCGATAGAACGCGCCGACGATGCTGAAAAAGTCGGAAACAAACTCGAAGGGTTGAATATTCTCATTGATCAAAATGCCACCTCTACTGCCCTGCTTGAAGACCGTTCCAAAGAGATCACCGCGATTATTAACCTGATCAGCGATATATCCGACCAAACTAATCTCTTAGCCCTTAATGCCGCAATCGAAGCAGCACGTGCCGGAGAACACGGACGCGGTTTCGCTGTAGTTGCCGATGAAGTACGTAAACTTGCGGAAAGTACCCAAAAAGCAACAGGTGAGATCCGCGCTACTGTACAAGTTCTTCAACAAGAAAGTATAGAAAATACCGCTAACTCCGTCGAAATGCGTCATGTAGTCGGTGATTTTACAGCCCTTATGCGTACGTTCCAAGATAGTATGAATCATTTACGCCATAGTACTGAAGTGATCGATAATGAACTCTCCGGTATTCAAGACCGTATTTTCATCAACCTCATAATGATCGATCATATCGTCTTCAAAACCAATGCCTATACATCGATCAATTTAGGAAAAAAAGTTTCTGAATTCGGAACACATACCCACTGCCGATTGGGCAAATGGTATGTGGACGAAGGTAAAAAACGCTTTGGTAATACTCCTAGTTATGCAAAAATGGACAAACCGCACGCAATAGTGCATGATAATGTGATGGAATCTATGAAATGTCTTGAAGGGGAAGATACCTGTGTCGTAAACCGCGATCTTATCTTAAACGACTTTAAAGCGATGGAAATAGCGAGCAGCGAGCTTTTCGGCCTTGCTGAAGCAATGATTGAAGAAAATCACCGATGAAACCTCCAGTGGAGGAGGTTTAATCCGCCTCTACCGTAATCTTAAATTTATCCGCCATATATTTTTCAGCTTCTTGTTCACTCATTGTCGAGGATTGCTGCAATGCATTTTGGATTCGAACCATCGTTAAATCGTTTTTATTTTTGCCTTCGAGTACAATCGTATCGGTCTCACCTTTGAGCATTTTAACCATTGCTCGAATAAGCTCTTTCTCAACAACTCCTGGAGTCATCGGCAAATCGGCTTCAAAGCGTTTTGCAATAGCATTATTGATAGCAATTGACGCTTTTTTACGGTCATTTATATCGTGCGAAGAGAGAGCAAACTCTTTGAGAAAAATCCCTTTTTCTTCCTCTTTCAAGGTATCAATAAAACTTTTAACCGATTCATATGTGACATCCGCAATAGCGCGATTTTCGATACTGAGAGAAAACTCGTCCAAGATCATAGAATCAGGTGCACTGCTCGAAATTTCCCGTGCACTCATCGAAAATTCTAACGGCATAATGGCATTATCAATACGGAACTGTTCGATTTCGAGATGCTTTAAATGCATCTGTGTCCCCTCAACTTCCCCTTTGAATGCAAGATTGATCGAACTGAGTTTGCTGAGGGTATTTTGCTGAAATGCATCACTCACATTTTGAGCAATCATTTGTGCGATAATCGGTTTGGGAAGTGCCACTTTATCGGCTTCGATATCGATTGAAGCTTTCACACTCTCCCCTTTTGAAAATGCTTTAAACTCCGATAATGATTCCACATCACCTAAACGAAGTGATCCGATGGAGAGCTGTTCTTGTCCCAACATAGAGAACTTAAGGGCTTCGATTTCACAATCCGTTGTAATAATCCCGCTGCAATCGATACCATCGTATTTCATCTCTCCACCCATCAAAACAAGGGTATTTTGATATTCGCTCAGTGATTTGGCCAGTTCTTCTTTGACCTTCTCATTTTTATAATGACTCAATGCACTTACACCAACAACGACTATCGCCGCAGCGACCGAGAGATGGATTTTATATTTTTTATAAAATGGTTCGTTACTATTCTCTACACTTAATTCTTCGTTCACAAATTTCCTTATTGTATATAATCGACAACTTTTGAGAGGGTTGTAACCTCTTTGATAACACTGACAACTTCTTGGTGTGCCGGATGTGGAACGTACACGTTGAGTCCCTCTTGATCATCAAACGTCGACGTAAGTACCAAGTCAAATGAACGCTCGCTTCGGCTGATATCTATCCCAACTTCCATAGAACGCAAGGTATCGATTTTCGACGGTAAAGATTCTAACATCTCTTTAACCCGTTCCAAATTGGCCTCTTTATTTTCATCACTAAATTGAAACATCACAATGTGCACTAGCATTTTTTTTCTACCTCTCTATCAAATCTTTTAAACTCTGCCTCGGGGATTTCCCCTCTAAAATCGCATACACTTCCGCTGCGATGGGAAGATAGATTCCGCGTGCAATGGCTATCTCATGAAGCGCGTATGCCGTCCCGATCCCTTCGCTCACTTCACCGATCTCTTGGCATACCACTTCTTTGGTTTTACCCTGAGACAACCCAAGCCCTACCCGATAATTGCGTGACATAGAGGAACTCGCAGTCAAAAACAAATCCCCTGCACCGCTAAGACCTAAAAAGCTCTCCTGCGTTGCGCCATAAGAGCGTCCGAAACGCTCCATCTCCACTAAGCCGCGTGAAATCAAACTCGCTGCGGCATTGTGCCCAAGGCCCAATCCCTCACATATCCCTGCGGCAATCGCAATAACATTCTTATAAGCCCCTGTAATCTCCGCTCCAATGACGTCACTGCTCACATAGGTACGGATAAAGCTAGGAAAAAGAGCGGCAAACTCTTTTGCGGTAGATTCTGAGCTTGAGTTAATAACGAGCGCGGTTGGAAGCGATTGAATCACCTCCGCAGCAAACGATGGACCGGATAAAAAACAGAGATTCTCTTCGGGAACATACTGAGCATAGATTTCATTTAAAAATTTCCCGCTGGAGGCTTCAATCCCTTTCGCCGCAACGAGAACCTTTTGCCCTTTAAAAATAAAATTCTCTTCCAGCCATTTCCCGATTTGCTGTGCCGGTACCGTGATAATCAGATACTCACACCCCAGTACCTCTTCAAGCGATTTAAAATTATCCCAATCACGCGGAGTACGTGACGTAATGATAACCTCATTTTTTTCACCCATGGCAAACGCGAGCGCTTCGCCCCATTTTCCCGCACCGATTACCCCTACTTTCATACCCTTTATCCTCTCGCCCACTGCTGAAATATGGCAAGCTTTTTTTTATCTCCGAGCAATACTAAAACATCTCCTGCATCAATATGATGATTGTGTCCTTCCACCGCGAAGCTAAAGCTGTTTTCTCTCTCATGATCCACCATCGCCAGTAAAATCAGATCAAAGTCTCCTCTAAAATCGGTATCAAACAGATACGTACCAACCAAAGGTGACATTTTTGCTATCTTTACTTCCAGTACGCCCATTCCATCATCTTCGTACAATATCTCATGCAAGACCTGAGTAACGTTTGGTTTAGAGATGATATCTCCAATGACATTCGCCGCGATCTGTAATACCGGCATCACTTTGTCCGCTCCGGCGCTTTTCATCTTGAGCATACTCTCATTGTTTTGGGCCAATGCAATGATAAAAATCGATTCAAATGAAGCACGAAGCGAGATCGTTAAAAAAACATTCTCTGCGTCATTATTTAACGCACAAAAAACGCTCAATCGCCGAACATCGAATCGTTTTTCAATCACATTCCATTCATCGCCTAAATCAAAAAGCTCAGCATCTAACCCATCATTGTGTGCCGCATTCATTTCAGCAGTCGTTGAGACGAACAGAGTGATTTCGCGGTAAATACTCTGAATTTGTTTGAGAATCTGTTTTGAGTATTCGTTGTATCCGAAAATTGCAGCATAGGTTCGTTGCATCATACGCTCCTACGATGTAGTTTGGTTTTAAATTCGTTCAACAAAACAGGATTGGCCAATAAGATAGCGACATCCCCTTCTTTGAAACATTCCGATGCATCGGGGTTAAAACAAAATGCCTTATCCTCTTTATGAAAAATTCCCAAAACACTCAGACGACGTACAAACAACGGCTCTTCAAGCAACGTAAAAAAGACTTTTTCCATCCCTTCTTGAACTACGACTTCATCGATAACCGTCGAAGTATGCTCCGAACGAAGCGCATGTATCGCTTCAAATGCTACCGGTTGAACTGAAAGAATTTTTCCCATCAAACCGATCAGTTCTTGTGGATTGATAATTACGTCAATTCCCGCCATCTGAAGTTTTCGACGATGTTCTAAATGGTGTAATATCGAATACAAAGGGACATGTTTTGTCATTTCACGAATCGTCAATGCCGTAAAAATATTGGCAACATCACTCTCATGGAGTAAAAGAATCGCTTCGATTTGATGGGCAAAATTGATTTTAAGATGACTGTAGGTCTCCATCGATGCAGAATCATACTGTAGCGCTAAAAAGCCGTGTGATCGGGCCTGCGCCAAAAGAAGCGGATCTTTTTCGAGGATTACGATAGGAATTTGACGCTTATGGAGTTTTTTAATCACTTCAAAACTCAGCATCGAAAAACCGCAAATCAGATAGAACCGCTTTAATCGATTCACATCATCGATCAATTTTTCCTCTTTGATCTCATCGAGTTTTTCAGTAAAAGCCGAAACAACGATTGAAGTGGCAAAAGAGATAACCGCAATCCCCAGTACAATGACCACCATTGCAACGACACGGCCTTCTGAGGTTACCGGAATAATATCTCCGTATCCAACGGTAAAAATCGTTACCACTGCCCAATAGACCGCATCAAAAAGGGTATTAACCGGTGACTCGGGATTGTTCGCTTCCATAACATAAATAAGTACCGATGCGATCATCGTAACGATCATCGTAAAAATAATCAAGGTAAAAAATTCAAACTTTTTCGAGGAGAGAATTGAGAGAAGCCGACGGAGACTCTTCGCGTAACGGAAAAGTTTGAGAACACGGAACAAAATAAACACCCGCAACATTCGCAATTCATGGAAAAATGGCATAACGGCCAATAAATCGATAATCGCCGAAGGAGATCGGATAAACTCGAATTTACGCGACATCGCCAGTCCAATCGCTTTTCTCAAAGAAAACTGTCGATGGAGAAAAAGATCTTGTTCGTATTGCTCGATAATCGATTTAGAGGAGTCACTATAAACCCACAATCGTAAGAGATATTCCAATAAAAAGATAACCGAAATAATATAGTTATTAAAGAAAAGCCATCCGGAAGAGAGCTCATTTTTAACCTGACGTATCAGGATATAAACACTTATAAAAATAAGTGCGATCATGAAAAGATCAAAGATTTTTTTGTAGTGATACTGATGGTTTTCTAAAAGATTATAAACGTTGTTTTTTACTTTACGATAGGGATGGCAAGTTTGGAGAAAATAAGCTGCATCGACGACCCATTTTCCCAACATCCGTTCCCTTTACTGAGAAAGTTTAGCTTGGAGGATTTCGTTCAGCGTATTCGGATTTGCTGAACCTTTAGAGGCTTTCATCGCTTGACCGACGAAGAAACCGAACAGTTTATCTTTACCCGATTTATATTCGGCTACTTTATCGCCGTTTGCGGCTAGAATCTCATCGATAAGCGCTTCGAGGGCACCCGTGTCACTCACTTGCTTAAGCCCCAGTTTTTCAATCGCTTCATCGATATCGCCGCCATTGTTTTCTAAAAGATAGTCGAGAACCTCTTTGGCTGCTTTACCGCTGATAACAGACTCTTCGATCCGCTTTACGAGGGTTCCGAGCATTACAGCACTTATTGGAGATTCAAATGCACCCATCCCCCCTTTTAGACGTCCTTGTAGCTCTACTGTGAGCCACGTAACAGCATTTTTAGCACTAATACCGCACTCTAACATCGATTCGAAATAATGGGCATTTTCGAGTTCCGCCGTAATAACTGCCGCATCGTACTCACGAAGACCAAACGCATTCACAAAACGCTCTTTTTTCGCATCGGGAAGTTCTGGAATATTGCAGACATCGGCATACATCGCATCGTCCACGATCACTTTGAGCAAATCCGGTTCAGGGAAATAGCGATAATCGGCCGCTTCTTCTTTACCGCGCATTGAGCGGGTCTCTTGTTTTACTTGGTCAAACAATCGTGTCTCTTGAACGATCTCGCTCTCATAGATACCGTCTTCCCACGCCTCTTTCTGACGGGCTACTTCGAGTTCGATTGCCCGTTGAATAAAGCGGAAACTGTTGATGTTTTTGATCTCGACGCGGGTATAAAGCTTCTCATCACCCTTGGGACGGATAGAGACGTTGACGTCAACACGAAATGATCCCTCTTGCATGTTCGCATCCGAGATATCGATATAACGGACGATTGAGTGGAGCTTTTTGAGATACAAAATCGCATCTTCCGCCGAACGCATATCGGGTTCAGAGACGATTTCGAGTAACGGTGTTCCCGCACGGTTTAGATCCACTTTTGAAATAGCGCCATCATGGATATTTTTCCCTGCATCCGCTTCGATATGGGCACGGTTGATACGGATCGTTTTGTGACTCCCGTCTTCAAAATCGATCACCAATGTTCCGTGTTCGACAATCGGAGTATAAAGCTGTGTAATTTGGTACGCACTTGGACTGTCGGGATAAAAATAGCTTTTACGGTCAAAGAACGACGTACGGTTGATCGTCGCACCGACTGCCGTTCCAAACATCCCCGCTTTACGAACTGCTTCTTTGTTGAGTACCGGCAATGCACCCGGAAGAGCTAAACAGGTCGGACACGTGTTGGTATTTTGGGTGTGATTAAAGCTGGTAGGGCATGAGCAAAAAAGTTTGGACTGGGTATTAAGCTGGACGTGAACTTCCAAACCGATAATGGTTTCAAACATACGAAAAATTCCTTGGTTTATATAAAATATCGGATAGAGGCAAAACCATAGGGAGTGCACTCTTCAACCGCTTTTATCTGCTCTTGGGTCGTAATTCCGCCCAACGCAAAAATAGGTACTCTTATTTTAGCCACTATTTCTTTTAAATCCTCTAAACCCTTGGGTTCTCCTTTGTTCGGAGAGGTGAAAATCGGGCTGTAGGTGATCGCATCGGCACCCAACACTTGTGCTTTTAATGCTTCACCATGAGTATGAGTGCTGATAATGACGTATAGCCCCCGCTTTTTTGCTTCGGCAATATCTTCAAATTGCGACGATGTTAGATGTACACCATCGGCATTTAATTTCTGAGCCAGTACATAATCGCTATGAAGCAAAACATGAGGGACTTTATATTCCCGTGAGATTGTTACAAAGACATGTGCGAGTGCTGCATAATCAGGAGCTTGTTTGTCTCTGAAAAGGGCAAAATCGGGAAGAGCTTGTGAAAACACAGCATTTAGCGATGATTCAAGAGAATCGACACTGCTGCCGTAGTAAGAGGGGTCGGTAATTAGATAGGTTTTCACGCGTCCGTAGAGGAACGTTTTACACTTTCCCGAATCTCTTCGAGAAGTTCGTTTTGTTTCGCAATCATATCATTACGTTCCCGTGCCATCGACATCGTCTCTAACACCAAGAGTAAAAATACTGCCAAAAAGATAAAGATGAAAGTAAACATTAACGCGGGAACGATACCGAGGAAAACGAAAGATTGGAAAGTAACCCAGGCTCCGATAATAACAAAAGCCCAGGATACGCCTCCGAGGAAGCTTAAAAGTGCGTCGAACGTACTTCGCTTCATATAGAGGGCTTAGTGGTCGTCGTGAAGAAGAACTGCACCGCCGAGGTAAACGTAGGTGAGCATCATGAAAATGAACGCTTGCAAGAAAGCCATAAATGTCAACAATGCAAACGGGATCATCGGAAGCAACCAAGGAGCCAACATCAAGATTACCATCAAGAACATGTCGTCCCCTTTGACGTTACCGAACAATCGGAAGCTCAAAGAGATGATACGTGAGATATGAGAAACAATCTCGATCGGGAACATCAACCATGCTAACCACCATACAGGACCCATAAAGTGTTTGAAGTAGCTGATGATACCGTTACGGCGGATACCTTCAAAGTTATAGTACACGAAAACAACCAATGCCAATGCAAGGGTGAAATCCAAAAATGCACTCGGTGCTTCAAAACCGGGAATAACTCCGATAATGTTTGCGATACCGACGAAAAGACCGATCGTTGCAACGAGTGGAAGATAACGGCGAGCTTCCGCTTTACCCATAACATCCGCACCCATAGCAAGAACGCCGCTAAGATAAGCTTCCATAACGTTTTGTGTCCCTGATGGAACAAGACGAAGATTTGACGTAGCCAATTTCGCGATAATCAACACGATTGCTGCTGTAAGCAACATGTGTGTGAGGAAAATGAAGCTATGATCGTGGCTATAAAGGCCAAAGAAGGTAAACAACTCACCCATAGGTAGCGTCCTTTGCAATAGAAATATTAACGGGATTTTACCGTAACCCAGATTAAATTCCTATAAACCCATATAACGTACTTCCCTATTTGCGCTTATATTATCATCATCAATCTATTTTTGAAGCACTCGACAAGCAGTATGTATGAGGAAAAAAGAGGCATATTTTGTGAAGACCCCAGATGAACTGGGGGAAAGAAATTTATTTAGGGCCAAATGTCGTAAAAATGTACTCTGCCATTTTTTCATCGGAAATTTTACCTTCACGATCTTCAATGACTTTCAAATTTTTACGCATTACCGAGTGATACGATTGACTATCAAAATCTTTGCTTCTTAGATCCATCAACTTACGATAAACCTCATCTTGAGTATAGACATTGAGCGGAGGACCGTAAATATTGCTTTTTTCTTGAGAAGATGTACCTTGCGCCGTTGCTTCTTCGACCGTTGTTCCCGCTTGTTCTTTAAGCTTCGGAACTCCGTTTGCCTTAATCCCGTGACAGTTGGCACATCGCTCTTTATATATATTTCCCATTTTATTTGCCGCTTTAGCAGCATACACATTCGTCATCAATAATGACGCAAGCCCGATCATAAGTAAACCCCGTGTTTTCATCAACAGCTCCTTAATCGATATAGTTAATAATAACACTTTAGATTTAAAAAAGTCTTATAATTTCTATAAACTCAGGTGACGTAATTCTCTCTTAGCGGTAGTAATATCATTCTCAATCGCCTGTTTCAAAGAATCAAGGGAATCGAATTTCTCATTTTTACGCAAAAACTTTACAAAACTGATCGATGCCCTCTCACAACTCTCAATCGTTTCACCTAGTATATGGCTCTCGATCGCATAACTTCCATCCGTAGTGACACGATGCCCTACAAAAACGACAGAGGGGTGAAAATGTTCCTCATCATCGATACGTGTCAATGCGGCATAGACCCCTTCATACGGAAGAAGAAAACCCGGACATTCGAGATTAATCGTAGGAACGAGATCGGTTTTCCCGATCCCCTGCCCTTTAATCACCGAACCTTTTACGCAATAATTATGTCCCAAAAAGCGGTTGGCTCCGGTGATATCTCCGATTTGGATTTTGGTTCGTATTTTATGCGAATGAACGGAATCGTTATCAATGCTTACTTGATCCACAACTTTGACTTCGCCTGAAAATAATTCACCTAAATTGCTATGCGAATAACGGCGGTTTTTTCCAAAGTGAAAATCGTATCCAACAACGATTTTATTCAAATGGGGAAAACGCTCTTTGAGCATAGCAACGAATTCTGCCCCTTCCAAATGACGAATATCATCAAGGGAATAATAAACAATCGGATAGTGACTATAGTGTTCCCGCTCATTTCCGGGTGTTAGGTTGGCGTATCCCGTCTCAATAACGACAATCGCCCCTTTTTCCCCTAGCTGTTCAAACAACTGCTGATGCCCGATGTGCATCCCGTCAAATCCGCCGATGGCAATGGAGTCAACCTTTGACAAAGCCATAGCATGTCTCCTGATTTCCCTCTTTTCCAGCTATATGGGCAACCTCTTTAGCGACCAGTTTCCATCCCATCAGTGCACACGCATCTTCGAGACGGATCATCGCTTTGCCTATCGCCTTGTCGTCTTTTACGACGCCGTTTTTATCCCGTTTCACTTCACGTCCCACTTGAAACTGCGGTTTGAAAAGGAGAACGATGTATTTCGATGCGAGTCGATCGATCGATTCGAGGATCAGTTCGAGGGGGATAAACGCCACATCACACGTGACGATCTCGTAAGGGATTTCAGCGCTGAAAACTCGAATATCGGTATTTTCATGAACACTGACACGCGGCTCACTGCGCAAACTCGGATGAAGCTGATCGCTTCCGACATCCACACACGTGACACTCGCGACATCCTTTTCCAAAAGAACTTGGGTAAATCCACCCGTAGAGGAACCGATATCAAGGGCGCGAAGTCCGTTCAACTCCCACTCCGTATAGGGGAGAAACCCTTTTAGTTTGATGGCGGCACGGCTGACGTAGAGTTCCGTATCGGCAATCGTAACGCTCATCCCCTCCGCTACATCAAACGACACTTTATCGACAATCTTGCCATCAACACTGATCGCGTGCTCTTTAATCAGCTGCTGCGCTTTATTACGGCTCTCAACGAGTCCATTTTCTACCAAATAACTATCAAGTCTCATAGTGTTCCATTATCTTTTAATTCGTTATCGTGACATAACTTTGTTTAGGATACCATTGCGCGAATGTTTTCAGGTAAGGATTTTTTATGCAATCAGTTCATGTGGTAGTCATCGGAGGAGGATACGGCGGCATTCGTGCAATCGAACATTTAGCCAATAACACACATATTACGATCACACTTATCGATAAAAATCCTTACCATTATATGCAGGCTGAAGTCTATGATTTCATCGCCAACAAAGTAGATATGTCCCACGTGATGATCGATCTTCCCTCACTCTGCAAAAGTTTCGGGTTGGTCCAATTTATCTGTGACGAAGTGAGCGGCATCGATCCTCTCTCCTCTACCGTTTCAACAGCGACACAAAGTATCCAATACGATTATCTCATTATCGCCACCGGAAGCCGAACCTATTTTCCCGATTTCATCAAAGGGCTTCGCCAACATTCCCACGGAGTCAAAAGTATCCCCTCCGCACTCGATTTCAAACAGCAGTTTGAACGCTCCCTCCTTAACCGTATCGAAGCACAAAGTCGCGAGTGTGAAGTAAAACCTTTTAATATCGTGATCGGAGGAGCAGGGCTTTCCGGAGTAGAGATCGCCGCAGAGATGGCGGCATACGCCAATAGTTTTTATCAAAACGGAAATTTCGGGTGCCGAGGGGTAGATGTCTACCTCATCGATGCGTATGAGAGTATCCTCTTTGGGATGGACCCGTTTTTGATTGAGAGTGCGTATGAGCGCCTTATCAAACTGGGTGTTCACGTCTGGCACAACAACCGTATCAGCGAAGTACGTGCCAACCAAATTCTCCTCGATAACGGCAAAATACTGGATTTCGAATTTATGATTTTCACAGGGGGTATTGCCGCATCGACCCTCACCCAATATCTCGGATTTGAGACAAACACCAAAGGGCATTTGATCGTCGATGAAAACCTCAATATCCCAAACCATCCGAATATTTACGCTATCGGCGATATCACACAAGCTCTGAATGAAGAGGGGAAATTTATCCCTCCGACCGCTCAGCTTGCCGAACGTGGAGGTGAGAGCGTTGCTCGAAATATTATTCTCTCACTGAGGGGAAAAAGCAAACAGCCGTTTCGGTTTAAAAATCAAGGGGTAATGATTGCATTAGGGGGTGAATACGGAGCGGGCTTGCTCCCCGGAGGGATCAAGGTCAAAGGGTATATCGCCTATTTAATCAAAAAGACTATTTTTCGCCTTTACACTAACCCCTTGCGTCGTCGTAGTGCTATCGGAAAGCGACGATAACTCTCGAAACTCGCTCTCGGTGAGCAATGTTACTCCCAACTCGACCGCTTTATCGTACTTACTCCCCGCATCTTCTCCGTACACCACATAATCGGTCTTTTTCGACACGGACGAAGCGACTTTCGCCCCTAATCCCTCTAATATGGCTTTGATACTATCGCGCGGCACCGACATCGATCCCGTAATCACGACGCTTTTCCCTTTAAACGGGTTCTCTGCCGCTTCCACTTTGATAGGGGCTACGGGATTTAAAAGTGTGCGCAATGTTTCAATCTTCTCACTATTAACACGGGAAAATTCGAGGATCGATTCGACCATCTCACCGCCGAAACCTTCCAACGCTAAAATCTCTTCACGGCTCGCACGATCAAACGCCGTCCCGAATGCACCGCACAATGTTTTCGATGCAACTTCACCGATATGCTCGATCCCCAACGCATTGATAAAACGCCAGCAATCGCACCCTTTGACCGCCGCAATCGCCTCGATGAGATTACGGCTTTTTTTCTCTTTGAACCCTTCCAATGAAAGTAGCTGATCCATCGTGAGACCGAAGAGATCACTGAGTTCACGCACCATACCCGCACTGTGGAGCGCTTCGACGATTTTATCCCCTAACCCGTCGATATTGAGACATTGTTTGGAGGCAAAATAGATGATTGAGTTCACCACCCGCGCTTCGCATGAGAGGTTCTGGCATTTGATCAACGCCCCCTCATCGAGTAGTTCTGAATGACAGACGGGGCAATGCTTCGGTCGGTGGATGATCTGCTCACTACCGTTACGCTCACTCGCGATCACCTTGACGATTTTCGGGATCACATCACCGCTTCGTAAAATAATGACTTTGTCCCCGATCCGAATATCTTTGCGCTCGATCTCATCGAAATTATGAAGCGTCGAACGCTCTACCGTTACCCCCTCGATGTCCACCGGCTCGACGATGGCGACAGGGGTGACAACACCGCTGCGCCCCACCTGCATGATTACCTCGCGCAAAGTTGTGAGTTTCTCGATGGCAGGGAATTTATACGCCGCCGCCCATCGGGGATTTTTGACCGTATAGCCCAGTTCATCTTGCACCGCGATAGCATCAACCTTGATCACCATCCCATCGAGCAACATCGCGAAATTATCCCGCTCAACCCGCATCTCATGGTAAAACGTCTCGATCTGATCCGCACTCTCACACAAATGGGTCATATGAGGATTACGAAATCCCAGAGCATAGACCCACTCCATCCGCTCGGAGAGGTTTTTGATCTCCAAGTTATTGGCTCCAATACCGTAAGGCATAAAGACCAAACGGCGTGACGCGGTGATGCGGGTATCGAGCTGACGGAGGCTTCCCGCCGCCGCATTTCGCGGATTGGCAAAAAGAGACTCGCCGTTACGGGAACGTTCCAGATTGATCTTCTCAAAATCCTCTTTGAAAATCACCACTTCACCCCGAATCTCTATCCGCCCCGTATAGGGGATTGTGAGGGGGATACTCTGAATCGTTTTGGCGTTTTGGGTCACATCTTCCCCCTCGACACCATCCCCGCGCGTGATCGCCTGAGTCAGTACACCGTTGTCATAAATGAGGTTCAAACTCGCCCCGTCAAACTTCGGCTCACAGTAAAAGCGGACATCACCGTATCCTTTTACGATACGATTCACCCACGTCTCCAACTCCTCGCGGTTAAAGAGGTCTTCGAGGCTCCACATACGGCTAAGATGCTGTGCCTTGTCAAACTTGTCCTGCGGTACGTCTCCGACCCGCTGTGTCGGAGAATCGGGGATAATCTGATCGGGATGTTCACCCTCATACGCCACGACTTTGTGGTAGAGGATGTCGTACTCCTCGTCGGTCGTGATCGGATCATCGAGGACGTAATAGTGATAGGAGTATTTTTGGAGCTGTTTTACGGCAGTTTTGTATTCGGTTTGGGTCATTAAGCTTCTCGTCTTTTAATCGGCAATGTAAATTTTTTTATGATTTTACGCAAAACTAGATAAATAAGAAGCGGATGTCCTTTTCTGTTTAGCCAGAAAAGTACACAAAAGAGCATACCGCGATCCAAGAACGCTCGTTCCTCCCGGCACTACTGCCTCCGGAGCGGCTCTAGGTGATGGATCACGGGAATCTTTTATGTAAATATTTTCGCGTTCCGCGAAAACAATCAGCACTCGGCCTTTCCGGCATAGGCTAAAAGCATCCTGCCCCTTTATTGTTTAGTCTCTATCATGCTTATTGCCGTGACCTTTGTTCCCATGATCATTACCTCGGCCATTGTCCCGATTGTCATACCCGCGATCAGAGTGTCTTTCCTGATAACGCGGAACATACTCGCGCTCGTACCAGTCATCGCGCACAAATAAGACCCGCTCGCCGCAAGCGCGGTATTCGTGACAGTGCTTCTTCCAGTTTTTGGCATGCCCAGGCGGGACGCGCAGATAGAGTGGCGGGCGATGCATCGATACTCCCCGTTCAACAATTATCGGTTGAGCGTAGAGCACCCTTGGTTGCGGGAAATTGCCAATGTCGATTTGGCCATAGAATCCAGGCTGACCGATGCTAACCGAAACACCGACGTCGGTAGCGAGTGCCGGGACAGTGAGAGTGGCAGCGGCAATTGCCGCTGATAGGAGAAAACGCTTCATGATGACCCCTTTTTTCTGTAATATTTTTACTATAACATAAAATGATATAAAATGACATATTTTATAGATTCTGCTAGGAAATGAGAAAGGTTGCAAGAAAAGGGGATGGATTTACAGCTAAGATATTTATTTCTCGCTCCCACTCTCCGGAGTAGGAGTGTATATTGTCAGTCTGCATTCCCACTTGGAAAGTGGGAATGCGTGAAAAGTGGAAACGAGGAATATATCCGCTAAACCTTAGCAAGCCAATTAATCATCATGATTCTTACAACACGCTGCAAATTTCTTAATTCTATTCCATCATTCATTTCTACAACAGGACCAGAAATTCTCCCGACCATATCATGGGAAAGAAGCTTCCCCGCATGACCGATCAACGATCTGCGTTCGTAAAGTTTCTTCACATACTTTTTAAACTCAGGACTATCATTACCATAGTCCCTTGAAAATGCGAGAAATTTTTGCGTTACTTTATATTTCTCTTGACCACAATCATCACACTTCTCGATTTTTACATCCTTATTTTCATACACGATTAAAGCTTCAATACCTGAAACAAAACCAATATATGCAAGACTATGGGATATTGCCCAAGTGCGGGATGAGCGTTCAAACAAAACACATGCAGATAAAAATGCTTCTTTTCTAGCTTCATCCAAC
Organism: Candidatus Sulfuricurvum sp. RIFRC-1; assembly: GCF_000310245.1. Lineage (NCBI taxonomy): Bacteria > Pseudomonadati > Campylobacterota > Epsilonproteobacteria > Campylobacterales > Sulfurimonadaceae > Sulfuricurvum > Candidatus Sulfuricurvum sp. RIFRC-1. Next base: position 1,621,989 of record NC_020505.1, read on the forward strand.
AAAAAATATTTATCCAACAGCAAAGAAGTAGAGTCACTAATCATAAATGGCTCACCTAAAAACGCTTCTTTACTATAGTATTGTTCAAATTGAATCTCAGGAATACAATCAATATCAATATCTGTCAGTTCTCCACCGAATTGACTTAGCCCTTTCCAGAAATAACCCACATTACGTTCAACTGAAATCCAATCCCTATCTGTATCACATAAAACCCATCTTCGACCATTTTCTTCTTTGCTAATGACATATTTTGTAATTACAGATAATACACACAGGATTTCATCCTGCTTTGTAAAATCATATCGTGACTCAAGAATCCTTTCATCAAAGCTATCTGGGTTAGGATATTCAGAAAGTGTCCTTTCAAGCTCTTTTTTACCAATTGGATTATACATATACTCAATAACAAGAGGGTACTCACCAATAGCATATTGTGGCTTTGGTGCTTCCTCAGGCAGGGACATTATTTGAAGCACATCTTTATAACGGTAAGAGCCTTTTATTGAGAATGAAGAAAATGCAACAAACCTCAATAGAGTTTTTCCATCATTTTGAAATGTTCTTATTGCCATAGGATTTTCCACATCATTAAAGGGGAACTTTTACAGCCGTACAATCTTCGCCCCGAATCCACCCAAATGCTGTGGCGCATCACTAAAGCTTTTAACACTCGGATGCTCTTTTAGAAACTCTTTGACGGCAAAGGAAAGTTTCCCCGTTCCGATCCCGTGATAGATAATCACCTCATCAAATCCCTGCAACAGTGCATCGGAGAGGAATTTATCCATCCGCTCACACGCCTCTTCTCCTCGCAATCCGTGAAGATCGAGTTTGAGACCGCTTTTTTGATCGATTTCAGAGGTAACGGTTACTTTAGGCTTCTTCGGGAGGTTGCCGCTGGGTTTTAGATCGGTCAGTTTGACACGTAAGCGCATCCCTTCCACCTCAATCATCGCATCTTTGGCTCCGACGCTCACGACGGTTCCGCGCTGGGCGCGGTATTTGACTGTCTGCCCCACTTCGTACTTGATCGGTTCGGGTTCCGCGATTTTGATCGGTTCGGGTTTTGGCAATTTCGCCTGCGCTTTGTTCAGCTGACGGTGGATTGCCGCCATATCCATCCCTTTTGCCGCCTCTTTCGCTTCGCGGATCGCTTCATCGTATCCCGTTCGGAGTTTCGCTTTTTCGGCATCGAGTTCTACCCGTAGGTGTTCCCGCGCCTCTTTGAGTGCGCTCTCTTGGGTTTTGAGGGATTCAAGCCGTTCATCGACCTCGCGGTTCTTTCGCTTCAGCTCACGTTCTAACTCACTCCCCCGCTCGATGAGGACGCTCAGTTTCTCGTGGTTTTCACCGTAGAGCGATTTAGCACGGGTGATGATGGCAGGGTTGATTCCGTAACGGGTGGCGGTCTCGAACGCGTAGCTCTTACCGATCACCCCTTGTAAAAATTCATAGGTCGGTAAACGGCGCTCTTCATCGTACAATGCCGCCATCAGCTCTACATCGTCCCGATCCGCCATCAATGCGGCGAGCCGTTTGTGGTGGGTGGTGACGATGATCTTCTGACCCCGTTTGATCAGCTCATCGAGGACGATGGCAAAAAGTGCCGCTGCTTCGTCACTGTCGGTTCCAAGTTCGATCTCATCCACCCCGACCAGAGCGCTTTTATGCTCGAACAGATAGCTAAACTGTACCATCCGCCCCGCAAAGGTGGAGATGTCGTTGCTGACGCTTTGGGGATCGTCGATCACCGCTTCGATCCGTTTGAAACTCCCGATCCGTGATTTGTGAGGATTGATCTTCATCGGGATAAGATATTTCGCCATCAAAGCCACCGAGAGGAGCGATTTGAGGAGCATCGTTTTACCCCCCGCATTGACCCCCGTAATCATCAGGAGATTGGAGCGAAAATCGACGCTGATCGGTTTGGGTTTATGGATAGCGGGATGGGAGAACTCTTTGAGAACGATATCGCCGTTATTTTGAGGCTTGAGAATCGCGAAATCTCTCGCACGAGCAAAGAGTACCCGCGCTTGATAGTGGTCGTACCGATCAAACTCGCGGTCAATAAATCCGATAAAAGGGACGAGATTGGAGAGTTTCGCACTAAATCGTTTCGCATACTCGTAGAGCTTGCTTTCCCGCTCCTGCAACACATAACGCAACTGCTCTTTGGAACGGAGCACCGAATCGGGGGCAACATAGAAAAACCCCGCTCCTGTCCGTCCGACGACGGAGCCTTTTAGGACATGGTTGAACCCGCCGCGCACCAAGAGGGTCTCTTCGTCGTTGATGTAGTGGATTTGGGTATCGACGAGGTAGGGGGTGAGTTTTTGGGTGTGAAAGAGCCGTTTGATGGAGTCGTTGATCTCTGTTTTGATCGCTTTGATCCGCTGTGCGATTTTATGGAGCTCCTCATCACGCGACTCGATAAAGTTCCCCTCATAATCGAAATAATCATCGATCTCATTAAAGGGTTCGGGGATGATGATCGTCCCCATCCATTCGCCGATAAGGCCTCCGAACTCGTGGTTACGCATCAATCTAAAGTAGCGGACGACTTTGAGGAGTTCATGGATCTCTTCGAACCGTAAAACCCCCTGCTTTTTGAGGTGGTTGATGATGCTCTCAAACCCGACACTCTTCGGCGGGGCTTTAAACTCTAACGCATCGAGAGCTTGGATATAGCGGTAATGGCGTTCCTGATCTCCCTGCATTGCAATGTTTTGCTCACGGGAGAAGAAATGCTCTAATGAGGCGATATGAGGGAGAAGATCGAGCTTGCCGAAAAGCTCGGCGAGGTTAGAGGAGAGAGCACTCATTGACACTCACGTGCATTGATAATTTGCTGATAATGTTTACTTCCGCGATTGCCGACAAAACTTTGAGTCCCTACACTGTACCCGAACGTTGAGTTGTTCACCTCAATCCCTCGACATACCAGCGTTTCACCCTGCTGATATTTAAGCTCGACTTCGCTTACTTTTGCACGGTCACGATCCATCGATACGTTATACATTATGGCCGCAGTAATAATCAATGTTACTACGAGAGAAATAATCCCTTTTTGTTTTCCGCTAAGCTCCGTAAAATAGTGCAACAACGCAAATACAAGGGCGACGATCCCGAACCATACTAAATAACCCATAATTTACTTGGTTCCCCGTAGTTGATAGGTCAAATCCCCTGCCCCAAATCCGACAATAAGATCGTGATCATAGGTTTGAACCACGGTATCACCGATAATCGATTCGATCGTATCCCCCGCGCGGTGAAGTTTATCACTCATCGTAAGGTTATAGTGTCCGAAACGTCCTGTGAAATCGATCTCACGCACCTCTTCGCTCGCCGCCCATACGGGGAGGATAACCAGTTCGGCACACCCTTCGAAACACGCTACAAATGCATCGAGATTATCGATGGTACGAGAGTATTTGTGCGGCTGCCAGATAGCGATAATCCGTTTGAAACCTTTGAGTTCCGCATAGATTTTAAGCGATTCCATCGTCGCTTTGATCTCGGTCGGATGGTGGGCGTAATCGTCGATGATAACACGGTCAGAGCCTTTAAAAATGACGTCAAACCGTTTCTTGATCCCTTTAAAATGGAGAATATTCGCACGGATCGCCGCAAGACTCATCGTCTGAGCCGCCGCCAAAATCGCCAAACTCGCATCCATCGCGATGTGCTCACCGAATCCCCACACTTCGAACTCTCCCATATTTTTGAGGGTGAAATGGGTGTAAGGTTCATCATCGAGGAGGATATAACGGATATTAGTAATATCCTGACTCGGATAAAGACGAATCGCATCGTACGTCAATGTCGACATAAAAGGGTCTTCCGCATTGATAATACGAAGGGGTGCCATCTCAACAAAACGGCTGTAGGCGTTATGAAATTCATCGATGTTGTAATGGTAATACTCCATGTGTTCCGGTTCAGCGTTCGTGACAATCGAGCAGTACGGATTTGAGTTGAGAAAACTTCCATCAGACTCATCCGCTTCGAACAGCATTACATCGGTACTTCCGTCATAGCGGACGTTGGAGCCGAAATCTTTGGACTCCGCACCGATGATCGCACTTCCGCTCATGATCGACGCCAAAATCGCCGTCGTCGTACTTTTACCGTGTGCACCGCACACCGCGTACACTTTTTTCTCTTTGAGGATACGAAGCAGCGCATCACGGCGGTGAAGTACTTCGATTCCTCTGTTTTTGGCTTCAACTACTTCAACATTCGTGTCACGAATGATCGCTGAATGGATCACTAGATCACACCCTTGCGGGATATTGGCCGCATCGTGTCCGATGAAAACTTTGATCCCGCGATCAAGGAGACGCTGCGTGATATGGGTTGCTTTCATATCCGAACCGCTCACCTCATGACCGCTGAAACGCATGTATTTGGCCAGACCCGAAATCCCGATCCCGCCGATCCCGATAAAATGGATTTTCATGCGCCGATCTCCTTTTTAAAAAAACTGATATAAAATTTCCCACCATCCTGCGTTGCGGCCATATCGACATACTCATCAATAAAATCATCAAACGGAATTTGTGCATCGCAGAGCGCACGGTGGACGCTCATCGCCGCGCCGAATTCCTCATCATTGCTGATCCCGCCAAGCACTTCAAAAAGCGCACTGGCATCGGTTACAGATCCCGCACTGTAATGCTCAATCGCGTATTCGTACAAGGCTCGAAGCGTCGCGAAATCCTGTACTTCGCTCATATCGAGTTTTTCGAGATTCTCCAGCGCATTGGTGAGACGCTCCAGTGCAAGATCGAGGATATTGGCGTAATAGGCCATCAACGTATCTTCATCAAAACTCTCATGGGCTTTGGATTCAAGAACGTACAACGAGGCGATATCCCCCTCACTCTGTGCTTGGAAAATTTTATCTTTTAACTGATTCATGAGAGTGCCTCCTTCAGGCGATTAAGTGCTTGGATCGTACGAACCGTCTCTTCGACGAGGGCGATGCGGATATAGCCGATGCCGGGATTTTCCCCTGATGCATCATTGCGTGCCAAGAACTCTCCCGGCAACACTTTCACGTTATAGTCGCGATAGAGTCTTTGGGTAAATTCGAGAGCATTAGGTACTTTGAGCCAAACGTAAAAGGTCGCATCGGACGTTTCAATGCCCAGAATCTCCTGCGCCGCTTTGAAATTCTCCGCATAGACAGTACGTGTCCGTTCGACATGGTACTCATCCGCCCACGCCATCGCCGCTGCCGCTTGTAACGGCAAAGGTGAAGCACATCCGACATAGGTACGATACTGCGCGTACCCTTTTAAAATTTCTGCGTCTCCGGCGATAAACCCGCTGCGAAGCCCCGGTGCTGACGAGCGTTTGGAGATCGAGTTAATGACGAGGACATTTTTAAACGACGTATTCCCCACATAAACCGAGGCTTCGAGAAGCGACGGCACTTTTTGATCCGTGTAAATCTCGCTGTAGCACTCGTCGTTGATGAGGCAGAAGTTATGTTTGAGCGCAAGTTTCACCCATTCTCCTAACTCATCAAGTGATAATACCGATGCCGTCGGATTGTTCGGAAAATTCAATATGACCAAATCACACTCAGAAAGTTCCGCTTCGTTGATGATCGGTTTAAACCCGTTTTGCTCGGTCAGATTGAGGTGAATCACTTTCGATCGAGAAGCGATTGCCGCACCCTCGTAAATCTGATAAAACGGATTAGTATACGCCATGACGGGGCTTTGTTTATCGAAGAGATAATATTGGGGAAAATTAAAGAGCACTTCCCGCGTCCCAAACGAACTCACCAACTCATCAACTTTCAGCTTCACCCCGAAACGGCGTTCGACGAAACCGCGCATGGAGTCGTTCAGATACGCTTCCCCTGCCGTTTTCGGATAGCGGCGCAGCTCTTCGGAATGTTTGGCGATTGACTTTTGAATAAAGGCGGGGGTTTCGAACTGCGGTTCACCGATGGTCAAAGCGATCGGTGAATAGGCAGAATTGGGAGTTATCCCGTCTAATAAAGCGGAGAGTTTTTCAAATGGGTACGGTTCAAAATGCAAAGGACGGTCTTTGTAATGGAATTTAATGGATATATTATAGCGTCCCAAGGCTGTATTTAAATTATATCATGAAGGAATGTGACACGATGAATGCCATTCCCTCACTATGTTTTGTAGGCTGGCAAAGGTTCCGGTTTTCCGAAAAAATATCCTTGTGAATAATCGATTCCAAGTTCTTTAACTTTATCCGCAATGGGTTCAGAAGAAACAAATTCGGCGATTGTTTTGGCACCGATTTTCTGGGAAAACTCAATAATGGTTTGAACTACTATAGCATGACGCTGCTCGTGATCTATGTTCCGGATTAAAGAGCCGTCTATTTTGATGTAATCTACATTGAGCATCAAAATATTTTCGAAACTGGAATATCCTGATCCGAAATCGTCAATTGCAATTTTTGCCCCTTCATTTTGCATCTTTTGAATAAACAAAGAGACTTCCTTGTAGTTTTCTATCCCCTCTGATTCCAAAATTTCAAATACGATCCGATTTGCAGTATCCGTTCTTCGGATAGTGTCCAAAATAAAATCTACCGTATCCGACGATAAAATATCGCGAGCAGATAAATTGACTGAAAATCCTTCGGGTCGTAAACGAAAGGTTTCGCATGCCTGTCGGATAACTTCTTTTGTGATTTCAGTATAAAGTTTTGTCTTTTGAGCAACCATCAAAAAATCACCGGGAAGGAGTATCGTTCCATCTTCCATCACCATGCGTACTAACGTTTCGTATTTTTTTATTTTTCCCGAGGCCGCTTCGACAATCGGCTGATAATAGCATATGATTCGTGAGGAAAGTAAAGCTTGGCGTATTGCTTGAGAAAGAGAGAGATAGTGTTTTGCTTTTTGTTCGGTAGAGTATTCTTTTTTGTAAACAACAATGGATTGTTCTGTTTGTTTAGCGAGGTGCAACGCAATGTCTGCTTGCCCAAGAAGATCTTTTTGTCCGATCGCAATTCCTACGGTAACATTCAGATTTAGAGTCTCTCCATCAATGATATATACTTTCTCATGAAGCGCTTGAACCATTGAACGAAAATCTGCTTCTATCTGGTCGCCTTCATCCGCAACAGCTTTAAAGATGACAAATTCATCACCGTTAAGGCGATAGACTTTTAACCTAAAACTTTGAAGTTCCTTCGCAAATTCTCGAAGAATCTTGTCGCCGATCGCAATACCAAAAAAATCATTTACCTCTTTGAAATCATCTATATTGACAATAGCAATTCCTTTAAACCCATCAATCATAAGGTCTTGCTGTAATTGCATTCGGTTCGGTAGTTCTGTTAGAGGATCAATGAGTGCTTGACTGAGTATTTGGGCACTTTTTTCATCCACAAGCCTTTCGAGATTTTTATTCATATAACGAAGCTGGTGCGTTGCCTTATCGACCAATAGACGCAGCCTTCGATTGGTTTTATAAAAATGTGCCCGATACAGAAGCAAGAGCGGCAATAAAGCAAAAAACAAAACTATGCTTTTAATCGCTTCACTAATGATCGTCTCTCTAGCTCTAATCTCCATTGACTTATTGTCTATATCGACACCCATCAGATATCGCATTCCTGATTTTGTGGTGTAGGGGACAAAAATACTTCGAAAACTCCCCCATTCATCCGTATCATTATCAAGGTCATAGACAATATTCCCACTTTCCAATGCGGTGATCATTTTAGGATAGTACTCATACGAATCAAAATAACGGGTGAGCTTCTCACCGGTAAGAAGTTCCTTTTCCAAGGCACTGCTGGAAGTAAATCGGAGAGTATCGTTCGCATCTAAAATAATGGTGTAGATATATTTAACGTGAGCCTCTTGGGCAAAATTTGAAAGGGCAAGGATATTTTTCATATCTTCCCTTTCGGAAACAACTTTTCCGGATTTGATTTGATTGTGAAAGTCATCTCCAACAATATGACGTGCAAGTTGTGCTGCGGTTAAAAGCTTTTCGTTACAATCTTTGTCGATTTTTTCAATTTCTCTATAATATTGAGAAAAACCTATAATGACAACCCACACTAAAAAAAAAGAGATAGCCAATGTAATTTTGATCTTTAATTTTGTAGTGTATTTCATCAATACTCTTTCTCCAACAAATCAACAATATGAATAAATGAATAATATTTTCTTGCTTTCATTTAAACGCATAGTATCATAACTTTTTATAAGATATATTTGTAAAATAGTTGAGAAGCTATTCCTTCTACTAAAGCGATGAGTTTTTCAAATGGATAGCGTTCACAATGCGATGAACGGTCTTTGTAATGGAATTTGTTGTTATATTATAGCGTGACGGGGCTGTAATTTATTTTATCTCTATCGGCACACGCAGTGTGTCGACATAACGTGCCATCTTCTCACCCATTGCCAATCCGAATAAAGCAACAAGACTGATTGTAATTAAATTCAATAATGCAATAGAAATAAAAAAAGTGAAATTTTCTGTTCTATTACCTAGTACGAAATAAGTCGTATACACTGGAAAAAATCCCCCTAATGTTATCAAACGCCATAATAAAAAACGATACTCCCTTTTTAGATATCCCAAAACCAAACTAAACGGGAATTCAACAATAAAAGCACCGATCAGTGTACTAAGATTGACAGAAAACAAAAGTATCGCAAATTTTCCCCAATACGAAGGGTGATTAATCTGAATCCATTCTTTGATAAAAGATGAAAAAAATCCAAATTGAGGGCTCATCGAGATTGCTAAAAAACCAACTCCAATCGAGGCAACGGTAAGCATCAACTGATACTGCCAAGGAATTCCTTTTGCCTTTTCGCTCGATGTTTTTAACTCACGATCAAACCACTCTGCCGATCGTTTTAAAAAAGGAATTACCATAAGAACAAGGGACAGAATACTACTCAAGATTAAATACAGATTTTCTCGAAATTCACTTGTATTGCTTAAATTCAACAAAGCATACAGAACAAGAAAAAATGTCAATAAAAAAAATGGCATCATGAGCACCAAAAACAAATTTCTTGCCCAGTTACGTCCTTGCCAGATACCGAAGATCGATATCGAAATGATCAAAAAATATATGAAAGCCCACGTCTGAGTTGTATCCGTCAAAAAGGAAATCAGTTTGATCCCGAATAGGACTCCAAAAATAATCACGAAAACTTTAATTGTCCACGGTCTTTTTAACTCTATATTTTTTTCCATCAAATTCTCATTATTTAGTTATTTTTTAATATTTAACACCAAATATTGTAGCAAAATTTATTCTGATTTTCCGAACGTTCACCCTGAGCCTGTCGAAGGGAAATTTCTTCATGGTTCGACAAGCTCACCACGAACGGAACTTTAAAAATTTTCAATCAACCTTGAACACTCTTCCAAAATTATTTCCGGAGCGGATTTAGCAATATCAATGTATTGCGCAAAAGGCTCGACTATCTCTGTTTCATAGACATATTTTTCCCTATTTAATCCATTGATAGCACTTTGAAGTATTTTGATATTTTCAATACTTACCGCACCTTTTTCTACAATAGAAGCCAATATATTTGGATCTTTTGAAAGGGCTACCGCTATGTCGATAATATCCCTTGTTTTATTTTGAGCATTTCGAAAAACGATTTTTTTTGCAATGATGTCGGAGATGCTTTCAACGTAAAGGTTGATAGGGAAAAGTTCCAGCGATGAATCGATCAAAGGAGGCTCGATAAAATCTGCCGAGACGAGAATATCAACTTTGATATTATTGTTAGATAAAAGACCGACATGGTGTGCTTGATCGATATATTCACTGCTATTAAAGTGGCGTGATTCCTCGATCCATGTTTTCGGACTTAGATAGTTCAAAACCTGCTGATCGGTAGCGAACAAATCGATATCAAAACTTTTACGGTGTTGAAAATAGTAAATAGCAAGCGCCGTTCCCCCTCCAAAACGTAAAAGAGAACTATTTTGATTCGGCAGATACCCGAATCGCTCTTCGATCAGCCATCTAAATGCGTTAATCTGCTCTCCGTAATGCTCTCGAATAAAATCAAGCTTATCCATTTAAAATCTTACTGAGACTTTTTTTCGGAATGCGATAGTAAGTTGCAAATGCAATAATCTCTTCGTGAGTGGCTTCAGTTTTGATCACATCGAGCGCGTATTTTTCAACCGATGTTTCAGGTTTATCCCCTACAAGAAGCTTTTTTATATCTGAGGCTTTGAGGTGTTTTTTAACATTTCCGATGGAGCAGTTCACTGTCGCCAAAAGCATCTTAGGTGCTTGCTTCTTTGTTGCATCTTTTATGAACCCTAATGCAACCTCTTTTGGCATTGCAGTGAGCATCGCCGCAAGATTTTTCTTTTCAGGATTTTTTTTCCAATCATGCAACGTTGAAGGAGGTACGCCGAGCAATAACGCGATCTCTTTGGTTTTCATGATGGTCTCCTTTTTGATATTTAACAAATTATACGAATATCGGATAAAAATGTCAAATATTTAGGACATCAATACTGTACCACTTCTTTTTTATCTTTGCTCATCCGATCTTCGGTTCCATCCACCATTCTCACAAACTCTTTGATCGTGTGTTTGCTCACCACCATATAACGCCCCAATGCCATCACATGATCACCCGAAGAGGCATGTTGTCGATCGATTGTAAATGCCGCCGTATATCCCGATTTTTTTGCATCGACAAGAAGCGCATCATCGTAAATACCGAACACCCATGCGAGGTATTTGATCTCATGTCCCATTTTCTCTTCGAGTTTTTTCTTCGATCCGTTTAGCTGTTTATCAACCGATTTAGCGTACTCCTCTGGAGATAGTGTTTTCTTCTCTTTTTTGAAATTCGGGTGCCAATAAGTATGAGATTCGACGTGAAAGAGTTTCGTTGTTTCCAAATCACGGAGTTGTTCCCATGTCATCGCATATTTAGCGTTCGAGATCGCACTCGGATAGATGAACAGTGTGACAGGTATTTTGTATTTTTTAACGATCGGAGCCATATCGCTGTAGACGCTTTTGTGCCCGTCATCGACGGTGATAACAACCGATTTGGCAGGAATTGTTTTCACTTTACCGTTTACATACCCCATTGCCGTATCAAGAGGGATAACGCTATAGCCGTGTATTTTAAGCCACTCCATCTGCTCCGTAAACGCAGAATTTTTGATCGTCATTGAATCAACTGCTTCGGGAGCGAAACGGTGGTAACACAATACGGGGACTTTTTTTTCTGCTACTGCACCCCACAACGAACCCATCAAAACCATAACCAGCAAAAACAATCGAAACATATTTTAAAACCCTCTGAAATAAAAATCGGCGGATTATAGCGCATATCATTAGCTTAAGCATTAATATTATTAACAAATTCCCCTTGACTTTCAACACCTAAATAAAATAGAATTCGTTTAATTAGTTGCATATTCAACTATTTAGGAGTTTATATGAATCGATGTGAATGCCCGACACAAGAATCGTTAGGGTGTCTTACCAACCTCTCCGCAATGGCGGCACGTAACTATCTCACCCGTCAGCTCTCTTTGCATGGAATCGATATGACGATTGAGCAATTCAAAGTAATGGTCGTTTTGTGGAAAGAAGGGACTTCAACACAACAAAACATCGCGGATTTCGTCGGAAAAGATAAAACCTCTATCACACGCCTGATTGCAGGATTGGAAAAACGTTCACTTATTGGACGTGCTACTGACGAAAACGATAAACGATGCAATCTTGTCACCCTCACCCCCCAGGGAATTGCCCTCGAAAAACCGACAATGGAAGTGTTGCAACAAGCTAATGAATCTTTGCAAAAACACTTTAATCCCGAAGAACTTGCTATTACTCTGCGTGTTTTAAAACAAATGTGCCTCTCTCTAAATTACACCTCAAAGGAATCCGAATGAATCGTTTAACTACTATTGCTTTATCAAGCGCCCTCATCCTCGCTATGAGCGGATGCGAACGTCCCAAAGCCAAAGGGATGGAAAAACCGCCGGAGGGTCCTGTTCCTGTGACGACAACCGAAGTCAAAACGGGTCATTTCCCGGCAGTTCTCCGAGCAACAGGTCAAACGCAAGCCTTTAATACCGTACAAGTTTTCGCCCGCGTAAACGGATACCTCCAAAAACGCTCCTACACTGAGGGTTCAGCCCTCAACAAAGGAGAAACATTATTTGTTATCGATCCATCGGATTTAAAAAATTCTCTTGAAAGTGCCAAAGCCGCGTATGAACTTGCATCCGCCAACTACACCAATGCCAAAGCTGTCTTAAACCGTATCAAACCTCTTGCCGAAGCCAATGCCGCAAGCCGACAGGAGCTCGACACCGCAACCGCCAATGAACGAAACAGTGCCGCTGCCGTTATGGCGGCAAAAGCATCACTGGAACAAGCCAAACTGAACCTCAGCTATACCGTGATCAAAGCTCCTATCAGCGGATTTGTCGATAAATCCAAAATCGATGTCGGTACCTACGTTGCGGCCGGAGCCAACGGACTGCTCACAACAATCTATCAGACTGACCCGATGTACGTCAATTTTACCTTTAGCGAAAACGAAAAACTTACCCGACAAAATGCGATTGCATCAGGTAAACTCACCGCTCCGAAAGACGGAAAATACCTCGTTGAACTCACCCTAAGCGATGGAACGACATTAGCGCGCAAAGGGGAGATCAATTTTATCGCACCGTTCGTCGATTCGACCACCGGAAATATCACCTATCGTGCGCTTATCGATAACAGCGACCATAAACTCCTCCCAGGACAGTTTGTCCAAGTCAAAGTCAAAGGGATGGAATGGAAAAATGCCCTCTACGTTCCTCAAAAAACACTGCTCACGGGCGAAAAAGGGAAATTCGTCTACGCCATCGAAGCTAACAATACCGTTACCCCTAAACCCGTCGTAGTAGGAGAATGGGTCGGTGAAAATATCCTGATCGAGAGCGGTGTCAATGCCGGTGATAAAATTGCCGCAGACGCCCTGCCTAAACTCAAACCAGGAGCGGAAGTCATTCCGAATTCAAAATAATGTTTAGTAAATACTTTATTAACCGCCCTATTTTATCAACTGTTATCGCGATGATTATTATGCTGCTCGGATTTGTAGCGATTAAAACGCTCCCGATCTCGCAGTTGCCGAATCTCACCCCGCCTACCGTTGTCGTCAGCGCACAGTATCCGGGTGCCGATGCACAAACCATCGCGAACAATATCCTCACCCCTCTCGAATCTCAGATCTCGGGAGCGGATGGCCTCATGTATATGTCGTCCAAAGCGGCAGCCCTACCGGGAAGTGCAACGATTACGTGTACATTCAACATCGGGGTCAATCAAGATTTAGCAGCAGTTGATGTTCAAAACCGAATCAACTCCGTTATCGCGCAACTTCCTCAAACAACCCGTGATTTGGGTGTCACCGTCCAGAAAAAAACCTCCGATATTTTGCTAATCGTGGCCATTACCTCTCCCGATGGAAGCTACGATGCGACAGGGATCAGTAACTACATCTCCGCCAATCTCCTCGACGAAATCAAAAAAATCCCCGGTGCGGGGAGAAGCCAAATTTTCGGTCAACGCGACTATGCGATGCGTGTCTGGCTGAATCCTGACCGTATGGCATCACTGGGTGTCAGCACCTCTGAAATCGCTGCGGCGATCAGAGATCAGAATCTCCAAGTCTCACCGGGACGTTTAGGACAAGCACCGACGACTGATGAGCAAATGTGGACGATGCAACTCACTTCAAAAGGGCGTTTCTCGACTCCCGAAGAGTTCCAAAACATCATTATCCGTTCCAAAAATGATGGTTCTATGATCCGTTTACGTGATGTTGCACGGGTTGAACTCGGCAGCCAAAACTACGAATTTTTCGGACGGGTCAACGGTAAACCGGCGGCCATGATCGGTATTTTTGCCGATACCAATGCCAACGCCCTCGATACTTCCGCCGCCGTTGCCGCTAAAATGGAAAAACTCGCTAAAAAATTCCCGAAAGGGATTGAGTATAACATCCCCTATGACACCACCGATTTCGTCAAAATTTCAATCGAAGAGGTTGCTTTTACCCTCCTCGCATCCATAATATTGGTTAGTTTGGTTATTTACCTCTTTTTACAAAGTTTCCGTGCCGCTATGATCCCGATTCTCTCGATCCCGATCTCGCTCACGGGTGCTTTTATCGGTATGTATCTGTTAGGCTATTCGATCAACACCCTCACCCTCTTCGGATTGGTTCTCGCCATAGGGATTGTTGTCGATGATGCCATTGTCGTTATTGAAAATATGGAGCGGATTCTACAAAGTGAAAAACTTTCCCCACGAGAAGCGGCTACAAAAGCTATGGCTCAAATTTCCGGTCCCGTTATCGCCATCGTGCTGGTCATGTGTGCCGTCTTTATCCCTGCTACCTTTTTAGGGGGTATGACGGGACAGCTGTACAAGCAATTTGCAGCAACTATTGCAATTTCAGTCGTATTCTCAGGATTTATGGCACTCACTTTTGCACCGGCTATCGGTGCTCTGATTTTAAAACATCATGAGAAAGAACCGGCTCGCTTTTTCCGCTGGTTTAACCGTAAATTTGCGAATATGACTGAAAACTATGTTCGCCGATCCGGTTTTATGATTCGTAAATCGTTGATCTTTTTGGTGATTTATCTCTCCACCTATTTCTTTATCGGATTTTTTCACAAAACACTCCCAAGCGCTTTTTTACCGATGGAAGATCAGGGGTACTTTATCACCAGCGTCAACCTTCCCGAAGGTGCCACTGCTAACCGTACTTTGGAGGTCGTTAAACAAGTGGAAGCTATTCTTGGCAAACAAGAAGGGGTCTACAAATACACCGCAATTACCGGTTTGAATATCCTCACGTTCTCCCAAGAACCGAATTCCGCCGTTATTTTTACCCGACTCAAATCATGGGATGAGCGAACCACAAAAGAGCTCAAAGTATTCGGTATTCTGGACTCTTTAGGACCGAAACTGGGCAGTATCAAAGAAGCAAAAGTATTTGCAATGCCTCCGCCGCCGATTCGTGGTATGGGGCCATCGGATATGTTTAGCCTACGCTTATTGCAACCGGGTGATAACGATTTTAATAAGCTTGCCAATACGACCAATGCGTTCGTTTCTGATTTGCGTCAAGATCCGAGCATCAAGAACCCGATGACAACAATGAACATTACTACCCCGACACTATCCATTGAAGTGGATCGTGAAAAAGCCAAAATGATGGGACTTGCCATCAGCGATATTTTTCAAACACTCCAAGCAACCATCGGAACAATGTACATCAATCAATTCGATAAAAACGGTAAAACCTATTGGGTACAGATGCAAGCCGATTCACCCTATCGTGCCAAGCCCGAGGATATCGGACGTGCATGGGTTCGATCATCAAGCGGTCAACTCGTCCCTCTCTCTTCCGTTGTTACGGCCAAAATGTCCAGTGCACCCTCTTCGATCGAGCACTTTAACGGTGTCCTCTGTACCACAGTCATGGGCTCCCCTTCTCCCGGATACAGTTCAGGCGACTTGATCAAAATTTTAGAAGCAAAAGGGGACAGCATACTGCCCTCCTCTGTAAGTTACGACTGGGAGGGGTTATATCTCCAAGAGAAACTCGTCGGTTCCAAAGCACTCATGATTATGGCTTTTGCCTTGGTGATGGTCTATTTGATTCTCTCAGCATTGTATGAACGCTGGACATTGCCGATCTCTATTATGCTCGCCGTACCCTATGGTATTATGGGGGCGTACACCGTTGTATGGCTGATTCCGTTCTTGAATAACAATGTTTTCTTCCAGATTGGGTTGCTCACCCTCATCGCCCTCTCGGCAAAAAATGCGATTCTGGTCGTCGAATTTGCCGAAGAACAGCGCCAAATGGGTAAAACTATTTACGATTCAGCCATGGAAGCGGCTCGTCTTCGTTACCGTCCGATGATGATGACTTCTTTTGCCTTTTTAGCCGGGATGCTGCCGCTGATCTTCAGTTCAGGTGCCGGAGCGGCAGGGCGTTTCTCGATTGGAGTAGCCATGTTCGGCGGTATGCTGGCGGCAACGTTTATCGAACGGTACTTTATTCCGTTCCTCTATTATTGGGTTGCAACAGCACAAGAAAAATTTTCACCTGCCAAAGGAGCCGATCATGAATAACACATCATTAAGTCTTAGCATTCTGACTGCCTTTCTACTGGGAGGATGCGCCATCGGGCCCGATTACGTTCGTCCCAATGTGGCTATACCGGAAAACTTTTTAGAGCAGGATAAAAATAAGACGGTTCAACAAAGTATAAATATCCAATGGTGGAAAAGCTTTCAAGACGAATCACTTAACCATGCCATCGAAGAGGCCCTTCGTACAAACTACGACCTGCAATCTTCCCAGGCTTCCGTTGATGCACTTCTGGGTAAATTCGATCAGGCAAAATCGTATCTCTACCCTCAAATCAATGCTTCCGCTTCATTGGACCGAAAAGCAGTTGATAATGCCTCTAACGGAGGTTATCAGCTACGTGAGGGGATTACATCAACGTATGCCGGATCGTTATCACTCGCAAGTTACGAAATTGATCTGTTTGGAAAAGTGCGTCGTGCGAATGAGTCTGCTCGTGCAGCACTCCTCTCCAGTGAATATTCATCCCAGACACTCCAACTCTCCGTAGTATCCAATGTGGCGGCATCTTATATCAAACTCTCGTCCTTACAAGGGCAGATTGATTTAGCGAAAGAGAACCTCATGCTCACCGATGAAATTGTTAAACTCAATGAGCTCAAATACAAACACGGTGTTATTGCCGAGCCGGTTTTGTTACAATCGTTATCCGAGCATGAGAGTGCCAAAGCGACACTCTCACAGCTTGAAGCTTCTAAAATTACCGAAGAGTCCTCTTATAATCTCCTTTTAGGACGAAATCCGACCTCCGTTAGCACTTCTGTGTTAGGCACCATTACCATTCCTGAAATACCTGCAAACTTGAGTGCAAATCTTTTAAATAAACGCCCAGACATTGCAGCGGCAGAACAAAATTTGATTGCAGCAAATGCACGAATCGGTGTTGCGCGAGCCGCTTACTTTCCGAGTATAAAGCTAACAGGGATGTTAGGAGTACAAAGTTTGGAACTGAGCAGTTTTGTCTCCAACCCGGCACGAATATGGGAAATCGCTCCAGCCATCAGCATCCCTATTTTCTCTGCAGGACGGATTGAAGGTGAGATTAAAAGTGCGGAAGCCGATCGGAATCAAAGCCTAGCTGCGTATAAAAAAAGTATTATCAGTGCGTTTAATGACACCGATAATGCCCTAGGACAAACCGCCAAAGCAAAAGAGCAAATCACCTATCAAACTGCACGATCCAATGCAATTCAAAAAGCTCTCATGCAAAGTAAACTGCGCTATCAAGTCGGCACAATTACCTACAGCGATATGCTTCTTGTACAACAACAATGGCTCCAAGCGTCTCAACAGCTGCTGATTACAAAACAAAATCTTCTGATTGCCACTATTTCACTTTACAAAGCATTAGGAGGGGGATGGAGTGAAGATCAAACTCCTCCATTGCCAAACCTTCTCCCAGCAGGACGATAACCTCTATAACACTGCTATTACACACTGCAAATAGCAGTGTTATTCTTCCTCTTTAAATGCCTTGTAATAGACAATCATTAGTAAACAAATCAAAAAATCAAAAAAACAATTTTATGTTATAAGCATTTTTTACTAAATTTTTGTAAATTTGATAAAATTGCAATCTCTTGGAAAGCCCTATAATAGGCGTTTTCAAAAAATATTTCAAAATAAATCGAAAAACGCTTGACAAGTATGGGGGGAGTAGTGGTATACTTCCGCCATATTTTTTTAAGGAGCCTTACCATGATGAAAATCATTTCTGCGTTGCTTTTGGCTGCAATGTTTATCGGATGCAGCGAGTCTGCAACAACTGAAGCACCTGCTGCTACTGAAGAAGCTGCACCAGTAGCTGAAGAAGCTGCTGCACCTGTTGCTGAAGAAGCTAATGTTACTGAAGAAGTTGCACCTGCTGCTGATGCTGAAGTTGCTCCTGCTGCTGAAGCTAAATAAGTTTAACTTACTTAGCACGTTTCACACCTCGGTGTGAAACACCCTTTTTATCCTTTCCTTTTTTTCAAATCCCAAAATTATCAAAACTTTGTTAAAATATCCTAAACCTATTAGGAGAATTCTTTATGAAATCATTACTCAGTGTCGTTTGTGCCCTTTATATTTTAGGATGCAGCAATGATTCCACACAAACCGAAACCACAGCACCTGTTCCTGCCATCGTTGAAGAAAACATTACGAATACAGAAGTGTCAACAGCTTCAGAAGCAGTTGTAGAAAACACTATTCCTGTTGAGAAAATCATCCCAACACCTGCACAAACAGTTATCCCGATGCCTGAGCCTACAGCCACTAAAGCACCTATTACGGCTTCTGTAGACGCTACAGCCTTGTTTGGTCAGAAATGTGCTTCATGCCATGGCGCAAAAGCGGAAAAAGCAGCATTAAACAAATCACAAATTATTGCACAGTTTAGTGAAACTCAAATAAAAGAAGCGCTCAAAGGGTATCAAGCAGGCACCTATGGAAAAGATATGAAAGCATTAATGCAAGGACAGACTAAAGCGCTTAACGATGCGCAGATTGACGCACTCGCGAAATACATCTCTAACCTTTAACGCTCACTCTTTGGTAGCGCAAATTTTTGCGTTATCAATTCCCCTTCATCATTAAAAAAGAGATAATAAAGTTTGTCTTTCTTCACACTTAGCCCAGCAAGAAAGCGTAACGCTAAATTTGCCTGTAACGATGCAATATGCATCACAATCGGTGCGGCAATACCAGCAGGTGCTTTTTGGGTAATTTTAAATACTTCGTTAAACGATGCTTCTTCAAAAAAACATACCTGACCGTTAAACGCCTCCACCGATCCATAAACCCAAGGTAATCCTTTGGATTTAGCGTACGTGTTGATGGCACCGCGAGAGGGGAGATTATCCGTCGCATCAATAATGAGATCTACCTCGATCTCTTTTTGAATAAAGTCTTCAAAACGACAAATATGGGGATAGGCTGTAACATGTGGACAACGTGCTTCGATAAGTTCTGCTACTACCTCGGCTTTGAACTTTTCCTCATCTCCCATTTTAAATGCGATCTGACGATGAATATTATGCAAACTAACCGTATCAAAGTCGACCATATGAATCTCGCCGATTCCTGATGAGCCCAGAGCGAATGCTAACGAGCTCCCTAGTCCTCCACTTCCAATAATGGCAATTCGCTTCGATTGAAGTGAACGTTGCGTCTCTTCTCCCCACAACTGCACCTGACGGTGGAAATAGTGCATCATATTCATTCTCCTGCAGATATTTGCTTTAGCTTAACATCGTTTCGCTAAATTGCTCCCTTATTCTGACTTGAGTACTAAGGTATTCATATTTTCAGCTGGTAAAAGGATAATAAATCGGGCACCGACACTGGTGTTTTCAACCCAGATTTTCCCTCCAAAACTCTCTTCAATAATATATTTCGACATATGCAGCCCTAACCCTGTCCCTTTATCAGGATCTTTAGTCGTAAAATAGATATCAAATACTTTTTCCATCACATTAGGAGCAATCCCTCCGGCATTATCTTCGATACTGACCTTCACCCCATCCTCATAAGCTTCGACACGAATCGTAATCATCCCATTCGATATTTTTTGCTCGACAATCGCATCATGAGCATTTTTGATTAAATTCATCAATACTTGAATCATCTCATTTTTAGAAATATTAACTTTTCGTGCTGAAGATATATCAATATCCGTTTTTATTTTTGCATATTTCAAAAATACATCACTAAGTCTCAACGCATCTACGACTAAATCACCAATATCCTCAGGGGCTATGGATTTGTCCGTTTTGTAAAAGTTACGAAAATCATCAATGGTTTTAGAGAGATATTGCAGATATTCATCAATCCTCGTATGACTCTGATCAAAATAAGCTTCATCGCATAAACCAAGCTTTTGTTTTACGTACATATCTTGGTTAATCAGTGCCAATGTATGAAGTGGCTGTCGCCATTGATGGGCAATTTGTTCAATCATCTCACCCATCGCAGCTAATCTGGATTGTTGGACGAACAAACGGTCTTTAATCCGTGCTTCATCCAGTGCAACTTTTACTTTGTCACTCAATGTGTCATTCAAATGATTGAGTTTTCCAATGTATTCACGCTGTAACAGATATACCCTATGGGCAAGTGCCAGTGAGAGAAAAATCATCTCTATAGCCGACCCTATCTGCTGAACATGATTGATACCGTAAAAGCTGGGGATCAGATCAAATTTATTGAAAGCAAAAATAATCGTAGCAATCAGAAAAGAGCTCCATCCGGCAACATAAAAACGAGCGGCTCGATATTCGTGACGCATGACCAATAAACCTGCAATCAGTAATACAATCGGCATAATCGATGCCAATAATGCATTAATGGGAATTACCTTTCCATAAGGGAGTACGGATGATGCAAGTGCCATAACGATGCTAATACTCATCATACCGACAATTATTTTGTCCAGACGAGGGGTATAACGTCGCGTATTGAGAAAATGGCGGCTAAAATAAAGGGCAGAAAAAGAACTCAATGCAATAAAGGCACTCGACCCGTGTTCAATTAACCACCGCGCATCTCCCCATACGTATTTAATTCCTAACCCGTCAAATGAGAGCTGCCACAAAATAAAAGAGGCCAAAAAGAGAATATAACGGAGATAATTAGGATCTCTGGTATAAATAAATAAAACAATATTGTAAAGCAAGATAATAATAAAAAAACCGTAATAGATACCCACAAAAAGATTATTCTGCTCCATCTCTGCAAAAAGATCTTCCGATGAGAGGATAGAGAGAGGAAGCTGCATCGAGCTTTGTGTTTTAATTTTCAATAATAATGTTGAATCAGCCACATTATTAAGAGGAAGTTCGGAAATAAAATGGTGTGAATCCACTTCTCTCGAATGAAAAGGTTGAGAGGTACCCATACGTTGATATTTGAGTATTTTTCCATCATTCTTAATCAAATAAAGATCAATCGACTCCAATAAAGGATAATCAATTTTTACCCACCATTTTTTGTTAAGGCTTGGATTGAAATTCTTCAGATCAATTTTAAACCAATACACCGATTGTGTAAAACCGAAATTGACACTGCGTTCTTTTGTATAAGGGATAAAAGAACTTTGTTGTACCTCTTGAAGAGAGGTATTTCCGTCACGATCTTCCAAATATTCGATAGAAGCTTCTATCGAAGGGGAAGTATTATCATGAAGTTGTAAAACTGCGGCTTGAAGTGAAAAAAAGAGGGTAAAAAAAAGGAAAAAAAGTTTTTTCACTTTATTTTCGCTTTCGTAATGCCTCTTTAAACCCCCACCCTTTTCGTGATTCTATGAGGCTTTTTCGATCCAAATCAACGATCAACAGCTCTTCAGTGTTACCAAGATCTGCTTCTATTTCTCCATCGGGAGATACAACCATCGAATCACCGTAAAACTTCCATGCATGTTTTTCATCACAATATTCTCCGACACGATTGGCACGGAGGATATAGCAGTTGTGGGTAAAAGCTCTGGTTTTAATCAGCTCACGCCATCGATTATGCGATTCAAAAGTAGAAGCGCTTGGGATTAAAACTGCGTCAACAACTTTAGAACTCACAGCATCCCACATAGGATCAAAATGGGTCTCATAACCTCCCATTACGGCAAATTTAAATCCATCCACTGCAAAAATCATCGGAGGTTTTACCGCTTCGATAGGATTATTAAAAAATTTCTCTTCATTCCAATGTGGATAATTAATCAAAAATTGCTGCGGATAATAGGTAACACTACGGGCATTAATTTTTGCAATCATTTTCGTACACTCTCTCTTTTTCACCGTTACGATAGGGGCAACAAAAGTAAGATCATATTTGAGAGCCAATACTTTGAGTGTTTCGATTTGATGAGTACTTTGTTCTGCAATCATACTGACAGGCGTTTGAATCAGCTCTTTGAAAAAAGGGTTCAGGAGATATTCCCCCATTAACATAAGCTTTACCCCTTTTTGATTCGCAATACGGGCATAACTTTCGAGTTTATTGCTCCCCATACCAATGGAAGGGAGTTGGAGTATGGCAACACGCATTATTGCTCCTGATTTTTGATAATTTGAATCTGTAACTGTGCATTTTGAAGCATTGTTTCAGCGATACGCAGCTCTTTCATCCCCTCTTCGTAAGCTTTAACACTTTCATTCATTGGCAATGCAGGATCCATTAATTTCTCTAGAATCGCTTTGGCATTGGTAATCTTGGTTTCAAAACTCTCATTCTGACTCATAGTGCCTCCCGAACATAATTCTCTATTTTATCAATTTCTACTAAAAAAGCATCATGTCCATAATCACTCGTAACTTCAAGATAATCGCTGTTCGTTTTTCCGAGTACTTTCATTGCGGTATGGATACTCTCCATCTCGGAAGGGAGAAAAAGAATATCTTTTTCAAATCCGACCAGATAGAGTTCCGCATTGATTTTCCCTAATGCTTCTTCAAGCGAATCAAATCCCCGCGACAGGTCATAGATATTGATCGCTTTAGTAATATAGAGATACGAAAGAGGATCAAACCATTTTGTAAAATTATAGCCATTGTACTCTAAATACGATTCAACCTGAAACTTGCCGAACAGCTCATATAATCCATCGGTTCGTTTGTATTCACGACCAAATTTCTTTGTCATTGACTGATGGGATAAAAAGCTGATATGTCCCGCCATGCGCCCGATTGCCATACCCGAAAGACCGTTTTCTCGGATAATTTCTGGATCATAATAGCCGTTTTTAAACTCAGGATCTTTAAGAATTGCCTCTTGGGCAACTTTATTAAATGCTATCGCCCATGCTTGCGTCGCAGACGTCGTTGCCATAGCAATAATTTTTTTGGCGAAATTCGGAAAATAGACACCAAATGCGAGGGCTTGCATCCCCCCCATCGATCCGCCGATCACGGCATGCACCTGATGGATTCCCAAACGATCAAACAAAATTCGCTGTGCTTTAACCATATCCAGAATTGTCACAACCGGAAATTTATAACGGTATGGTTCATTGTACGGGTAACGAGGTGACATAGGACCGGTTGAGCCGAAACAGCTCCCGATCACATTGGTACAGATCACGAAAAATTTGTCAGTATCGACCGCTTTTCCCTGACCTATAAGTCCATCCCACCATCCGTTCTTGTTATCCCCCTCATACGTCCCTGCCGCATGATGAGATCCCGTGAGGGCATGGCAGATGACGATTACATTATCCCGCGCTTCATTCAGTTCTCCGTACGTTTCATAGACGATATCGTACGGTTCAAGAATACGCCCACTCTCTAAATAGAGAGGGTTCGTAAAATGTTCACTGTGAATTTGCAGATTTAACATGAGACCCTTTACGCGTTTAATGCCTGAGTTAAATCATCAATCAAATCGGTCGATGCTTCGAGTCCGATACTTAGACGAATCAGCCCTGATGGGACACCGCATGCCACTAACTCTTCTTGAGATAATTGTTGATGGGTTGTCGATGCCGGATGGGTAATGATTGATTTAGAATCGCCGATATTCACAACAAGTGAAAATAGCTTTGTAGCATCCACAATTTTTTTCGCCGCTTCAAAACTCTCAACTTCAAAACTGAGCAAGCCGCTTGCCATACCGTTTTCAAAATAACGTTGTGCATTGGCATAGTTACTATTGCTTTTTAATCCCGGATAGTTCACTTTTTTAACCATCGGGTGAGATTCTAAAAACTCTGCAACCACTTGAGCATTGCGTGAGTGTTCACGCATACGGAGCGAAAGAGTTTCTATCCCTTGGATAAAGAGCCATGAATTAAACGGAGACACCACCGCACCCAAATCACGCAAAAGTGAAAGACGTGCACGAAGGGTAAAGAGAGGCAACGGTACATCAACATAAACTAACCCGTGATAACTCTCATCCGGCTCATTGAACTGCGGATAGCGCGCATTCCCTTTGATCAAATCAATCAAACCGTTACGCTCAACCATAATCCCGCCAATGGCCAATCCTTGTCCCGTCGTATATTTACTCGCACTGTGAACCACTACATCGACACCATGTTCGAACGGACGGCAAAGGACCGGAGTCGCTACCGTATTATCGACGATAGTGAGGATGCCGTGTTTTTTCGCAATCGCGGTAATTGCAGCAATATCGGCCACATCGATGCTAGGGTTGGTTAATGATTCAAAGAAAATCGCTTTGGTTTTATCATCAACCAGTGCTTCGATCTCGATTGGATTTTGCACATCGAAATAACGGGCTTGTATACCGAAACGTTTTAACGTGTACGACGCTTGGGTCAATGTTCCGCCGTAGAGCTGACGGGCACAAATAATATTATCTCCCGATTCAGCCGCATTAGCAATTGCATAAAAGATAGAGGCCATACCGCTTGCACCGGCTAAAGCTGCAGCGCCCCCTTCAAGTTGCGCAAACCGTTTTTCAAAGACATCGGTTGTCGGGTTGTTCAGACGGGTATAGATATTTCCCAACTCTTTAAGAGCAAATAAATTTGCCGCATGCTCAACATCACGAAACTCGTATGCAGTCGTTTGATAGATGGGTACTGCCATCGTACTTTGAGAGTCTTTGTTGTATCCCGCGTGAAGCGCTTCAGTTTGAAGTTGCATAATCATCCTTTACATTGTTTTGTAAATTATTGTATCGTGATTTTACATTTTTCCCAAGTAATCCTACTAATTTAGTAGGATTAAAACCGTATAAATGAAATTTATACGTGGTAGTTTGGTGCTTCCTGGGTAATAATAACATCATGAACGTGTGACTCTTTAAGCCCTGCACTGGTAATTTCAACAAATTCTGCTTTGTCCCAGAAAGCTTCAATACTCTCAGATCCGCAATATCCCATAGAAGAGCGTAGACCACCCATCATTTGATGTACAACTGCAGCAATACTTCCACGAAATGGCACACGTCCTTCAATCCCCTCAGGAACGAGTTTATCCGCAGCCGTCCCCTCTTGGAAATAACGATCAGTTGAACCTTTCGTCATCGCTCCGATAGAACCCATTCCGCGGTACGATTTGTATTGACGCCCTTGGTACATGATGGTATCACCCGGTGACTCTTCCGTTCCGGCAAGGAGTGATCCTGCCATAATAACGCTTGCCCCTACAGCAAGGGCTTTTGCAATGTCACCCGAATAGCGGATGCCGCCATCAGCGATAATCGGTACTCCATGTTGGCGTCCGACTGCGGCACACTCATCAATAGCCGAAATTTGAGGAACACCGACACCCGCAACGATACGCGTCGTACAGATCGATCCCGGTCCGATACCTACTTTGACCCCATCAGCACCTGCTTCAATGAGGGCCAATGTTGCTTCACCCGTTGCAACGTTTCCGGCAATGATATCGACCACCATCTCTTTTTTGATCGCTTTAACCGTATCCAAAATTCCTTTCGAGTGACCGTGAGCAGAGTCCAAAACCAAAACATCCACACCTGCATCGACAAGTGCGCGAGCGCGGTCAAGCTGTCCAACACCGATTGCCGCGCCGACACGAAGACGACCGAAATCATCTTTGTTAGCATTAGGATATTCAATACGCTTTTTGATATCTTTGATCGTTACCAAACCTTTGAGCAATCCGTTATCATCGATGATCGGGAGCTTTTCGATTTTATTAACGTGCATCATTTGCTCAGCATCCGCCAAAGTGATCCCTGCTTTTGCAGTAATAAGCGGCATAGGAGTCATCGCGTCGATGGCCAACTTCGACAAATCTTTTTCAAAACGCATATCACGATTGGTCAAAATGCCGAGTAGTTTGTTATGGTTATCAACAACCGGAACACCGGAGATTTTAAATTCGTTCATCAACGCTTCGGCATCTTCGAGTGTAGCGTTTGGATGGACAAAAATCGGATCGATGATGATACCACTTTCGGATTTTTTTACTTTTTTAATCTGTTTGACTTGGGTCTCAATGTCCATGTTTTTATGAATTATCCCGATACCACCCAAATGAGCCATCGCAATTGCCGCACGATATTCCGTAACCGTATCCATAGCCGCAGAAACCATTGGGATATTGAGGGGAATATTACGGGTCAACATCGTTTTCAAGCTCACTTCTCTAGGGAGAACCTCTGAGTATTTAGGGATGAGCAATACATCTTCAAAAGTGAGGGCGCGTTTACGAATATTCATGGTAATTATCCTTTGAGTTGAGTTTCGAGGCTAAATGCCCCGTTAAATAAGGTTTGCTCCGCATACGGAGCGGCTATGAGTTGAAGACCTACAGGCATGCCGTTATCCGCTGTATCAATCGGAATCGAAATCGCCGGTAAACCTGCGAGGTTGACCGAAATGGTGTAAATATCACTCAAATACATCTCAAGCGGATCACTAAGGGCTCCAAATTCATAAGCAGTGCGGGGAGCAACCGGAGTCAAAATAAGATCAACTTCTTCGAAAATCTTATTATACTCCTCTTGAATCAATCGGCGTACTTTTTGTGCTTTAACGTAATACGCATCGTAATATCCAGAAGAGAGTACGAAGTTACCGAGCATAATACGGCGTTGTACTTCGGCACCGAACCCTTGCGAACGGGTTTGCAAAAAGGTATCTTTGAGGTTATCTCCCTCTACACGGTTACCGTAGCGGATACCGTCATAGCGCGCAAGGTTAGTCGTCGCTTCCGCCGTCGCCGTGATGTAGTACGCTGAGATGTCGTATTTCGGATCCATCAGGCTTTTTTCGACGATGGTGTGCCCCGCATTTTTCAATGCTTCTACCGCTTTGGCATACGCTTTGCGGACATCTTCGGAAGCATCTTTGACATAGTCAGGTACGATAGCAATTTTTAGTTTTATATTGCCATCGAGTTTATCACTTACGGTGCCGTCATTGCGATTCGCAGAGGTTGAATCTTTCGGATCATATCCTTGGATAATATCGTAAAGAATCGCCGCATCTTCGACGTTTTGGGTCATCGGCCCGATCTGATCGAGTGAACTGGCATACGCACCCAAACCGTAACGGCTAACACGACCATACGTCGGTTTCATCCCGACGATACCGCAAAATGCCGCAGGCTGACGGATCGATCCACCCGTATCGCTTCCAAGTGCCGCTACCGCTAACCCTGCCGCAACTGCCGCAGCCGAACCGCCCGAACTTCCTCCCGGAACACAATTATGATTCAAAGGGTTGAGCGTTTTACCGTAACAACTGCTCTCGGTAGTAGAACCCATCGCGAATTCATCCATATTGGTACGTCCGAACGGTGACATATTAGCGGCCAAAAGTTTCTCAATTACAGTTGCATTGTACGGAGCAATATACCCTTTTAGAATATTGGAACCTGATGTTACCGACCAACCTGTCACTTGAATATTGTCTTTAATCGCAATCGGAATCCCTTCACCGACATTCAAAACATCGATATATGCATTAAGCTCAGGATTGGCTGCAATCTTGGCTTTCAACTCTTCTTTGAGAGAGCTCAGTTCTTCTTTCGAGAGTTTTAACGCCTCTTTCAGTGTTATCATGCACGTTCCTTTCTACGTTTTGCTTGTTTTACCATCATAATCCCTAAACCAATTACGACAAAAATAACCCCGACTGTTTCAGCAATAAAACTCATTGGAACGGGTTGAGTGAAATCGATCATTACGCAACTACCTGCGCACAACGTGGACATAATGACTGTTCGTCTTCACTATGATATTTCCAGCATCTTGGACATTTAGCTTTGGATGCTAGGGCAATATTGAATGTGTCCCCTTCGTAGTCAAACGTCCCTAAAACATCTTTGAGTTCACAGGCACACCATTTAGAGATAACCAGATACTCTTCAATATCGGCTTTTTTCATCGCTTTTGCCACTGTAGAAGTCGTTGATATTACGAGTTCAAGGGTGTTTTTAATCACTTTCTCTTTTTTCAATCCGTCCACAATCTCATTGAACTTTTCACGGATCACTTTCATGGTCGCTTCGTCCCAGTTGCTATCAACTGCTTCGATTGATCTATAAGTGATATCAAAAATATCCGTGCATGATCCCTTAATAACCGATGGAGCATTCTCAAAAATCTCATCAGCGGTATAAGTCAAAATCGGAGCGATAAGTCCGAGCATAGAACGGGAAATGATCGCCATAGCACTCTGTGTCGAGCGACGCTCAGCAGAAGAGGAAGCGTCACAATACATACGGTCTTTGGTAATATCGATGTAAACACCGCTGAGTTCATTGACAATAAAATAGTTCAATCCGCTCATCCCGTGAACGAAGTTATATTCCCCGAAAAGTCGATGCGTCTCGTCAAATACCTCTTTAGCTTTTGCCACGATCCATTTATCGATCTCACCCATTTCACTGTAGGGAACGATGGTTTCCAATCCATCAAGATTCGCCAACATAATACGGAACGTATTGCGCAGTTTTCGGTATTGATCGGCTGTCTGCTTGAGGATATTACCGGAGATTTTTAAATCACCTTGATAGTCACTCATTGCAACCCATAGACGCAAAATTTCTGACCCGTATTCTTTGAGAACCGATTCGGGAGCAACGACATTCCCTTTGGATTTTGACATCTTCTCACCCTTCTCATCGACGGTGAAACCGTGAGTCAAAAGTGCTTTGTACGGAGCAATATGTTCCACTGCCGTACTTAAAAAGAGAGAGGATTGGAACCATCCGCGATGCTGGTCAGAGCCTTCGATGTACAAATCAGCCGGATATTCTCCCGCATCATAGTTACGTGATTTAAGCACCGCATTCCATGTCGAACCGCTGTCAAACCAAACATCGAGAATGTCGGACACTTTTTCAAGTTCATCCGCTTTGTACGAGCATCCCGGATAGAGAAGCTCTTCGATACTCATCGAGTACCACGCATCGGTGCTGTGCATCTCGAAAATCATCGCGATAAAGTTAAGCACTTTCTCTTCTAAAATCACTTCCCCCGTCGCTTTGACACGGAAAAATGCGATAGGAACTCCCCAATCACGCTGGCGAGAGATACACCAGTCAGGACGGTTTTCAACCATTGATCCTAAGCGGTTACGTCCGGATTCCGGATAAAACGCTGTTTTAGCGACTTCAGCCTGTGCGATTTCACGAAGTGTTTTTGTCTCGCCCAGAGGTGTGCCGTCTACACTGATAAACCATTGCTTCGTCGCACGGTAAATGAGCGGAGTATGAGAACGCCAGCAGTGCGGATAGGAGTGACGAAATTTCGATACTTTAAGTGCTTTATCTCCGAGCAATTCGATGATCGGTTCATTGCATTTAAAGATGTGTTTACCGACGAACTCTTCGGGATTCGGGAGAAGTTTTTCGCGAACCACGCTCTGATCGTAACACCCTGTCTCATCAACCGGCATTACGACTTCGAGGTTATAACGAAGACCGATACGATAGTCATCTTCCCCATGTCCCGGTGCAGTGTGAACACATCCTGAACCGTTCTCCATCAAAACATGCTCGCCGAGAACCAAATGAGAACCGCGACCGTTTAGAGGGTTGATCGCATAAAGGTTTTCAAATTTTTTCGCTTCGATTTTTTGAACGACACTCCCTGAAAATACACCCTCTTCGATAAGGGCGTTGTACCGTTTCTCGGCAACGATGTAACCGTCACTGGTCCGCACATAGATCTCATCAGGATTGAGAGAGATCCCCGTATTCGCAGGCAGTGTCCACGGAGTCGTCGTCCAGATAATGATGGCGGCGTTCCCCTCGATCCCTGCTCGTACCTTAGCCTCATCGCTGAGTTCAAACGCGACATAGATCGAATAGTCCTCTTTATCTTCGTATTCTACTTCCGCTTCGGCAAGTGCCGTCCGCTCCGCCCAGCTCCAATACACCGGTTTAGAACGCTCGATCAATAGCCCTTTTTTCGCTACAGCGCACAAAGTACGGTAGATGTTCGCTTCAAACTTCGAGTCCATGGTCAAATACGGATTATCCCAGTCCGCAATAACACCCAGTTTTTTAAACTCCGCGCGTTGAATATCGACAAATTCACTCGCATGATCGCGACACATCTGGCGTACTTCTGCGGTGCTGAGAAGCTCTTTTTTCTGCTTTCCGCCCAGCTTTTTCTCCACTTGCTGCTCGATCGGCAATCCGTGACAGTCCCATCCCGGAGTAAAACGAACCGATTTACCGTTGAAGTAATGGTATTTGACAATAATATCTTTAAGTACTTTATTGAGGGCGTGACCGATATGTGTATGGCCGTTGGCATACGGAGGTCCATCATGCAATGTGAAGCTCTCGGCACCTTTACGATTGGCTTTCATCTTGCCGTAAACATCGTTCGCAATCCACGCGCTATAGCGTGCAGGCTCATTTTGAACCAAATTTCCGCGCATCGGAAACTCGGTCTGAGGTAGAAGGAGGGTCTCTTTATAATCCATCTGTTACCTTATAGAAAAAGTGGTGCATTATAGCGTTCAGGTGATTAAATTTTGCTGTCACTATGCTATACTATCCGAAATTTATACTCGGGAACTCCATGAAACGTGATGTTATTTTCGTAGGAAATCGGCTGATTTTGAATGAAGCGTATGAGCGTTATATCCTCCGAAGTATCAAAAATCGCCTCGCTTCAATCGACTCCATCAATTATTTCGAAGAATCGGACAAAGGGCTCTTTTTACACCTTGAAGGTCTCTTAAAGAATGAATCCAAGCTCATCATTGTCACCACAAAAAGCACCTTTACCATCGTCGGAAAACTTCTCAGCACTGTCACCGCCGATAACCAGATTTTAAAAGAACAAATGCTTATTCCATCACGTGCCAGTATCCTCGAAAACGGTAGCTATCTTCTCACCCACAACAGTTCTGAAATCAACGTTATTCTGGCAACAGAGGGGAAAGAACTCCCTCCGATTCTCATCGATGATGAGTCACGTCTTGCCACTATCCACCTTTTCAACGAAGAACTTCTCAGTGCGCAAACGCTTCTCGAACCGTTAGCCCAAAACTTCGATGTTAAACTTGAATTCAGCGAATTAGTCGAGGGATGGCTTAAAATACGTATCCACACCCGTAAACACGGAAACCTTTCTCAATTTATTGCATCCGCACGCGGGCTCATGCATCATAAAGTCATTGCCGCGACCAATATCGCCGCATTTATTATTGAACGTCTGGGGACTCACCACAAAAAACTCTCATTTGCCGAAAGCTGCAGCGGAGGGTCACTTGCCCATTTTTTTACCTCTCAAAGTGGTGCGTCCAATGTGTTTGAAGGTTCTTTAATCACTTATTCCAATACTCTAAAAGCCAATTGGCTGGCAGTTGATGATTATGCGCTTGAACATCATGGTGCGGTAAGTGCCGAAGTGGTTGTAGAGATGTCAGAGGGGGCGATGAATGTTAGTTTTGCCGATTATTCCTTGGCCATCAGCGGTGTCGCAGGGCCTACCGGAGGGAGCGATACCAAGCCGGTCGGAACCGTTTATATCAGCGCAAGGTCTAAAACATCGGTTCATACGGAACGATTTCATTTCGAGGGAGATCGTAACTACATCCAAGAGCAAAGTGTTCTTATGGCGGTAAAAATGCTCCTGAATATAGACAAAGAATTATTTTTTGCCTAAATCATTCTTTCGCCTTGACAAAACGACATCTTTCCCCTATAATTTCGCCCTCACAATCGTCCAGTTTTGATGATTGAAGAGGTCTCGTTAGCTCAGCCGGTAGAGCATCTCACTTTTAATGAGGGGGCCGATGGTTCGAATCCATCACGAGACACCATGTGCGGTTCAGTGACCCTTTCGTCTAGTGGCCAAGGACACTATCACTTCATGGTAGGAACAGAGGTTCAAATCCTTTAGGGGTCGCCACTTGTTCGAGTTGTTTCGATTTATTTTTTAAACTCTTGGGAGTTTAGCTCAGTTGGTAGAGCGCTACCCTTACAAGGTAGATGTCACAGGTTCGAGTCCTGTAATTCCCACCATTTTTTTTGGCGCTGCAGCGGTAGTTCAGTTGGTTAGAATACCTGCCTGTCACGCAGGGGGTCGCGGGTTCGAGTCCCGTCCGCTGCGCCATATTTACTCTTCTTTTATTTACCATCACAATATCCTTTATCTATGTTATTATATTTGCATGAAACTCAAATCTGCACTTTTTACCCTTTACATTGCTGTATGGCTAATTTTAGCTATTGATCCATGGTATCGTGATGATTGGCTGTTGGAAAATCTTTTGGTATTTATTGCTCTGCCGATTATTCTTTGGTGTGAGAAGCGGTTTGGTTTTTCTGAGCCAAGTGTTTGGATGCTCTTTATCTTTTTTGTTTTGCATGGAATAGGTGCACACTATACCTACAGTGAAATGCCTTTTTTTACCCCATTTACTGAATTTTTCGGATTTGAACGAAATCATTACGACCGTGTAATCCACTTTTTATTCGGGTTCTTACTCTTTTTACCCTTCTTAGAACTGTTTTTCTCATTCGAAAAATCGGTTAAAAATACGTTTACTTTTACTCTTGTTTTTCTGATCGCTGCATCCGGTTTCTATGAAGTGATAGAATGGATCGCTACACAAATGACTCATGCTGATCTTGGAACAGCTTTTTTAGGTATACAAGGAGATGAATGGGATGCACAAAAAGATATGGCATGCGGATATCTTGGGGTTTTGATTTCAGCAGCCATTTATTACCGCAAAATTATCCCAAAACACTAATGAGTCTCAATCGTACCTCGTGGATATTGCTGATTTTTTATCTGATGCATTGATTTCTCTTTGATCATCTCTCTTTCGTGTCTTAAAGCCTCTTTTTGCGGATGATGATGTTTTTTAAATTCAAGTCTGGCCGCTTGTTCACGGCGTTCACATTCTTTATACGATTGAGGTGTCGCTGCATGTTTCACACATTCATCCGCCTCTTGCAAAATTTTGATCCGTTCTTGATGACTTTTCTCTTCAAGTGCTTTATGTTTTTGAAAAAGATCTTGTCTTTGCTGATTCGTCATATCCACAGACGCTTCTGCTTCAACCAGTGAAAGTGAAGCCAATAATGCAATTACGACCCATTTCTTCATCAAATCCCCCGACTTTATTTTGCCAACTCTACATTATAAATTTGGCCGTTTCGCTTAATAATTTTTACCCGTTGACCAACTCCGAATTCCGTCCCTTTTGAGATCACAATAACCTCTTGTTTATCATCCAAAGTGACCGATAGTTCCTGTGCATTCGATTTTCCGATTTCATTTCCGGCATATAAACCGACCAATCCACCCGCTAACATTGTTAAAACAGAACCTCTTCCACCTCCCATGGTAGAACCGATCACCGCTCCGCTAATACCTCCTATGGCTCCACCGCCACCGGAATCTTTCACAACTACTGGTTTGACATCCGTTATGACACCCGATTGTGATGACAACATATATTTTGACGCATCCGCATCAACTTCTGCAACACCTGATTGTGCACAACCGCCTAAAATAATCATGCTCGTAAATGCTACTGCTGCTAACGTTTTCATACTATCCCCTTTTTTCCAATTGTATCACTCTTTTATAAATAAGGCATTTGTATTCAATACCTCAATTATGTTATCATCTAATCTAAACACCACAAAAGGTAGGTAGCGTATGCAAATATTTCTCATTATTCTGGGCGTCGTAGCCCTTATCGCTATTTTGATGTACAACTCTCTCATCGGTAAAAAAAATCAGGTTGAAAACATTTTCGCCGGAGTCGATGCGGTACTCAAAAAACGGTTCGACCTCATCCCGAATCTCGTTGCATCGGTTTCACAATATATGGAACATGAAAAAGGGACGTTGGAAAAAGTGACCGAATACCGTGCACAGGCGATGAAGCCGGGAATCAGTGATGATCAAAAAATTGCTCTCGATGCCAAACTCACCTCTGCCCTCGGCGCGATCAATATCGCGATGGAAGCCTATCCCGATCTCAAAGCCAACGAAAACGTCATGCACTTGCAACGCTCACTCAATGAAATCGAAGAGCAGATCTCCGCTGCACGACGTGCTTATAACCAAGCGGTCACCGATCTCAATAATGCTATCGAAATGTTCCCAACCAATATTGTGGCAGGATGGATGAATCTACAACGACGAGCGGTATTTGAAATCACCGTTACTGAGCGACAAAATGTTGATGTTAATGCCCTTTTTAATCGATGAAATCCGTTTCGGAACTGACCGATTTTTATTACAAAGAGCTATACCCCTCTACTAATGAGCTTGAAGAGACCCGAAAACGGATCATATCTCAGCTCAAATGGTATGGAGGAATGGGAATCGTCGCTTTTGCCGTCGTTGCTTTGTGGATGGGGAAAAGTTTCGGTCTTTTGCATCCTCTCTCGATAGCCGTCGTCTTTGGTTTTATCATACTTGCATCGATCACCTACCGTGCTATGACATCGGGATATGCCCAAGACTTTAAAACTCGCATCATCACCCCCCTAATCCATGCCATCGATCCGCATCTCCTCTACAATCCCGGTTTTATGATTTCCCGACACCTGTTTGAACGGAGTGATCTGTTCCAACACTCCATAGACCGTTACAGCGGAAACGATTACGTCAAAGGCTCGATTGACGGAGTACCGCTTGAATTTTCCGATGTCCATGCCGAATACCAAACTCGAGATTCCAAAGGGCGTACCCAATGGCACACCCTCTTCCGGGGGCTCTTTCTCGTTGCCGAATTCAACAAACACTTCAAAGCTAAAACGATTATCCTCCCCGACCAAGCTGAAAAAAGTTTCGGTTCCCTTATCGGAGGATGGCTTCAATCAATCAATTTTTCCCGTAATGATCTTATCCGTATGGATGATCCTGAATTTGAGAAACATTTTGTTGTGTATGGAAGTGATCCCATCGAAGCCCGTTATATCCTCACCCACTCGATGATGAAACGGCTCTTGGATTTTCAACGTCGTGTTTCACATCCGCTGTTTGTCTCTTTTGTCCATAATCATATCCATGTCGGAATCGGCACAGAAAAAGATCTGTTTGAACCAGCGGTTTTTACCTCGTTGCTCGATTATAAACAGGCGATGGAATACGTTAACACACTTCAAAATACGATTGGATTGGTAAAAGAATTAAAACTCAATGAAAAGTTGTGGAGTAAAGAGTAAAAATGAGCACCGAAGTCTATATCTTCATTGTTTGTATTCACCTTCTTGCCATAATCATGATTTTAGGGCTTGTAAAAATTCTCCCAACTACTTTTGCAGTACCGACACCTCCAAAAAAAATCATAGTGTTAGGGGTCTTCGCCGGTTTTGCACTTGGATGGTTTATATTATTTCCTATACGTTACTTTACAATCCGATACCCACCAATATCTTTCAATCAAAATAATGTTGTAGAAGGAAAAATACAATATATTGCTTCAGGTAGGACACCTATGGATACCGGATCTTTAATTGTAGTTTATCAAAATAACGGTTCTGTGAAAGCTCTTGAATGCTATGGTGCTAAAGAAAAATGGCTAAAATACAATGCGATACCATGTGGAAATGATGACATCGCATATCGAGAATTAAACGGACAAATTGGGAAAATATGGTTCTATAATGATTTATTGCCTACAAATAGCCCCAACTCTTATGTGAGAGATAAAGCTGTTCAAATCGTTTTACAGCATAAAACCTATCCCTATGATATTCAAGTGAAAGTCATTAAAGAATCATTGAAAAGCAAAATAAGTGACCCTTTTCATGAAGATAATATTATTACGGCAATCGGATTTTTACTTTTTACTTTAACAGGTTTTATATTAATTTTGAAAAACAAACATATCGATTTACATAAAGAAGAAATCGATGCTAATGTAGCCAAGATGTGGGAAGCATATAATAGAAAGCATAACAAACCATTAGATTAGTCGAAAAATGCCCCCTCAAAATGGGTCAAAATCTTCTCATCTTTCGTAAGCAGTGGATAATCTCGTGCCATTGCATTTGCAACGATAATACGATCAAACGGGTCACGTGTCCATTCCAATGAGAGACTCTTTTTGATAACGTCAAACATTTCCACCTCATCGACCCGTAAATCGATCATTGCATTTAGATCACCGAGAATATTATACGGGGTATCGGTGAGGCGACCGATCTCCTGCAAATATTTCAGCTCCATCATCACCATCGGAGAGATCAATAATGTATGAGCATTTTCTATCGCATCCAATGCTCTTTTTGAAAATTTCTCCAACTCTTTCTGCCGAAGCCATACGACGATATGGGTGTCTAAATAAAGGGTTTCCATTCACCCTCCCAAGACGTATTCATGAGTTCATCGTCACTGCATGAAGTAATTTTTTTAGGTTGAATCGCCTTAAGCCGGCTTTTTTTATGTTCTGGAACAATCATTAAAATTTGCCCGTTTCGTTTCACTTCCAACGGTTCTTTGGTTTCAATCACAGAATCAAGTATATTATAGAGATTTTCTCTCAATTTTGAGGGTGTAATGGTCATGATTTACCTCCTGAATAAAAGTATTATATCATAAACGTACGTTTTATTATTACATCGTACGTTATTAGAGTTTTTGAATCGTACGCCCTACTGCCGTATAGAACTGTTCCAGTTTCTCTGCTGTTGCTTCGACACTAAACTCAGCCCCTTTTTCTCCAAATATTTTACTAACGCAACGAATACCTTTTTGAGTTATCTCATATTCAACGATCGAAACACTTGAATACTCACACGTAAAACTCTGATCAACAAGTTTTTCATACGTGTGTAGTTGTGCTTGGGCATAGACGGCATTTGCGGCATCGGCATAAGCTCGTACCAACCCTCCGGGTCCCAGTTTAGTTCCACCGAAATAGCGGACGGTGATAATCGCAGCATTAATCAGTTCATGCCCTTGTAAAACCGCTAATGTCGGTTTACCCGATGTCCCTTTAGGCTCGCCGTCATCACTGGATGATTCAATAATCTGATCAAATTCATTAAGACTACGAGATGCGCTCACCCAATGAACCGCTTTAGGATGTTCGGCGCGTAACCGTGCCATTTGCTCATCAAACATCGTATTTGGTATTAAATGAGCGATAAATTTCGATCCTTTTATCTCAATCGAATCACTAAATAGTTTCTCTACAGTTTTCATACATGCGATTATACCATTTGCTATAATGGCACATTTACTTTTGGAGTTCAAATGATCGATTTTTTGATGAGCGGATACGGATTAGGTTCAATGGGTCTAGTCGGTATTATCCTCTTTTTAGTCTATCTCAAACTAATGAAATGGGTTTTTAAAATTGCAATTTTTGGCATCATAGCACTCGGAGCCTTTTGGTATTTTAATCCCCCTACCCTTGGATAAGTTCTAAATGTCTACCCCGCAACAATTGCTTCTAGCATGGTATAAAATCAATGGCCGTCATGATCTCCCATGGCGAACCACGGATAATCCCTATCACATCTACCTCAGTGAAATCATGCTTCAGCAAACGCAGGTCAAAACGGTGTTAGAGCGGTTTTATTTCCCGTTTTTACAAAGGTTCCCGACATTGCAAAATGTAGCAGATTCCGAGCTGGATGATGTTCTAAAAATGTGGGAGGGACTTGGATATTATACTAGGGCTAAAAACCTCCATAATGCCGCTAGGACGTGCAACGGTACACTCCCGACTAATGCTCACGATTTAATGCAGCTTAGCGGTATAGGGCGATCCACTGCCCACGCTATTGCCGCCTTTGCTTTTGATGAAGCGTTACCTATCCTCGATGCCAACGTAAAGAGGATACTGCACCGCTATTTCGCTCTTTGCGAACGCCATGAAAAAAAGCTCTGGGAATATGCTTACACCCTTTTTGATCCTCTTCATCCCTTTGAATACAATCAGGCGATGATGGATCTCGGTTCATCACTTTGTTTGCCGAAAAAGCCGCTCTGCGATCTCTGTCCATTTGAACAAACATGCCAAGGAAAGTTCGATCCCCTCTCCTATCCCGAACCAAAAATAAAAACGATCAAACCGATCCGATTCCGCAATATCATTGTCAATAAAAAAGAAGAGTTATACGCACTAACACAACGTACGGAGCGATTTTTACACGGTTTATGGGGATTTTATGAGTCTGAAAAGCCGCTTCGTACACCATTTAAACATTTAGGACATATCACCCAAAGCTACAGCCATTTTACCCTCGAAGCGGACGTTTATCTAAGTTTTGAGGATATGAATGAAGAAGGGCTTGAATGGTTCGATCTTAGAGAGATCGCACAGCTATCACTCAGCCGAGCCGATCATAAAGTGCTTGAATTTATAAAGCAAAACGCTTAGGATCAAAAAAAGTTTCATCGCTGATATGACCGAATGCGGAGTTGATCGAAACAAATAGATCAGGATATTTCTCTTCCATCTCAAAGAGCATTTTTTTCATACTTGCTCTGGCATGAGGCATTTTGACATCAAACCGCATGGCTGGACATGCTTCATCACCGATGGTCGGCATCTCATTTTCCAAGGCACAGGCAGCAAGCTGACGTTCACGCAGCTGTATCAAAGGACGGATAACGATTAGCCCGTTGCCTGCTTTGTATTTGGGAGCAAGCGCTCTCATCTGACCGTTGTAAATTAGATTCATAAAAAAGCTCTCTGCACTATCATCGAGATGATGGCCAAGGGCTACTTTATTGCATCCGAATTTCTCTGCCGCACTGTACAATGCACCTCTGCGCATACGTGAAAAGAAACTGCAAAACGAAGAGTTCTGGCGAATTTTCTCACCCGCGATCTCATACGTATTGGTCTCATGAATTTCATGAGGAATCCCATGCTCGGCACAATGTGCGATTAGGGCAGAGAGATCTTCCCCCATCCCATACGTCACTGTCACGGCCAGTATCTCAAATTTAAATGGGGCACGACGTTGCTGTTCGCGCATCGCATGTACCATCGTAAGGGAATCTTTACCGCCGCTAAGAGCAACCAGAATTTTATCACCCTCTTCGATAAGACCGAATTCACCATTTGTACGCCCGATTTGGCGCATTATCTTTTTACTTAATTTAATCGCCAATGCGTTTTACCATCTCTAAAATGAATTTGGCACTCACCTGTGCCGAACTTTGCAAAAAGGTATCGAAATCAACACCGGCATCCCCATCAGCACTGTCACTGATAGAACGAAGAACAAAAAACGGAACTCCAAAGTTATGACAGACACAAGCGACACTTGCCCCTTCCATCTCTAAGGCATCGGCATTAAAGGTTTTTTCAATCCATGCTTTACGCTCTGGCGATGCAACAAACTGATCTCCCGTCGCAATAATCCCCTCATACAAATCAACACCCATATCAATCGCAATCTCTGATGCCAAAGAGCGTAGATCAGCATCCGATTCAATCATTACCGAACTCTCGGGGATAAATCCATCAGGATGACCGAATGCGGTGATGTCGACATCATGTTGGCACAATTGGCTCGCCATAATCAAATCGCCGATTTTCAAATCTTTAGATATGCCACCGGCGACACCGCTAAATAGAAGTGCTTTGCAACCGTAACGCTCCAGCATTACCGAAGCGGTAATCGCCGAAAAGACTTTCCCGATTTTTGAATAGGCAATGACAAGATCATGCCCTGCGTACTGTGCACGGTAAAATATATTTCCGGCATGTTCTTCGCTCGTGTAATCACCGAGTGCAGCTAAAATCGGATCGATCTCTTCACGCATTGCGCCCATAATGGCTATTTGCATCCTATACCTACTTTTTTATGAATTACGAGACAGGTAACGTCCCAGTTTTTGAAGGGAATGGTTCAGTTCAACCACTACACTTTGAGTTTCAAACCTCTCCAATACATGCTCACATAGTCCCATTGGGGTAATCACCCGGCTACCACCCCAAAATCCAAGACCATCTTCAAATCCTACACGGTTGACAAAAACAACATAGTTATGGCTTAGCAATGCCGTAGCCTTTAAAAGAGCATCCCATTGGGATTCAATCACCAACGCATTTTCTTCAAACCCCCGTGCAGGCGAAGCAGAAAGGA
Organism: Candidatus Sulfuricurvum sp. RIFRC-1; assembly: GCF_000310245.1. NCBI lineage: Bacteria > Pseudomonadati > Campylobacterota > Epsilonproteobacteria > Campylobacterales > Sulfurimonadaceae > Sulfuricurvum > Candidatus Sulfuricurvum sp. RIFRC-1. Next base: position 1,662,156 of record NC_020505.1, read on the forward strand.
CGTAAACTATTTCAGCATCACTTGCCGCAATCGCAGTTATCGTCTCTGCACGCCATAAATCCTCGCAAATAACCATGATAGCATTTCCGTATGGAGTTTCAAACGGTTCTATCGTATCACCGGCAATGAAATAACGCCCCTCTTCAAACATTCCGTACGTCGGAAGGTGATTTTTGTGATGGATGTGGACTAATTTTCCTTGTGAAAAGTACAAGGCACTGTTATACACTTTTCCCTCATCCCACAATGCGGCACCGATCGCAATATCACACGCAATACTGGCCTCTGCGAGAGTGGATAACTCTTCAATCTTCCATGCATCTTCATAAAGCTTATCCTGCAGCAGATACCCGCTGAGAGAGAGTTCAGGGAAAATGACAACATCCGCATCTGAATTCGCTTCAATCAGCCCTAAAACATCACTGAGGTTGGAACGATTGAGTTTTGGTGAAGATTGAATCAATGCTAGCTTCATGAGAGGGCTTCACATACCTTTGCAAGTGATTCCATATCCGAAATCCCCACGGTCTCAACATCAGGAGCATTACGCTTATTCAGCCCTTTGAGAACTGCACCGTTTCCAAATTCAATCATCATCTCAATTTCACCACTGATAGCTTCAATCGATTGTTTGTATTTAACCGGCTGAATCAACTGAACTTTGAGCCATTTTATTGCATCTTCTTTGGTTGCATAACGCTCCATCGAAGCATTTGAGACGATCGGAGCACTAAAAGAATCATTAACCATCGCTTCCATCGCTTCGCCTAGCGGATCCATCGCAGACTCAAGAAGTGGACAATGGCTAGCGATTGACATATTCAAAAGCAATGCTCTCTTCGCTCCCGCTTCTTTGAATACACTCTCCATCGCTTGAAGATCTTCTTTGATTCCCGCTACGACGAGCTGACCCGCTTGGTTATAGTTAGCCGGCCAAACTCGTTTGCCTTCACTCTCGGCCTTGATACAAAGTTCTTCAACAACCGCATCATCCAAACCTAAAATCGCCATCATTCCCGCATTGATACTCTCGCACGCTTGGCTCATAAGTTTCCCGCGCTTGTGTACTAATTCTACCGCATCAACATAATCAATTGCGCCCGATGCGCATAGAGCACTGAATTCACCCAAAGAGTGACCCAAAAACATCACTGCCGTTGTTGGATGAGTCTCTTGAAAGAGTTTATACGCAATCATTGAAATCAATAAAATCGCAGGTTGTGTATACTCGGTTTTATCAAGCTGTTCATTTGTTTCAAACAAAAGTTGGGTAAAATCAACACCGATACGCTCACCCGCTTTTTCAAACATCTCACGCGCTAATGGAGAATTTTCATAAAATGATTTACCCATACCAATAGTTTGGGATCCCTGACCCGGGAAAATCATCGCGATTTTTTTGGACATTAATGCTCCTTGGTTTCTAAATTATACTCTGCATGATCTGCAATTTTTTTCCGTAATGTATTACGGTTCAGTCCAAGCCGCTCAGCTAATTGCAACTGAGATTTAAACCGCTTGATACCTGCACGGATAAGCGGAACTTCATACAGATGCAAAAAAGCTCGATAATCATTGTTGCTTCCGAGCTTTACTTCTAAATAATGTTCCATAATTTCCATCAAATCATTCTCATTGATACTGTCAAACAGATAATGCAGATAGACCTGACGTCGCAGCGATATGGCATTTTCGCTTAGATCCGGGACAAAGCCTTCAAGATCAAATGGCTCAGATTTTCCGAGAGTATCTCTCGCCTCTTTAACAAAAGCATCAATCAATACCGTGACATCTTCATTACGTTCACTTAAAGGGGGTAATGCAAGGCGAATGGTAAAAATCTCATCCAGCTGATCTTGGGAATAACGTCCACCGCCGGTAGCAATTACACGGGTACGTGTTTTTTGGATGGTTTCAATAAGACGTTTGAGATTTGCAACATTATCAAGACGATGAATAATAACATCACTATGAGATTCAATCGCATCCAGAAGTTCATCAAAATGACTGGCATCAATGATGGGCGCATGAGGAAGGATATAGCGCGCTAGGGTAAGTTTACCCGTTCCGCGCTCTCCTAAAATAATAGCATTTACCCCTAAACCTTTGAGTAAATTAGCGGTTTTAAACGCTTCGATAGAAGCGCTTGAAGCGGTTAAAAAATTAGTGACATCCACAGCCGTGATTACCGCCGCTTCCACAACATCCGCTCTCATCCACTTTGTTCTCAGCAGGAATTCCGCTCATCGCTTCTTCAGCCGATGCATCACGAACACTGCTGATGGTTACCGTAAATACCAAATCTTTCCCTGCAAGCGGGTGATTAAAATCGATGATTACAATATCATCCTTGATCTCTTTAACCATAACTTGAACGGTTCCGCCATCTTCACCTTGACCGTACAATGTCATACCGACATTCAAATCGATCCCTGCAAATTGTTCACGTGGAAGTTCTTGTTGTGCCTCTTCATTGTAATCGCCATATGCATCAGCAGCTTTTACAAGAACATCACCTTTATCACCCATGTTCATATTAGCAATCCCTGCTTCAAGACCAGGAATGATTTGTCCTTTTCCGAACATAAACGTCAACGGATGCCCGCCAACATTGCTGTCTACGACGTTTCCGCCATCACGTACTTCGTATTCGATCGATACGATTTGATTGTTTTCGATTGCCATTTGTAGTGCCTTAACTTTAGATGATGCGATTTTAGCACATTTACCTATGGTGATGCTGAAAACGCTCACTTAGAACGTCTCTGCTTATTTCAACTTAGATAATTGCTCTTGTGCTTCTTTTGCTGCTCCGCTGCCGCTATATTTAGAGATAGTCGCCTGATAAAATGCTTTTGCGGTTGTGCTATCCCCTATTTTTTCCATCGATAAACCAGAGTGGAGCAAAAGGGTAGGCATATATCCTGCTTTTTCGTTACGAGAAGCAGACTCTTTATAAGTAGCTACCGCTTCTTTGTAGTTTTTACGCTCAAAATGTGTCTCACCGATCATAAACAACGCTTCGGCTGACTTGTGCTTTTTTTGAACCATCTGTTCAAAATAGATTTGTGCTTCACTGTATTTTCTTTGAGAAAAAAGTTTATTCGCCTCTTTCTCAATCGCACTATTATCCATTTTTGCCGGAGTTGCAGATTTCTCACTGCTAGGAACACTGACTTTGAGCTGTTTAATCAACGCGGCGAACTGATCTTTTGTTACGTAATTGCTGTTGATTCCATCCACGAGTAAAGAGAGTTCTTCGAGAAGGGTTTTGAACTGGGCAATATTTTCCGTATTGGCGGAAATTTGTTTGCCGAGATCTTCCATACTCACACTGTTATTGCTCTCTGCGGTTGCTTTCTCTTGGATCTTTTGAAGCATTAACGCTTGTTCATTCGATCTCTGAGCAAGCCCCTCGATAATCCCTTGCATACCGTCTAAACGTTCAGTCACACTCTCAACTTTGGCACTTTGGGCATTATTTTTTTGAATAACCGTCTGGAGCTCTTTTTTATTTTCAAGAATCAGCTTTTCTTCATGGGTAAGACCGTAAGGATTGGGGGAATTCAGATCACCCGCACCGAAGACCGAAGGCTCCGAGGCTGAGGCAAGAATAGAGAATAAAAAGGAGAAAGTTACTAACGAACGCATTTATGGAAGTTTAAAGTCTACACGACGATTTTTAGCCCAGCACTCTTGTGTTTTTTCCAAACAAACGGGATTGCTTTCGCCAAAACTGACCATGCTGATAGAATCTGCATTTGCGCCACTGTTTACCAAAGCTGTTTTAACCGCATTTGCACGCTTAAGACCAAGGGCAAAATTGTACTCATCACTACCGAATTCGTCACAATTACCTTCGAGTTTAATCGTTTTTTCTTTAACCAACAAGGTGTTTTTCGTCATTGCTGCTTGCATGTCTTCACGAATATCAAATTTATCATAATCAAACAAAATACTCACCAATTGAGCATCTGAGCCATTGGTACCGTTTGCCGCTGCTGTATCATTCGCATTTGCATTCGTAATCGGAGCGATTACAGCATTGGAATCGGTTGATGTCGTAGCATTAGGATTTACACCTGTTCCTACTGAACTTCCGGCAGTAGATGCTGTTGCATCAATTGCAGGCTCTTTTGTACTACATCCGCTCAAAACGAGCATCGCTACTGTTGCGCTTAAAAAAGCTATGTTTTTCATCATTGTCGTCACCTCATGATTGTTGATAAAGGAATGTTACCGAAAAAAACATTAACATTACCAGTCTATCGATTGAATTCTCCCTATTTTGAGGGGAAATGCAAAGCTTTTATTAATCCCGAAACGGATAAGACCGATAGAACTGCGCGATCCCTCTTGTTTAATATACAAAATCGCTTCTCCATCAGGAGAAAATCGTGGATAATCATTCTCTCCACTGGCCGTTAAGCGTTTTATATTCCCAGAATTTAAGGAGAGTAAATGCAAGTTAAAAGCATTTCCACCGTATCCGGAAGTACTTTCACGTGCTTTATAGACCAAGAAATTTTTATATGAACTGAGGGATGAGTTATTTTTACCTTGATACACAAGTTGCGAAACAGCATTACTGTTAATGCGCGTTGAAAAAACATTGGGGTAGCCAAAACGATTCGAAACAAAAGCGATGGAACCATCTCCCATAAACTGGCCGTTTACATCGATCCCGGAATAATCGGTTATACGTGTTTTAGTATTAGAATTCAAATCGTACTGATAAATATCAGGCTGCCCCGTAGGGGCCAATGTGAGCAAAAGACGGGTGCTGTCTTCGCTGACATCGGAACATACCGCCATCCCATCTGAGCTGATCACTTTCTCTTTTTTTCCGCTCAAAAGATTCATCTTATAAATTGTCGGTTTAAAATCGGAAAGTGAAGTGTAGTACAAATCACTCTGCTCACGATTAGCCCATTTTGCAAATCCATATATCCCCCCTTTTAAAATCACTTTTTGATACGAAAGGGTATAGTCTGAAGCGACAATTTCAGAGTGTCTTGGACTGGTTAAACGGACAAATAAAACTTTTCGTTTAATCCAATCAATCGGGGATCCTCCGATTTTGGCATTAATATCATACGCTACGGAGTGAGAGAGAAAAACCAGCATTTCACTTTGTTTCAAAATATAGCTTTTCAGAAAAAGAGTATTGCCGTCTTGAAGAAGTTTTACATCCGCTTTTACTCCGCCCATTCCATCATTGACTAAACGATAACGCAAAAGATAACGAGCCTCTTTATGCGCAGGTGCAGGGGAAGTTGCATCAAATCCAGCCATAGCATAGCTCTCATCGACACTAAACATCGAAACGACATTCATATCTGCCGCTAACATTTGTGAGAATTTTTGAGACATCTCCGTGCTTTGGGGCGATGAGTCTTCAATGGCTAACGGTGTTAATCTCGCTACCCCTTTAACCACTTCTATGGTCGCATCCGCACCCCATAAAAGTTGAATCAAACATAACCAAAAAAAGATAATTTTCAAATGACTACTCCTTAGCCGTTAAAATAAATTCCAATACTGCATCTTTGCCATCTGGATGTTCGGGAAAATGGATCGAATTAAGGCGCTCTTTCAGCCAATCAATTTCACTGTTAAAAGAACTGTTTCTTGAATAACTGAGAATACGGTAAGAGATCAGTTTCCCCGATGCACTGATACTCATGCGTACCCGTGCCACTTCACCTGCACTCCCTGAGGGTGGACGAAAATAGGTATAAACCAAACCTTGAATCTTAGCATGGTATTCGTTAACGAGCGGCCCCGTCGATCCCCCTTGCGGAATCACTTTTACAAAAGGTTTAGCAAGGGTAACTTTATTCACTTTATCCGAAAAACGGGGCGTCTCTTTTTTTTCTAAAAGCTCTTTTTCCAATGCATTCAAATCATCTCGGCGCTTACTATCATCCTCCCTTTTTTTAGGAGACTTTTCAGTTTTGACCTGAGAAAAAAGATCGGATATTTCAGGTATGGGTTCGGATTTTACAACCTCATTTGGTTCTTGAGCAACTTCAGGTTCTGTAGGGGTCACGGAGGGTTCAGGATCACTTTGTTCCGTAGCTTTTGTCTCGGAAATTGCAATAGAAACATTGATCACATTACTTTGCATCATAGCAAACTGTTCGATTTTAGGGGTGAGGAGAAGAGAATACCCTGCTAAAACGACTAGAGCGATGAAAAGAGAAAATGAGATTAACCCGCTCAAAAAAAAGTAGCGTTCTTGATTCGAACCCATTTACAAAGTCCTCATACTAAAAACTTTGAAAATAGATTGTTTATGGTGCAGTGACAAGAGAGACATTTTGAAAACCGGCTTTTTTAACGACGGCTAAAACATTCATAACTTCACTGTAATTCAAACGTCCGTCAGCACTAATACGTACCGTAGAATCAGCTGGGTAAGAAGGAGCCAAACGGATAAAATTATCGGCAAAAGTTTCAAGTTGAAATTGATCTTGACCAATGTTGATTTTTCGCTCATCAGAAATTATAATTTCAATCTCTTTTTTTTCTGTGATCTCTTTTTGAGCAGAACCTTTCGGGAGACGGATCAACTCTTCATAAACAATATTGGGAGAAATAACCATTAAAATGGCCAGCAAAACGAGCATTACATCCACTAGCGGAGTAATGTTCAGTTCCGGTTTTTCATCCCAATCAAACACGCTTACACTTCTTTTGAAAGGAGTGCATCGCCTTGCATACGAATCAGACCTGATAATTCAAACGCTTTACGTTTAAGAATTTGATGATAGGTATAAGCGAATATTGCGACAAAGATACCTGACGCCGTTGCGACAAGAGCATCCGATACACCCGAAGCTATAATGCTCATCGTCCCACTGGCCTGACCGATATGATCAAACGTATCCAAGATAGAAACAACCGTACCAAAAAGGCCTATAAACGGGGTAGTTGATGCAACAACGGAAAGAAACATCAACCCTTTTGTCGACTCTTTGGTAGCAGCGTAAGAAGCCATATCAAACAGTGAAACAGAAAGACGGGATGAAGATTTAATAAAATGGCTTAAATAGGCATAGTCTGGAATCTGCTTAGACCCTAATAACAAGGACTCAAGCGATTGATTTTCAGTACCAATCCATTGATTTAGTGAAAAGAAACGGTAAAAAAAGACCCAATTAACGGCAATAAAGTAGAAAGAGAGAACCAGTAACACAATGAGTGTTACCGGATGGCTTTTGTCATAAAAATCGGCAAATGTCTGAAACATTTTTTAGACTAAATGATGTGCCGCAGATTCGATACGTGCGGATACTGATGCGATCATAGCATTGGAATCGCCAACACTGCTGATCAAAGATTTCGCTTCATCAAGTGCCTTAGCGATATCTCCTTCATTATCTCCACGAATAGCAACCGCACCGTCTACCAAAACAACTACTTTGTTTTGGGTGATTTGGACTACACCCCAATTCACGACGATTGATTCTGTTTTACCGTTCTCTTTTTGAATATCTATTACTCCAGCTTGGAGCAATGTAGTCAAAGAGACGTGTTCAGGGAGAACACCAAATTCTCCCTCTTCACCCGGAAGGGTGACGCTTTTAGCCGGCCCGTTATAAATCGGACCGCTTGGGGTTAGCACTTCTAAGAGGAGTGTTTCCATCGTGTTTCCTTATAAGGCGAGAAGCAATTACTTGCTTTTCATTTTAGCAGCTTTTTCAATCGCCTCATTCATATCACCAACCATGTAGAACGCGCCTTCTGGCATATGGTCGAATTCACCCTCAAGAATTCCTTTGAACCCTTTGATAGTGTTTTCAAGTGAAACGTATTTTCCTGGAGAACCGGTAAATACTTCCGCAACGAAGAACGGTTGAGAAAGGAATTTCTCGATTTTACGTGCGCGCTCAACAGTTGATTTATCATCTTCTGAAAGCTCATCCATACCGAGAATTGCAATGATATCTTGCAAGTCTTTGTATTTTTGCAATGTTTTTTGAACACCGCGAGCAACACCGTAGTGCTCTTCACCGATGATTTGCGGATCAAGCAAACGAGAGGTTGAATCCAATGGGTCAACCGCAGGATAGATCCCTTTTTCAGCGATTTTACGGTTAAGAACCGTAGTCGCATCAAGGTGAGCAAATACCGAAGCCGGAGCCGGGTCAGTCAAGTCATCCGCAGGTACGTATACCGCTTGAACCGAAGTGATTGAACCTTTTTTGGTTGATGTAATACGGTCTTGGAGAGCACCCATTTCACGAGCCAATGTCGGTTGGTAACCAACGGCTGATGGGATACGTCCAAGAAGTGCTGACATCTCAGAACCCGATTGTGCAAAACGGAAGATGTTATCGATAAACATCAATACGTCAAGTCCTTTTTCATCACGGAAGTACTCCGCCATAGTAAGACCTGTAAGAGCGATACGGTTACGTGCTCCCGGCGGTTCAGACATTTGACCGTAGCACAGTGCTACTTTGTCCAAAACGCTTGATTCTTTCATCTCGTGGTAAAGGTCATTCCCCTCACGAGTACGCTCACCGACACCGGCGAAAACAGATAGACCGTCATGCCCGTGTGCGACGTTATGGATAAGTTCCATGATAATAACGGTTTTACCGACACCGGCACCACCGAAAAGACCAACTTTACCACCCTTAGCGTATGGAGCCAAAAGGTCAACAACTTTGATACCCGTTTCGAACATCTCAGTTTTTGTACTTTGGTCAACAAGTGGTGGAGGATCACGGTGAATTGACCATGTATCACAATCTGTTACTTGATCGCCGCCATCGATAGTTTCACCGATTACGTTGAAGATACGTCCGAGAACTTTTTCTCCAACCGGAACTTTGATCGGAGCACCAGTTGCACGAGCCGCCATTCCGCGAACAAGACCTTCTGACATATCCATAGCGATCGTACGTACACGACCGTTTCCAAGGTGAGATGCTACTTCAAGAATAAGACGAGTCGTATTCCCTTCTACACTTACATTTACTTCGATTGCATCATTGATTGCAGGTAAATACCCTTCAAAATCAACGTCAACAACCGGACCAATTACTTGAGCAATTTTACCAATCATTCTTTCCTCCATAATTATTTCATCGACTCGACGCCGCTGATAATCTCGATAAGTTCGGTTGTAATCGATTCTTGTCTCGCTTTGTTAAACTTGACTTTCAACGAGTTAACCATCTCTTTAGCGTTGTTGGTTGCAGCATCCATTGCCTGCATACGTGCACTGTGCTCTGCCGCAACAGAATCGATCAGAGCATAATACATATTGTATTCAGCGTATTTTGTTACTAATGAATCAAGCATTTTCTCTTCATCTTGTGCTTCAAGCTCTAACATAGTGTTTTGAGCTTTTTCACAATCGTAACTCTCTACATTGACCGGCAATACACGATTAACATGCAACTCTTGGGTAATGACGTTTTTATATCCGTTGTACACAAGATAAACCGCATCAATTTTACCCTCTTTGAAATCATTAATTGATCTCGTCATAAACTCGCTGGAGCGTTGCATATCAGGAGCAGAACTCAAGTTTTTCACTGCATCAAGCATCTCTACTTCATTATAATTGAAAAACTCAATCCCTTTTTTCCCGATACCGCGAAGGCGGATTTTGACTTTTTTATTTTTGTATTCACTCATTAGACGTTTAACCGCTTTGATGGTTTGCATGTTGAAACCGCCGCAGAGCCCTTTGTCCGCTGTTACAAAAATAATGTCGATCATTTCAGGTGCATCATTCTCAATGAAGCAGCGGTTTTCAATCCCGCCCACTTTATTGCATTTAATACGTCCTGCGATTTCAGCTATCACTTGATTCGTTTTTTGTGCAAACAGACGTGAGCGTTTCGCAAGCTCTTCCGCACGGCGAAGTTTCGCCGTTGAAACAAGCTTCATTGCACGCGTAGTTTTTTGCGTGTTCGAAACACTTTTGATCTGTCTTTGAATCTCTTTCAAGTTAGCCATAAAGATCCTTATTCAGCAACGAAAGTAGATTTAAACTCTTCGAGTGCTTTTTTCATCATTGCCATCGTTTCATCATCGATTTTTGATGTACTACGGATGTTTTCAAGAATTTGTGGATAAGACGCTTCAATAAACGGATACAAATCCGCTTCAAATTTAACGACTGAATCTGCAGAAATATCATCAAGATACCCTTCATTACCCGCGAAAATAACCAATGCTTGTTTTTCAGCACCGAGTGGTGAATATGGAGGCTGTTTCAATACTTCAACCATACGTTGACCACGCTCAAGTTGTTTGCGGCTTACTTCATCCAAATCAGAAGCAAATTGGGCAAACGCTTGAAGCTCACGGTATTGTGCCAAATCAAGACGCAATGTTCCTGCAACTTGTTTTGTTGCTTTGATTTGTGCAGCACCACCGACACGTGATACAGAAAGACCTACGTTGATCGCAGGGCGGATACCTGAGTTGAACAAGTCAGTTTCCAAGAAAATTTGACCGTCAGTGATCGAAATAACGTTAGTTGGGATATACGCCGCAACGTCACCCGCTTGAGTTTCGATGATCGGAAGTGCTGTCAATGAACCCGCACCCAACTCATCGTTCAATTTCGCTGCACGCTCTAAAAGACGAGAGTGTAGATAGAAAACGTCACCCGGATATGCTTCACGGCCCGGAGGACGGCGAAGGATCAATGACATTTCACGGTAAGCTACCGCGTGTTTAGAGAGATCATCATAAACGATCAAACCATGACGCGCGTTGTCACGGAAATACTCACCCATCGTTACACCGGTATACGGAGCAAGGAATTGGAGAGCTGCCGCTTCAGAAGCAGGAGCAGAAACGATAATAGTGTATTCAAGCGCACCGTGTTCTTCAAGACGACGGATAACTTGTGCTACCGTCGATTCTTTTTGACCAATCGCAACGTAAACACAGACTACACCGTTCCCTTTTTGGTTGATGATCGTATCCAAAGCAACGGTAGTTTTACCGGTTTGACGGTCACCGATGATAAGTTCACGTTGACCACGTCCGATCGGAACAAGAGCGTCAATCGCTTTAATACCGGTTGCCATCGGTTCATGAACCGACTTACGAGCCATAATCCCTGGAGCTTTCTCTTCAACAAAACGGATTTCTGTTGTTTCGATTGGTCCTTTTCCATCAATTGGCTCACCAAGAGCGTTTACAACACGCCCAAGAAGTGCATTACCGACAGGAACACGTAAAAGACGTCCAAGACGTTTTACTGACATACCTTCGCGAAGATCTTTACCTTTACCAAGAATAACAACACCGACGCTGCTCTCCTCAAGGTTCATAACCAGACCGCGTGAACCGTCTTCAAATTCTACCATCTCTCCGGCCATAACATTGTTCAAGCCATAAACTTGAGCGATTCCATCTCCGTATGAGACGATTTTTCCGGTTTCATTAATATCTACATTAAGTTCGAAATTTTCAATTCGTTCTTTAATGATTGAACTGATTTCGTCTGCTTGTACTTTTGCTACCACTATTTCTCCTTTCCCGAGGGTTAAATTGCTTTTAAAATGTGCTCAACTAATTGAGCATTGAGGCGGCTTTTTGAAAAATTGATTTCAACATTCAAATCATCAACTTCAACACGGACTCCGTCAAAATCAGAAGCAACATAACTCAAAGAGATCGTTGCTCCCATTTTTGTACCCAAATCACGTCCAATCGTTTCGACTGATGCCTGATCGACAACACTGTTGCTATAAATACGTCCACTAAAAGTACGTTTTGCCCGTGCGATCTCACGTGTCAATTGGTCTGCAAGGGTAGGAATCAATAAAAGACGCCCATTTTCAGCCAATAGTTTAATAAGATTGTTAACCGTAGAGCTGTTTGCCGAAGCAACCATATCTAAGATTAGTTGGCGTTTAGCATCGAGAGTGATCTCATTGTTGTTCATAATAAGAATGAATTTTTCATTTTCATAAGCTTTAGCAACACTGTTGAGAAGTAGCGCTAAATTATCTAATGATGATTGATCACATGTATCCATCAAAGGTTTAATGTAACGTTTTGCAATTAGTTCATGTCGCATTTAGGCCACCTTCTTTTTCAAGATTTCGGTCATCGCTTCTTTACCTAAAGCATCATTGCTACTGTTCATAACATCATTCATTACTTCAGAAACCACTTCACGAACCATTTTACGTTTCTCAAGTTCCATTAATGCAACATTTTGCTTTGTAATAATCTCAAGATCTTGTTCAGATTGAGCCAAAATTTTGTCAGACAAAATTTTGTTTTCTTTTTTACTTGATTCACTCAATTCATTCGCAAAATGTTCCGCTTCTTCGATTTTGTGCTCGGCCGCTTCTTTTAGACGTTTTGACTCACGAAGACGCTCTTGAACTTTTTCAAGTTCATCGGCAATACCCGTACTTCTTCCGTTAAAATAGCTCTTAACCGGTTCAGCCAAAATATAAAACAAAATTCCGGCAAAAATCAGGAAGTTAATCGTTCGTTGAACGATGTCCGTAGAGCCCTCTGCACCAGCATCCGATCCAAATAGATACGCGCTGAGCAGTAATACTGTAACGATTATTTTACTCATTGCGTCCCTTATATCTGACTTAGTTTTGCTGATACAGCCGTTTGGAATGCAGGCACTTCATCTTGAAGCGCAGCAATCAACCGTGTTCTCTCTTGCGACAGTTCGCCTTCGAACGTTGCGTACTCAAGTGCTAATTCAGCACGTTTTGTCTCTATTCTGCTATTTGCCAGCGCTTTGGCCTCAGCAATAACTTTTTCTCTTAATGCCGCTGCTTCCAGTTTAGCATCACTCATAATCTTCTCAGCTTTGGCGTGAAACGCGGCGATTTCAGAATCGTTGTTGCCAACTTGTTCCAAATCTTTTTTAATATCCGCATCCCGTTTTTCCATGTAACTGAAAAGAGGTTTGTAAAGCAAACTGTTTAGTAGGGCAATAAGGACAAGGAAGACAATCAGTGTGCTGCCAAGCAGCATCGGACTTATATCTAACATACCACCTCCTAAAAGTTGCGTGATTATACAACTTATAAATTGAAGGGACAGTTAAACGTCAAGAGATATTAAGAAAGTAGGTCTAAAAATGATTCAATTTGTCCATTATCTTCAAATTCAAGGGTTAATTTGTAACCTTTTGTGCTACATTTATAACCAAGAGAAGACAAATGTTTTTTCAATAGAGTAAAATTTAATTCATCAACTTCATGAGAGGCTGTGTGAAGCGTTGAAGGAAGTTTAATTTTTTTAACCATACTTTCCACATCACGAACACTCAACTTTTGGCCGATAATCGAATCGATCATCATCGCTTGTTCACCCGCTTCAAGCCCCAAAATCACCTTCGCATGACCCGCACTGATTTTTCCATCGACAAGAGCTTTTCGCCCTTTTTCACTCAGTTGCAAAAGGCGTAAGGTATTAGTGATCTGAGTACGGCTTTTATGAACGGTTTGAGAAAGTTGTTCATGCGTAAGCTCATGAATATCAATCAATTCTTGATAGGCTTGTGCTAAATCAATAACATTTAGTTCATCACGCTGAATATTTTCGATCAAGGCCTGCTCACGCATCTGCTCGTCACTTACTGACACAACAATCGCTTTGATCGTTTTATTTTTAGCCAGTTTACTCGCACGAAGGCGTCGTTCTCCTGCAATAAGGATATAACCGTCTAAATCTTCTTTGATAACGATTGGTTGCAGTAAACCATGTACTTTAATGGACTCAGAAAGTTCAGCTAAAGATTCAGGATCAAAATGCTTACGGGGTTGATACGGGTTAGGACGGATTTTACTAACAGCAATTTCTTCGACTCCCCCTTTCTTGGGAAGCTCATTATCATATGCCTCTTCGATTTCGCTTAACAGTGCGCCAAGACCTCGACCTAATGCAGATGCTTTCGCCATATTTTTCCTTTAGGCGATAATAGCGTGTGCCAAATCTTGGTACGCCATGGAGCCGCTTGATTTTACATCATACAAAATGGCCGGTTTTCCAAAACTCGGAGATTCTGCCAATTTAACGTTACGTGGGATGACAATATAATCATCACTCCCTCCTGATTTAAACAACTTAGCCGGAAAATGTTGACGTAAATCGGCAAATACTTGACGAGAAAGGTTGTTTTGAGCACTGTACATCGTCGGCAAGAAACCTTTGATTGTCAATTTCGGATTAATCGTTTTGCGTACCAATTTGACGGTATTAAGTAACTGTGCCAACCCTTCCAAAGCAAAAAACTCACATTGAATAGGGATAATAACTGAATTAGATGCAGAAAGTGCATTGATAGTCATCGGTCCAAGTGCCGGAGGAGAATCAATAATGACATAATCATATTCATCTTTAACCTGAGCAATGGCACGTTTCAAAATAAGCTCACGCCCTTTTGCATTATCTGTATCGTAATACTCTTTTTCAACTCCGACAAGACCAATATTGGATGGAGCCAGAAAAAGTTTCGGCAAGGATGTTTTTAAGATTATTTCTCGTAATTTTTTCGCGCCGATCAATACATGATAGATATTAAACTCATAGTTATTGCGATGATACCCTAATGAGGTTGTTGCGTTGGCTTGTGGATCGGCATCGATCAACAATACTTTTTTTTCAGCAACGGCCAAAGATGCGGCTAAATTGACGGCGGTTGTGGTTTTACCCACTCCCCCTTTTTGATTGGCGATAACAATAACTTCACTCATCGTAAACTAAATATCCTTTGGCCGTCGCATTCTAACGATCCGTCTTCAAGCAAAACGGCCTTTTCTAATGCAACTTTTTCATTATTGTTGTGGGTAAAAAATTCTCTACTGTTTTCAAATTCTATCTGGTAATTACTAAAAATCAGCTTCCACGATGGTAAATTTTTAAACAATTCACTATAAGATTTCGTTAAATCATATGCATTGATTTCAATATCGATTTTTTCAAAATATTCAGGTGCAGAAACCAAATTAATGCCAATCCCGCATACCAGTGTTTCACCGACAAGATTCGTGATAACACCGCCGATTTTTTTATTACCTAAATAAAAATCATTCGGCCATTTGAGCCATACCTTCGAGCCGATAGAACCTAAAAGTTCTTTCATTAAAAAAGCCAAATAGATCGATGACGATTCAAGTTTTAAATCAGAAGGCAACATTGAGCGTTCCACGCCCACCGAGATAAAAAGGTTCCCCTCTACCCCTATCCAGTTATTTCCTCGTGAACCTTTACCCGTCGTTTGAGTGAGCGCACCGACACAGACGGGAGTGTGTAACCTTGAAGCTTTCAGTTCGTCCAAGAGGTAGCTTTGAGTCGACTCAAGCGACTCAAACCAATGGATGTCCACACCCGATCCGTTTTCCGTTGAGATAATCAACGACTGAAGTCTCTTGCTTGGAAGGAGCCTGAACCTTTATTATACGAAGTGAACCTTTTTTACACTGAATAAGAATACTCTCTTTCTCAATTTGGGTGATTATTCCCGCTTCTCCGTTGCTGTTCTCTTCTTCTAACAGCATTGATTTAATTTTTAATCCCGATTCAGTGAATATCCCCGGCCATGGAGTGTAAGCTCGATA
The DNA here is from genome assembly GCF_000310245.1 of Candidatus Sulfuricurvum sp. RIFRC-1. Classification (NCBI taxonomy): domain Bacteria; kingdom Pseudomonadati; phylum Campylobacterota; class Epsilonproteobacteria; order Campylobacterales; family Sulfurimonadaceae; genus Sulfuricurvum; species Candidatus Sulfuricurvum sp. RIFRC-1. Next base: position 1,677,737 of record NC_020505.1, read on the forward strand.
GCGGTTATACATTTCACGTGCATCGGAAAAATCAATCAAACCGTCGGATTTAAGTATCTTTTTACAGTGGGTAGCCTCAGGATCATTTTGCTTGAGTGCATTTTTTCGATCCCAACTTCGGATAATGTCAAGTGTCAAATGTACCGCTGTATCGGTGAGTCGCGCATACAATGACTCTACCATTTCGTCTGCACCGATAGGGAGTGTTTCAATTTTAATAATGGCTCCGGTATCAAGTCCCTCATCCATCCACATGGCAGTAACGCCGCTTTGGGGGTCATTGTTCAATAGACTTTGTTGAATCGGACTGGCACCGCGATATTGTGGAAGGATAGAGGCATGGAGATTGACACACGGGGCATGATCCAAAATTGCTTTAGGGAGAATCTGACCATATGCCGCAACAATAATCATATCGCACGAAGTTTCTAATATCCCATCTACCACGGCTTCATCTCGTAAGCGAGGAGGCTGTATCACGGGAATATTGCCTTTTTCCGCTATTACTTTTACAATGGGAGGGGTCAAAAGAGCTTTTCGGCCTACCGGTTTGTCGGGTTGAGTGTAAACCGAAACAACCTCAATATCAGTAGCCGTAATCAATGCCTCTAAAATAGATGCCGCATAATCAGGTGTCCCCATAAAAATAATACGGGTCATTAAAGTGTCTCTACAGCTTTAAAAAAACTGCCTCCGCGATGTGAACCTTCGATCAAAAAACTTTTTGCATCGCTAAGATCAAATCCGCTGGCTAAAAACATCGCTCCGCCGCGTTTGAGGAGAAAATCGGCCGCTTTGAGTTTCGTCACGATCCCTCCCGTCGCAAAATTATGATTTGGAGTCACTTCCAAAGAAAGTTCTTCCGGAGTAATATTCTCAATCCGAGCACGAACTTTCGCGTCATCATGACTACGTGGGTCTTTATCATAATACGCATCGATATCCGATAAAATCACCAAAAGATCTGCTCCGAAATGGTATGCTGCGTACGCTGAAAGCTGATCGTTATCTCCCAAAATCAACTCTTCCGTCGCCGTTGCATCGTTTTCATTGATAATCGGGACAACATTGTGTTTGAGGAGTGTTTCAATCGTATCTTTTGCTTTTTGAGACTCTTCTGCCGTATTAAAATTAGCCGCTGTTACTAAAACTTGCGAGGGGAGGATATTATGCTGTTCGAACATCTTGCGGTATTTATTCATCAAAATTGGCTGACCGATGGAAGCAAGGGCTTGTTTGTTCGCCAAAATCTTTTTATCGAGTTTGAGTTCGGTATATCCTGCTGCAACTGCCCCCGAAGAGACAAGGATAACTTCATAACTTTTTTTGAGTTCTGCAATAAAATCGACCAAACGCTGCATCCGATCTTTTGCGATCCGGTCATGGTCGCTTAGAACCGCACTTCCGACTTTGACGACGATCCGCTTCATGCGCGCTCCGTTACGACCATTTGATAGAGTGCATACGTTAATGGTTTGATATTAAGATTGATCGCTGATGAAATCGGTGCGATAAATGCCGGTTTAGACCGCTCATAAAATGCTTTATCAAAATCAGCTTGCTCATAGACCGGATACTCTTCGCTAAAAGCAAAGCGGCTTTTTTTAACGGGATCAAGATTGACCAATTTCAAAAATGCATTCGTTTTTTCTATCGCTTCTTCAGGACTCATCGCATCCGCACGGGTCAATGCGATCGCAAAATTACGTTCCGCTAAAAGAGGTGAGAATTTTTCAAGCTCTTGTTTGAGAGTTTCGTATTGATATTCAAGCTCATGGTATGATGCCAAATCGATCATAAATAATAATGTTTTCGTCCGCTCAATATGACGAAGGAATTTAAGCCCAAGCCCTTTTCCCTCAGATGCTCCACCGATAATACCCGGGATATCCGCCATGATATACGAATCAAACTCACCAATATTGATTTGCCCAAGCTTCGGAGTCAATGTTGTAAACTCGTAGTTTGCTACTTCAGGACGTGCATTCGAAACGGTAGAGATCAATGTTGATTTACCGACATTCGGAAATCCGACCAAACCAACATCCGCGATGAGTTTAAGATCAAGTCGGAGAACGCGGGTAATCGCAGGTTCACCTGGTTGAGCATACATCGGTTTTTGATTGGTAGAGGACTTAAAGTGAACGTTTCCAAGACCACCTCGTCCCCCCTCTAAAAAGAGAACCTCTTTACCGTCTTCTAATAGATCCAGTAAAATATCGCCTGTTTCGACATCCACAACTTGCGTTCCCGGAGGGACAACGACAACAAGGCGTTTACCGGCTTTACCCGCCATATTGGAGCCAGCACCCGGTTGACCTTTATCGGCTTTGAGGTTTTTGTTCCCTTGAAAGTGTGCAAGCGTATGGGTGTTGTTGTCTACTTTGAAATAAACATCACCACCGCGACCGCCATCGCCACCGTTTGGACCACCTTGAAGGACATATTTCTCCCGTCTAAAAGCAACACACCCTGCTCCCCCTTTTCCAGAGGAGACGGTAATTTCTACACTATCACTAAACATGGATGTCCTTAAAGTTATTTTGAACATTTGCCTCTAATGAGACAACTATTATTTGCTTAACTCTGCACTTCGATTCTCAAGTACACGATTAAAAAGATAATTTAGGAAATGGATTCAAAATCGGGCGAAAGCCCGATGTAAGTGAAAATTAAGCGGCAGGGATGATAGAGACTTGTTTACGTTTTTTGTCTTTACGTTCGAATGCAACGACACCGTCAACTAAAGCATACAAAGTATGGTCTTTACCCATTCCCATGTTTTTACCCGGGTGAACTTTTGTTCCGCGTTGACGGATAACGATATTACCCGCTCTTACGAATTCACCACCGTATTTCTTGACACCGAGTCTACGTCCCGCTGAGTCGCGGTTATTCTGTGTACTACCCTGACCTTTCTTATGAGCCATGCTGTCCTCCTACTTTTAAATAATTACGCAGCGATCTTAACGATGCGAACGCGTGTGTGATCTCTTCTGAAACCACGCTTCAATTTACTGTCTTTACGACGACGTTTTTTGTAGATCACGACTTTACGGTCACGACCTTCATTGATAACCTCAGCAGTAACAACAGCACCCTCTACGAATGGAGTACCGGTTTTAAGTTCACCGTTATTAACGGCAAGAACTTCTTTGATTTCGACGGTGGTTTTAGGATCTAGTCCCATTTTATCGAACAAAAGGATATCACCCTCTTGAACTTTATACTGTTTTCCGCCGTTTTTGATAATTGCGTACATTAGCGTTCCTTACTTACAAGTCTACAAAAAGTGGCGAATTATAGCCAACGTATATTTAAGCTTGGTTTAAAATGTAGAGTTGAGAGTGGAATCTCGTACAATGCCTGACAATAACTGCCGTTTATTTTTATCTTGATCGGAAAATTGCACCAACCTACACCACACCTTATTCGTTAATATATAACAACTATAGGTGTTTTTAAGTGATAAACAGTCATAATTCTTCTGATTTTATTATATAGGTATGTTTTTGTGATTGATACGCTTCTCCTTATCAAATTAGTGATCGTCTTTGGGGCATCACTCTTTTTAATCAAACTCCTCATCCGCTACGCTCCGACACTGGGATTGGTCGATATCCCAAATCACCGCAGCGTCCATCAAAATGTCACCCCTAGAGGAGCAGGTATCGCGATGATGCTGGCCATCATCCTCTCAGATGTTCTCCTTTGGAACGAAATCGTTTTTACCCATCTTATCTCGTTCATCGCTATCTTTTTGATTTTTGCCGTCGGTGTACTGGACGACCACCGAGACACCACCCCGAAAACGAAATTCTTCGTCATCATCGTCGCAATTTTACTCCTCTACATGGACGGTCTGTGCATCGATTCGCTGGGGACTATTTTCGGTATTGATTTTGATTTGGGATGGTTTGCAATTCCTTATACGATCTTTGCGATAGCGGGATTGACCAACGCGATGAATCTGGCCGATGGGCTGGATGGTTTAGCCGCAGGGATGGGGATCGTCATTCTCTCAGCATTTGCAGTGATCGGATTCGAAAACCACGATCCTTTTTTGATCTATCTGTCGCTGTCGTTCATGACCGCTATGAGTGCATTTTTGCTGTTCAACTGGAACCCGGCAAAAATTTTTATGGGCGATAGCGGCTCACTGACACTGGGCTTTGTGATCGGTGTTTTATGGATCAAAGCGCTTCCGTATATTCAACCTACCGTCATCTTGTTTCTGGCTGCTATTCCTGTAATGGATACCCTCATCGTCATGATTCGGCGCAAACGGAACGGCAAATCGATGTTTTCTGCGGACAAATTCCACATGCACCATCTTCTTCTGGGCTTTTTCAACGGCAACGTCAAAAAAACCGTTATCTTTATCGTTTTGCTACAAGCCTTCTATTCAATTCTGGGATATAATCTCAGCAATTACCCGAATCAACGCTATATCATCATCTTTTTTCTACTAAATTTGGCGATTCTCTACATTTTGCTCAATGCCATGATCAGCAAACAACACCCCTTTGCACTTCGCAAACGTCATAAAAAAAACAAATCCTTCAAATAATTGATGCTATTTTCACGAGCATCAACCCTTTTTTCATAAATAAGCGGGGGTCATTTTTTTACAAATAAACAAACGTCACCATAATCATCAAATACAAAAATATAGTTGTACGAAAATGTTTGTAATCCATTTTTTCTTGTTGTTCAAGCATATTGGCAGTAGTAATTCCTACAAGCATATAAAAAGGTATGACCTGTAAACACGAAAAGTGTGAAAATGGGCCAAGATTCGCCGGTAAATAGTAAAAAATGTAATCACCGAATAACATATGGTAAGGGATGTTGACAATCAATTCGATAAAAATTGCTTCGGTGCCCAGTAATAATCCTAATCTTAATGTACTCATTTGTGAATTGTGCAAAAAAACAACACTCCGCCAATAGGTATAAAAACCAAGCGTACCCCATACAAACGGGAAAAAATAACTAATATTCCCACCGTGAACCGGGTAGAGACGGTACTCCCATAAAGGAGCCCCAAAGATTATGGAATACAGGGTATTGACAAAGTCTTCCCCTATTACACCCAATAATGAAAATACAAAGACAATGTAAACTAATTTTTTCCAATCAGGGCGTAATAACCGTTTAGTAACAATACAGAAGAAAGCATAAAAGAGTACGATTACTCCAACACTATACAGAATAGTATTTAAAACATTGATCTCAAACATTTGTTGTGTTCCCTCTATTGGCTTATAACGTCTTTTGACTAAGAAGCTTTAAAATTTTTCGTATTATTTGCAGTGCAGATTTTGGAGTACTTTTGCCACTCCAAAAACGCAATGCAGCCTGATGTACTGTTGTATTCGTTAGCAGTTTAACAACTCGCTCAATGATCCAATCCCATCGTAGCAAAAGTTTTTGTAGTAGTTCCATCGCTTTAAAACGTTTTTGTAAATTCTTTTGCCATAGCTGTTTATATTGATCAAGATCACCATCCACGATTGCTTCAACGGCATAGCGTGCTGAACACATGGCATAATAAATTCCTTCATACGTGAAAGGGGAAACTTGTCCGGCAGCATCTCCGACAAACAAAATATTATCTTTACGATAGAGGTCATCTTTCCAGACAGGGATATAGTACCCTCTCGCTTTTGGTACATAATTTAATCCTAATTTTTCACAAAAGAGTCCAAAACACTTATGGACATTTGATTCATCTTCACACGCAAGTCCAATATGTGTTCCTTCGTTGTGAATAAAAGACCATGCATAATAACCTTGAGCAATATCCTTACCAAACCAAAATTCACATTTACTGGTTAATGGCTGTTGTACTTTAGCGTAGAGTGTCAATACTCTTCTTGGCAAAGTTCCTGTTACTGCTTTTCGGACAGTAGAATTCACACCATCAGCAGCTATAATGTATTTTGCTTGTATACGAAACTCTAAGGAATTGGATTTTATGTAAGCAAATAGACCATCATACGATTTAAAATAACCTTCTATTACTTCTGCACCTTCATTTTGAGCCAATGTTCGCAAGTAAGTATCAAATTCTAATCGATTTACAATGGCCAAAGGTTCTTTTTCAAGACTCACATCAACACCGAAAAGACTTGGTGTTACAAACTTTATAGTATTTACGTAATGAGAAATTTTCGCTTTATCTAAGGCAAATTCATCAAAAGCTTTTAATACCATACCACCGCCACACGGTTTTTCAAAAGTAAAACTTTTTTGTACCAATAATACCTTGTATTTTTTTTGTGCTAAAAATCGTGCTGCTGTTGCTCCCGCTGGACCACCACCAACAATTAATACATCATAATTTTTTACCATAAATGGAACCATACAATAAATTATCTTTATCGTTACAACTTCTATGATATAAAGTGCATCCTTTGGAAACAATAAACGCCCACTCTTGCCTCTTTCTTAGTGCAAATCAGCGTTGAGGAGCCTATTTTTCTCGAAGAGTTTTTGAAAATGGGGGGAGTGTTTTGCTTTTGATAGCGAATCGATATGGCGCATTTTATGGGTATCACTCCCTACAAAATCAACCAAACCATGATCGATTATCCATTCAGCCGCTTTTTTTACTGGATTCGAATAATAACCTGCAAGGGAATTGATATTGATCTGGAACAATACGCCCATTTGTTTAATCTGCTGATACTCTCCCATGTTATCATGCAGATAACTATATCGCTCAGGATGCGCAAGTATAGGCTGATAGCCGTGAGCTTTAATCGCATAAATATGATCATGAAAAGCATATGGGCGTATATTATAAGAGGTTTCAAATAAAACATAATTCTCACCGAACGTCAGAATCTCCTTTGCTTCCAGCAACGTAAGAAAATATTCATCCAAATAATATTCGGCAGCCGCTTCAATTTCTATCGTAATTCCTCTGTTTTGGAGTTGCGTACGTACATCATTTAGCCCGTTAAGGATGATTTCTGGTGTATTGCGATAAGCATCATGCATAATATGCGGGGTAGTGATAAGCTTTTGATATCCTAGATCCTTAAGAGCCTGTATCAGTTCAATCGATTCTTCCATACTCTTGGAACCGTCATCGATTCCGGGAATAAGATGGGAATGAAGATCGACCGTTAGGTCAGCAAAAGTCGCTTTAGTGATCGGCTCAGCCGCCGATTGGGAGAAAAGATCTTTTAGCGACCAAGCCATCGTTTGTACCATGCTTTGACTTCCACTTCCTCATTACCGTATCCACCATATCCATATCCATATCCATATCCATATCCATATCCATATCCGTATCCGCCTGAGGATTTTTTCGGCGGAACTGCACTGAGGATAATCCCTGTATTTTTGATGTTATGCGCACTCACCGTTCGGTCAAAACGGACGGCAAACCCTCGTTTTGCATAATTCACCCGAAGAACAAAGAGCGTAATATCGGCTTCATTAGCGAGAATCAATCCATCTGTGACCAGACCTACCGGTGGAGTATCCAGAATGACATAATCATAGTTTGTTTTCAGCGTTGCAAGTACCTCTTTCATCCGTTCGGACATAATCAATTCTGAAGGGTTCGGAGGCACGGCACCCGATGAGATAATATCCAGATTATCAATCGATGAGTGCTGGATAATTTCTTCCAATTCGGCATGTCCGGAGAGGTAATTACTCATTCCTTTTTCATTTTTCAAACCGAATACCTGATGAAGTGTCGGCAAACGAAGGTCAAGATTGATGATAATAACTTTTTTGTCACTCAACGCAAGGATTGACCCGAGATTTGATGCAGTCGTTGTTTTCCCCTCACCCGGAATCGTGGAAGTAACCATGATCACTTTATGGTTGGCATAGGTTGCCATAAACTGTAAATTTGTCCGCATAGAACGAAATGACTCTGCATAAACCGATTTGGGATTATCCATCACTAAGTGACGGCTATCGATTGCTTCTTTAATAAAAGGGATTGACCCGATAACCGGGATATTGGTCTCTTTGCTTACATCATCGAATCCTTTGATTGTATCATCAAAGAAATCACGTAGAAACGCTATCATAATTCCAATGATTGCACCCACCAAAGCCCATATCATTAATAATAACGATTTATTCGGTTTGATCGGGGCCAACGGAGGCAATGCTTTATCGACAATACGATTATTTGAAACCGTAGATGCTTTTACAATCGATGCTTCGGATTGTTTTTCGAGTAAATACGAATATATTTTTTCGTTGACCACAAAACTTCGTTCTAAATCTATGTATTGACGTTCCGTCGCAGGAAGTTTTTGAAAATGTGCTTCATTTCTATCAATCACTTTTTGAATGGAACTTTTTCGCTGACTGATCCCCTGCCGAAGACTCATTAGATTTGAATTAATCTCTTTTTTTAGTTTATCGATCTGAACTGCTTGCTGAAGTACTTCTGGATGGTTATCCGTGTATTCTACCATCAACGCTTTTTTCTTTCGTTCTGCTTCACTCAATGATAGGATTAAAGAGCTAATCAATGAATCTGAAATTTCCAGAGGAGCGATCGAAAGTGCCGTAAAATCTCCTTTTTTTACCAATTCGGTAACCCGTTTAGCCTGGTCTTCTTCAATCTCGATTTGAGCAAGCTGCTGATCGTATACAGAAAGTTTTTGAATGGAAGACTCTGTTTCAGCTGCAATATCCATCATCTCATGAGTTTGTTTGAAATTTTCGACATTCACTGCAGAGGTTTCAAGATTTTTCTTAACCTCATCAAGCTGTTTTTCAATAAATTCAAGTGTTTTGGATGCTTCTTCCGTATTAAAATTAATATTTTGCTGAATATATGCATTGGCCAAAGTATCGGTAAATATCTGTGCTCGCTGAGGAACATTGTCTTGATACACAATATTGACCAGGGAACTGGTCTTTTCAGGTTGCTTAATTTGAATATTCGGTAAAATCATTCCTTCAATAAGCGAACGTGTATCCGTTATCGAAAACATACATTTATCAGACTCATAGCCACTACGTTTTGTAATTTTCATAACAAAGTATTTTGTCTGTATCATCTCACCATAGCGATGACGCCCACTATATCTGACTCCATCACCTAAACCGATTTTCTCTTTCCATGACAAATTAATGTTCAACACAAAAGTACCATCATTTTCCGGTTTAACTATAAATTGACGCCCCATAAATCGTTTATCAAGAATGTTGAAATCGCTAACGATAAACGGTGCTTCACTGTGGAATAGCTCTTGTGTTTTCAAATTGGATTTAACAAAATAACGCACCGAAAATGGGACTTCCCGAAGAGCATCTTCAATTAATGAATACGATTTCAAAACACCGATTTCTGTTTCGATTTCATTATTGGAAACTCCTCCCATAGCCATTTGAAGCATATCATTTTGCCCATTTTTAGCTTCTTTTTTAATCCGCAATGTGGTAGAGGTCTCATAAACAGGCGGCATAAAATACGTATTGACAATCCCAACACTGAATGTAATTAAAAAGACAATAATGATGGAAACTTTTCTCTCAATGAGGCGTTCAAAAATCTGTTTTATATTGATTTCGTCTTCAGAAATAGTATTATTGATATCACGTGCCATATATACATTGCTCCTTATTTGGTCAAATATTGAATAGATACGAACGGTGAAATCAGCGAGTTGATCAACTGGAGCACAGGAAGGTATTCATTAACATTAACATTGGTTACTCTCATGGTATTTGGCTCAACATAGACAACATTTCCCTGATGCAGTATAAGATCGCTGGTATTAAGTGAGGCAAGATTCGTCATATCAACCGTAGAGATGGTTGGATTATTGTGATCACCACGCAAAATTTTAACCGATGTTCTTTCGCCATAAACATTAAAATCACCTGCTTGTGCAATCGCTTCTATGAGACTCATAGTATCATTGGTGAGGGGCACTATGCCTGGGCGGTTTACCTCTCCCATCACATATATTCTCTGATTCACAAGCTCAACAGTTACCTGCGGTTCTTTAAGATACTTGGCATATTTTTCTCGAAGTAGCTCTGAGGCTTCTTCTTTCGTCAGACCACTCATCTTAACACGTCCGAGCAATGCCAGCATCACAGTTCCGTCTGCTGAAACCGACAACCCTGCCTCAGCACGGGTAGTGAGTTCCGGATGATTAAACACCTGAACAGAGAGTTTATCCCGAGGCGAAATTTTATATTCAATTTGAACCGGTTGCTGATAAACCGGCTGAGTTTTAACAGAATTTTCCTGAAATAACGACATATCCTGCTTGGTTGCACATCCAGACAATAGTAACACCACCGGCAGTATTAAAATTTTCTTTATCATTAAGTATCTCCATCTTTTACGAGTCTGATTTTCATGTTGTATTTTTATGATATTTAAAATTTGGATTATAGCACAGAATCACGGGGTTTCACGAGTAACCAATGTGTTCAAAAGCAAAATTTTTATTGTGTAGGAATGGCTTGTAATATCTTAAAACAGTTTTTCATAACTTAAAGTTTACATATGGCTGGAATGACCCCCGTTTTATAGACACATTAGTTTTCCGCTAACACCTCATTTTTCGTTGATTCCAAAAAGTATCGTACCTCAAATTCGTTTGGAGATAGATAACCCAGATAACTATGCCGTCTTTTAGGGTTATAGAACATCTCTATATAGTGAAATATTTTGGATTTTGCATACTCTCTCGTTACAAATATCTCTTTCCTGACACATTCACGTTTCAAGGTTTTAAAGAAGCTTTCCACGACGGCATTGTCATAACAGTTCCCTCGTCTGCTCATACTGGGGATGATGTTGGAGTGTTTTAGCATACTTTGCCATTCATAGGAGCTAAACTGCGATCCTTGATCGGAATGAAGTATCACGCTTTGTTTCGGACGCTGCCGCATTGTAGCCATTCTTAGTGCATCCATAGCCACGGATGTTGTCATCCGATGGCTCATCCCCCATCCAATCACTTTACGGCTGAAGAGATCGAGCACCACCGCCAAATAGAGCCATCCCTCATAAGTTCGGATATAGGTGATATCGGTCACCCATGCTTCATTAGGTTTCTCGACGTTAAAGCACTGCTTGAGATGATTCGGATGGGCTTTATGGATACTGCCAGCTTTATGGCGAGGTTTCTTCTTGAGAGTTCCGGCACCGTACAATCCAATAATCTTCATCAATCGTGCCACACGTTTGCGATTGACGGTGATTCCCGATTCGATTAGGTCTTTGTGGATATTCCGATAGCCGTAGGCATTGTGACTCTGTGCATACGCCTCTTTGATCTGAACACTCAGCACTTCATTTGCCTTTGCCCGATCAGACAATGGCGCTTTCACCCAAGCGTAATATCCGCTCGGATGAACTTGCATTGCTTTGCACAATCGTCTAATCCCATATAGGGGTTCATGAACCTGAATAAATGCGTACTTTATCCTTGGTTTCTGGCAAAGTACGCGGCGGCCTTTTTTAGGATGTCACGCTCCTCGGTAACGCGCTTGAGTTCTGACTTTAGCCGTCGTATCTCATCATTAGATGCTTGTTGCTGTCCAAACTCCTTGGGACTTTTATACTGGCTCACCCACTTTTTCAATGAATCAGGATGTACTCCCAGCCGATCAGCAACCTCTTTGATCGGGTAATTGTTATTGATTACCTGCTTTGCAGCTTCTTCTTTGAACTCATCTGTGTATCTTGGGGGCATTTTTCTCTCCTAATCGTATTCCTTGTCGATTATTATCGACGAAATTAACGAATAAAAAAGTGTCTACTGTTTTGGGGTCATTCCAGGCATACGTCTTAAATATAATTCCTATCATTATATTCCAATCAAGAAAGTAATAATATATGGATACCGTCTTAATTCTAAAATTAATACTTAGTAAGTATTATGGTGTCAGATCTGCTTGTCTTGAACGACCTTGTTTTATTGCACATTTATCCTCTTTAACTAGAATCCAGCAAAGATTTTTATGGGTGACAACGGTCCAGAAAATAAACATCGGCTATTACCTCAATAGCTTGTGTGTCTGCTTCCAAACGTCCCAAAACGGTAGGAAAGACCTAGTTGTAGCGTCGGTGTTTCCAATCCATCCGATAGACTTCGCGTGGTGCCCACACCCAATATCGCATCAGTATTAGGAGCGATCTTGTATAAGACTCCAGTTTCAACCTCCACAATAGCCCCCGTACCAACATCTATTCCACCACCACCGCCGGCACCAACACCTGCTTGAACGTATAATTCTAATGGAATTTGAAGCGGCAATGGGTAATTTACCCCCAATCCCAACGTACCAGAAGCATAACCTCCTGCACCACCGCTATAGGCCCCTAAAGCTCTAGCGTACAAATATCCCGCGCCCGAGGAAAGAGCATCAATCTGCATCCCCACCAAAGATATTTCCTCTGCATCTGCCGATTTACGCTGTGCCGAGATATAAGTCTCATGAAGTGGACGTACTCGCCAAACTCGACGAATCAATGTTTCGCCGTTGATGTTGCCCACGGACATTCCCTTAGACGGGCTGAGCGTTACAAGCGTATGATTGAGTGAAAAGATTAACGTACGAGCTTTGAAATCTCCATCGACTGCCTGCGTATACCCACTTCGGGCATCCAGCGACCATTCGGGGCTAAGCTGATACGACAACCCCGCAGATACTTTACCCATAGCACCTCCACCCGTAGCAACCTCTCCTCCTCCGCCCATACCTACGGCACCTTCAAGATTCAAAAAGACTCTACTTTTCGTTTTTATGTTGTCTAACACTCCGTATCGCCATCCCATTCCTGCAAAGATTTCCGCATACCCGTCTGCGCCGCCACCCATCGCCCCAGCAGTCGTGATATACCACGCGACATTACGTGACAAGAAGTTCGTGTATCGAATGCCTACCGTCTCAAACGGTTCGATCAAAAGCGTGCCATCGGTTTTTAAAGAATCGCTTATTTGGGTGTAATGCTGTATTTCGACTCCAAATGCACCCTCTTTTAGCTCCAATGAGCGCTGAAAAATCCCCGCGACATCATACGGAAGAGAATCCAATGATCCCCCATATCCTCCATCTAATCGAAACGACTCGAACGGAATATCGACAACACCGGCGATTTGCGTACTACGTATCTCTCCATTGGGGAATTCGATTCTAGAGAGCTGTAAGCCTGCACGTATATCCGAATTTCCGTAGGTTACCCCAACATGAGGGCGGAGCATGAGTCCTCCCCCCTGATGCGCTGCACCTCCGCCACCTCCGCCAATAAACACTCCCCCCTCAGCTTCGAGACCTCCTATCAATGGATACCGAAGTCCCCCTTCGAATCCTCCGGTAAAAAATCCTCCTCTCTCTCCGGCGGCTGCACCATAAATACCCAACCCACCATACCAGTACGAGCCAAACATCTGCTGATAATTCAACCCAATCAACCCCATCGATTCATTACCCGGCATTGCAAGTGTCTCATAAGTCATGCGAAGATTATTTTGATCGAGACTTACCGGTATCGGATCAGCCCACACGGTAAGTGCGATACTACATACTATTGAGATGGCAACGGGTTGTTTTCGTATCATTGCTTTTAGTCCTTTCTCATCAAATTATTTTTTTTGAATAAACTGAGTAATTTTACTCAAATTTTTTAATGCTAACGTACTGATACCGCCGATCTTATTTTTCCGTAAAGCTCTCCAATCTTCCCTGCTTTTTCGGATAATATTACGGATACTTTTATTACTTTCACCACCGATACGCATTTTGTAGAGCACACGCGGAATATAAGATACTTTTGTACCACCACTTAACACTCTCAACATAAAATCATAATCTGCCGCAATCTTAAAGCTCAAATCAAACTCACCAAATTTTTCATATATGGATCGTTTTAAAAACAGTGTTGGATGCGCCGGCATCCAACCTAACTTAAGCATTTTCATCTCAAACGGTTGACTTTTCCAGTATCGGAGTACTTTTGAGGTATCATTTTTAGGGGTGTAAATCAGATCCCCATACACGCCATCCGATCCTTTTGAAAGAAAAAATTCTACAATATATTCAACAACACGTTCATCCGAATAGATATCATCACTGTGTAAAAATGCCACCACATCACCAGAAGAGAGGGAAACCCCTTTATTGAGACCATCATAAATCCCTTTATCCGGTTCACTAACGAACTTCGTAATCCGCTCACCATAACTTCGTACTATATCGACAGTTCCATCACTACTGCCACCATCTACAATAATATACTCGATGTTATCATAGGTTTGCGATAGAACTGATTCTATTGCCTCAGCGATGGTATCATGATTATTGTAGACAGATGTGATAATAGAAATTTTCATTCAATGGCTCTTTTTCGTTTTTTGACTGCCGGATTACCTTGATAGATACCATACGCTTCGAGATTGGATACCGCAACCGAACCAACGGCAAGAACACTGTGATTATGACATGTAACACCGGGACAAACGATCGCTTTTGCTCCGATCCATGTCCCTTCTTCGACTGTTATCGGACGGGTAATCAAATCAAAAGTATTTTTTTTATAATCATGGCTTCCCGTGAGCAGATAGGATCCCTGAGAAAGACAAACGTTTGCACCGATCGTGACCTGTGCAAGATTATCGATCCACACACCCTCACCGATCCAGCAATGATCACCGATAGTTAAAAACCATGGGTATTTAATATGAACATTGGGTTTAATGACAACCCCCGTTCCTATTTTCGATCCAAAAAAGCGCAATAGTGACATTTTAAATCCTGACGGAAAGGGAAGAAGCGTTTTAAAAAATATCATGTCAATAAAATACCACACCATCCGATTAAGTGGCTTACCGGGAGAGTAACGAGTATTGGTATACAAGGATAAATTAACGTGCTGCATCGAGATCAATCCCAAAAGTATCTTTAATAACCTGTTTAAGAGATTTATTCTCTTTACGGGCGATATGATTCATCTGATAAATCTTGGCATCGACCAAAAACCGGTACCAAAATCCCTGCAAAAAATGCCAGATAATCCCCTGCCTTCCGTCTAATAAACCGAGTTTAACGAAATAACGCCAATGGAAGTAAAGAAGTGGACGCACAAACAGAGGTAGTGAAGCATAGCGTATTTTAAGCCATCGTTTACGCTGTTCCTGTGTGCCAAAAATATTTGCTTCTACTTCATCATATTTACTAAACCCGTGAATAATATTGAGTATATCGACTGCCTCTCTGGTGGCATAGTTGTTGTGCTTCTCTGTCCACCATGTGAGATTGTTTTTGTTATCATCAACAAGATCATGCTCAAATTGTACGGTTGTTCCGGAACTAAGTTTGATATGTTCATCCATCCAGCGCTGTTCCATCATACCTTTGTCATATTTCCAAATACGTAACAGCCATATTGGGTAATACCCACCATGCTTAATCCATCTTTCCATAAAATAAACACGCCGTTTGATGTAAATACCCGACACATCATCACTCAGCATGTTCATTTTTTCATTTATTTCATTGGCTAATTCGGGCAGTAAATATTCATCCGAGTCCATTTTCATGACCCACTCCGTTGTGATAGGGCAATGTTCCAATCCCCACTGGAACTGAATAGCATGATTTCCGGGCCATCTGTTTTGAAATACTTTTGCTCCCAAAGCTGTAGCAATTTCTACCGTACGATCGGTCGAAAATGAGTCAACAATAAAAATATTTTGAGTGATTGGCAAAAGAGACTCGATACAGCGGCCTATATGCTTTTCCTCGTTAAAGGTCAGGATAATCACGGATATACAGGATTTCATTTGTCACTCATCTTTCGAAATAATTTATAAAACTCATATGCGATCTTTGACCAATCGTATTGTGACACGAATGAGATTGCATTTGCGCTCATCGTTGCTTTATCCTGCTGCAGTATGTATCTCATCGCATTGACGATAGAGTCCTGCTCATTAGCAACCCATTTACCGCAACCTGCTTCTTCTATCCCTTCCCATGGTGTTTGATTACTGGCTATCCCCGGTGTCCCTGCCGCTAAACTTTCGGCAAACGCAATCCCAAAATTTTCCGTATGGGAGGGCATTACAAATAAATCAGCATTGGCGAGAAAGGTTACTTTATCTTCGCCGTAGATCGGACCAATCAGGAAAACTCTTTTTTCAAGCCCTTTTGCCGCAATCTGCCGTACAAGATTATCTCTTTCCCCTTCATCATTCCCAGCTATCATCAAAACGGCATCGGAATCTTCTTGAACGAGGAGACTAAAAGCTTCAATCAAAATATCAAACCCTTTGACTTTATGAAGCCGCCCCAATGAGATGATTGTATGACTAACCTGAAGGTCTAGAGAGGTAAATTTTTTGACATATTCATTCTTAGTAAATCTTTTCGGATTGCTAAATTCGTTCAGATTAATGCCATCTGTGATTAGAACCGTTTGGGCACCGGTAAAAAGAATTTTGACTTCATCAGCTTCTTTTTCGGAGGTTACATGCCACACAACAGACCCGACAAAAGGACGTATGAACCATTTAATCCAGCCTCGTTTAAAGCTTTCACGCTCTTTTAAACACCACTCGCATAAACTCCCTCTAGGCGAGAGGAGTATCTTTTTCCCAAACAATCTCGAGTACAGCAATGCAATCGGGGTAGATACCGAAAATATCGACTGAATATGAACCAAATCCGCCGCTAAAATATCCTTCCAAAGGTTCAATAATAAGGATAAAGAAAAGCGGTTGATCCTTGTTTCATTGTAATATTTAACACTAAAATGCTTTTGCATAGCAATAAATTTGTTGGGAATAACATCCAATTTCTGATCCACATGCGCATTAGTCGTTGAAACATAAACGTCGATCCCGAGCACTGCCAATGCTTCTGATAGGTTTAAAGTTGCATAGATAGGACCGCCGTATTTTACAGCCGGATAAAAGGAGGGGATCACGACACTAAGACGCATCTTATCCCCGGACCTGTTGTTTCAAATATCGACGATAAAAAATTTCTCCGCCACCTTGAAGATGATATAAAAAATCTTTGGAGCTTTCATGTTGGACAAAATTCCGTTTTACAATATCATTAGATTCTGAAAAGCTTCCGGGGAGACAAGAATACTGTAATGTATAACCACTTTTTCTACTTAGTTCGACTACTTTATCGTTAAATCGTCCCCGTGGATAACAAAACTCATTTATTTCTATACCAAACATCTCTTCGAGACGTTGTTTGGATTCTTTGAGCTCTTTAGCAATTTCATCATCTGTTAATTCATCCAGATTACGGTGAGTGAGAGTATGCGAGCCGATAGTGACCAATCCTGTATTTAACAGTTCAAACACTTCAGCTTTTGATAAATAATTTTTTCCACCCATGTATTCTACAATTAAGAAAATTTTAACAGGGATTTGATTTTCTACAAAATAAGAAAAATTTTCATATAATCCACGAAAACCATCATCAAAAGTAATCAACACCTCTCGCTCAGGATGTGTTATTTTATCGACAATCTTATACCCTTGCTCCTGTATGATATCAATATGCTTTTTAAACAGTTCTAAAGGCGTTGACATAGAGGTATAGGAGTCATTACTATGGACATCGTGATAATAGATGACCTTACTTTCATCATTACGGTAAATAACCGACGAACACTTCATGAGAGTTGATTTAATGATTTGTTTCAGCGCCATTTCCACTACCTTTGCCATTTTTGCAGCGCATCTAAAAACCGCTGAACATTTTTTTCCGGCGTAAATTCATCATGATAAATTTTTTCAGAGTTCTTTCCATGTTCATCTATCATATTAGGATTGTCAATATAGAACTGCATTGCTTTAGCAAGTGCCTTGCTATTACCGGCTTGAACCCTAAAACCATTTTTATTTTCTTGAATAAGATGAAAAGCCGCGCCACATTGATCAGTTGAAATCATCGGTTTTCCCAATGCAGCCGCTTCATTTATAACAGCCCCCCAACCATCAAATAATGTAGGCAACACAAATACATCAGCAGAACATATATATTGAGGTACTATCTCAATAGACTTCGATCCGGTAAAAACAACGTTAATCCCAAGATTTATAGCCATACGCACATAGCCTCCATCAGATTTGTCCTGTCCAACAAGAATTAAAAGCCAATTGTGACTATTTTGTAGTTTTGAAAATGCATTTAATAATACGGTTATCCCTTTGCGGTCATCCAAAGAACCAGCATATAAGAACATCAATTTTTTTTCATGCTTTTTAAGATCATCAGGTAATTTTTCAGACTTTCTCATTTTATCTATTGTATAAAACAGGTGCTCAATCTTGTTTTTTTGAACTCCCCAACCTATAAAATCCTGTTTAGCCAAATGACCCTGTGCAAAAACACCCATTGCATACTTGTTTATTTTATTGGCGTAATCACTTTTTAAGATTCTAGAGGCAAATGGTTGCAATAGATTAAACATCCAAACATTATAATGAAGTTTTCGCGCCAGGCCAATGCCGCTTCTTTCGCTCCAGTGAATCCATTTGAGATCATATTTTATCAATTTATTTAAAAGTTCTTTTGTGAATTCGTATGATAATCCGGGAACAATATGAATCCTTTCTTCCCACGCTTCAACAGTATCCAAGGCATCATCAACCTCAGCAATCACATATTGTTCATTTTCAGGAAGATTGTCATTATCTTTCCAACCAAGAGCAGTTCTTTCATCATGGAAGCGCTCAAAATAACGAACTTGAAGGTCAATTTTCGGATGATCAGTTAGCGCTTGAAAAAAATAACTTTGGTGAGGAGATGCAATATTCTCCCAAATACAAATTTTTACAGGAATCGTCTCTCTCTTATTTAGCATTGTGATTGTATGCCTTGTGTTGTTCTTTTTTTAGATCACTTAATACCGTTAGCCCCAAACCGAGATAAAACCAAAACAAAAAGCCAGGTAACCCGCTAATCGAGAAAAGATAAGATTCAACAATGGCATTCACCAGTATAAACGAAAGCATAAATCTGATATTTTTATCTATCTTGGTATTAAAAAGAACTTTTCCTGAAAAATAGAGCAACATAATAAAAATCAATGTTGCCAAAACAGCGCCGTATTGGATATACATGGCAAGGTAAGAATTATGCGGATTTAAAACAAAATGCTGCTCCAATAAAAATAGCGGTACAACGCTCTCATCGATAAAAGCATACTTGTCCAATCCCCAGCCGAACCAAGGGTACTGCTGAAAGGTAGCAAGCCCATAAAAAAATTCCTGATCCCTCCCTGCTGTTGCCGATTCTGCAGACAATCGGTCCAAACCGCTTATAATATGAAGATCTGAAACGATATATAGACTTGCCAAAGCCACAATCCCGAGAGCCAAAATCTTTCGCCACGAGAAACCGGCAATTAAAAATCCAACTAGCACACCAACAACTGCAGCTCGGGAAGTACTGAGCAATACCAAAATAATGGTAAAAATCAGTAATAAAATATTTCTTTTGGAAAAGCTTTTTTCTATCAGTATAAGCCCAAACGCCATTGCAGCCACAAGCCCCAATTCATTTCGAGTCCCGAAAATACCCGCATATCCTTCAGCAACTCCGAGCAAACTTGGTTCCAATATAACACTCAAAGCAAGAGTCAAAAGCAAACCGTTTTTTAATATCTTTGGAAATTGATCTATAAAGTAATCCCGATAATAATAGATTCCACCCATGGAAATTGATAATAGACCGAATTTGACGATCATATATTGCAACGCACTAAAAGAAGGATTTGCGATCAAAGCGACAAAATTTGCACATAAGATTACAACATAAGGGAGAAAAGCTTTATATGTATAGAGCCTCGGTTTGATCACTACCAAAAAAAAGCCATAGAAGATTGTTATAATATAGAAAGTGTACAGCACATAGTCGGTAATAAAATGAAATCTATTCATCAGTGAAAACAGCATTAAAAGCGTAAGTAGGAGAATGATCGTTTTTAGTAATCTGTGTTTCATAATAAACTCTTTTGCATAAAGTCAAGGACAAATAGATCAATATCCAAATGATAAACCGATGTTCTACGTTCTGTCATTCTAAAATGTATCAATTCAGCCAGTCTTCTCTCATCGTGCGGTTCTATCAGAGAATATGTTCGTTCTTCTTTTTTGATCAATTCTTCAATTCCTTGTCCTTTAACGGCAATAACCGGTATGCCCACTTGCAGTGCTTCGGTATAAACACACCCCAATGCCTCATAATATGAGGGAAGGACAAACAAATCCAACGAGTTGTAAAATATATTTAGTTCAGTATGATCAATTTCCGCATGAAACTCAACATAAGACTCAAGCTTATGCTTTGCAATAAAAGCCTTTGCTTCAATCAGTGTCGGTCCGCTCCCGATAAATTTGATTATAAGTGTTTTACCGCTTTCCACCACTATTTTCAATGCTTTCAACAGTGTTAGATGATCTTTTAGCGGCCAAAAGTTGCCGATACACCCGATTGTAAAAATATCGGATTGCTCCACTTCTTCCAATTCATAAAATTTCCCCGTATCAACACCATTATACAAAATATAAGCATTAGGATTGCAAAAACCTTTGATTGCCCCTAATGCATCGATCACTTTTTGACTCACCCCGACATTAAGATCTGTTGTATTGACGATATCAATGAACTTGCGATGCATATAGCTCCTATTAAGTTCTCGTAGTTTACCCTTTAATATCCTGCCGTTCTCTGTTTGAAAAACATCCAAACCATGATGCTGAATAAAATTTTTGATGCCAAACTCATTACCAAGAGCTACGCTCAAAACACCCGCTGGATAGATAACATGTGAATGTATTATGGCTACATCAGACATGGAAATACCGATTGTCTTTTGAATAAACTCTTTTAATCTATAAAGGTTGATAGCCTGAAATAACCCAGGCAATACAGACGATGGAAAATCTAACACTTTAAAGTTATAAACCTTCACACCCTGATACTCATAATTAACGACACTGTTTTTATCGTAAAATGACATCAATTTTATCACGATAACGTCATAATCACTGTTTCTCGTGATCGCTTTGACCTGATCAAAAATATAAGGCCCTCGGAAGCTCTCTTCTGTAGGAAAAAATGGGGTCAGTTGCAGATATTTTTTTTTCATCATCATCCATAAAATATAATTATCTTAAATACATGCTTTTAAACGATCAATTAGCATCTTTGAATATTTACCAATATCATAATGATGATCCCCAGGATCCTTATGTTTCAGATCTGAACGGACAAGATCATCTTCTCCCAGACACTCTTCATCCAAATCGAGGTAATTGATATTTTGGTCTTGGCAAAATTGCAAAATTTGACGGTTAAATTCAAGCGTTAGCACTGTCCTTTCCCTTTGAGTCGCTTCAACTTCTCTCCGCGCATTAGCCACCTCACCTCTGGAGCTATCATCAATGGTCGGCAAAGGGGTACTAATCACCACTACCGGACCAAAAGCTTGTAATGTTTTGATAAATCCGATGTACGTATCGACAGTTTCTTTCAACATCTCATTCACATCAGCCTGATACTTTTTGGCTCGATACCAGATGACAAACCCTGTATCAACTTCTCCAAGCATCACAAGGATTTTATCATAATCTTTTTGATGAAGAGCCTCATCAAATTTTTTGAATGCCTGTGTCGTCGAATTCGGGTTTTCAAGACCGGACGCGGTTGCCCCGCCTACAGAACAAACTCGAAAGTAGGTCAACGGAAAAGCCTGGATAAAATTTCGATGGGAAAAGACTTCGACATGCGAATCGCCTATCACCAGAATTTTCTCCAACGAGAACCTTTGATGGAAGTCCCTGAAAAAATTTGTTATGCTACTACGAAGTGACACCATCCCAAGCTCCTACTGTCGTTCATGCTTGATCATCTGCACGACCGACATGATTTTTTTATAAAATGGCAACCAGTAAACGGCCAGAATAATAACAGTGTATAAAAGATAATCGCTGACTTGCCCGACATAGTCCGGTCTATAATACCCCGTCACACCGATCACTCCAAGCGTCATGACCAAGAGCCACAATGATGACACCGTCCACGGTGTGAATCCGTACCTTTTTTTCACAAAAAAAACATGCAGAAGATTGATCAAAATCAGAGAAGAGGTATTAAGCCAAACAGCCGCTTCCAGTCCAAAGCGCGGGATCAGCCAAAGAGACAACCCCAGCATCAAAATAACATTGCCTACTTTAATATAGATTTCATCATTCTCCCTACCTCCCATCAATAACAGCATACCGGAATTACCAACAAATAAATTGATATAACTGCCAAAAACCAAAATAGCAAGAGGGGTGACAAACATCGCAACATTATCCCCGTACAAGGCTAAAATATCTTTTGCAAACAACATCAGCAAAACGATGAATGGAGCAGTGATGATATTAACGATAAACGTCGAGTCTTTAAAGAGGTACTCGAGTTTCTCCATCTCCCCCACGGCACTCAGTTTTGAGATGAGAGGGGCAAAAACAGAATTTAGATTTACCAGTAAAAATGCCGATAATCCTGCGATAGTCGTCAAAATCGTATAAACGCCGATATCCGAAGCCGGAAGCGAAGTGCTCATAATCAGGAGAATCGCATACCCTTCGCCAAACCCGACCAAAGCGTAAAAATACATTTTTTTTCCAAACCGTATGGTTTCCAAATGTTCAAACACCTGCCGAATAGGAAACGGAACCAATATAGAGAGTTTTGAGCGGTCAAATTTGAAGGTCATAATAATGACGACAAATATAAGCGTCAATACTTCAATCCATACAAAATAACGGATATCATCCGTAAAGGTAAAAACAACAAAGGTCAAAATCGCCCGGACAGAAATAATGACAAATGTTCCGTAAAATACAATTTCCCTGATCTTTAACAAAGAACGGTAGGCAGCATAGAGAGTAGACATGTATAATGTCAGAGGAATATACAATGCTGAATAGAACACTATCTCTTTCAGCGTTTGATCAGCCTCAGCAAATATACCTGCAATCTGATAGTGAAATAACATTACTACTACGGCAGACAGAGCACCGATCCCCAATGAATATTGCAGACCAAACGACGCCAGATGATCAGCTTGTTCCTGTTTTCCTTTTGCGAGCAGCGCCGGCAAATACCGTAGCAATATCTGAGGTACGGCCAGGGCGATGAATACCGTGACAGTGCTAACGACGGTCTGACCAATGATATATTTTCCAAAATCATCCATTCCTACAGCCCGGATCAGATACATTTTTACGAAAAACCCGACGGCAAAACCGAATATCGATCCCAGCATGCTCCAGCTAGCTTGGTTAATCACCTTGGTCAGCATAAAAAGCCTTGCTCCTTAAACACCTTAAAGTATCTCATCAAAACTCATATCCAAACATCCGGATGTCATTTTGATACAACTCTGCGACCTTTTGTATCATTTCAGGGGTGTAGGCCGCACGGTAATTTTCCTCTTTACTCTCACCTGTTTTATTCCGGTGTTGCAGTGATGACCCTTGCTGCAGGACCGAACGGATATGTTCAAAATCAAACTCAAAATGTTCAAAACGTCCGACATAATCAACAACAAGATTCATCTGTGCATCATAAATATAACGATATTGGGGGATAAAATGAGTCCATGTTTCGATATTGGCTTCATTCATACCCTCCATTACAAAGGATTCAAACGAATCATAGTTTTTCAGCACATCGTCTGAAAACTGTTTATCCAAATGGTTCATCCCCCCATTTTTTAAAAAATTATAGGCCGATAGCAATCTATCCCATGGATTTCGTACAAATGTAAATTTAAAATAACTTTCGTACCGTCTCTTTCCATACATGCGTAAAAATCTTTCATAGGTTGGATGGCCAAATCCGTTTGCTTCTTCGCCATAAAGACTTTTAATAATAGAAATTCCGCCAGCTTTGGGAATATGTATAAAAATACTTTTTGTTTCATCAAATCGATAATAGGTATGCTTAGGGGTTTTTCTGAGATTTTCGTACTCACGGTAAGTCTCACGATCTTTTATAGTTCGACGGACGAATTCTGGCACTAATCCCCTATATAATCTTTTCATTAATTTTTCCATCCCACAATAATTTTATATTTCATACACATAAATTTTCCAAAAATACTCTTTATTTTGGAAGACCTTCAGCAATCTGATTTCTGGATTCTTTTCCAGTTCATAAGCAGAAAGCAGATACGTGACACTCAGTTTTTTCATTTGCTGAAAATTAAGTTCTGACACATTTATGATTTTGGCTTCAGGCTTATTTCCCATATATACAGATTTCAATTGTGAAACTTGCAAATAACAATTGCTTCCCCAATAATCAAATTCCTTTTTTAAATCAGAATTACTACTCAAAGTTTTTTCAATAATTTTTCTAAATTCATATTTATAGCTTAAGGGATAATTTGCGCTATATCCTCCGATTGTTTGCATTCCATTGTATTGGGCAACAGCAGGGAAAAATCCTAAACAAGCCACCGTTGATTTGTTTGCATCGTAATTCAAATACGTTTTTATGTCATAGAATAATTCTGGCGAATAAAATTCTTGAAATGAGGGCTGATCAGCCTTTTGTCCAACATAATAATCACTCTTAGAAAAGAGATAGCCTATCTGCAATAGTAGTAAAATCGATACAATATAAATGGAATATTTAAAATATCTGGCAATAATACTTAAAGCCAGAGCGAAAACAATATACCATAGCATTGGATTAAGCCATGCGATTCTACTCATATTAAACTCTTTGAATAATAGAACCTGTTCTTTAACATAATCAAAGGGAGGGTAATACCACAATTTTAAAATAAAAGAAAATATGATAAGCAATATGATCAATTTTAGGATTAAAAGATAATCTTTATCCCATTTTTTTAGTGTGATCATCGTTGCTAAAAAAAGTGATAAACCTATAAAATAGGTATGAAAAGTTTCAACATGAGCATGATGTCCATAAACCAAATAGGTGGAAATTGATTTTAAGTATAAATAAATATTATTTACATCACCATTCATTGCTTTTGCAATTGACATCTCGCTCCTATGGGATACAAAATCACTGGGTAATAACATGCCAAATACCAATCGATAATTGATGATTAAAGAAATAAATGTTAAAAAAGTAATGGCAAAAAATAATTTGCGATGCAGTGTTCTGGTTTGTATTAGATCATAAATAAAAAAAGAAAAGGCCAATAATAGAAAAAAGAAATGAACTAAAACAAGAGAACTGTAAAAAGGGATAAATGCGATGATGAGCCACTCAATCCATGTGTCTCTATTTTTATAAATATTTAAAAATGCGAATAACACCAAAGGCAGACCAGCGACAGACAAGCCGGCTGAAGGCCAAAAAGGCAATAGAGCAAATGACAGTGCAACACCGTGTATAATTATTTTATTTGCAGTGGATAATTGATCGACAATAATATATTTTTTTAATAAAAAAAACATACCGACATACGCAACTACGCGCATAAGCAATTGATTGATAGCATGAGCATAGACAACTCCGAACCAAACATTTAGCCACAGTACCATATCTAATTCATTTCCGAATGCTATGCGTGGAATCCCATTCATCATAGTATTAATTATTGTGGACGAAGAGGCGAATATGAGATTATTATCTATCAATATTTTGTGCCAAATAACATTGGAATCTAAATGATCGCCAATCCGCATATAAGCATCTTCCCCAAATATGAACCATGGCGCGATATATAAAATGATTACAAGTAAAGAAACAATATGAAACTTCATACTTGAAATTAGATGTAAGAATCCTAATTTATTCATAAAAATCCACTATTGATTTGATGATTAATTCCAAATCTTCTATTGTCAAACCATAGTAGATAGGCAATCGTATCAGCCGTTCACTTTCTTGTGTTGTAAAATCATCATTGCCTATAAACTCTCCAAACGTCAAGCCCGCTACAGCGCTATGGAGTGGAATATAATGAAAAACAGCCAAAATACCATTTTGTTTTAAATGTTCCAGAATCTCAGTTCTCTTTTCTAAATCTTGAACTTTAATATAGAACATATGTGCATTGTGAGTACATTCATCTGGCATTTTTGGTAGTTCAATGAAGCCTTTATTTTCCAGCTCTTTTAAACCGGAATAATATAATTCCCAAGAATGGAGTCTATTACTATGTATCTCATCAACTTTTTCGAGTTGCCCCCAAAGATAAGCAGCACTTAACTCATTTGGCAAATAACTGCTGCCTATATCTACCCAGCTGTATTTATCAACCATTCCGCGAAAAAACTGACTACGATTTGTCCCTTTCTCACGAATAACCTCTGCGCGTTCGCTAAAGCATTTATCATTGATAATTAACAAGCCTCCTTCGCCGCCACTGGTATAGTTTTTTGTTTCATGAAAACTAAAGGATCCCAAGTGTCCAATGGTTCCAAGTGCTTTGCCCTTATAACTGCTCATCATTCCTTGGGCAGCATCTTCAATAACATAGAGATTGTATTTGTCTGCTAGTTCCATTATGGTGTCCATCTCACAAGCCACCCCTGCATAATGGACAGGAACGATCGCTTTTGTCTGCTTGGTTATAGCAGCTTCGATAAGGGTTTCATTTATGTTCATGGTATCTGGCCGAATATCGACAAAGACAATTTTAGCTCCCCTAAGGACAAAGGCATTTGCGGTAGATACAAAAGTATAACTTGGCATAATGACTTCGTCTCCAGGCTGTATATCAATCAAAATCGCAGCCATTTCAAGAGCGTGTGTACACGAGGTAGTTAAGAGTGCTTTTTGACACTTCAAGTTCTCTTCGAACCAAGTATGACATTTTTTTGTAAAAGGACCATCTCCCGATATTTTAAAGCTTTTCATAGCTTCTAATACATACTGTTCTTCGTTGCCGGTTAAAGGCGGTTTATTGAATGGGACCATTTAAATACTCCTGCTCGTCACAATAATTCCAGTAACAATTAAAATTAAACCTGCAACTTTTTGCCAAGTTGCAGGTTCATTCAAGAAAAAAACCGAAAATAAAAAAACTAATACAAATGCACCGCTCATAAAAGGATAGGCAAAACTCAGCTCAAATTTTGTCATCGTCGCCATCCAAAAAAAAGAAGCAATAAATGCTGATGCAAAACCGCTGAATATCCAAGGATCAAAAAGCAGCTTAATCAAAAAAATCAATTTATCGGAAAAAAGCTCAGGCAATGCTCCGTAGGTAGTAATTCGCCATTTAAGTATCAACTGTCCGTAAACAGTAAAAAAAATAGTTCCTACAATATATAAATAACCTATCATTTAAATCTAACCCTATATTTTGTCATTGGTAATAAATTATCGCCTTCTTCACTTACCATTTTTTCAACTTTTATTAATCCGTTTTTACATATAACCACTGGGCTCCCTTGATCAATGAAAATCATTTTCCCGACATCTCTGTTTTCTATAACAACATCACCAAATTCAGAAACTTCTAATATTCTAACTTTTTTATTATCAATAATGGAAAATGCCCCCGAATAAGGAAATCCGACTGCATTAATAAAGCGTATGATATCACTTGCATGATTATTCCACTCTATATGATAATCTTCTTCATCTCTCCATATACTATAGCTTGCTTCACTTTCAGTTTGCACCAAGGGGACAAATGTATGGTTATCAATATTGTCAATTACTTCAATTACCAGTTGTTGATATAATTTTGAAACTTCAGCTATAGCTTCACCTATCGTTAGTGGATAGGTAATCGTTATTTTTTTTTGTCCTAATATGTCACCTTTATCAAATTCCGAATTAGCAAATATAGCAGAAACCCCTACCTCATTTTCTTGATTGATCAGTGCATTAACCAAAGGGGCGAAACCTCTGTACTTAGGCAAAATAGAATCATGTAATACAATTAAATTTTCACTATCTTTGATTAGCCAACGCCAACCGATAGCAAATTTGTACAAATTCGTTTTATTATTTTCATCATATTCATTTCGGTCAAACAAAACAATATTGTTTTGTTTACAAATAGATACAATATCTTCGTAGTAATCGTTTTGTACATTTTGGTCTTTACTGCCTACCACGTATTCTACCATTGCAGGAGCATATCTTGTACATATCGCTTCTAAAACTTTTTTTCCTTTTTCATTCATTAAAAACAATATTATTTTCATATTACATCTTTTATAATATATACAGGTCTATTTTTTGTTTGATCGAATGTTTTACCGATATAAATACCAATAATACCCAATACCATGATTATTAATCCTCCTAAAAACCATAGTGACATCATCATACTTGCCCACCCTGGCACTTGATATCCAGTTAGTAGTGATTTCATTAACACTATACAGGCGATCATAAAAGATATACTTGAAATAAAGAAGCCTGTTTTTACTGTTATTTTTAAAGGTTTATCAGAAAATGACAACATAATATCTATAGATAAGGATAAAAGTTTACGAAGTGAATAAGAAGAAGTGCCAAAAGTTCTTTTCGCATGTTTAATTGGAATTGTTACCGTATTGAATCCTACCCATTTTGTCATAACTGGGAAATATTTTATTTGGTCTTTCATTGACAAAATAGCATCGATTGATTGCCTGCTATAAACTCCAAAATTTGCCACAGATGCATCTTGTTGTGTATCTGTTAAATAACTCAATAGATTATAGAAAAATTTTGACCCTAATCTTTTAAAATAATTATCTTGCCTTTCAACTCTACTGGCAAAAACAATATCATAGCCCTCTTGCGCTTTATTATACAATTTGATGATCTCTTCGGGTTGATCTTGAAGGTCACAATCCATTACAACTACCCAATCACCTTTTGCATAATCCAAGCCGGCTGTTATCGCATAATGCTGACCAAAATTGCGGGATAGATCGATCCCTTTTACCCGCGAATCTTTACTTGCCAACTCTTTTATACCCTTCCATGCATTATCAGGACTTGCATCATTAATCATAATGATTTCAAAATCATTTGTAATGGATGATAATGTTTTTTCCAGTCTTAAATAGAGATCATTCAAACTTCCACAACATCCATAAACAGGTGTGACAATAGAAATATGTATATTATCCATTATTTTTCTCCGAATTACATTTAATTTCATTCTTCATCTAAAAGTCCCTCTTCCGCCAATTTTTCTATGATATGTTCCCAATCCTTGATCAGGACTTTCCAGTCAAATCTTTTGGCCAATTCAATAGCGTTACGAGAAGTTGTCTGTAAGAGCGCGGGAGAATGTATGAGTTCATCGATTATCTCTTGCATTTGATCTATCGTGTCGACCACGAATCCATCATGCCGATGTGTAATCCATTCGCTTGCACCGTAATCGGAATACACCAATGAGGGGACACCTGCCGCAGCCGTTTCCAGCGTGACTTTCGGAAATCCTTCTGAACGAGACGGAAAAAGATGAAGATCGATGGTTTTCAATAGTTCCACAAGACTGGCGTGTGTCAATCCTCCATGGTAAACGATATTTTCAAGATTCCTTTTTCGGATTTCCTGCGTAACATCAATCTGCCCGTTTCCGGTACCAACGATATGGAACGTTAGCATTGGAAAACAGTGCGCCAATGTCAAATAATCGCTGATCCCTTTGCGAATCAAGTCGTTACCGATCAAAACGATATGCTTAAGCTGGCTGGCTTGTTTCGTTTCATTTAAAAAAGTGTCGATATCTGTTCCCAAATAAAGGATCTTTTCTTCAGAAGCAATGCTGTATTTTTGCTGATTATAGGTACGCATGAAATTTGTTATCGAATAGAGTTTTTCAAATGCTTTATACCGATTCACCGCAACTTTTTCCCCGCCGGCACTTTCAATAGCCAAGGAGTCCAAAATTCCTTCCACGGTGTTGAAACTTTTTTTGCCAAGCCGTTTTAGCCAAAAATGGTTCCATAAATCGACTTCTCCCTTTGGCAGATATGCCACATCGCAATGATAAATTCCCCACAGATACCCAAGATATTTTGAAATCTTGTGAGGATAAAAACAGCGAAATGTTTTCACACCATATATAGGGGGATTGTCGAGATTTCCCGAATAGAGCTCGAGTGCATAAACATCAAATTTTTCTTTATCAAGATGTCTGGCCAACGCGAGACAATTCAGATTTTGTGCATTTGTACTGTTGATGTAAGCGCCTAAAAATATCCTAATCTTCTTCACTGATAGTCTCTTTCATTAATGATATAAATAAACGATCGTCGATCTCTTCATAATACGACTTATACCAACGGTAAACATTATGGGAATCTTCATGATACGCAGCAGGAGTATTGAGGTATTGGGTTAGCACTTCAATCATCCCCTCGTCACTTTGGGTGCCGAGCGGATAGTGATAGTCTCTGACATAATATTCAGGACTCATCAGCTCATTTTTTATTAATAATGTCGGTATCCCGGCCGATGCCATTTCAAAAGTCGTTGTGGAGTCAAATGTCATATGAACATCACATTGCTCCATGGCTGTTTGCAAATCTCCCGTATACAGCTCGGTAAAGTCAAAACAAAATAAAGGGCTAGGATCAATATCATTCTGAAATCTCGGATGATGTTTCAGTAAAATTTTTATATTATTTGTGCGAAAAAAGTTCTGGTATTTTTTGAAAAAACCTTCGATTATGTCACGTATTTTCGTATTAAAAACGGGATCGGGATCTGCGAACTGCAACGAAAATAAAATCGTCCGTTTTCCATAATTATGGCGTAAACAGCTTGTCAGATTTTGACCAAGAACAAAACAATGTTCCTGATAATATCGATCGGCTGTTGCGTGTTTTAACAGCTCCTGAAATCCTTTTCCATAGACTAAAACATTCGCTTCATTGAGTTTTATCCAGGGTGCGGTCATATGATCATTGTCAACATACCCCAAATGTTCAGACATAATCAAACCATGCTGATAATCGTACAATTTTGCATCAGGATTCAACCCTCTGAAAAAACCCAGCATACTGTTGGATAAAACAATGTAGTTGCTAAAACTTATTTTTCGGAAAAATAAAGGCTTGAGGATTTTTGCAATAAACCATTCTCTGTGTTCAAAGGTGTGAAACAGTCTCAGAGGTATCAACTTCCGTAAAATCAGGATAAGAATGAGGATAGCATCAAAGGGAACAGCTTCTGCATTGCGGAGAGAGCTGTTTTGAAAAAGTTCCGGCTCTTCCAGTATCAGGAAGCAAAGATTGTTTTTTTTACACAAAGCGTATAAGGGCTCGAAAAAAACATTTTTTCCACCCTCTCCCCGATTAAAATGGGCAGGATAATAAAAAATAATATCATAATGCTTTTTTTTGAGAAAAAGAAAAAAGAAAAAGGACCGAAATAAATAGATTAATTTCATACAGCTATGGTCTTAATAATTCTGGCTGGATTTCCTGCGGCGACAACCCCATCCGGAAGAGATTTTGTCACAATACTTCCGGCCCCGATGACACTGTTTTTACCGATAATTACACCGGGCAAAATAATGGCATTAGCCCCTATCCAAGCCCCTTCTTTTACAAGAATATCTTTCGACGGGTAATAACCCTGCTCTATTATCGGGATAGTGGTATCATCATATTTATGATTATTGACATAAAAGTGGGCACCTGAGCCAATCATAACATTATCGCTTATGATAATTTTTGCGTATTCATCTGCAAACAACATTGTATTAGGCCGGATAATAACATTATTGCCAATTTCTATTTGAGAACAAAAAACCGCATATCCCCCTACCCGAAATTCAGCATTGTCGCCAAAATGTAAAAATTTCTTTTTACACAGTTTCTTCATTGAGGATTTGTAATGCAATAACCAGTGTGTAAACGGCATATCCGGTCCGATACGGTCAGCATAAATACAAAATTTTATTTTATTGATTATTTCAAATATCATTGCACTACTTTCGTATATTTTTACCATTATTAAAGATTTTACCCCTTGCTTGCGGTAGTCCATCCCCAATAAAGTTGAACAAATTTGCCGTGGCAACCGCACTGATCCCACTCATCTCCAAACCTTCATTCAAATGTTTTTCATTACCGGCGCCACCGGCTATGATTAATGGAGTATTAATCGTATCCACAACCTCGCAGATCGTTTCAAAGTCGTATCCGAATCCGGTCCCGTCTTGATTAATGGAGTTAAGATAGATTTCGCCAACTTGTAGAGTTTCAAGATATTTGAGGTAATCGACGAGAGAGTGCTCTATCCGTTCGGTTCCATTTTTAATGTAAACTTCACAAATGCCATTCACTTTTTTATAATCTACCGATGCAATGATACTTTGAGACCCATACTTTTTTACCAGTTCCCGAACCAGCAATTGATCTTCTACGAGAGGCGTGTTGAGTACAATTTTATCTGCACCGTTGTTAAAAAGCAGTTCAGCATCTTCGATACTTCGGATCCCCCCACCTGCCGCGATGGGGATAAAGACATCATCGACCAAGCGGTTGACAATTTGCGCGAACGTTGCTATTGATTTTTCAGTTTTTGTAGCATCTAAAACGATTAATTCATCCAGAGCAAAAGCAATTGACTGAAATTTATAATTTTTTTCGAGCCAATTAATGTCGCCGACTTTTTGCAATCTAAAATTACGGCTTTGCATAAAATGACCGTTACTGTAAATCAAGGTAAAAATGATCCGTTTTCTTAACATTAAAACCTCTCGATGAAGTTTTGCAATAACTTCAAACCGTTATTTTGGCTTAATTCAGGGTGGAATTGGACACCGGCAATATTGTTTTGTTCATAACTGGCGATAAATTCACCATCATAATCACACATACACTGATTGATTTGTTGTGCACTTAAAGCTTTATAACTGTGCGTAAAATAAAAATCAATCTCACCTTCCATCTCATGGTAAAGATTAAGAGCCGGATTGACACGTACTTGATTAAAACCGACATGCGGAATTCTGACTGAATGCTGTTCGAATCGGGTTACCTCTGCATCAATAAAACCAAGTCCTGCCGTAAATGCTTCTTCAGTGCTCGATCGGGTCATTAATTGCATCCCTAAACATATCCCCAGAATAGGTTTTTGCCGGTTGATTACCAACTCATGCAAAGATTGATCCAACCCTATTCTTTTGATCGTCTCCATAGCTTGCTTGAACGAACCTACTCCGGGTAATATGAGTTTATCAGCTGTATCTAAAACGTCATATTGATTGGAAAGAGTTATATTTGTGACTCCGATGTATTTCAAAGCACTCACTACCGATTTTATATTCCCCATTCCGTAATCAATAATAGCTACATTCATACAGTAAACTCTGTCCCTGCTTCAAATTTAGGTTGCCAAATTCCATCGATTTTTTCAAAAAGATCCTGATTCGCATATTTATCCAATACGGCATCAAATTCTTCTTTCGTCATTTGATAGTATTCTAAATACGTATCAATAAGTTCATAAGGGTAAGCATTATCATACATACGGACCAAATTTAGTGCCTGATCCCGTGTCATAGCACCTCTTCTAATCTCGATACCGGCATCTTGCGTAGCTCGTCCAAACCCAAATTTTAAATACATAAGATAAGCATGAAGTGCATATAACGCTTGATCATTTTGGGCAAAGTTTGTAAAAGTATCCAGATTACCCTCTTCTTTTTCAATCAAACCGCAATGTTCTTTTGCAACAATATAGTTTCGATACGAATCCCATGCTTCAAAGTAGGACCAATGGGTAAAAGATAATCCCACTTCTGAAATCTCATCATCTGAAGGAAAAGTGAAAAATGAGAGATCGGACTCACTAATGTCACCATCTTGTTTGATTCGCTCAAATACTTTTTCATGCCCACCTTCTAGATAGACCCTTTTCATATATTCGATATTATACAGTGCTTTATTTTTACTCTCTGTCGATCCGCCGTACTCCGTCTCACCATCTTCACCATAAAAAATAAGGGGGATTTTAAAGTTTGCCGCTGTTTTAATGACTGCTGTCATGATTGCAATCAACCAGCCATAATAAGGAAACCCTTTTTCGATAAATCCATATTTATTTAATCGATCCAAAACTATTGGATTAGTCGATATATGAATATGATTGTATCCGGAATGGATAAAATTATAAAGATTAGTATCCCCTATTTCCAGTGCTAACGCAGGTCTCACCGTAATTGCCAATGGATTCATTTTGTATTTATGCTTTAAAGTATGAGCAACATAGGACCCGTCTTTACCTCCGCTTACGGGGACGATACAATCAAAATTGCCATTGTTTGAACGGTATTTATCCAGCAATTCAACCAGCTCTTTTTCTCTTGGAGCCCAATCCATCACTTTTTTCTCTTCCATCCATTGGCATGCGTTACACCAGCCTCTTTCATCAAAATCGATCCGAGGTCTTGTCGACATATTTAAACAATTTTTGCACCAAAAAATCTTTTTTTTAACCATTTTATCTCCTTATATACTAAACCCATCATCTATGATGATATTTTGTCCGTTGACATATTGGCTCATATCGCTCAGCAAATAAACCAAAGTGCCTTTGAGGTCGCTTTTATCCAGCATCCCTTTATTAAGGCACTGCTTTTTGTAACTTTCTAAAAAAAGTTCAGGTTGATGATCAAAAATCCCCCCCGGACTAAGAGCATTAACCCGAATATTCATCCCTTTAAAATATTTTGCCATATATTGTGTTAAACGAAGCAATCCGGATTTGATCGCGGCATACTCTACCGGCATTGTCATAGGGGTATCTGCGTAAATCTCAAATTTTGGAGCTATAACACCATAGATAGAGGAAATATTTACAATATTGCCATATCCTTGCGTATGAAAATACTGTGCAAATTGCTGGGAAGCTAAAAAGTATCCTCCGAGATTCAGACTCACATTTTCCGCAAAATCAGCATACTCAACATCAAAAAAATGTTTCCCATAATTTTTATTACGGGGATAGGCATTATTGACCAGAGCGTCAATTTTCCCATATTTTTGATCCAAATATGCGATTACTTGCAGTAAAGACTCTTTAGATGTGATATCCAACTTTACAAAATCGATATTTTGCGTCTCTAACTCTTTCGACAAAAGATTTTTTACCGTATTGCCTGTTTCCTCATGGATATCTGCAATAACAGCGATACCGTTCTGTTCAACGACGGCACTGACGAACTCTTTACCGATCAACCCTGCTCCGCCGGTGATAACGACTACTTTGTTTTTAAGCATTTTGTTTCCTCATCAAAAACTCTACAAATTCAAAATCAAGTTCTGTATCGATATCAATGGAGCGTTCTTCCGGCATTACATAAAGACCTGTTTTTTCGAGAAAAAGGGTACTTTCATCCAAAAGGGTATTACGCTTCCAAATATAAATCGATGCATTCATATCATAGCTTTTGGGGGCATCCTGTCTTCGTACGATCCCGCTCTCCAATTTTTTGGACAATGCTACTTTACCCGCACCATCCACTTCGACCAAATTAAAATAGGGGCTTCGGCGTGAGGGCATCGCGGTAATCAGGTTGTCATTGTCATCTTTTAAAAACTGCTGATACGAGTCAATAATATCCTGAACATTTCGCAGCGGTGCCGTGGCATCCAAATCGATCAGATAATCAAAGGTTGTTTGATAATGGGCTTCGGATCGGAGAAAGGCATCTTTGATAACGTCCAATTTTCCGGCGGTATCGGATGCCATCTCTTCGGAACGTTTGAAAAATACCTCTGCCCCATATTCCTGTGCAACCGTCGCAATCAGATCCGAATCGGTACTGATGACGATGTGTTCAAACAAACCGGACTCTTTTGCCTGCTCGATAGTATAAGCAATCAAAGGTTTCCCGTGAAGCAGTCTGACATTCTTGTTTTTGACCCCTTTTGAGCCGCCCCGAGCACAAATCGTGCACAATACTTTAACCATTATTTTGTTCCTGAATCATAGATATCGTTTTCATCACGGATAAGCCCTCTTCCAGCGTACACAAATTTTCTTTTTCCCCTAAAGCCGAAAGGTGCATTTTCCGGAAAAGATCATTTCGATCAAAACTTTCGATTTCAACCGTTTCGACACCACCTTCTTTTGTACCGACCTGCAATGTATTTTTGATTAAATCTGCTTGTATGGTTTTTTCATTTGTATGAACAGTTATTTCTCGCATTGAAATTTTACTAATATAATCCATAGAGATGCTAAAAGCTGCATTTTTATCCGTTTTCCCAACTGCCATAACTATATCATCCGAATCAATTTCCAAATCTGATATTTTTGACTGAATGGAGGAAATGGTATTCACCGTTCCAAAGAGCCATTGCGTATAATCGATTTCATGGCTCAAGTCCAGCAATACCCCTCCTCCTTGCTCTTTTGAAGCACTGTAACTTTTTCTATAGTCAATTCCGGGTCTCCAAGATGGCAGATAAGAACCGCATTTTATTTGCGCAAATAAAAGTTCTTCTCCTTTCAAAAGAACACGTATTTTTTGAAGAAGAAGATGAAATCGCAAAACATAGCCTACATACACAGAGTTGTTTTTAACTTCAATATTCCGATACGTATCAAAGAGCGGTTTTTCGCACAAAATAATTTTATTTTTTGTATTTTTTTCCAAATAGTCGATTTGATCAAAATGTTTGTACGTCTCTGATGCAATGACTATGTAGTCGTAACTCTCCAAATTTTCGACTTGATCAATCGTCTTATACGTTGTCAGTTCTGAAAGTGTCTGAGCGGTTACTATATCAATTTGTGTGACCCGATCAATCTCACTGAGTACTTCATAATGGCGCTTACCGATCGATCCGTATCCGATTAACAATACTTTCAACTAAATACTCCGCTATACTCGCTATTTGCCCGTTCATACTCTTCCATCCGTCCGATGTCGAGCCAATACTCACGGATCGGAAAAGAGATCGTTCTTTTATCATTTTTAATCAGTACCTCAAACAAGGTCGGCATATCGTAAAATTCGTTTTGTGGAATCATACTGAGTGTTTCGGGGCTGAGCATATAAATTCCGGCACTGACAAAAAACTTGTGAATAGGCTTTTCCTGGATCGAAAGGATACGGCTCCCTTCGATATTGACAACGCCATAAGGAACCTGAAAATCATACTCACGCACACCCATTGTAGCCATAGAATTTTGAGAAATATGGTAATCCAAAAGATGTTCAAAGTTGACATTGGTAAGCAGATCCCCGTTCATCACAAAAATGGGCTCAGAGGGAACGGAACGGAGCAAACTCAGTGCTCCTGCCGTCCCCATCCGCTGCTCTTCTAAAATATACTCGATATTGATGCCAAATGCACTTCCGTCTCCGAAATAGTCCTGAATAATATGTGATTTATAGTTTACACACATCACGATATTTACAAATCCATACTCTGCGAATTTTTCGACAATGGTCTGCAGGATCGGTTTGTTGCCCACTTTTAGCATCGGTTTGGGGGTATTTTCCGTAAGAGGATAAAGTCTCGTGCCCAATCCGCCCACCATCAGGACTACTTTATTCGATTTAACACGAGGCCTGATCAGTTCCTCGATCTCTTTGATACCGATTACCCGATATTCATCATCCACGATCGGTATCTGATGGAGTTTTTTTCCCAATGCTTTTTTAAAAATATCTTCTTTGGTATCGCTCAGCGTCGCAATGGTGGGTGTCTTAAAAATGATACTTTCGATGCAATCATCTAAGGTGAGATTGTTTAACAATCCTCTGCGAATATCACCATCGGTAAGTGTACCGACCAATCTGTCGTTCTCATCGACGACGATAGCGATCTGCATCGCTCCGGTATCGATGATTTTAAGGGCTTCACGTATGGTTGATAGGGAGGTTATTTTGATGTTGTCTACTGATTTCATAAGACATTTCCTAAATCATAAAATGATTTTTTTAAGATATTTGACAAATCGATACTTTTTAAGACTCTTTTGAAATTCATCGGAATACAATTTTTCAAATGCTTCATAGCTCTAATAACCTATTTAATGCATTTTCAAGTTGTTGTTTATCCGGAAGATAAAGCTGATATTTTGCGAGGAGTATTTTATTTGCAATGCTATCTGTTGCATATTCTACCAAAATATGATTTTTATATGCCCCCAAAATAATGTCCACTGGCTCATTATCACCCTCTGTTGCTTCCTTTTTTTTGAAATAGTTGAGATACAGATTCATTTGCCCTACATCTTGATGGTCTATTTCACCTCGTTTTAAATCAATCAGCACAAAACATTTTAAGATTCGATGGTAAAAAAGCAAATCAACCCTAAAATGTTTTCCACCGATACTCATACGATATTGTCTGCCAATAAATGCACAGCCTTTCCCAAGTTCAAGTAAAAATTGTTGAAGATTTGAGATGAGTCGCTCTTCCAAATCACTTTCAAGGTATTGGTATTGTTTAAAAACTCTAACACAAAAGGGTCTTTTATCAAATCTTCGGGCTGTTCTATTTCATGACCCTCACTAGCTAATCTTAGCACACCTTCTTTATCAGTACTTAGTGCCAAACGGTGAAATAACATACTTTTCATTTGTCGTTTTAACTCTCGCACACTCCATTTCTCTTTTTCAGTTTGCTTGGCATAAAAGCCGATTTCAAGATCCGAATCTGCTTTTAATATCTCATAATAATGACTCCACGTCAATTTGTGGGACAGTGTCCCACTTATTTGAAATGTCAAATAAAGCTTTCTCATATAAAGTAAATTTGACCGACCAAAACCTTTTCCATAAGCCGTAGTCAAATCTTTTGAGAGCTTCTCAAAAAGTGCCGTGCCGTACTCGGCTTTCTCATTTCCATTTTGCTCAAATTCTACAATATATCTACCTATTTCCCAGTATGTTTGCACCAAAATAGTATTGACATTTTGAACCGCTTTTTGTCTACCCAGAACAAGCAAATCACCTATTTGATCGATAAGTTCTGTATAGTTTTTTTCTACAGCTATTTCCATGCTCACAAGATTTCCTTCAAAAGCATAAAACTCTCAGCATATTCAACCCCACAAGTTACACCTCTGAGTATTGCTAAGGCTCTTATATTTCTTTCGCTTCTAGGAAAGTGGTGCTGGGCCATTTCACTTTTGAAGATGTTCATAATTGGAACTCCAAATCAAAAAACGATTTTTTTAAGATATTATTTAAATCAATCTTTTTCAAAACCTCAATTATTTTAAGACTCGCACATCCATTACCATAAGGATTTTGTACATCTTTTAAATTTGCTTGAAACTCTTGTGAATAAAGTTTTTCAAATGCTTTTTTGATATCATTTTTGTTCGGCTCACAATCAATGACACTTACAGCTTTTAAGCGCCCTTTTTGACGATCACCGATATTGATGGTTCCAATCTTAAAACTTGGGGCTTCTGCAAGACCGCTGGAACTGTTACCTAATACCGCATCGACGTATTGCAACGCACTGAGGTAGCGTAACTGCCCCAAGGAGGCAAAGCTTACGGATTTATAAGGATTTTTGGAAACGTATTCATCGATCATCTCATTGATAATACGGCCGTCCGTATCACTGTTGGCTTTGGTAAAAATGATATGAGTTTCCCCTAATTCATCGATAGCATTAAGAAGTTCTTGAAACTGTGACGAGGATGTAGAACTTTCCAATGTTACAGGGTGAAAAGTAACGAGTAGATTTTTTTTGCCAAGCGTGAAACCGATACTTTCTTCAAACGCTTCTCTATCCAAGAGTTTGAGCCGTTTGATATTTTCTATCCCCATCCCTCCGACATTATACACACGCTCAGGATGTTCGCCCAGCTGTATCACACGGTTTCGGTACTCTTCGGCAGCGGTAAAATGCAGATGGGCCATTTTGGTTATGCTGTGGCGTATCGACTCATCAAACGCCCCCTCCGTCGTTTCACCACCGTGTAGATGCGCGATAGGGATACGGGCTATCATAGCAGCACTCACGGCACTGAATATCTCATATCGATCTCCAAGTACTACAACTATGTCTGGTTTTAACTCTTCATAGGCTTCCGCAAAAGAGATCTGTGCAAGTCCCATCGATTTGGAAATCCCTACAGAGGTATCGCTGGAAAGGAGCATTTCGATTTTTTTAGTAATCGTAAAATCTTTTTCAATCTCTTTATATGTCAAACCAAATTCAGGGCTTAAGTGCATTCCTGTTACTATGATTTGAAGGTCTAAATCACTATCGGCTTCTATCTCTTTCATTAACCAATACAAAAGCCCATACTCAGCTCGGGTTCCGGTAACAATACAGACTTTACGGTTAGTCATTAGGCTGCTCTTTTGACATCTCTTCAATTACAGACTTTAAACTAGGCAAATCCTGATGCAACGTATTCCAGACAATTTCAAAATCTACGCCAAAGTATTCATGAATTAACAAATTTCTAAAATCTTTAATATCTCTCCAATCAACATCATAATATTTTTCAAGCAGTTCATTCGATAAATGCTTACTTGCCTCTCCTATTATCTCAAATTCTCTAATAACAGCACTGTAGGTTTTTCGATCAGTGATAAACTCATCAAAGCTCATTCCCTCAACATACTCCAAAATCGCATCTACTGATTCTTTAATATCATTAATAAAAAGTTTTTCGTCTCGTTTAGACATAGATGATTTCTTTTGCAATATAAATTTTTGCCAACGGTTTAAGGGTGCTTTCTATGCCTAGATCAACTTTTTTCTCAAATGCTTTTTCCATCTCTCGCTTGAGATTTAAAAAAGTATGGATATTTTTTCTTTCTTTTACTATTTCAACAGCTATATCAATATCACTATCTTCTCTTTGCTCATCTCTGGCATAACTGCCAAATAAACCTATTTTAACAACACCATATTTTTCATTTAGCTCTTTTTTATGTTGCGTTAAAAAGTCTAGTATAAAAGCCTTAGTCATTTTGAGTCCCTCTCTATAATGTATTATATCAACTCGTCTTCCTGATAATCTTGAAGTGCAATCGTTCCGATAATCTCATCCCATCGCATCGGATTGATACCATTCCCTGGACGTTTTACAGTGATGTTTTCAGCACATAAACGCTCACCTTTTACAATTGATCGTGATGCAACGATACTTTTACGAGCAACGCTCATGTTTTTTGCTTCACTTGGGCTTGGTTTTTTAATCCCTGTTCCTAATGCTTTTTCGATATTTCGGATTGCTTTAACCATAGCTATCAGCTCATCTGGTTCCAAGCTCGCTTTATGATCAGGTCCATCCATCGTACAATCCAGAGTAAAATGTTTTTCAATCACTGATGCTCCCATCGCTACAGCGGCAATAGGTACTTCGATACCGTTGGTATGATCCGAATAACCTGCCTTTACCCCGAAGGCTACCGCTATGGTCTGCATCGCCCGCAGATTAACATCTTCTATAGGACATGGGTACTCCGTCGTCGCATGCAAAACAGTGATCTGCTCTTTCGGTGTTCCCGATGCGATTAAAATATCCAAGGCATCTTCGATTTCGCCCAGATCTGCCATTCCAGTCGAGAGAATGACCTCTTTTCGAAACGACCCAATGTGGCAAAGATAGGGGAGATTGGTAATTTCTCCGCTGGGAATTTTAAAAATATTCATTCCTAAATTATTGAGTAATTCAATACTATCATGGTCGAAAGGGGTAGAAAGAAAAAGGATATTTTTAGTTTTGCAATAACTAATCAATTCATGATGGGCGGTTTCATCCAGCTCCAATCTTTTAATCATCTCATACTGAGATTCTTTAGCATCGGTTGTCTGTTGCTGGTACTCGGCTTTTTGAGCGGTTTTAGAGACGAGCTTATCGGCTCTGAAGGTTTGAAATTTAACGGCATCAGCCCCAGCTACGGCGGCAATGTCAATCAATCGTTTAGCCAATTCGAGACTGCCATTGTGATTTACCCCTGCTTCAGCGATAATAAAAACACTCATTTCACCACACTCCCCGCTTTGATAAACGATTTCTCCGCAATAATTGCGTACTCTTTGGATACGGTATTGCTTCCAAAAAATGTCCCCTCACTCACAACTGTTCCTCCGTTGAGGATGGCTCCCGTCGAGATATGACAATGATCGCCGACAATACTGTCATGTTCTATCAATGCTTTAGAGTTGATAATGCAATTTTTTCCTACCGTTGCATTGGCATTAATAAGGGCATCGTGCATCACAACGGTTCCCTCATCAACCGTAGCATGTTTGGATACATACGCCTTTGGAGAAATGATCGACGGAATTTCATAACCGATCGTTTTCAATCGATTAAAAAGCTTTATCCGCACATCAGGAGATTTAATTTGCCCGACGGTTATGATCGCATGTGTAAAACCTGCAAAAAGCTCTTCTAAATCGTCATCACAACCGACCACCTCGTATCCAAGCACTTTTTTCCCAACTAGTTCTTTTTGATCGATAATTCCTGCAATCGAAAACGAACCTTCCATCTCAATCACATCTATCACCGATTTGCAGTGTCCACCGCCACCGATCAAGAGGATTTTCGGTTTCATAGCCGGACACTGCTTGGAATATTGACGACACGCTCTTCCAAAAAGAGGGAGTTTGTGAGTGCATCGTGCTGACACGATTTAAAAATTTCAAGTTTATTCATCAATGCCCAAATCGGTCGTGTCATAACACCGTTATTATTTGTATAGTCTAAAAATTCGTCACGCTGTTGTAAATCGTCTAACAAGACAGCATTCAGCCAGTAGTTGGATCGGGCGTTTTCCGGTTCTTCTATGAATAGAATATTTTGAGATGCAAGAAACTCTTTGTACTCATTAGCCAACAACCGTTTGTTCTCCAAAAAACTTTCCAGTTGTTCAAGCTGTGCGCATAACAGTGCTGCATTAAGATTCGGGAGACGATAGTTATAACCAATTTCATCATGGACGTATTCCCATTTATGAGGGATCTTCGCAGTCGTCGTGATATGTTTGGCTCGTTTAGCCAAAACCTCATCATCGGTGACAATAACACCGCCGCCGCCGCTCGTGATGATCTTGTTGCCGTTGAAACTAAATACACCGAGAGTTCCAAAAGTTCCGGTGTGTTTTGCTTTGTAGTAACTGCCCAGAGACTCTGCCGCATCTTCGACTAATACAATATGCCATGCATCACATACCACTTTGATCTCATCGATGCGGCAGGGATGACCGAACGTGTGCATCGGTACGCACGCTTTGATCGTTTTTCCGGTGGAACGATTCAGGCATCGGCCATCGCTAAGTACACATTCTTGTTCCAAAAAGTACTTAAGCGCATCCGGACTTAACCCCATCGTCTCCAAATCCACATCCAGAAAGACCGGTTTTGCCCCGATATAGCTGATCGCGTTCGCCGTGGCGATAAACGTAAGCGGCTGAGTGATCACTTCATCATCCCGTTCTACCCCTGCCAAAATGAGGGAAATATGCAATGCTGCCGTTCCATTGACCGTAGCAACGGCATATTTGGCTCCGACGGTGCGCGCAAA
Source organism: Candidatus Sulfuricurvum sp. RIFRC-1 (assembly GCF_000310245.1). NCBI lineage: Bacteria > Pseudomonadati > Campylobacterota > Epsilonproteobacteria > Campylobacterales > Sulfurimonadaceae > Sulfuricurvum > Candidatus Sulfuricurvum sp. RIFRC-1. Next base: position 1,721,198 of record NC_020505.1, read on the forward strand.
TTCCGCTTCAAACCGGTCGACAAACTTGCCTACGCTCGAAACGAACGTACTGTCGATACACTCGTTTAGATACGCTTTTTCATTGCCGTTAAAACGAGGCTCATGCAGAGGGATAAATTCTTCTGTCCGATAAAGGTTTTGGATAAATTTTACGGTTTCACTGATCATTTACATTTTCCCGTCGAGATATTTTCCGGTCTCTTTGTGACCGAAATTGGGGATCATCTCAAAAAACAACTCGACTATCTGATCTTTTGTCCATGCACGCGCCGCTTTCATCCGATCAATCGTTTCCCTAAAGTGGTTAAGCTTCGATTCGTCATAGACCGGTTCGTTTTTTATCACTCCGAGATTATGGAACCGCTCCATATCAAGCGTCTCATTGTCGGTAAAAAACTCCTCAAAATCTTTTTCACCTGTCGTATCGCTGGCGGTAAAGAGGCACGGCCATTCTCCCTGAGCCGGTAATGTCGCGGCTAAGGCTCTCGCTTCATCTTCGCTTTCACACAGATAAGGTTGGTATCCCAGATTTTCGAGATATTTCACAGCGATATCGGCAAACGTAATCAGATGAAGTGCCTCACTAAGTTTCGGAAAAAAGATGTCGCGGTTTTCGCCGAAAATACACGACATCAGACACAATTCTCCCGATTCCTGCGGTGTAACAAAATAGCGTTTGATATCATTGGGGGCCACGATCGGCTGGCGTTTTTGAATACGCTGGTTGAACCCATGCAACAGTGAGCCGTCGCTAAATGCAACGTTGGCAAAACGTGCCGTTGAAATAGAGATATCTTTACTTCTTCGCATTAAAAACATCTCCATAATCCGTTTGCTAGCTCCCATCATATTGACCGGATTGGCTGCTTTGTCGGTGGATACGCAAAAATATTTTTTCGTCCCATTTCGGATCGATTGCTGTAGTGTTTTATCCGTATTAAAAACATTAACATCAATCATGCGCATAAGGGTAAATGGATCTTTTTCACTTCGAACATGCTTGAGCGCCGAAAGATTAAGGACGTAATCGTATTTCCCATCTGCCTCGATAAACGCATCGTATTCTATAGACCCAATATCGAGCGCAAACGTTTGAAAATCTCCGTCGATGTAGCCGAACGAGCTTCGGATATCCCGTACCAATTCGACCATATTATTTTCGCTGATATCAACAACGTGCAATTTTTTCGGGTTACGTTTAAATATCTCTTTGGTAACGGCCTGCCCGATCGAACCGGCTCCGCCAATCACTAAAAAGGTAGAAGATGAAACGATATTAGACAACTTAATTTCATGTTGGTTGATATCTTGGAAAAAAAGTTCTTTTTCACGTCCAATAAAATTCAATATTCGACTCATACACGTGTCCCTTGTACAATAAAGTATGGATTTGTAAGATTTCTTTTATTATATACTAATATTTCACCGGTAATATTGTGAATAACCGCTTTTTCTGCTTCTGTCACAATAACCTGTGCAGCTGCCGTATCCCATTCCATAGTAGGTGCTAAACGCGGATAGATATCGGCACTTCCATCTGCTACCATACAAAGTTTTAAAGAACTACCTTTCGATACGAATATCAAATGTTGGGTAGTGGATTTTAAATGATCGATAAACACTTTTGTTTCTTCTGAAAGATGAGACTTTGATGCTACAACGGTAAGTATTTTGTCTGGTGTATTATTCATTTTCAGAGGCAAACGCTCTCCATTTTTAAACGCGCCTTCTCCTCGTTTTGCCCAATACATTTCATCCAAAGCAGGGGCATAAACTACCCCGAGTATGGGAGTATTTTTGTAAATTAAAGCAATATTGACCGTAAACTCGTCATTTTTTTTGATAAATTCTTTGGTTCCGTCTAGAGGATCAACTATCCAAAAGTATTCCCAGTCCTTCCGTTCTTCGTAGGGTATCTCTTTCCCTTCTTCAGAAAGGATAGGAAATTGGACCGATAGTGCGTTTAACCCATCAATAATAATTTCATTAGCCCTCTGATCAGCTTCAGTAAGTGGACTTTTATCATCTTTGTATTCGACATTAAAATCTTTTGCGTAAATCTCCATAATCCCTTCGCCAGCCCTTTGGGCAACAGTGATAATGTCATTAATATCAATGTGTTGAAGCATGAAAATATCCTTTTTGATGTAAATACTTGAGAATAACGTTCACCGATTCTTCAATACTCAGCTTATCTGTTTGAATATGAATTTCAGGAGTTTCAGGGATTTCATATGGAGAACTTATACCGGTAAATGTAGGAACCTCCCCTTTTCGAGCTTTTTTGTAAAGCCCTTTAGGATCCCGTTGTTCACAAATTTCTAACGGTGTATCAATGAAGACTTCGATAAATTCCCTCTCTTCAACCAACATGCGAGCTTGCTTCCGATCCAAACGAAATGGTGAAATGAATGCACTGATCACAATCAATCCTGCATCAATAAACAGCTTGCTAACTTCTCCGATCCGACGAATATTTTCCATCCGATCATTATCACTAAACCCTAAGTCTTTATTTAACCCGTGACGAATGTTATCCCCATCAAGTAAATAGGTATGTTTGCCTATTTCGCTTAGTTTACTTTCTAGAGCATTAGCTATCGTAGATTTTCCTGAACCACTCAAACCGGTAAACCAAATGATACAAGGATATTGTTCCTTTCCATCCCCACGCACTTTTTTTGATATATTATGTCCATGCCATACAATATTCTTACGCATTCTTTCCCCTTAAGTAACCACAGAGAGCCACAGTTTTATCCCTATCGCCAATAATACGAACGATAAAATCCCCCGTAACAGTGCATGTGGTAGACGCGATGACAAAAAAGCTCCCAAAATAACAGCAGGAATAGAACCGATTAATAAGTTTCCTAACAATCCAAAATTCACATTCCCGATCAAAAGGTGCCCTATTCCAGCAAACAATGCCAAAGGGATTGCATGAGCTATATCTGTTGCAATAAGACGAGAAGGAGTCAATCTTAAAGGGTATAAATAAGCTAAAAATACGGCGCCTAGCGCCCCCGCTCCGACTGATGTTAACGAGACCAAAAAACCTAACAATGCTCCCGCTAAAATTGTCAGAGGCATTTGCCAAATCTTGAAGTTCTCCCCTTCGGTTATACGCAATCGTCTGCCTAAAGAATGTAAAGGGTTTTGAAAAATCATCCCAACGGCTGTAATCAATACCGCAATCGCAATCGATATTTTCAACAACTCGACCGATGTGTCATTAACAGGATGAATTTTCATCCATGCTATTGTTAAAACTGAAGCACTCAAGCTTCCGATCCACAATCGCTTAACCACTTGCCAATCAATCAAACCGTGCCTTTGATGTACTCTACTAGCAAATGTTTTTGTAATAGCGGCAAACCACAGATCGGTTCCAATCGCCGCTAATGGTGCAACACCGAATATCAGTAACAGCATCGGTGTCATTAAAGCACCTCCACCCACACCGCTCAGGCCGACGAGTAACCCAGTTAAGGCTCCTGCGACCACCAACATAAAATCCATTCGAGTTCTCCGTTCTCTTAAATTGTATCTATCTTAATGCATCCCCATTCGGGGAAATTGTTACGGATATAGACATTAAGTTCCATTTCAGCCTTAGTATACTTTTTCGCTAGTGCTCCTTGATTGCTTTGGCTTGATCCCATGATCATTCCAGCACCCACCGTATTATTTGTCATACGATCTACCACGATAAAACTACCTGTTAGACGATTTACAGTATAAGTATCTGAGGCCATTGGTCGGGTAAGAATCATTCTGCATGAGGCGATATCATTAAGCGCCAATACTTCAACCTGTGTTCGTTCAAAGCTATTAACATCTACTTTGTAATTTATCTTTTCAAAACTTCCAGAGATCATGGATGTTGCACATTTAATATCATACGTGCGTCCCAAAATCATTAATTTTTCATCCATCCAAACCAACATAACATTAAGATTATTTGAGACACTCGGGAGAGAATGTGTATGAACAATCATATCGCCACGGCTAATATCAACTTCATCTTCTGTTATAATCGTTATAGCCATTTGTGCATACGCTTCTTCAGTCGTTACACCTCGGTCGGCTTCTGTGATATCTCCAGCATTAATGATACTCTTGACCTTCGTCGTCTTTCCTGATGGTAAAACCATAATCTCATCACCAACTTTTACACTGCCAGCTGCTATAGTCCCGCAAAATCCTCTAAAGTCAAGGTTTGGACGGTTTACATACTGTACAGGAAATCTAAAACTTTCCGATTTTTGTTCTTTTGAAATATCCATCGTATCCAGTAAACTTAAAAGAGTTTCCCCATCATACCAAGGAGTATGTTTGCTCACCATTACGACATTATCACCATCTAATGCACTCAAAGGGATATAATAGGTATTTTTGATACCTAATTCATCTGCTAAAGCTCCATAAGCCTTGCTAATCTCGGTGTATGTATCTTCACAAAAATCTACCAGATCCATCTTGTTAATAGCGACTATGACATGCTCTATACCTAATAATGAAACTATAAAACTATGACGGCGGGTTTGTGTCAAAATACCCTTACGAGCATCGATGAGGATGATAGCTACATCAGCAGTAGATGCGCCGGTAACCATATTCCGAGTGTATTGTTCATGTCCTGGTGTATCTGCGATAATAAACTTACGGTTATCCGTAGCAAAAAAACGGTAGGCTACATCGATAGTAATACCCTGTTCTCTTTCACTCTGAAGACCATCCACCAAAAGTGCCATATCAATTTTTTCACCGGTAGTACCGTACTTTTTACTTTCACTTTCAGCGGCTGAAAGCTGATCGTCAAATATCATTTTTGAGTCATACAACATTCGTCCAATCAGTGTGCTTTTACCATCATCAACAGATCCACAGGTTAAAAAACGGAGCATATCTTTGTTTTCGTGTTCTTTTAAATAGTTGAGTATATCCATTAAAAGTATCCCTCTACTTTTTTCAATTCCATAGCACCCTCTTGGTCTTTATCGATCAGACGCCCTTCACGTTCGCTACTTGTTGAAAGAATCATCTCCTTAATTATCTCTGGTAATGTTGTTGCGGTTGAATTAATCGCTCCAGTCAGTGGGTAGCACCCGAGCGTACGAAATCGTACCATCTCTTTTTTAGCAGTACGGCGAAGCTCATCTGGCATACGCTCATCATCCACCATAATCTTGACACCGTCTATCTCGACTACCGACTGTTCTTTAGCAAAGTACAGAGAAGGGATAGAAATCCCTTCCAAATAAATGTATTGCCAAATATCAAGTTCTGTCCAGTTAGAGATAGGAAAGACACGAACACTTTCCCCCTTTTGAATAGCTGTATTATAAAGGTTCCAGAGTTCAGGACGCTGATTTTTTGGATTCCATCGGTGATGTTTATCTCGAAATGAAAAGATACGCTCTTTGGCACGGCTTTTTTCCTCATCACGGCGCGCTCCTCCGATAATGGCATCATAGCCCCCTTTATTGAGTGCTTGTTTCAGCCCTTCAGTTTTCATGATATCTGTATGTACTTTACTGCCATGTTCAAATGGAGATATATCCATTGCCACCCCTTCAGGATTGGAGTACACGATAAGATCAAATCCGAGATCTTTAGCACGTTGGTCACGAAACTCTATCATCTCTTTAAACTTCCAAAGGGTATCAACATGCAAAAGAGGAAAAGGGAGTTTGCTCGGGGCAAATGCTTTTATAGCTAAATGCAACATTACAGATGAATCTTTGCCTACAGAGTACATCATTACAGGATTACTAAATTCAGCAGCTACTTCACGTAAAATGTGAATCGATTCGGCTTCAAGTTGTTTAAGGTGAGTTAATCGTTCTTGCGCTATCAATGTACTTCCTTATACCAATTGTATATCATTTCTATTCCACTTTTTAACTCTACCGTATGTTTCCAACCGAGGGCATGTAGCTTAGAAACATTTGTAAGCTTTTTCATCGTTCCGTCAGGTTTATCGACATTGAAATAAAGCTCACCGCTAAATCCAACGATTTCACGTATCAGATGTGCTAGGTCATGGATGCTGATATCGATTCCGGTTCCGATGTTTATGTGAGTATTACGGATTTCGTTTGTCGTGCTAAAAGTGTCTTTGAAATCACGATTTTCCATTAGAAATACACAGGCATCTGCCATGTCCTCGGACCAGAGAAATTCACGCATCGGTTTACCGCTCCCCCAAATTTCTACCCGTTCACCGCTCACACCGAAACCTTTGAGATACCCCAATGCGGTTTCAATGTCATCCATTTTTAAATCATCCAATACTGCTTGAGTATTATTTTCACTCAGGAGTTTGGCCAAATGGATTTTACGAATCATGGCAGGGAGGACGTGCGATTTTTCCAAATCGAAGTTATCGTTAGGTCCATAGAGATTGGTCGGCATAACACTGATATAGTTGGTGCCGTACTGTAGATTATAGCTCTCACACATTTTAATACCGGCGATTTTGGCAATCGCGTAAGGTTCGTTGGTATATTCCAATGTATCTGTGAGGAGACAATGCTCCGGCATCGGCTGAGGGGCATTTTTCGGGTAGATGCAGGTACTTCCCAAAAACATCAGTTTTTTGACACCGTTGAGAAAGCTCTGATGGATGATGTTGTTCTGGATCATCACGTTTTCATAAATAAACTCACCCCGGTAAGTGTTATTGGCTACGATCCCGCCTACTTTGGCTGCAGCCAAAAAGACGTATTCCGGTTTTTCGGCTAAAAAGAAGTCAGCAACAGCTTGCTGACTTGTTAAGTCAAGTTCACTATGGGTACGGGTCATGATATTGCTGTACCCTTTGAAGTGAAGGTTTTTGATGATGGCACTGCCGACAAGTCCACGGTGACCGGCTACATAAATTTTGCTATTTTTATCCATGTTTACTCGTAATAGCTCATTGTTTTATAGCCGCCCTCTTGGAGATAGACATCTTTTGTCATTAGCTTGAGGTCCGATTTCATCATATCGTCAACTAGCTCTTGGAGTCGGTATTCTCTAGTCCAACCCAGTTTTTGTTCTGCTTTGGTCGGATCACCTAACAAGAGATCAACTTCAGTCGGACGGAAGTAGCGAGGATCGACGGCAACGACTTCACGGCCGATGTCGACTTGATACTCAGAATTACTGCAGAATATGACGTATCCTTTTTCATCGACGCCTTCTCCACGGAACTCTAACGTAATTCCGGCATAGGTAAATGCCATACGGACAAAGTCACGTACTGTAGTGGTTTGTCCTGTTGCAATAACCCAGTCTTCTGGCTGTTCGGCTTGGAGGATCATCCACATCATCCGTACATAGTCTTTTGCATGACCCCAGTCACGTTTGGCATCGAGGTTACCGAGGTAGAGTTTATCTTGTAATCCAAGGGCGATTTTAGAAGCCGCACGGGTGATTTTACGGGTAACAAACGTTTCACCGCGTACAGGGCTTTCGTGGTTGAAAAGGATTCCGTTACACGCAAACATCCCATAGGCTTCACGGTAGTTGACGGTGATCCAGTAAGCATACATTTTAGCCACTGCATACGGAGAACGCGGATAAAACGGTGTGGTTTCAGATTGAGGAGTCTCTTGGACTTTACCGTATAGTTCGCTGGTGGAAGCCTGATAGATTTTCGTTTTGTGGGCAAGTCCCAAAAGTTTTACGGCTTCGAGAATACGAAGTGTTCCTGTCCCATCGGCATTGGCTACATACTCAGGTGTTTCAAATGAGACGGCAACATGGCTCATCGCGGCGAGGTTATAGATCTCATCCGGTTGTACCTCTTGGATAATACGGGTAAGGTTCATCGAATCAGTCATATCCCCATAATGTAAAAAGAGGTTGCGGTTATCAACATGGGGGTCTTGGTACAGATGATCGATACGATCGGTGTTAAAAAGAGAAGTCCGTCGCTTAATCCCGTGGACAATGTACCCTTTTTTGAGGAGAAATTCGGCGAGATAGCTCCCATCCTGTCCTGTGATACCGGTTATAAGTGCAACTTTCTGTTCCAACATTAGAGTGATCCTTTGAAATAGTTTTTTACATACGCGTGAACATTGCTATTCTCCAAAAGTTCCTCTTTTGAAAAATAGCGATATTCAGTATGCTCCTTTTGGGGCAATGTGAGCTCATGATTGATTTTTAAACGGTACACCAATACTACATAATGGGTACTGATGGTATCCTCAAAAAAGCTGTCATCATAAAAATGCTCATATACTCCGTGAAATACTAACATCTCTTGTGTTGTTTCAAGATTAAACTCTTTTTTTGAGAGGCGTTTGATCGCCTCATCCAAGGTCTCATTTTTAAAGATCCGACCACCCAGAGTAAACCAAAAGCCTCGTGCCGGTTTGTTAACTCGCTTACCGAGTAAAAAATTGCCTTGCGTGTTTTTGATGATAAAATCAATCGAGATAAGGGGAGCATTTTCCACGACCATTTTAAACTTATTGTCTGAAATCATCATCTATCCGCACAATATCATCTTCGAGTATTGTATAGGTTCCCCATGGACGATGTACAGTGCAATTGCAGGAGCTGTGTTACGCCCTACAGGCTCCAACAGAAATTTCACATGCTGCATATCCAAGCGTGGATTTTCTTCTAATTGGTCGAGCGCTAAAAAATATTGTTCCGCATTGGAGACGATAAAATGGGTATCGCACATTTTTGTATTTCTCTCGACGGTAAGCTGAAAAAGTGATTTATTAGAAGGTAAATTACTTGGAAAGAGAGGTTGCCCTGAGGCATCAAATAGTTTTACAAACTGTTTTGGTATAAGGGTACGACTTATCGGCCAAAGAAGGGTACCGCTTCCTCCGCATAAAATGATGTTTGTCATTTCGATCCCTTGGTAATTATTCTCGAACCGATAACCACTCTATACATTTACAGATATCCATTCGGATTTTTGGATTGGAAATGCCATGTATCACGGCACATATCCTCTAACGTCCGAGAGGCTCTCCATCCTAGAAGAGAGTTAGAGAAGAGAGAATCGGCATAGCATACGGCGATATCACCCTCCCGACGAGGGGCGATCGTATAAGGAACACGGCGTTCCGATGCTTTCTCAAACGCCTTCACCACATCCATAACACTGTATCCTATTCCTGTCCCGAGATTAAGTGCGGTGCATTGGGGGGTATTTAATGCCTGGAGCGCTTTAAGATGCCCCTGAGCCAGATCAACGACATGGATGTAATCACGTACCCCCGTCCCATCATGGGTCGAGTAGTCGGCACCGAACACACGCAACTTCTCTCTTCGCCCAACCGCTGTCTGAGCGACAAACGGCATCAAATTATTCGGAATCCCCTGTGGATCTTCGCCTATCAGTCCGCTCTTATGTGCCCCTACTGGGTTAAAATAGCGTAAAATCATAATCTTCCATGTGGGATCAGAGGTGTACAGATCACGTAAAATCTCTTCGATAACGAGTTTAGTTCGACCGTAGGGGTTGGTGGTTCGTAAAGGATGTGATTCGTTTAGGGGAAGATACTCCGGATCGCCGTAGACCGTAGCCGATGAGCTGAATACAAGTGTTTTCATGTTATTCGTATCCATGGCACGTAATAAGCACAATGTCCCATGAACGTTGTTATCATAATAATCGAGCGGTTTAGCAACCGATTCCCCCACCGCTTTTAGCCCTGCAAAATGTATCACCACATCACAGCCGGCCATCGCCTCACGCATCGCTCCCTCATCCCGTATATCTCCAACAATCAATGTGATTACTTTACCCGTAATGGTCTCAACACGCTTGAGTGCTTCGGCGCTGCTGTTGGAGAAGTTATCATAGACGACTACCTCATATCCCTCATTCAAAAGCTCAACACAGGTGTGGGTTCCAATATATCCGGCTCCACCCGCTACAAAAATACGGCCTCTCTTACTCATCCGTTTAATCCCCCGAAACGGCGTTCTCGTTTTTCAAATTCTTTTAATATCGTATCAAATTCCTCAGCTGAAAAATCAGGCCATAGTGTCGGTGTAAAAAAAAGCTCCGCATAGGCGGCTTGCCATAACAAAAAGTTCGAAAGTCGCATATCCCCACCAGTACGAATAATCATATCCACACTTGGAAATGCTGCGGTATCAAGATGCTTTTCTAGCTGTTCAGGTGTAGGCGTAATATCATATTCTCGAAGTCGGTTGATGGCACGAATCATCTCATCATGTGCTCCGTAGTTGAGAGCAAGTACCTGTGTCAGTCCAGTATGATGTGCAGTTGCCTCTTTAGTCACTCGGATCTGCTTTTTCAGAGATGCTGAGAATGGAGTTAAATCACCAATCGTTTCAAAACGGATGTTGTTTTCGATCATATGAGAGAGCTCGTTTTTCATATATTTCGTCATCAGTTTCATCAAAAAAGCGATTTCAAGAGCGGGACGTTTCCAGTTCTCAGTACTGAATGCGTAGAGAGTCAGATGAGTGAGCCCGTAATCAAAGCAAAGGCGGGTTGTTTCACGGACTTTGATCGCTCCCGCTTCATGTCCGGCAGAGCGATTTTGTCCGCGCTGCGCTGCCCATCGGCCATTTCCGTCCATAATAATACCAATATGCCGACAGGATGATTTCATTTAACAGCTTTACACGATTTTAATTCTATTGTAGTATTTAATCGATTAAATCATGCTAAAGCGATAGCATCAATCTCAACAAGTGCATTTTTTGGCAATGTTTTCACGGCTACTGTAGAACGTGCAGGCTTGTGGTTACCAAACGCTTCACCATAAATCGCATTGACTGCTGAGAAATCCTCCATATCCGCCAAAAAGATAGTCGTTTTGATCACTTTATCGAATGAGCTTCCGGATGCTTCTAATACAGCTTTGAGATTTACGATCACTTGAGCACATTGTTCACTTACGGTTCCATTGTTCATTTCACCCGCAGGAGTTAGCGCAATTTGCCCTGAAGTAAATACCATACCGTTTGCGATCATTGCTTGAGAATAAGGCCCAATAGCTGCGGGAGCATTAGGCGTTTGTACGTTTTTAATCACTGTTTTTCCTTATAGAATTTATTTCTTAGCTTTTCGCAATGCATCGTCAAGAATCGATTGATAGTCCTCTGTAGGCCAATATCCAGGCATCGCATAAAGTACTTTTCCATTACCGTCTAAAAAATAGCTCATCGGTACCATATTCGCTGAAAGTGTTTTCGGATAGACACTTTTATCACGGGTTACATGAACAGGAATGAAAGAGCTATTGATTTTAGAGATAATATCATCATCTGAAAGAGTTGTAGCCTCTAACTTTCGGCACCATCGGCACTGCTCTGTCGTAATAATTACCAACATAGGCTTAGACTCTTTTTTTGCTTTGGCTTGCGCGTGAGCAAATGTATCCTGCCATATAATCTCAGCGCCAAAAAGATTAGCCATTAACAATACCAGCAAAACTGTTTTTTTCATTCTTAACCTTTTAGTAAAACGGAATTTTACCGAAAATTATCGATCAACTTTATAAAAACAGCATAAAGATGATTGACCTCATCAATCGATGTCCGCTCATTCGGAGCATGAATCGTATCATTAATGACTCCAAACTCGATTACATCGATTCCGTATAAGGCTATAAAACGGGCATCGGATGTGCCCCCTGCTGTAGAGTTTTTAGGTGTAATTCCACATATTTCATGAATGGTATTTGAAAGTGTTTGGACAATAGGGGTATTAGCATCAGTGACAAACGGATAGGCCGATTGATCAAGATTCAGCGTGTAATCCAAGCCCTCCAACTGTTTGGCTATAAATGAAGCAATTGTCTCTTTATCGGTACGAGTTGAATTTCGGACATTGAACATCATTTTGAGCTTACCCGGTGAAACATTGGTCGTCTCGATCCCTGCGCGGATATCGGTAATTACCAGCTGACTCGGGGCAAAATATTCATCCCCCTCGTCCAAAAATGCACCGGCGATATTTGATAATACCGGGGCAATTTGATGGACCGGATTGATCGCTTTTTCGGGATAAGCGGCATGCCCTTGTTTCCCGATGATTTCGATAATACCGTTAATCGACCCACGACGGCCTACTTTAATCGCATCGCCGAATTGTTGTTCGCACGTCGGTTCGGCAACGACAACGGCATCGGGGAGGAGATGATGCTCTTTGAGATACGCTAACACTTCAACCGTCCCGAATTTCGCCGGCCCCTCTTCATCGGAAGTGAGTAAAATTGACAGTGTCCCCTCAAATTCACGTACTTCTTTAAGTGCTTGGGTAAATGCTGCTACACCGCTTTTCATATCCTGTGCGCCGCGTGCATAGATATATCCGTCTATTTCAGTCGCAACAAAAGGATCGGTCTGCCACCCTTCCCCGGCTGGGACGACATCCACATGTCCCGCAAAACAAAGATGTTTTCCTTCTCCAAAACGGCGATAAGCAAAAAGATTTTTTACCCCTTCACAGTCAATGCGAACGGTGGTAAATCCTTCCAAATAATCTTCCAAATAATCAAATATACCACCATCTTCCGGTGTGACACTGGGTGATTCCAAAAGCTTTTTAAATAATTCAATAACGTTCAATTATTTTCCTTCCAACTGCGTCTCATATTCCAGACGTAAACCTTGAGGCGTCATTATAAAACCTCTGAGTTTGATTTTGCCTTGTGAAATAGCCTGAGAATGTATTTCACATAAAGCTATAAGATGGTGATGTTCTTTTGAAATAGGACTTTTTTGGAGATTTCGTACCAGCGCTCCGCATATCACACATTCAGAAGCGACTACTTCACGGTAGCGTTTAATGTACTCTTTTTGATTTCCCAGCTCCAGTACATCATACTCTTTTGCCAAATTTTCTCGTAACCGCGCAGCATTGTGTAAAAAGTGGGGGTTCATATGCAGTGATTCGGCGAATTCCAACCCATAAACACTGCTTCCCCGCCCGGATTTTAGGATTCGATCATAAACCAACCGATCCCTTCCCTCATCATACCGGACGCTCAAATGCAGATGTACGACTTCACGCAAACGGCTAAGCTCACTAATCATAGAGAGCTGATGCAGGTGGGTCGTCATTAAGAATAGACACCCTTTTTGTGAGAGTTCCATAATAGTACTTGCAACAATAGCAACCGCAGAGAGAGTTTCGGTACCGTGACTGATCTCATCACCCAGAACAAGTGAACGGGAAGTTGCTCGGCTAAAAATCGTGTTAAGTTCCAACATCTCTACTCCGAATGTGGAGAGTGACTTCGCCACATTATCACGCGATTGGATACGGGTATAGACCCCATCAAACAGTGAAAATTTCATTGCCTTCGCCGGAATAAAAAAGCCAGCTTGGGCCAAAGTTACAGCGATACCGATACTTTTCATCAGTGAAGATTTCCCGCTGGAGTTAATTCCATAAAGTAATACACCCCGGATATTGGCTCCATCATGCACTTTGGAATCTAACATAACCGTGTCGGGATAAGGTAAATCGAGATAATCACGATTCCCCATTACAATATCATTGGGGACATACATGATACCTTGTGCTTCCACTAACAAATGGCGTAAACCGCTCATCTGCAAGAAGTTTTCTTCACTTGATTCCACAAGAACCGGACGTGTAAGAGCATATTTTTGGGCATTGATCGCAGAGGATACTGCCACATCGACTTGAGCGATCCAATCCATGGTACGGTGAACAAAAAGGGTTTGATGCTGCAGCCATTGACGATTATGAAAATTGTTTTTAAGTTCAATCTCCCACCCTTCTAAAAGCGTATCTGATGGGAGAATAGAATTCAGTTTATGTTGCACACAATACGATTGAATTTCAATAATAGACGCAAGTGCATTAAAAAAATCGTTAAATGCATCTTTTTGACGATTTTGAAGCGTCCACCATAAAAACTCTATATCTCCAATACGGAGCAATCTCTCCTGAAGCCACAGAGCATGAGGATTAACTCTTTCAATCCATTCAAAGCGTTGTAAAATTTCCTGCGAGTCTCTAATGGGCAAAAAAAGTCGAAAACGGCCCAACCGCTTCCCCATCGGGGTAGACATCGTTAAAAAAAGTTTTGCAATACTTGGAGCGCGTGAATCAGTACTCATAATTTCAAGCTGTTCTAATGCGTTATTACCAAGTTCCATCAACTCTCCCGTTTCCAAAAGTGTAGGAAGAGAATATCTAATGGTTATTTCTTGGTCATTTAGATAATCCGCCATCAATGCCAAAGCCTGAGCACAAAAGGGTCGCATCTCCAAACTTAAATGTTCAATGGGACTTAAAAGCGAATGCATATTGAACATCGTTTGAAAGAGCCTATTTTGTTCGGCGAGCTCGAACTTTCGATCATCATAAGTGACCGTAAAGGTTGTAAAATTACTCGCTATTTCATCAAAAACTTCTTTTGAAGATGCCCCGATAATCAAGTGTGTACTATTTGTCACAAACAGTAAATGCAATAAACGATCAATAGCGCTATAAGGATGCGACGGTTCGGCTTCAATTTCGCAAATCCACCCTTTTAAACCATAAGGCTCAAACATAGCCAAGCCGATTGAGTATCCACTGCGATTACGGCTAATAAAAATAGATGCTTGCGCGTTTCTAATCATTTTTGTACCACACTTTTCAAATTCATCAAATATATTATATCTATAAGGGACAAAAATAAAAAATTTAACTTTTATTTTAGTAATAATCGGGTTATAATCGCAAGCTTATATTCTAATCTAAGTTTAGGACATGCTAAATGAAACGCCCTACCCCGGTAAATGAAGAAGTTTTATTCGATGGACGAAGTTTGATTTCTGAAACCGATACCAAAGGTATTATCACCTATGTCAACCGCAAATTTACGGAGATGACAGGATACACGGCAGTCGAAGCCGTCGGACAGCCCCATAGTCTCTTACGCCATCCCGATATGCCTAAAGCAGGCTTCGAGGGGATGTGGAAAATAATCGAAAGCGGGAAAATTTGGGAAGGTTACGTCAAAAACCTTCGTAAAGACGGAAAATTTTATTGGGTTGTTGTCCATATTGTCCCGAAACTCAATGAGGCAGGAGAGATCATCGGATATATTGCTTCACGTAAAATGCCGGATCGAAATCGTCTGAAAATTGTTGAGCAGCAATACGCCGAATTACTGGCTGCAGAAAAAAAGGGTTAAACCTTTTGGTTTAACCATATCTTTTTCCGATACACTCTCCAAAACCACCATCCCTTAATAAATGTTTCTATCGTCATAGCGATATAAATCCCAACAATTCCACCTCCTAGTATCAGAACAATATAGGATGGTACAATTCTAAAAAGCCAAAGGGAACCGATCGAAATTCGCATGCTTAAGTTTGTAGCTCCGGCACCTCGTAATGCACCACTCAAAACAAAGGTTAAAGCCAGTGGAATTTGTGCAATACCGACAAGACGAAGATAAAGTGCAGCTTGTTCAATTGTCTCAGGATCTTGAGTAAAAAATCGGATCATTAGTTCTGGAAAAGCAACCAAAACAATCCCGACGCTTCCCATAAAAATCATCGCGATTTTTGCGCTGAGAATCCCCGATTCATACGCATCATCATATTGTTTGGCACCAATATACTGTCCGGCTAATACCATTGCTGCAACCGAGAATCCAAATCCCGGCATAAACGCTAACGCTTCTATCCGGAGTCCGATTTGATATCCTGCCAATGCCTCTGTCCCTTGTGAAGCGATCATCATAACAAACAGTAAAAATGATCCAACCCCTAGCACTTTCTCAATTGCGGCAGGCGTACCGATGGAAAGCATTTTTTTCAGATCAACCCGAGTAAAGATCGGATAGATCCCCAGCACTCCCCCTTTTCGGATTAAAAGCCACCCATAGATCAGAACACTGAACCCATAGGCACACACCGTCGCATACGCTGCTCCCCCTACTCCCATAGCCTCAAATCCGCCATGACCGAAAATAAAAAGATAATTTAAACCACCGTTTAGAAATGCCGAAGCGATTTTTATGACAAGCGAACTTCGTGTGTCACCGGCAGCAGAGAGGGCACTATAAGCCAAAGTATCGAGAAAGATCAATCCCATCCCTAACGAAAGTATCCCAAAATACCCGCTTCCGAGAATCACGACCTCATCACTTGATCCCATCCAGCGAAAAAAGTCAGCCGAAAATGTCCATCCAATCATACCGATAATCAAGGAACCCGCTAAAGCGACCCATAACCCGACAAAGACTACCGCAGACGCACGATGTCGTCTTCCGCTTCCAATATAACGGGAAATCAATGCACTTGAGCCGATAGCATAAACACTCATAAATGCTTGGATTACCATCATAAACTGCATCGACAATCCAACCGCTGCTAAGGCTGCAACACCCAATACCCCCACCATCAACATGTCAATGAGAATTTGAACAATATCCAGAAGATGTTTTAATGCAGCAGGAATTGCCAGCCGCAACACTCGCTGTTTCATCATCATGGTTCTCAGTTTTGAAGCTTTTGGGCAATCTCTTGCATCACCGTAAATAACTCTTCTTTGGTAGAATAACGAAGTTCAATGCGGTTAATTGGAACTTCTCCTACAGGATCAAAATCGCAAATCAAGACGTACGATTCAAGCGTTATTTGATCCGCTTTCAATTCTGCCCATTCCAAGGATACTGATGCGGATTCACCTCCAGCATGGATCAAGGCGGCAGGATAAAGACGGGTAATTTTCTTTAAATCAATTTTATAATTGTTTGATTCAAATATCATCTCATTTTTCATCTAGATATCCTTTAAAATATACGTACGTCGTATCCATCTGTAATATAGAGCGGCTAATGCAAAAACAGAACCTAAAAGAGTTGTAATCATCCCTAAAGAGAGACCTAAAACAGCTAAATAACCGATTAACAAGGATACAAAAGCCCCTACCCCTAAAAAAATCATGTCGTTATACGCAATAACACGCCCATAAAAATCACTATGGGTATGGTGTTGCAATAAAGTATACGTATACGACCACAGTGTTGTCGTCACGAATCCGACACCGACGGAAGCAATGATCGAGAGATAAAAATTGTCAATGACGATAGCCCAAAAAATAATGGCAACTGCTTCAGCGACAAATAGCCATCCCAAACGTCTATTATTAATCCAATGCCCCAATACCATCGGACCGATCACCAATCCCAATGCACGAGCAGCATTAAGCAAACCGATCCCTAAAGATACTGCTATGATTTGAGAATAGAAATGTTTCGCGGCCAATGCCACCAAAGCATCAAAAGCAGTAACCCCGAGAATAGCATGAAGTATCATCAAATGCAAAACAATAGGATGAGCACGTATATAGATAAATGCTTCTTTCATCATGGCACTTAATTTGTCACTATTTTTCGACAATTCAATCTCTATCTTAATCGTAGAAGCCAAAATAAGTACTATAGCGAATAATCCGGCATCAAGTAAAAAAGCGGTGGTTGTCCCCACCCAATAAACAACTAATCCGCTTAAAGCCATCCCAAACGTGTAGGACAAAGACCAAATAATCGAGTGGATTTCATTGGCAGTTTGAAGTGATTTTCCTTCCAAAATACGTGGCAATAACGACATTTCAACGGTAAAATGAAAACTCGAAGCCCCCATTCGAATAAATACTAAAGCATAAAGAAACCATAACATCTCTACATTATCGATGCTAATCAACGAAAGAGTACATACAATCTCTATTATAGTCAAAATGATCATTAATCGTTTGGGGTGAATGCGATCGAGAATAACACCGCTTAAGGGTGCTTGAAAGACTCCGGGTAAAAAATGCAGAGCTGCCACCAATGCTATCGTCGCTGCGTCAGCACCCATTTCGATCAAGAGGGTATAGATAGCAACGTTACTAAACCACGCTCCAAAATATGCAAGCAATTGGATTAAAGAGAGACGTCGTAAAAGCGGTTCATGGCGCAAAAGGGTTAAATAGCGTTTCATAATCGCAAGATTATCATGCGAGTCATTAAAGTTTTTATTTTCGTTGACGATTTAGGGGTAGTAATTGTCTCATATCTTTCATTAGGAGAATTCAAATGGAAATTTTACAAACAACTGCCAAAATGCAGCAAAGTCAAACCTCCATGCCAAAACCTGCCGCAACAGAGTTGCAAAGTACTCAAAGTATTCAGCAAATACAGAAAGCACAAATTAATCAAGACAAAGTTGCTGAAATCAACACTAATGAGAAAACAACAAAAGTTGATTCTCAAGAACAAATGGATAAACTGATTGATCAACTGAATCGTTCACTTGATCCGTTCAATACCTCTTTAAAATTTGGTTTTGACAACTCATCGGAAGATTTTTATGTCTCCGTTATTGAAACTAAAAGTAACCGTATGCTCAGACGATTTCCGATTGAACAGGCAGAGCAACTCTTACCAAAAATGCAAGAAGTTAACGGATTATTGTTTGATCAAAAAGGCTAATCAGCCTCAAACTCTATTTATTAATTATTTATTCGATTAAATCAAAGGGATTTTTATGCATACCAATCTTGCTTACAATGCTTATACTCAAAACAATATCGGGGTTGAGTCACCTGAAAAATTGATTCAAATGATGTATGAGGGAGTATTACGCTTCAACATGCAGGCTAAACGCTCTATCAGCGATCATGATATTGAGAGACGTACATACTGGATCAACCGATCCAATGCCGTTCTAACAGAATTAATAAATATTTTGGATTACAATCAAGGTGAAATTTCTCATTATCTTTCAGCTCTTTATACCTATCAGCTTCGTCTTCTAACTGAAGCGAATCTCTACAATGACAGCACTAAACTAGATGAAGTTAATCAAGTATTCAAAGGGCTTTTAGAAGCATGGAAAGAGAGTACCAATGTGGTTAACCAAGCTTAAAACAGCTTTGGTTCTTGAAGAGACTGATCGCATCTCAACTTTGCTTGATGAGATGCCTCAATTTGACACTATTGAACAAATGGAAGAGGCGGCATTCCTTCTTCAACAAAGTAAAACGCTCTTGGAAGAAAAGAAAATGCAAACAGCTCAAACACTTCAACAACTCAAAAATGCACTTGATTTTCTCAAATCTACCCAAGAAGAACCTCCATCTTCCCTAAATCTCAAATTTTAACCCTTTTCTCACCCTTTTTTTGATAAAATCGCGTCATTCACTCTACACCATAGTGGAGTATGGGTATCAATGATAAGGATGCATGTATGAAAAAAGAGGTTAAAAAAGTAGTTCTCGCCTATTCCGGCGGATTGGACACAAGTGTTATTTTAAAATGGCTCCAAGATGAGTACAAATGTGAAGTTGTCACTTTTACCGCCGATATCGGTCAAGGCGAAGAGGTAGAACCTGCTCGTGCCAAAGCGATCAGTCTTGGAATTAAACCTGAAAATATCTATATCGAAGATTTACGTGAAGAATTTGTACGTGACTATGTATTCCCAATGTTCCGTGCCAATGCGATTTATGAAGGAGAATATCTTTTAGGAACTTCTATTGCACGTCCTTTGATTGCAAAACGCCAAGCCGAAATTGCTCGTATTACAGGTGCCGATGCAGTCAGTCACGGTGCAACAGGGAAAGGAAACGACCAAGTCCGCTTTGAGATGGGATATTTAGGTCAAAACAGTGCGTTGACCATTATTGCCCCATGGAGAGAATGGGATTTGAACTCACGAGAAAAGCTCCTTGCATATGCTGCCGAACATGGGATCAAAATTGAAATGAGCGGTAAAAAATCCCCGTATTCAATGGATGCCAATCTTCTTCATATCTCGTATGAGGGGGGGATTCTTGAAGATCCGGCATCTGAGCCGGAAGAGAGTATGTGGCGCTGGACGGTATCTCCTCAAAATGCACCGGATGAGGCTGAATACATCGAAATCGGCTATGAAAAAGGGGATCCTGTCAGCTTAAACGGTAAAGCACTTTCACCTGCCGTAATGCTAGAACAGCTCAATATCATTGCAGGACGCCACGGTATCGGACGTGCCGATATCGTTGAAAACCGCTTTGTCGGAATGAAAAGCCGTGGATGTTACGAAACTCCGGGTGGAACCATCATGATTAAAGCTCACCGTGCCATCGAATCACTCACACTTGACCGTGAAGAAGCTCATCTAAAAGATGAGTTGATGCCGCGCTACGCGAAACTTATTTATAACGGTTTTTGGTTTGCACCTGAGCGTGAAATGTTGCAAGCGGCTATCGATAAAACGCAGCAAAATGTTCGCGGCAGTGTTCGATTGAAACTCTATAAAGGAAACATAATGGTTGTCGGACGCAGTTCAGACCTCTCATTATTCAACCCTGAATATTGTACCTTTGAAGAAGACTCTGTTTATGATCAAAAAGATGCGGGTGGATTTATCAAACTCAACGCTCTACGCTTTATCATTGCCGGTAAAGCACGAAAAAACAAATAAGGAAATTCGAGTATGAGCATCATTAAAATAGATATGAATTCCGATGAATTCCAAGCGGAACTCGAAAAAACGATCAAATTTACCGATAAAGTAATCAGCCAATTCAATTGGGCTTACAATCCTCAAGAAGAGATCAACGAAGGGGTACAACTTGGGCTTGCTCGTAATAAAATGATGTACAGCAAACGTTTTTGTCCTTGTTATATGGTTGAAGAAGTGGATGGGAAATATCAAAGTACCGATAATAGACTCTGTCCTTGTACAACGGCTATTGAAAAAGAGCTGCCTGAAGAAGGGGTATGCCACTGTCAAATTTTTTGTACGCCTGAATATGCGGCAGCAAAACGTATGGAAATGGGAATCGAAGAGGTTACCCATCAACATTCACGCGGCTTGACGAAAGAAGAGTGTGAAATGCTATTGACCAAAAGTGATATTGACAGCGATGAACTCACTTCTCTTTTCGAAGCACGTGAGCTTGGTATGGTCAAATTTAAAGTGGTTGACGTTCGCGAATGGATGGAGTGGAAAATGGGACGTATTGCCGGTGCCGATGTATTGGTTCCAACCAGCAGTTTCTTCCAAACACTCACAGAATCTAAATTAGAAAAAGATGAAAATATTATTGTTTATTGTCACGTTGGTAGCCGAAGTGCTCACTGTCAACGTATATTGCACGATATGGGCTATAGCAAAGTTTCCAATCTTGCACACGGTATCGTCTCTTACGGCGGCGTAATCGTTCGCGGTTAATTAAGGATTATAAATGAAAGTATTATTGACCAAAGATGTCAAAGGGGTCGGAAAAACCGGTGAGATCAAAGATGTAGCCGACGGATACGGTAAAAACTTTTTAATCGGAAAAGGGCTCGCCCTTGCCGCTACCAATGAAGTTTTAAAAAAATATGAGTCGGATCAAAAGAAAAAAGCTGCCCATGAAGCGGCTGAAATTGAACGTCTTAACACAATTAAAACTCAGTTGGCTGATATTAAAGTGGTTATCACCAAAAAACTTGGCAATACCGGTCATATTTTTGGTTCAGTCACTAAAGATGAAATTGCAGACGCATTAAATTCTCAACACCATATCCAAATCGACAAGAAAGAGCTTGATGCAAAACACGGAATTAAAACAACCGGATTACATGAACTTGATCTAAAACTCGGTCACGGTATTCATGCAACACTTCATCTTGAGATCAAAGGTGAGTAAAGCTGGCTTTGTTGCTCTCGTAGGGCGCCCAAATGCGGGAAAAAGCACTCTCATGAACTGGATTTTGGGTGAAAAAATTGCTCTTGTCAGCCAAAAAGCCAATGCAACCCGTAAACGTTCCAACGCTATCGTTATGCACAATGACGATCAGATTATTTTTGTTGATACTCCCGGGCTCCATCAGGCTGAAAAGCTCCTCAATCAGTACATGCTTGAAGAGGCACTTAAAGCCATCGGGGATTGTGACGTTGTCGTTTATCTGGCACCGGCATCCGATAAAACAATCCATTATGAAAAATTTTTGGAAATCAACTCCGATAAACGTAAGCATATTATTGTTTTGAGTAAAATTGATCAAATTTCGCAAGCTGAACTCCTCAAAAAAATCGGTGAGTACAACCGTTTTAGTGACCATTTTCTAGCCCTTATTCCGATGTCTGTCAATAAAAATGTCGGAAAAAAAGACCTGCTCGACACCATTGTCAAACATCTCGATGAATCTCCTTATCTATACGATCCTGAAAACATTACAACCGAAATGATACGTACCATCTATAAAGAGTTCATACGTGAAGCAATTTTTGACAATATCAGTGACGAAATCCCTTATGAGTCGGATGTTATAATCGATAAAATTGATGAAGATGCTCCGGTAGAACATATTCGTGCAACTATTATTGTCGAAAAAGATTCCCAAAAAGGGATCATCATCGGCAAAGGGGGAGCAGCCATCAAACGGATCGGACAAAATGCCCGAGAGAAAATTGAACGCTTAGCCTCCAAACCGGTTTACCTTGAACTTTTTGTTTCAGTTAAAAAGGGATGGACCACCGATAAAAAATTCTTAAGTGATCTAGGATACGAATGGTAAAAGCAATTCTCATTTCGATAGTATCCACCACCCTGCTCTTTTCAGCAGATGCGCTTATGCTCTATAAAAGCGGTGGGAAAAAACTACTCGAAAATGAGATGAACAGCCCATCTTATTGGGCAGGCTCTCTTTTTAATAAAGACCTTCGCTTCGGCTATTTTGAACGTGCTTTCTCACTCTTAACCGTTAGCAAAGAAAAAGGTTCTTTGGAACTCTATACCCCAAATACACGACAACAATTTTCACTAAAAAAACGCTACAGTGCCTTCACGGGTAAAAATGGAGGAGATAAATACATTGAAGGTGATTTAAAAACGCCTATCGGTATTTATACCCTTACCGAAAAGAAAAAAACCGTTGATCCTTTTTATGGGCCCATGGCATTTGTAACTTCATATCCTAATTTGTATGACCGTATCCGTGGTAAGAGCGGGGATGGCATCTGGGTACACGGCGTTCCCTTGAATGGCTCACGTGATCCATTTACCAAGGGATGCATAGCTATCAACAATAATGATCTTTTACAACTTGATAAAAGTATTAATCCCTCAAATACCCTGTTAATAATCGACTCTTCTTTGAAGCAATGGGTAAGCCCTACTGCATATTCTGCTATTTTAGCGTCACTCTATCAATGGAAATCGGCATGGGCATATAACGATCTTGACACTTACCTTTCTTTTTATGATTCTTCTTTTCGACGTGCTGACGGGATGAATTTCAATCAATTCAGATCCTACAAAGAGCGTATCTTTGCCAAAGATGAAAGCAAAAGTATCGTTTTCAATGATATCAACATTATCCCCTACCCCGGAGAAAAACGAAATCTTTTTTGGGTGACATTTAATCAACTCTATCTTAGTGAAAGCCACCGATATGAGGGAGAAAAATCTCTTTTAATCCGATTAAACGGTGATCAATCCGTATCTATTTTAACCGAAGAATAGATTATGACTTTTGGCAAAATAGTCATTGCTGTTTTTTTGTGGTGTAACTTGAATGCATACCCTTTCACCCTTATCAAAAAAGAAACGGATATTCTTCACACACCTACCCTTCTGGTTATAGGAGGTATTCATGGAAATGAGCCCGGAAGTTATTTCGCAACCGCATTACTCTCACAATATTATACGATCAAAAAAGGGAACCTTTGGATCGTCCCCGACCTAAATCAACTGAGCATCCAAAACAATAGCCGTGGCGTAAATGGTGATTTGAACCGAAAATTCGCCGAGATTGATCCACGTGATCCTGATTATAGCATCGTCAAAGAGATTCAAACTATCATCAGAGAACCTCAAGTCGGACTTATTTTAAATCTTCATGATGGACATGGGTTTTACCGTAAAGAGTACCAAAATACCATTTTTAATCCTAATGCATGGGGACAAACATGCGTCATTGATCAAAATACTCTCGATGACACTCATCCATTTGGCAATCTCAATGAAATTGCTTCCAAGGTGCGTCATAGACTCAATGGAAATTTAATAGAGAACTACCATTTATTTGATGTCCGTAATACCAATACCCGTTTCGATGATGAAGCCATGAAACACTCTCTGACCTACTTTGCCGTTACCCATAATAAACCCGCATTTGCTATTGAAACCAGTAAAAACCTACCGACCCTTCATCATAAAGTTTTTTATCAGCTGCAGGCTATTGAAGGCTATATGAAAATCATGGGAATTGAATTCGAGTCTTCTCTCGAATTAAACCCTGATATCATCGAGAAGATTCTTCAAAATCATGGGTCTTTAACCATTAACAATAATCTTTATTTAAATTTGAAAGATTTAAAAAACAGTTTAAGTTTCATTCCGCTACAATCGAAACAGAACGATTTTGAGTTTTCCCATCCGCTTGGGAGTGTTCGGAGAAATCAGCAACATTATGATCTTTTTATCGGTAACCAAAAGATAAGTACTCTTATTCCAAGTTATTATCCGAAAGAGAAGTGTTCTGATCTTATTACTGTTTTAATTGACGGAAAATATGAGCAGATGACATTTGCTAAAGATTTTTTTGCAACGGCCGATTTTAAAATCGTTAATCATGATCCTAATACGAGGGTTAATATCATTGGCTTTACGAAAAAAGGAGCCAAGGATGAAAGTAACGTACGTATTACATTAAAAGATTTGGATTCAAAATACGCTATTGATACTTTTCGTAAAAGTTATCGAATAGAGTTTTACCGGCAAAACTGCTTCTGCGGAATGGTTCTTGTACATTTTAAATAGGAAAGAGGATGAGTAACAACCAACAACAAACCTATTCAACCATCGTATCAGCAAACCCTTACAAAGGGGACTACTACAGTGGAACATTTAATACGATATCGAGTACTACTTCTCCTTCTTTTTCAAAAGAGCAATACACTGTCTCTTTTTTAAATACCAAAGGATTTATATCAGCTCTCATCGGTATTAGTAAAAATATCCCGGATGATGATGTTTATGATGCCCTAGAAAATAAAGTATATGAAGAACTAGCGTTGGATATGGCCGTTGAATACCATATACACTATGTTGAAGCGATCCACAGGAGTACAGAAGGAGACCGCTATTTTCATGTTTTTGTCGTTGATCCGTTAACGCTAGAGCAGGAGTATGTCAAAGTAATTGATACCATAAAATACATTGACCAGATTATTCCAGTACCATTGTTATTAAAATCACTTTATGTCAAAGAGTTGATTGATTCTTCCGATGTGCATTGTTTCATTTATTTTCAAGACAATGATGCATTTTTCTGTATTTATAATGAGCAAGAGTTTATCTATGCAAAATCGTTAAAATTTTCTCTTTTACAGATGCATGAACGATTTTGTGAGCTCTTAGGTGAACAAATTGACTTCAATACATTTACGACAATGCTCGCGAGTGACGGGCTAAATATCTCTACCCCTGATTACCAGAAAAATCTTATCAAGTTGTTTGGGGAAATTTTTCTTCATATCAGCGATATTATGGCTTATGCGAAAAGAGCTTATGATATCAAACGATTTGATGAAATTTTCATCGGCACAAGTATAGGAAGTATCCTCGGCTTAGATGAATACGCACAAACCTATTTAGGACTAAAAACAGCTCCCTTCAATTTTGAGTACGGTTTCAATACCAATGGGGCGAACGTAGATCAGATTCATCAATTGATGCACTTGTATGGACGTCTTCAGGCGGAAGAGCGGTACAATTGTAATTTTACGATATTTCATCGGCCTCCGCCATTTGCAAAACGTGAAAGCGGAAAATTAATTTTAGTGGTTGCGGCTTCACTAGCCGGAGCACTTCTCTATCCCGGTGTGTATTGGGGATTATCCTATGTTGAAGAGTTTCACCATGCCGTATTAACAGACGAGTATGCACAAGTGCACATAGACAGAAATGAGAGAGAAGCAATTATCAATCTTAAAACAGCCAATAAAAACGCGGCTCAAGCCCTTTTAGATGAACAGAAAACGGCTTACAAGCAAAAACAAGATACTCTTGTACAAGTTCACGAGAAAAAAGTGGATTACCCTATGAAAGCTAAAATCATGGCTGATTTTACGCGCAGTTTCAATCAGTATCGTGTACAGTTAAAAACAATAGCCTATAGTGAAGACAACATCAGTAAAACTTTTACTTTTGGGCTTACATCAACAAAAACTCAAGACATTACTGCGCTCTTAAAACATTTAACCGATTCTAAACGTAATCAATACGATTTTAATCTTGAATTGATTTCTTACAATGAAGAAGAGAAATCTTATCTCAGTGAGCTCAAGGCGGTAATCAAATGAAATTACAAATCGAAGACTACCTTTATTCCCTAGATCAATCCCTTGCACAAAAGAGCGATCGTGATAAAATGATGCTTTATGTCATGATTTTTGCTTCTTTGTTTGCATTTTCCTACTTATTGTTTTGGGAAAGCTCAGAAGCAAGCTTTAAAGTTTCTCATGAAAAAGCGCTCAAAGTGGAAAATGACCTCAACATAGATAAGCAATATTTGGCGGCAAACCCACCAGAACGGATTACTCAAATTGAACAAGAGACCATGGAAATTGAGAGACAGCATACCCTATACATTCAATATAATACTTATATTAAAGAGCAGTTAGAGCAAATCTCATCTTTGTATTATGATGAAAGAGTATGGGGAGCATATCTTGATTCTGTATCTCGTTATGCACGGACTTACAATGTGAAATTAGCACAATTTGGCAATACGCTTCAAACGGACAATAGCTCTTTCGGGCACGTTTTAGATATTAGGATTGCATCTGAAGGACCCTATAAAAACACCCTTAAATTTATTAATGCCCTTGAACAAAGCCACTTGGTCGTTGATCTTCACAATTTTAATGTTTCCGCTGATGAGAAGCTAAAAAGTGACCTCAATATCTCAGTATGGGGGATTGTACGACAATGAAAAAATACCTACTTTTAGGATTAATCAGTGCTTTTGCACTGAATGGCGCTGTAATTATCCCCACAAGCACGGAGAATATCACTACAGTTCAACCGCATGATGATAAAGAACTGGCATGGGTAGATGAACAAATTCAAGCTATTTTACCCTCTCGTGTGGGTGTACCGGAGGGTTTTATCAATTCATTGCGTGATCCAATGAAAATGAAAAAGCCTCTTTCGCTTGCAACTAATGGCTCAAAACTCCTTGCTCCTCCAAGATTAGGAAGTAGTATCGCCGTTCTAAGCCAACCAAAAGTTGTGGAAGAACCTCTACGCCTTTTAGCTGTTATGAACAAAAGTGTCTTAATCACTGGTAAATGGTATAAAATAGGGGATAGTGTTCGAAACTTTACCCTTTCTGAAGTAAAACAAAACTCTGTTTTACTAACCGGGAAAAAAGATCAAAAACTTATTTTGTTTTTAACCAAACAAAATAATAATATTAAAATCATCACCAAATAGGAAAGTATCATGACATCTGTAATTAAACACCATGCACGAGCGTTTATGTTATCCGTTGCCACGGCTGCCCTTCTATCTCCAACTTTACAGGCAGATTGTAGCTATGAGCTTTTCAATATCTCTTCCGTAAAAGGGACAAGTGTAGGAGAATTCGTTGACCAACTCAGTGATGAATGTGGAATAAGCATCATTGTAACAGACAGTGAAGCAGAAAAAATTCTTACAAAAGGGATGAATAAAACCTTTTTAAAAAATCTTACAATCAATGAAGTGCTTGATTTGATCATTAAAGAAAATAGTCTTCAATATACATTAAATAATAATGTTTTGAAGATTTCATATCTAGCAACTAAAACATATAATATTGATTATATTATTTCACAACGTAAAGGCACCGGAAGTGCAAATATCACGTTAAGTTCAAATACTAGCACTTCAGCTACTACATCATCTGCAACATCTGCAAGCGGGCAGCAAAGTGGTGCATCTTCTGAATCAGGGATAAAAATAACGTCAAGTGATGAAGTACAATTTTGGGAAATTCTTGATAAGGAAATAGAAGGTATTCTTAACCGTCCTGAAGATGCCTATACTGCAAAACTGCCACTGATCAACAAAAATGCAGGTTTAATTACTGTAACGGCAACCAGTTCTCAATTAAAACGTCTGGATACTTATTTAGACGACCTTCAAAAGAAAATGCAGACACAAGTTTTAATGGATGTAAAAATGTACAGTGTCGTATTCAGCGATGCAACGTCAACGGGTATTGACTGGTCTCAACTCTATGCATTACAAAATATTGGACTAGGCTTTAACGTTTACAATACAAAAAACATTGATACGTTTACCGGTACGGCCAAAAATAATATCATCGGTGAGATTGAAACAGTGACGGGAGGCACAAATCCTCGTAATATCGGAAGCATTTTCCAGCTTGGGGCACAAGGCAGTCTTAATGAAGTTATCAAATTCTTGAAAACGCAAGGTGATGTCTACTCCATCTCAAATCCAAAAATTTTAACTTTAAATAATCAACCTGCCTTAATTACAGCAGGTACTGAATATTTTTACAAAACCAAAAACACTTCAACATTGGCAGGTGGAACGACAGGAGAACAGGCGACTACTGAAGTAGTCAGCTCCGTTTTTTCTGGGGTTTTACTGGACATCACTCCTGAAATTTCGAATGATGGCAGTATTACGTTACGAATCAATCCTTCTATTTCTGAAACAGCAAGCCAATTATCTGTCGATAATGCAACACGGAGTATGCCGCCCGATCTAAGTCGTCGTCAAATGTCATCAGTAATTAGCGTGAAAGATGGTAGCCGAGTTATTCTTGGAGGACTCATAAATACTAAAAATATTCAAGATGACAATAAAGTACCTTTATTAGGGGATATCCCAGTTCTTGGATATCTCTTCAAACGCGAAGGTATGAGTAAACGAACCGAAGAAATTGTAATTATTATTGAGCCGCATATTGTAAAAAAAGAAAAAGATTCACTTAGTTTAGGCGACTTAGGCTATACGCGTCTCGGAAAACAAATTGAAGAAGAAGTAAAGAAAGAAAGTAAATAGCGGATGGAGAACTCCCTTTTCTCGAAGCCGCGTGACCTTTTTTTAGACATTGTCAATCCAAGAGATTATGTTCAAATTGACAGTGTTTCACATATGTATCAATCATTGAAAAATTCGGTTCAAAAGCCATTAAAAATGATCTTGTTGTATGGCAGACCAGGGACCGGCAAAAGTATGCTGTTGCATAAATTACATCACGACCTCTCCAAGCATCAAAAAGTTTTAATGGTTTCAACTCCGATAGTGGATGAAGATGATTTTTTACGTGTTCTTGCCCAAAATATTTTTGGCCATGCACCTCGTGAAGTAATGACTCTTAACCGTTTTTTGGAAATCTCTTCGGCTCTCTCGCTGAGTACGATACCCATTGTTTTATTAGATGAAGCGCAGTTGTATTCCCCTGCATTAATGGAAAAAATTCGTCTTATATCCGATGCGAGAGCCATCAAATTTGTGATTACTCTTCATAAAACAGATCAAGAAGACATTATTGCAAAAGAACATTTTCAAACGCGTATATGGGAGAGTATTGAATTACAAAATGCCTCAGCTGAAGAACTCAAAATATACGTTCAAAAAAAGCTTCTCAAAGCTAACTGTTTTGATGTTGCCAATATGTTTAATGATAAAAATATGAAATTAATTGCCTCCTTAACAAGAGGGAACTATCGTGAGACCAATAAATTGCTCTTTTCTCTTTTTAGCTTGTATTGTTGGTATGAAGAAAATAATCCAACACTTATTAAATACAATACGATCAAACCTAAATGGATTGAAATGGCCGCTATTCATACAGGATTAATACATGCTTGATATTAAAAAATTGGAACGTCGCTGGTTAAAATACAAACTCAAATCTTTTGCCCCTTATTTTATTGTTTTTTTTCTATTGATATCATTGATTGTTGGTACTTTTTTATGGCTTAAAGCTGAAAAACCTATCCAGATCGCTATTGTAAAAAATCCAATTAGTATTTCCTCTAAAAAAACAACTGCCCTATCGCCTCTTACTCCGACAGTTGAAGACAACACTACTGTTTTAGAACCATCCATGGATTTTATTCAATCCTTTCAGAACACTCCAAGTCCTAATCAAACATCACTAACCTCCACTTCGGCAAAAACCAAATCTATCCCGCTGTCTGTAACATCGACACCAAAAACCTTGAATATACCAGAGTATGTTCCTCCTCCCGTTATGAAATCCAATAATCATGAAGGATCACTTTCGATCAATCGAAATAATGAGTCTAAACTCGATATAAATGATCTACAACGTCGATTTAAAGAGACTTCTAATGCTAATCTTGGTCTTTTTATTGCCCGCTATTATTATGATCATGGAAATTACGATGAAGCTTATAACTATGCTTTAAAAACCAATAATCTTAATAATCGAATCGATGAAAGCTGGATCCTTTTTTCAAAATCATTGGTAAAACTTGGTAGAACCGATCAAGCAAAAAAAACCCTTCAGCTTTATATTTCGCAATCCAATTCAGAAGCAGCAAGAGCTCTGTTAGACACTATTGAAAGAGGAAATTTTAAATGAAAATCATTGCTGTTTTAATTTTTTTTTCCTGTAGTTTATCTGCAGAGGTAAACCAAAAACTTTTTGACTTATATCAGAAAGGTATGTATTCAGAAGCTTGTACATTTGGATACACGTATTTTTCACGCAATTCTTCCAATGATTCCTTTATCTCTTTGATTGGATTTTCCTGTTTAAAAGCCGATCATATTGATCGCCTTTCACCAGTGATGTCAGCTTTATCAGAGACTGCAGATGCACGTGCCAACAGTGCTTATTTTGCACTTATTGTTATGCAAAAAAAACTCTTAATGCAAGCGTTGTATGATAATAAACCTATCCGTAATATGAATTTTCCTACCAGCGGTCATTTACTTTCAAAAATCTTTGATCTTTATGTCAAAAATCCAAAGAACAATGATATCATTAAAGAATATCAAGACCCTGCTGCTCCAAGACAAAGTTTTAAACTCTACACAACGCAGGTAAATGGGAAAAAGAGTATAGCGATAGATGAATATTATGATAAAATATTAACTATTCATCACGTATATTGAATAAGGATTAGGATATGGATCGGATTACCCACGATTTACTTGAAAAACGCCATATCACCCAACAGCAAATTGATCGTCTCACATCCAGAGGAGTTCAGGACGATACCGTTTTAGAGACACTTACGAAAGTGGGTGCTGTATCGATCAATTTTATCAAACGATTTATTGTTGAACAAATCCGACTCGGCCGATATGAATTCTCCATTATCAAAAATTACCATTTTTTAGATGAAGCATCGATACTATCCCATTTAGCTGAAGTTATCGAAGTTCCGTTTATCGATCTTGACTCCATTGATATGGATTATCGACTCGTTGAAAAAATACCGACGGCGCAACTTAAACGTTACAATGCCCTCCCTATTTCTCAAGATGACATGTACGTTGTTGTTGCGTTTTCTGACCCTTTAAATATGGAAGCGCAAGAGTCGATTCAACGTCTTTTCCCTCGTAAATCACTCAAAATTTCCGTTGCCACAGAGAAGCAGATTCAAGCCTATTTATTCAAAATGGAGCTGAAAGACAGTGTTAAAGAACTCGTTAGCAATATTCGCAACGAATTACGCAATATCGGAACCATTGAAGAACAGCAAGAAGCTTCCTCCATTCTCCAACTTATTGATGTTATTCTAAAAGCCTGCATAAAAGGACGTGCCAGTGACATCCATATTGAACCGACCGAGCGTAACTGTGTTGTACGTGGACGGGTGGATGGAAAATTGGCTGAAATCTTTATTTTCGACCGTGATATTTATCCCCCTTTGGCGTCACGAATTAAACTCTTAGCCAATCTTGATATCGCAGAACGCCGTAAACCTCAAGATGGTCGTTTTTCTGCGATGGTTATGGACGCCGAATTTGATTTTCGTCTCTCTACTCTCCCGATTATTTATGGAGAGTCCATCGTAATGCGTATTTTGGATAAAACCAAAGCGTTGGTCAAGCTTGAAGATTCAGGGATGGACAGTGCAAGTTACCAAAAACTCATTAAAGGGCTTCAGTCTCCTTTTGGTATTATCTTAGTTACCGGTCCTACCGGAAGCGGTAAAACAACGACTCTTTACGGTGCGTTAAACGAACTCCGTAATGTTGAAGATAAAGTCATCACCGTAGAAGATCCGGTTGAGTATCGTATGAATTTGATTCAACAGGTTCAAGTCAATCCAAAGGTTGGGCTCTCTTTCGCCGACGCTCTACGCTCCATTCTCCGTCAAGACCCGGATAAAATCATGATTGGAGAGATTCGTGACCATGAGACTCTGGAAATTGCTATTAAAGCAGCTCTTACAGGGCACTTGGTAATATCAACGCTTCATACCAATGATGCAATCAGCGCTATTCCCCGTATGTCTGACATGGGGATTGAGCCTTATCTGATTAGCGGTGCTTTAGTTGCAGTTCAAGCACAGCGACTTGTACGAAGGATTTGTACCCACTGTAAAAAAGAGGTTGATATACCGCAGACACTGCTTCAAGAGTACAGTGCACTCATTCCACCTCATACGGTTTTTTATGAAGGAGCTGGATGTAAAGAGTGCAATGGATCCGGTTATATGGGGCGTGAAATGATTTGTGAAGTGCTCCCTATGACTGAAAATATTTCCAGTATGATTGCAAGAGGGGCATCAAAAGATGACCTTCTCAAAGAAGCAAAGCGTGAAGGGTTTGTAGGTATGTTTGAAAATGGTATGGCAAAAGCCGTGCATGGAGTTACAACATTAGATGAAATACTAAGGGTGGCAAAAGGATGAAATATTTTATAGTAACAATTCTCACCAAAGGGAAAAAAACGGAACAAGGTTTGTATGCCGAAAATAAAAAAGAAGCCCATTATTTGGCTAAAATCAAATTTTCCGGGATGATATTAAAAGTCAATGAGACTTCAGCGCCGATTGAGGATCAGCTTCGCCGATTAAAAGAGAGCCTATTCTCTAACATACAAAAACGAAAGCTTAAACAAGATGCCCTTATTGCAGCCATACGCCAACTGGCCGTTATGACCAATGCAGGAATTTCGATTCATGATTCACTCAAAGAAATTGCCGATGCTACAACGGATAAAACATTGCAATTGGTTTTAGGAACAATAGCAGAGGATATCAATGCCGGGCACAGCCTTTCTCAATCTGCGGCAAAATTTTCCTACGAGCTTGGAAATCTCTCTTTAGCAATGATTGAACTCGGTGAAAAAACCGGTAATATGGCTGAAGCCCTCCATAAGCTTGCGGACATGCTCGAAGAGATCCGCCGTAATATTATCAAATTCAAAAAGGCGATGGCTTATCCGCGTAATGTTATGATTGCCATGGCCATCGCATTTACGGTTCTTATCTCTTACGTTGTACCTCAATTTAAAACGATCTTCGAACAGCTAGATGCTGAGCTTCCTATGCCAACAAAAATTTTATTGTTTTTAGAACATCTATTTAATACTTACGGTTTATATGTATTAGCAGGAATTTTTGTTTTTGTTGTTGCTTTTCGCTATATGCTTAATCACAATCGAGAATTTCGTTACAAATGGCATCAATTTCTTCTTAAAACCTACCTTATCAAAAATATCATTATGTATGCAACACTTAACCGGTTTACCCTTGTCTTTTCCGAACTTGTACGTGCCGGTATTCCCATTGCAGAAGCGCTGGAAACATCTATTGCAATGATTGATAATCTCCCGCTTCAAGAAAAGTTGCTGACGGTACGGCAAACCGTTGAAAAAGGGGGAACCCTCCATAACGGTTTAGCCGAAACAGGGCTTTTTGAAAATATGATCATCCAAATGATCTCTGCAGGGGAAGCAAGTGGTCAGCTCGATGCCATGATGCAAAAAGTCATGGAATATTATAAAATGAAGTTCGATGCAATTATCGACGGTCTTTCCGAAGCGATTGAACCGGTTATGCTTTTACTGATCGCTTGTATGGTTGTATTATTGGCACTGGGTATTTTCTTACCAATGTGGGAAATGGGGAATGCGGTCCAAGGCCGCCGCTAAAAAGAGGCTTTAAGCCTCTTCACTTGACCCTTTTGAGACTAAAGCATTATACGTTTCATCTTTAGGAATCAGCCCAGCCTCAAATAAAAATTGCGACGGGACAAAATTGGTTTTCTTGATTTTGTCATATTTAGCATAGCTCAGAAAGAGACGATCTTTTGCCCGTGTTACCGATACATAGAAAAGTCGTCTCTCCTCTTCAATACTTCCGCTTCGAGACATCAGTTTTCGGTTTGGAAACCGTCCATCCATTAAATCAATGACATACACTTCTTGGTATTCCAACCCTTTGGAGGCATGAATACTGAGCAGATGAACCCCTTCCCCCTGCGTCAAATCCTGTGAGCCCAAAACCATGGCATTCAAGAAACGTTCATGATCTTTATACGGGCGTGAAAGTTCAAACAAAAGAGTGCATTTTCGACGAATTCTCTCTTGTGATTCACTTTTAGCCCGCTCATCAATCGATCCATTTTCGGTCATAGCCCGCCTTGTGGAAAGCATCTCAACAACGTGCCCGTATAACGCTGAAAGTGCAATCTTTTGAACCGCAGCTTTTGGTTCTTTGATATCTCTCAATTGACGGAATAAAATAAATAGATCATGCAAAAAGGTAGCCGAATCTTTTGTGAGTTTAGCGTGCTTCAGAATCGGATTCCCCATAAAGTTAGGGTCCAATCCAAGCTTTGCAAATCGCCCTGCACTCCCAAGCTCAGCATAATCATCGAACAGCCCTAACTGATGATTAAGACGCCGTTTTTCAAACGGGTTAGAGATTTCAGAATCCGGTGAATACAATCCACGCAAAAACGAACCGCGACCCAGTTTTTGCAATGCCACAAACAGCTCTTTTGCAATTGCACTTCCTACCCCTTTGGCATAATCAAACAAATGGATAAAGGCCATCATATCCGATTCATTGACAAGCAGAGTATACATATCCAAAAGGGCTTTGATCTCTTTCGAATCAAAAAAACTGGTTCCCCCGCGCCGCCGACACGCTATTCCCATTTCACGTAAGGTCGCTTCAATACCATCTGCCGAGGCATTATTTCGAAAGATTACAGCGATTTCTTCTCGATTCGTAGAAGAATCACCGATTTTTTGAGCAATACCATGATACTGGTCAAACAGTTCATCATAGATAAGCAAGGAGGGGCTTTGCGCTTCTGCCGTTCGGGTTACTTCCAAAGCTTTTGGGTATATCCGTTCATTATAGGCGATAACCGTATTGGCCAAAGAGAGGATCGGAACGGTTGAACGGTAGTTTTTATTAAGAGTATAGACCTCAGCATCGGGGAAATTGGTCGTAAATGACCCAATAATAGAGATATCAGCCCCGTTAAAAGCATAAATACTCTGATCATAATCTCCCACACAAAAAAGTGACGGAGGGCGCATAGCGTTGATCAGCGTCCCCTGAAGGGCATTCGTATCTTGGTACTCGTCAATCAATACCTCTTTATACCCCAAATCACTCTGCTGTGCAAGATCACGCATATGAAGAAGCAAATCATTAAAATTTACGAAGCCATACTCTTTTTTCAGCGCTTCAAATTCATCAATAATATCGGCATAAATCGCCGCATACACAGCGTGTTCATCTTGCCTTGTTAAAATCCACTCTTCAAAATTAACGTTCAGTTCTGTATTTTGGTAAAAAGAATACACATCATACAGATAATTGGCACCGTATGCCGATGTCGCACAATCAATGTGGCTGAATGTCCGTTTTTCATACACACTGCGGAAAAGAGTTTTGAGTTCTCTGGGCTGTTTGAGAACGACTTTTCCCTCTTTGCGTTTGAGCCAGCGATAACTCACCGCATGAAATGTCCCGGCATCGATCTTAGAAGCGATCTCCCGACCGAAAAATGCCGCTACCCTCTCCACCATCTCAGCGGCGGCTTTGTTGGTAAAAGTAAGGAGTAAAATCTCTTCAGGTTTTACATTTTGAGAGATAAGATAAGCAATACGCCCAACAATCGTCGAAGTTTTTCCCGTACCGGCTGAAGCTATAATAAGATTATGTCCATACGGAGCAGTTGCGGCAGTATATTGTTGAACGTTGAGGCGGGAAAGTGGCAAGAGGCTCCTTGAAGCCCCAAGTATAGGAGCTACATTATGATTTAAAATTTTTGATAGGTTCAGCCAAGCCTAAACCGGGATGATTTTTCACATCTAATACCGCTTGCGCCATGGTCGCATTGTCTTGATTAAAAATAAGCGGGGCTAGGAAGTTTATGCACGATTCATCGAGCGGGTCTTGAATTACGGCGATATTATATACCACTACCTTTGAATCTTCATTAATGTCGAGTAATACTCGTATTGCTGTTGGCAAATCAAATGAATATTCACGCAAAACATATGGATTTGCCAAGGTAAAACTAATACTCCCGTCACAACTTTGAAGCGTTGAAAACAATTCATCAATCTCATGCAACTCTACACATCCAATACTTTCAAATCCTAATATTGTCGATTTAACTTGAAATTGCATTAATGATCCTTTAAACTACAGTATTTCCTCACTAAAAGCAAATCGCGTTCCTCCGAATTTTGGTATAATTCGCGATATTTTTTGTACCCAAGGCCTTGTTATGTCAGCTACCCATTACGATCCCAAAAATATTGAAGAGACTTACTATCCCATTTGGGAAGAGCGGGGTTATTTTGAAATCGACGGAAATAAATCGATTACAAAGCCGGATAAACATTTTGCCATTATGATGCCTCCGCCGAATGTCACGGGTAGGCTTCATATCGGACACGGTCTAACCTTCACCCTCCAAGACATTATCGTCCGCTACAAACGGATGGACGGTTATATGACCCTTTGGCAACCGGGAACCGACCATGCCGGAATTGCTACTCAAAACGTCGTGGAAAAACAGCTCCTTGCTGAGGGGAAAACCAAAGAAGAACTCGGACGCGAAGCGTTTTTAGAGCGTGTTTGGGAGTGGAAAGAGGAGAGCGGCGGGATTATGGTCGGACAACTCCGGAAACTCGGTGTCTCTCCCGCATGGAGTCGTGAACGCTTTACGATGGATGAGGGGCTAAAGTCCTCCGTTAAAGAGGCATTCGTCCACCTCTACAACCAAAATCTCATCGTACGCGGCAACTACATGGTCAACTGGTGTACTCATGATGGTGCATTGAGCGATATCGAAGTAGAGCACGAAGAACACCAGGGCAATTTCTACCACATGCGCTATCCGTTCAGTGACGGCAGCGGTCATATTGTTGTTGCTACCACCCGTCCTGAAACCTACTTCGGTGATACTGCCATTATGGTTCATCCTGATGATGAGCGTTACCTTCACCTCATCGGACAAAGTGTCACCCTTCCGCTTATAAACCGCGACATTAAAATCATTGCCGACAGTCATGTCGATCGTGAGTTTGGAACCGGTGTCGTAAAAGTCACTCCTGCGCATGATACGAATGACTACGAAGTGGGAAAACGACACGATCTGGAATTCATCACCGTGTTTGACGAAAAAGGGATATTGAACCAGCACGCCGGAGAGTTTGAAGGATTAGAGCGTCTCGAAGCACGCGCTGTTATCGTCAAACGTCTCGAAGAGGCGGGATTTATCGAGAAAATCGAAGAGCACACCCACCAAGTGGGGCATTGTTACCGCTGTAAAAATATCGTTGAACCGTATATTTCCAAACAGTGGTTTGTCCGCAAAGAGGTTGCACGCGGTTCTATTGATAAAACCAATGAGGGATTGACCCAATTTTTCCCTCCTCACTGGATCAACAGCTACAATGCTTGGATGGGTGAATTACGCGATTGGTGTATCTCACGCCAGCTTTGGTGGGGACATCGTATTCCGGTATTTTACTGCGACTCTTGCGCTCATGAGTGGGCTAGTTTGGAAGAACATCCGTCTTCATGCCCTCATTGTGCGAGTAAAAATTTCACTCAAGACCCTGATGTTCTCGATACATGGTTCAGCTCCGCACTCTGGCCGTTCTCAACACTCGGATGGGGGAACGGCGATACCGCTCAAGATCAACTCTTCCAAAGCGAAGATATGGCTCGTTTCTATCCTAACACTCTTCTTATCACCGGATTTGATATTCTTTTCTTCTGGGTTGCGCGTATGATGATGATGGGTGAGAGTTTTACGGGAGAGTTACCGTTTAAACATATCTACCTTCATGCATTGGTACGGGATGAGCACGGTCAAAAAATGTCCAAATCCAAAGGGAATGTCATCGATCCGCTCGATATGGTCGAAAAATACAGTGCCGATGCATTGCGTTTCACCTTAGCTGTCCTTGCAGTTCAAGGACGCGACATTCGGCTCAGTAACGACCGATTAGAGCAAAGTCGAAACTTTACCAACAAACTTTTTAATGCTTCAAAATTCTTGCAAATGAACGTGTCTACATTCAAAGATTTAGCGGATCAGGAAATCACCACTCCGCTGGGCCGCTATATGTTGAGCCGTTTTCACCGCGCGACAGCTGAGACGAGAGCATTCTTAGACGAATACCGTTTTAACGATGCGGCAACGGTACTTTACCGCTTCTTGTGGAATGAGTTCTGCGACTGGGGTATCGAGTTAGGGAAAGCGTCCAAAGAGAGCGTTAACGAACTGGGAAGCATCTTCAAAGAGTCAATGAAACTTCTCCATCCGTTTATGCCTTTTATCACCGAGTACCTTTATCATGAACTCTCCGGCACCTCGCTCGAAGAGGGTAATTCGATTATGGTAATGTCGTATCCTGAAGAGGTGACGGTGAATGAAGCGATCGAAGCAGAATTTGCCATCATCATGGATGCCATTGTAACTATTCGCCGGGCTAAAACCCTTGTTGATTTGGGGAACCAAAAAATCGATCTCGCTTACCTTAAATGCAATGGCGATCAAGAGACGATGGCACCATTCATTATCCGCCTAGCCAAAGTAGAAACACTTCATTTTACCGATTCTAAAATCGACAATGCGATTAGCGATATCGGAGAATCGGTTGAGGTTTACCTTCCAACCGACGCGATTGATTTGAGCCCGATCATCGACCGACTCACGAAACAGCGTGAAAAACTCCAAAAAGAGGCTGACAAACTACAAGGGATGCTCTCCAATGAGCGTTTTGTAGCCAATGCTCCTGAAGCGGTCATCATCCAAAACCGTGAAGGATTAGCCGATGCGGAAGATAAAGTATCCAAAATCGATGCTCAGCTCGGTGCGTTAGGCAACTAACGTGCAATTTCGGGAACTCTCCTCAACTGAGCTGAGCGAGGGGTACACTCTCCTCTCAGCACTCCGCACCGAACTCTCAAATGATCAATTTGAAACGTTTATCACGTCTCACTATCCCAAAGATTACCGTCCTATCGGCGCCTATGAGAGGGGAGCGTTACGGATATATGCAGGTGTGAGTATACGGGAGAATTTAGAGTTAGGACGGCACTTAATCGTTGATGATTTTATTACCCATCTTGGGTATGAGTATCTGAGTCTAGAGATGATCGATTATTTGGGTGATTACGCCAAAATGCACAACTGTCAAAGTATTTTAATCTGGGGAAAACAACAGGGGTTGTCAATCAATCATTTGGGAGGGTTCCGTCCCAAACGAGACGGATTTATCAAAACCTTTTAATTATTCCGCGATCCCTTCGATTTCTACAATAAGTTTCACTTCATCTCCGACAACCACACCGCCAGCTTCTATCGCTTTGTTCCAATTCAAACCATAATCTTTACGGTTAACTTGACCACTCAACACAAATCCAGAACGTTGATTACCCCACGGATCTTCCACAACTCCGCCCATGTCGATATCCAAAACAACTTTTTTCGTAATGCCTCGAATCGTCAAATTTCCCGTCATTTTACTTTTTGATGTACTTGTCATCACAAATGAAATATCCCCAAATTTTGCCGCATCAAAGAAATCCGAGCTTCGTAAATGATCATCACGCTTCACAATCCCCGTATCGATAGAATCCGCTTTCATTGAACCGCTCAATGATTTAAACTGCCCCTTCTCTAAATCATAAATCCCGCTGAAATTAGTGAATTTTCCGCTTACTGTACTGATCATCATATGTTTGACTTTAAACCCTACGTTTGAATGGGATGGATCCACTTTATAGAGAGCAGCCGAGAGCGCCGTTGAACCGAGCAATAAGCCTACCATTACTGTTGCTAAAATATTCTTTTTCATCGTCTATCCTTTTGGGTTAATCTGTGCATATTGTAGATTGTTTTTCTCAATGAATTATTAACGTAAGAATAATGATGATACTTTTTAAGCTATACTTTTGCTATCAATTTCCAAAGGTTTCTCATGCACTTATGCGTTGCACTTGATCTTCCAAATCAGGAAGACAATTTAGCTCTCGTTACAAAAATCAAAGACTATCCTATTTGGCTCAAAGTAGGTTTGCGCTCTTACATTCGTGACGGAAAACCCTTTATAGATGCAATCAAAACCATCAATCCCGATTTTAAAATCTTTTTGGATCTCAAACTTTATGATATCCCTAATACGATGGCTGACGCTGCGGAATCGATCATGGGCTTAGGTGTTGATATGTTCAATGTTCACGCTTCCGCCGGCCGAAAAGCAATGCGAGAAGTGATGAAGCGCCTCGAACCGTATGAAAATCGCCCTTTAGTCCTTGCCGTTACTGCCCTCACATCGTTCGAAGAAAGTGAGTTCAACCATGTCTATAATGAAAATATAGCAACCAAAGCGGATTGTTTTGCAAAAGATGCGCATGAAGCGGGATTGGACGGTGTCGTATGCAGTGCTTACGAAAGTGCTTCGATCAAATCTCTTACCTCAAAAGGATTCATCACTCTAACACCGGGCATCCGCCCGTTTGGTGAAGATGCGGGAGATCAGGAGCGTGTTGCGACAATAGAAGTAGCACAAAATGAAAAAGTTGATTTTATCGTCGTCGGTCGCCCGATTTATACTGCTGAAAATCCTGCTGAAGTAGTGGAAAAAATACTCGCTGTTTTATAAATTGGCATATTCTTTGCTTTATTTCTTTAAATACTTGCAAGGAGACCGTATGAAATTTATGGATAAAATCGAGTTAATTGTGAAATTAAAAGAAAA
The DNA here is from genome assembly GCF_000310245.1 of Candidatus Sulfuricurvum sp. RIFRC-1. Lineage (NCBI taxonomy): Bacteria > Pseudomonadati > Campylobacterota > Epsilonproteobacteria > Campylobacterales > Sulfurimonadaceae > Sulfuricurvum > Candidatus Sulfuricurvum sp. RIFRC-1. The sequence goes on from NC_020505.1 coordinate 1,762,390, forward strand.
AATTGCTGAAGCAAAAGCTTCCAATGAAGCTCTTGCCATTCAATTACAATCCCTTTTGGATCAAATAATCTCTAATCCAAAAAACTCCCCGGCAATTTAACCTAAACAAGCACCAATTTAAGGTGCTTGTTATCTACACCTGCTTATAATTACGCCCTCTTTGTAAATGGACGAGTAGGAAAGCGGCTGAATCCACCTCCCTGCTAAGGAGACGTACTGGCAACGGTACCGAGAGTTCGAATCTCTCCTCGTCCGCCACCACATCAATTTAATCCCCTCTAATACAATCCAAAAAGACAAACTAAAACCCCTTAAATAGGCACTTTTAACACTATTTAGCCTCTAATACATCTTTATTCAATCTAACAACATCTACGTTCTTAATGTACCTTTTAATGTACTTTCGTATAATGTACCTTATCAATACCTAAAAAAGGTACATTAACGAGGGGTACATTATGGCGAATAGACAGGTTACATCACTCACCGATACCGCTATAAAGAACGCTAAACCCAAAGATAAAGAGTACACCCTACCCGATGGAAACGGCTTACAGCTGAATATAAAACCCGATGGCAGAAAAGTTTGGGAGATACGTTACACCGTTGAGGGGAAAGCGAAAAAGACAACGGGGGGAGCCTACCCCGCCACGTCATTATCCAAAGCAAGAGCAAAGCGTGACGAACTCAAAGCGAAAGTTATAAACGGTATCGACCCGATCAAAGAGAAACAAGCGCAAAAAGAACAAAAGCGTATCGAAGCGGAAGAAGCCAAAGCCGAAACCACCATATTGTTAAACACCTTTGAAAAAGTATCACGGGAGTTTATCGACAGTATCACGGGCGAACTTGTACCCCGCTATCACTCTCTTAAACTGGCACGACTTGAAAATCATATCTTCCCCTACATAGGAGACAAACCGATCAACGACGTAACCCGTATGATGATAATCGAGTGTTTGGATAGATTAAAAGCTGTAAACAAAGCCGATACGGCACTAAGAACCCTCAATATTATTTCCCAAGTGTACCGCTACGCCGTAACCCGTGAAATCACCCCGCACAACATCACCGCCGATATTGATAAACGCTTTGTAATCGGAAAAATAGAGCGTAAAAATATGGCGACAATCACCGACCCTAAAAAGGTAGGAATACTTTTAAATGCGATAGACGACTACCACGGGGAAATAATCGTAAAGAGTGCTTTACAGTTAGCAACCCTCACCGCTCAACGCCCCTATAATATCCGCTTTGCTGAATGGGACGAATTTGATTTAGAAAAAAATGAGTGGATTATCCCCGCTGAAAAAATGAAAATGAAACGCCCCCATATCGTACCGATCACGAAGCAAGTAAAAGAAGTAATAGAAACCCTACGCCCACACACTCAACACAAAAGTAAATACTTGTTTCATTCTCTCCACACCTCTATTAAACCTATCAGCGAAAACACAATGAATCAAGCATTAAGACGTTTGGGGTACACTAAAGAGGAGATAGTATCTCACGGGTTTAGAGCAATGTTTAGCACCATAGCAAACGAAAACATAACCGTACACGGCTACCACACCGACGTAATAGAGCGATGTTTAGCACACGTCGAGGGAAACAAGGTTAAGGGGGCATACAATCATGCTCAATACGCTCAAGAGCGTTTAGGGCTTATGCAATGGTGGGCGGATTATCTCGATGAGGTGAAAAAATGACGTTTTGGGAACATATAAAAAAGTTTGAAAAAGAAAGCAATCAAGGTTCATGGATGCAAAGATTTATATTGCATCACTCAGATACACTACAACACCATACCAGTTTTTTAGACGGTATCCCCGATGATTATAAAAATATGGAGACATTCAATATTTTTCATCAAATTTATGCATTCATAAATTGTAATACTTATGACTATACCACCCAATCAAAAACGCCTAAACGCGTTATCAAAAGGGACATTGAGACGGTTGAAAGATTTTTAGAGTTTATAAATAGATTGAGAGATAGAGATAATTTTAAACACGTTGGTGAACCTGACAGCGATGAGCTTAATGATATTTTCAAAGAAAATGTAAAAACATTTATAGGCACCTCCGAAAGCATATTACACGATTTAAATAATATGAAAAAAGCAACAGATAAAGATAAAATGATTTTAGTTAGAAAAAGAGCATATTTTGACAATGAAACTACAAAAAAAGATATTGAAAATATGGTTATCGAAATACTAAGACGTCATTCTCTTCCCATTGATTTTTTATCTGTTAGAGAGTTTATAGCCAAATTTTAATAGATCACCCTCCCATAAAAATGCTGATTATTGTATTTTTCTGTGTTGGACTAAAACCCTCTAAGCCCATACAATAACACATACCAAAGCGCGTGGCGGTAATCTTTTTCCAAGGATTATCACAATGGATACATCACAATTCGAAGAATACAAAAGAGCAAAACAAACGGCTCAATACATGGGGATAGGTGTCTCAACTGTTTGGTTATTTACCAAGCAAGGGAAGATCAAAGCAATCAAGTTAAGCGACCGTGTGACGGTATGGGCGAAGTCCGATTTAGATGCGTTTATCGCTTCACGTATGGCGGTAGTGTAATGGATAAGTTCTTTAAAAAACAACTCGACGTTTGGACGCTTGAGAAAATTAAATCAAACCCTCAAAAGTTTGGTAGTGACAATAGTAACGCAAACATCATGCACGAATACGCAAATGAGTTTCATGCGGACAGTCACGTTATACAGTTAGAGCCAAGATTTTATAGTGTTCTCTCTACGGTAAGTAGAATTAAAAATCAGCTACTCGAAGATAATCCACAATATGATTGTAGGAAGAAATACAAGCCAAAAAAAACGCACTTAAAAATGTGAAAAACGCCTCTTAAGGTTGAAAAAAACACCCCTTACCATAGAGACTAATACCGTCTAATGAGGCGATGAGGTCAAAGGGGTAAAGAGATACACAAAAACAAGCCTCAATCCACAGCGGGGCGGGGCTTTGTTTGGTTTGGTAAAAGTGCCTAAATGATGCACTTTAAGAAATCGCCCCCGTAGTGTAGTGGTATTACTATTCTAAAATCTAATAAATGAGCCAAGAAAAAAAGCGGGTTGATTATGAACGAATTACTCGAAAAGATTGAAAATTATCTCGATGATTTTAACCAAGATCACGGAACAGATTTTGCGATTGACACCATACGGATAGAGTTCTCAAAGCAACACAAAAAAGAGGCTTTGGATTGTTTGGGTCACTGGAATAAAATTACACCCTCCTCTAACATTTCGGCAAAACTGAAAAAGAGGCTCAATGATGATGAGATAACAAGTGCCTATCAGTTTGAGCGTGAAAACATTTATTATTTCAATTCATCAACACCGCCGAAATATCGCCGTGCCGTTATGGTCATTTTCGGAATGAAGCAATACACCTCATCCGCTCCAAACAATCACACCGTAAAAAGCATTTTAAGCATTCTCAAGGACGTTTCAGAGATTGACGTATGTTACGATACACCGACACCGCCAAACCTTGAGGAGCTATCAAAGCGGTTTAACCTCACACCTTACAAAGACAGCCGTTACATCAACACGCCAAACATTCAAATGATCGAAAAAGTCATCATCTACAATAAGGCACTAAAGAACGGTTTAAATACTCCATTATGGCGCATAGAGTTTAAGGTGACAATACCCAACGCCCGATATTTAGCGATACCGCTTCACAATATGAAAGAGATCATAGACCTAACAAGAGGGACACATGGATAAGAAGCAACGCAAAGCACTCGAAGCAAAAGCGAAAAAGAAGATCAAGGCGATAATGAGACAATATCCATTATTAAAAGATACGGCGATAACAATCACGTTTAAAAATCCAAGGGGAGAAAATGAACGATAAACAAAAGAAGTTTTTACAGCTCAGAGCGTCGGGGATGAGTTTCGACAAAATAGCCATTGAGCTAAAGACGACTAAAAAGACATTGATACAATGGGGACGACTGTTCAAAGATGATTTAAGTGATATGAGATTTCAATCCCTTGCATCACTCAAAGAAGAGTATCAATACACGACACGGGCAAAATATGAACAACTACTCAAACACCTCTCCAAGATCGATGAAGCGATAGAGAATTTTGACTTTACTGGTGCGACACTCAAAGACCTTGCAACAGTAAGAAACGACATCATAGGACAACTGGAGCGGATAGAGAAACAAACCTCATTCATTGATACGGGTTTAGTTTCTACGTGCGAATACACGGGTAAAAAAGAAGCGGTAACGGTCAAACTCAATGAGATTGAATAAACTGGAAACACTCTCTTTACTCCAAAGCGTACCCAAGATTAAACCGTTAAAGTCTCTCAATCGCTCCAAAACTAAAATAGAGATAGGGGTGAGTGATATTGATATTTTATGTCTTATAGCAGACATAAACTATAAGTCGTTCTTACTACTTGAAGATAATCCCCCAAGTGCTCAATTAAACGCTATTGTAGATCATCGTTTGAGTATGGTGGGGAAACTCTTTAAGACAATGGATAATCACGTCTTTATCTCTAAAAGGGAATACAAAGCTATCAAGCAATCAATGAGGATAAAGTGACTTAAATAAAGTGGGTAAAATTTGAGAGAAAAAGGAAGCAAAAAGGACACAGTAAAACCCCCTTGATACGGTACTTTGTCGATAAAAGGACACACTAAAAAATCCCCTAAAAATCCCATAGAAAACTTAATAAAACTTAACATTCAAAGATAGATCAATAGTCCGTCCAAGTTTGGACACACCCCGACAATGCCCCAACATCATGGGGATGTATCGCTTTAAATTCAATACTACGTTAAAACAATTCAATACCCGCGAAACGTCTATTTCCATGATATTAAAATTTATACAAAACTTTAAAGATAATTAGATAACTTATCAATTGTTGCTTTCCCTACACCATCTAATTTTAACAGCTCTTTAGGATTAGCTCCTTTTAAATCTTTCAATGTTCTATAACCTGCATCATTTAAGCTTTTTGTAGCTTTAGCAGGGAGGATATTCTTGATTAATAGATTGAAATATGACTCTAAAAATTCTTTACTATCAAAAAATTTATAATATTTGTTAAAATTTGAATCATTTTTATTGAGTTTATTAATCTGCACTATTTTTTCTTCTACGTCTAATTCGCTTTCAGCAATTGTATGAAATTTGATTAAAAAATCTAAGTAAAGATTAACTTCATCGAAAGATAAAGCACCTAAATCTGTAGATATAGTTGTATGAGTGAATAGGTCATATTTTTCTTTTAACACTGGCAACCACATACCATGCCATTGTTCTTTAGCATATTTTGGAGGCTCTCCACTACCTTTATAAATTTCTCCATGATGTTTTAGTACTTCCAACGGAGTCCTAAACTGTATGGTTGCATTAAATTCTAATCCTTTAAAAAGGTCAGAATAGTTTGAAGAAGTAACTAAATCTTGAAATCCTTGAGCTTGTACACCCTTATTTTCATTCTTCCCTCTGATATGAAAGTGAGTCTGAATTTTCATAATGAACTGCTGAGAAGATAAATTTGGCAACGGACTTCTATTTATTAAACTGAGAGACAAATCCTTAACTTCCTCAAGATTGAGATTTTCATATTCCATGCAAAGTTGTATTTTATTGATAAACTTTTGTTGTGCCATTTCTATTAATTGAGTTTCATTTGAGACAAAATCGATTAAGTGGGCAGTAGGGTTAAGTGGAGCATTATAAAAATTCATAAGATAATATAAACCGTATGAATAATGAGATATTGCTTGTTTATATTTTTTTTCTTTTTGTAGAAGTAAACCTTCTTGATATGCAGTGTTCAAAAATATTTTATGATCCTTAATAAAAAACTCTAAATATAATTGTTGTAAAAGACCCCAAATCACATCATTAGGCAATGCACCACCTAACCGAGAAATTAATTCACTGGTTACGTCTTCCTTTCGATGCTCAAAATCGGGAACTATCTTTTCTAACTCATTGTCATTATCGATGATTTTTATAGGCACAAAATTATGAGGAGCTAAGACTTTATCATTCATCTTAAAAGCATTTGGGTTAATATTTTTTTGTGCTTTGATGATTGTATTGTCATTCAGATTATTAGAGGCGGTACTATTGGTATTTTTATTTTGAAATTTCACAAATAGGAATATGATGAATAGAAGAAAAGCCGTTAAGAGAACATAGCTCATGGATAAACCTTTTTCTAAGTAGTCTAACAATCATATCTTACTAATGATTTGATAAGTGTAAAATTGTTATCGATGAGGTGAAAGGTGTATTTTTTATTAAATACTACACCGTCGTTATGGAGGTAAGTAAAACATTGATTTTTAAATCCGTTCAATAGCAAAATATTAGAATATTAATATCATGATGATGCGCTCAAATTTGAGCCTAAAGTATTCCTTAGAGGGAAGCGGGGAACGAATCACAAAATTGAGAACGGCAAAAAAGAAGTATTGAGGTGATATGATTAAGTTATGAGCCGATATAATGAGACTATCAAAAGGGTGAATTTTTAGAGTCGCTTTTTAGCTAATGTACCTTTTAATGTACCTATTTTTTATTGACACCTTTAAAACATCGTAAAATAGGGATATTACGAATCTCTCCTCGGCCACAGAGATCCTCTATAACAAACTTCACACGAGAAGAACTTTCATCCTATCACATTCATATCACTCATATTCCTCTTTTTAAACAATAGATTAATAACGTTCTAAAAGTAAGCTATACTAACAAAAATTATTTTCTGGACAACTATGAGCGATCCTATAACCAATCGAATCAACGTACTCATAAAAAAAACTTACTATCATTATGAACGATTTCAAGTCAATTCAACGTTTGCAATTCTCTACCATGCAAACTCTTTAAGTCTTGTAGAACTGTCAAACTATGTTAGAATTTCTGATCACTTGATACAGTTAGATGAGAATCACTACTTTATTATTTTTGCATTTACCACGCAAGACAATGCATACAAAGCATCTCAAAATATCATTCACAATTTGGATAACCATTTTAATGCTGCCACTACCTGCATTGCACTCGATACGTTTAATCCGACAAAATCTCCGTTAAGCGTTATAAACCGATTGATGCAGATTTTAGCTGAAACCCGTAAGAATCCTTTTATTCGAATCGAAACTGAAGATATCCTCGACCGATAAAAAGGGTATAAAGAGAAATCATGGCTAACCTGCTTGCCCTCTTCGTCATTGTCGCTGTAGGGTATTGGGTCATGATGATCATTTCTCGTAAAAAGCGGGAATTAGCGAATAAAGAATTCCTGCAAAAAGAACAATTTCTAAAAGAGACCCAATCCCTCCTAAAAGCTGAAACACCTTCTGTTGTATCACCCCTAAAATCGCAAACATTCCAGCCCATAGCGCATGAAGATTTCCGTCAAAAAGTGAGTACGTATTTCATGGAGCAAGGTTATTCACTAACAGAATCACCGAAAGCGAAAGGGATAGATCTAATCGGAGTAAAAGAGAAAGAGCTATTGCTTATACGAAGTGAAAATATTCTCAAAGAGGTAAAAAAACTCGATTTGCAACTATTTATTTCAGAATGCAGCGTATATATCGATCATAATCCAATGTTAAAAAGCCGATCAGTTATACGTATCTACGCTACCAACCGTCCTATTACGGAAGAAGCGCAAACTTTTGTGCGGGAAAATCCCGCATCATTACGTTTGATCGAAGATATTTAAAAATCATTAACGATCGTGCGGATTACCGTGGCCTTTGTTTCCATTTCCACGATCGTCCCGTGAATCTTTACGATCTTCTCTCAATTCTCTGCGATCCTCTTTCAGTTCACGTCGATCCTCACGAATCTCTCTGCGGTCTTCACGAATCTCTTTGCGATTGTCACGGTAATGTCGATCGATACGATCATAATGATCGCCGCCACGACGACGCTCAATCACCTCATCAGGGCTGATACGATGATAATCGGAGAGAAAGTGGACATTGACCAAATCTACAATCTCACGGTCATGTAAACGGTGTTTTTTATGATATCCATAGGCTTTACCGTATGGTGGACCGTACGCTCGACGGGTATCTACAACATAAATACTTCGAGGATCAAGCCCAAGACGAATGGTAATATCCCACCAACTCTGACCTCGTAATCGTAAATCAATGATAAATCCAACATCCCGATGCGCATGCCGTGCAAGATAATAGGCTACCCCTACCTCTTCTCGCGGAATTCGTCGTTCAACTACGATCACCTCCTGATAAGGGACACGGTAATAGTCTCCAATGGAAAGGGAAAATCCATCAATTCCTCTATCCGAACCTGAAACCCCTATATCAAAATTTGCTCCGAAAAGAAGGGTTCCGGCTAACATAAAAGCATACGCTGTTGTTTTCATAATGACTCCTTTGAGTGTAATAGGAGTATTGTAACAGTTATTTGTGTATTAATAGTGAATACTAAAGAGTTGTAGAGCGATGGATTTTAAATATTGTTGACAAAATAGCGGCCAACGCCTTCCACCAAACCATCAACCATCCAACGTTGATATTTTTCATCCGCAATGCGTGCGGATTCATCAGGATGACTTATATAACCCACTTCCAACAGTACTGCCGGCATTTGTGCACCGACCAAAACCCAAAAAGGGGCTTCACGGACACCGTTGTCGTGAACATAAGGAAACTGCTTTCTCAAACTGCCAAGCATCCCTTTTTGTAAGTCTATCGCCATTTTATTCGAAGCAATAATTTTTTCTTTGTTCAAAAAACTCAAAAAGCTGAGTTTTCCATATTGACCCATCTCTTCCATCTCTTCGGAGTTCTCGAGCGCCGCAACCCGCATGGAGCGCTCACTTCGTGTCGGTGAAAGAAAGTAGGTTTCAATTCCTTGTGCTCCGTTTGGATCAGACGTTTTAGGAATAGAATTGGCATGAACCGAGATAAAGAGATCCGCTTCTTTGTTGTTTGCAAATTTTGTACGGTCTTTGAGTTCAATAAACGTATCATTTGTCCGAGTCATATAAACGGTATAACCAAGTGCACGAAGTTTTTCACTGAGCTGGTTCGATATCTGCAAAACAACCTCTTTTTCCATAAAACCGTTTCCGATAGCTCCGCTGTCTTTTCCACCATGCCCTGGATCAATGACAATAATTTTTTTGCTTCGGTCTCTCGGAGTTACACTGATCAATGGAGGAAGTGCGGCAACCAATGGAGGTTCTTGTACCTCAGGTTTAGCAACAACAGGCGTTGCAAGAGGAGGAGTCGTTTTAGAAGTCTCTACGGAGAGATCGATATAAAGGGACGTCCCTTTAGCGATAGGTTTGATCGAAATCGCTTGATTATGTTCAATAACCAGACGTAGTGTTTTAGAATCAAACTGAGCCATCTTAATGCGATTAATACTTTGGTGTTCTAGCGTTTGAGTTTTGGAGAGCGTAGATGAATCGATATCGATAATGTATCGGAACCGCTGTTTATCGGCTTCGATGATTTTGGACATTCGAACTTCCGACGATTGTATCGGAGTATCAAAAAGAAGCTCCAGCCCTTTGTCTTTCCACTGCGCATTCAAAAGGCGGTGACGCATGGTGAGAGATATTTCATCTGTGCGCTGAATCGGTTCAAGCTTGATCATTTTTTCAGGTTCAGGGGTATTGAATTTACTCGCTACCAATGCGGGTTTGAATGTTTTGTCATAAATCACCGAAGGAACGTCTACCGAGTGTTTCGGAATTTCGGCAATAGCTTGTGTTTTTATAAGAGGCTCAGCTTTTTTGACTGACTTTTTAATCTTCGCCAAATCCGTTTGGTATTTGCTCACATCAATGCCAAGCTTTTCTCCCCCCGCAACAATCCCCTCTAAAGCTTCATTGGCTACCACACTGTTTTTATCCAACGTCGCTCGAAGATAAATGGTTTTAAACTCATTGTACCCTCGGAACTGTTCAATCTCATCACTGCTTTGAAGTGCCTTTTTGGCCGATTCCAGACGTGCATTATCGTTTGCACCCAGCAAAGTAAAAATCAATAAAGCGAGAAAAACAATACGACTCAGCACGCGCTCACTTACTCCCCGTGAGTAAGTTTTTCCATCAATTCTTTGACGGAGATGATTTTATCGATACGATATCCATTGCTTCCCGAGAAGAACAATCCAAGCTCTTTATCTCCCAAATAGGCGTCACTCAAACGGTCTGCAATACAAAACCCTACCTCTTTAGCTTCAACACCGCGATTACACGGTGCGACACAGTTAGAGATACATTTGATAGAAGGACCGGTTCGAGTATCAATAAGATCGCGTAAATGAGTACGAACGCCGCGTGCTGGATATCCGACCGGGGATTTCATTAAAGTGATATCCTCTTTTTTAGCAGCGAGGAGAACCTCTTTGAAATTCTCATGGGCATCGCACTCAAAGGTTCCGATAAAACGAGTCCCCATTTGAACACCCGCTGCACCCAATGCCATCATTGCATCAATATCGTTCTTATCCCAGATTCCACCGGCAGCAATAACCGGCATACCGCCCCATAAAGCCGCTTCTTCCACTACTGGAGCGACAAGGTTTTCGAGTTGATACTCTTCCATTGCACATTGCTCATACGTAAAACCTTGGTGTCCGCCGCTGAGAGGACCTTCAAGAATAACCGCATCAGGAAGACGGTTATAACGCTTTTGCCAACGTTTACAGATAATCGAAAGTGCTTTTGGAGAGGAGACGATCGGAACCAATGCAACATCGGGATAATCGGCTGTAAACTCAGGCATATTGGTCGGAAGACCGGCACCGGTAATAATGATATCGACTCCTGCTTCACACGCATCGGTTACCACACGGCCGTAATCGTTGATCGCATACAAAATATTGCATGCCAACGGAGCATCTCCGCAGATTTTACGGGCATTTTTAACAATTGCATGCAGCCCTTTTTTGGAATAAAAATTCTCGGCATCCAACGGACGATTAGCAATTAATTTATCCGCATGTACTTTATTTTCATAATATCCTGTTCCAACCGAACTGATTACCCCAAGCCCCCCTTCAAAAGAGACGGCTCCGGCAAGTTTATCCCAGCTGATACCGACACCCATTCCACCTTGAACGATAGGAATTTTAATGGTGTGCTTGCCGATTTGAATTGGTTTGAAGCTCATTGGGTTACCTTTAATCGCGCAAATTTTCGTTTTCCGACTTGAAGGATGTACTCACCCAGTTCAAGTTGGTATTGCTCATCGCTTAGTTTGTTTTGATCGATTTTAACAGAGCCTTGCTTAATCTCCCGACGGGCTTGAGAAGTAGATGGACTTAGAGCACAATCGACCAAAGCTTTTGCAATCCAAATCGGCCCTTGAAGAGTAAATTCATCCATTTCACTCGGAATTTCGCTCTGTGCATGAACCCGTTCAAACTCAGCTTGAGCACCCAAAGCGGCTTCGTTAGAGTGGAAACGCTCCGTAATTTCCAGAGCCAACGCCTCTTTCACTTTTTTCGGATGAAGCGAGCCGTTTTCTACTCCGGTTTTAAGCGCTTCAATCTCATCAAGGCTTTGAGTACTCAAAAGTTCATAATAACGCCACATTAATGTATCGCTAACACTGAGTATTTTTCCAAACATCTCATTCGGTTCATCCGCTACCGCAATGTAGTTCCCCAGTGATTTAGACATCTTTTGAACACCGTCAAGACCTTCTAAAATCGGCATCATGAGTACCGCTTGTTCTTTACCGATCTCATACACCCGTTGCAAATGGCGGCCCATAAGCAAGTTGAATTTCTGATCTGTTCCACCGATCTCGATGTCACTGCGCAGATGAACACTGTCATACCCTTGGAGCAACGGATATAAAAATTCGCTAATGGAGATCGAAATTCCTGCTTTGTGGCGTTTGTCAAAATCATCGCGTTCCAACATCCGTGCAACGTTATAGGTGGTAGTGAGTTCCAACATTCCCGCCGCACCGAGAGGATTAATCCAATCAGCGTTAAAAACAACCGTCGTTTTTTCAGGATCGAGAATTTTAAACACTTGAGTTTTATAGCTTTGGGCATTTTCTTGAATCTGAGCCGGAAGCAGTTTCTTTCGGGTTTCACTTTTCCCCGTTGGGTCACCGATCTGCGCCGTAAAATCACCGATCAAAAACTGAATATGCCCTCCAAATTTTTGAAACGCCGCGAGTTTTTGAAGAAGAACCGTATGTCCCAAATGCAAATCGGGTGCGGTCGGATCAAATCCTGCTTTGACCGTATAGGTTTCCCCTTTTTCAAAATAGTTTTTGAGGAGTGTTTCGAGTCGTACTTCATCGATAATTTCGGCAGTGCCGCGTCTAATTTCTCGTAATGCTGTTTGAATCATGATTTATCCTTGGCTTCGGTACGCATCATCCGTCCGAAAAAATTGTATGATTTTCCCTTTTTTCTCCAATTTGGAGCGCAGGCGATTGATATCTGCCTCAAGGGTTTGGAATTCCATTTCACAGTACTGCGTATGTTCCGATTTTTCCTTACCCAGTTCGATACTGTTGATATCCGCCCCCATTTTTGCCATATAGGTGAGCAAATCGGCGAGGACCCCTTTTGCACTTTGCATGCTTATAATAAGGTGGTAACGAAAATAATGCTGTGCCTTCCAGCGCACAAACACCATCGGCTCTCTGCGATCGATCATCCCTGCGGCATTTTTACACATTTTATGGTGAATATGGGCTTTTCCATCTTGCAAAAATGCAACAATTTCATCCCCTGTTTTTGGATGACAGCAATAATCAAATACTGCGTCACTTACGTTATTGTTAGAGTAGACTTCCAATGATGCAAACACATACGGTTTAACTCTAAAGCGATTACGGGATAAAAAGGCACTAAAGCGGTTGTTTTCACCCAATTCTTGGGTAAAACGGTTCACCGTCTCTTTGAGTAAATCGAGCTCGCTCGGGATACGATGACGCTGTTCTTCCAAATGCGTTTCACTGAACAACTCCTCAATACGAACAGGATCCATATTAAAAATAGTGCTCAAAATATTGATCCCCGATTCAGTATCAATCGCACGAATACGCTGATTGCAATTGGCCCGCATACTTGCTTTGGCTCGAGAGGTTTTAACGGCATCGATCCAACTGCATCGGTTGATTTTTTTCGATCCCGTCGTAATTTTAACGATATCGCCGTTATGCAATTCACTCAGAAGCGATGCTTTTTCTTTATTGATCAAACACCCCTCGGCACTATCACCGATCTCGGTATGTACCGCATACGCAAAATCGAGTGCCACCGCTCCGCGAGGAAGAGTAAAGGGTTTTCCTTTCGGAGAAAAAACACTGATATCTTCGCTGAAAAGATCATTTTTGATCAGTTCGTAGAACGCTTCGACCGATTCGTTTTGATACTGAAGATTATGGAGCCAATCGAGACTGATCGGGTTGTTCCCGCCACTTTTGTACTTCCAGTGTGCCGCAACACCGAGTTCTGCCGTTTTATGCATCTCGTACGTACGAATCTGCACTTCGAAAATTGCGGTCGAGTCAAATACACTCGTATGCAATGTCTGATATCCGTTCTCTTTTGGAATCGAAATATAGTCTTTAAAACGTGAAGATAGCGGCTGAAAATTCAGATGAACCAATCCTAAAACACGGTAGCAGTCAATCGGCTTTTTGACCAATATACGGATCGCCAAGAGATCAAGAATTTCATCGATACTGATCCCTTTACGCTGCATTTTAAGATAAATCGAGTAGTGGTGTTTGACACGGCTTATTATCTCAAAATCGTCTTCATTAAACCCGTTTTCCAGCATCATCTTGGTCAGTTTTTCGCAAAAATCACTCAAACGCGTATTGATAGAGCGGAAGTTCTCCTCCATATACATATCAATAGCCTGTTTTTCTTCGCTAAAAAGATACTGAAAACTCAAATCTTCCAACAAATTTTTGAGAAAAGAGATTCCTAAACGGCTCGCAATCGGGGAGTAAACAACAAGAGTTTCTTCGGCGATACGATGCTGTTTCGCTGGAGCCAAAGCCCCTAAAGTCAGCATGTTGTGAAGGCGATCGCACAACTTTACGACCAATACACGAACATCTTCGATCGATGCGATGAGCATTTTTCGAAACGACAGTGCCGAAACGACCAGTTTTTCATCAGAGTTCGACGGAATCAGCTGGGCATCACGAATCGTATCGATCTTCGTCAATCCCTCTACCAAATGGGCAACATCGTCCCCATAATCACGTGAGATTTCTTCGATCGTAATATGGGTGTCTTCCACCACGTCATGCAGCAGCGCAGCGATGACCATCGCTTCATCACCGGTCATATTGGCAACTATTGAGGCGACTAAAACCGGATGGACAATGTAGGGCTCACCGCTTTTACGAAATTGATTATGATGAGCTTGTTTTGAAAAGGTGAGTGCGTTTTGAATCGCAATAGAGGGGTTGATATGTTTATAGAGGTGTGCTACTGCACCCTCAACATCATTGATTCCGGTTACTTTTTCTATGTCGATGGTATTCAATGATGCCGCTTTAAGTGAAAATTAGTCTCGTGGTACGAAACCTTTGATAGAAATAAGCCCTTCAGCAATTTCCATCAAAGCGATATCCGCTGTTTTAGCTTTTTTAACATCCACGTTTAATTTTGTCGTCGCTCCGTTTAGAAGTTCTTCGGAGCGTTTTGCGACAGCGATAGCCAATTGGTAACGGTCGATATTAGCAGTTTCAAGTGCTTTTGCAGTGAGTTGTTCGAGTCTCATGGTTGATGTCCTTTTAGGTTTATTTTACGATAGAGCAACGTGACAAGTTACCCTGACTAATTTCGAGAAGATTGCCCGGTGTGAACATATCACATACGATGATCGGCAACTTGTTTTCTTTCGCCAATGCGATAGAGGTATCGTCCATTACTTTGATATGATCTTGTAATGCTTCCTCATATCCTAGAGCAGGAAGTTTGATCGCATCATCAAACTTCTTAGGATCTTTGTTATAAACACCGTCTACTTTGGTCGCTTTGATAATAACTTCAGCTCCAATTTCAATCGCACGAAGAGTCGCGGCAGTATCGGTAGTAAAAAACGGATTCCCGGTTCCTGCGGCGAAAATCACCACACGACCGCGTTCCAAATGACGGGTTGCACGACGGACGATAAACGCTTCGGCAATTTGTTCCATCTTGATCGCGCTTTGAACACGAACCAGCATCCCTTCATGTTCACATGCTTCTTGCATAGCGATTGCATTGATTACCGTTGCCAGCATTCCCATATAATCACCTGAAGTTCTACGGATAATTCCATCTGCTGCTGCCGTAACACCGCGAATGATATTACCGCCACCGATAACGATCCCTACTTCTATCCCTGCATCAACGAGTGTTTTAATCTCACCCGCAATAAATTTGAGAATTTTCGTATCGATACCGTGACCGTTCTCACCCGCCAATGCCTCACCGGAGAATTTTACCAAAACACGTTTATAGCCCATACAACTCCCTACAAAGCATCTCAGATGTGCCCTTTAAATTACGCGTATTATACTTTATTGTCGCTTTAAGGTTGCTTTGATTACACTAAGCAAATCATAAGAGAAGGAAAAATAGGGGTGAAGGTGTTCGATACGATTAGAGCATGGTTAAGTCCAACCCGGATGCATCGCGCACCACAGTATGGACGAGGGACGCATGCTCTCCCTAATCACAATGAAAAAGAGCTGTTTGATCGGGCGTCTGAAGCGTTTATTCAGGGTGATATTTTGAGCGGATATACATTTTTTCTCTCTTCCTTGATCCACCAAAATGATCCTTTTTCCATACCGCACCTAAGTATTGAGCGTACCGATGAAATGATCCGTTTTAGCCTTTATCAAGGATATGCACTGATCAAAGGAACCGTTACTCCGACCTCGCTGGAAGCGTATGCCGATATTGCTCTGAGCGAGAAACTGCATGTAGCGATTAAACGCCGTTTTTTAGAACGTGATTTTCAACTTACTTACTGCCGTTTTAGTCACAGCGAGGGGATCATAAAACTCTCCATTCGTCTCGACAATGGTACAATCACTCCCCAAAAAATCTTTTTTCCGCTTCGAGAAATTGCCTTGAATGCCGATTTTGAAAAAGAGTTTATTGCCGGTGAATTTGATGAGTCCGCACTGTTGGACACCGAACATCTCCTCCCGATCTCGCAGAATAGAATCAAATCGAATTATACTTTTATGCACCAGTGGATCAAAGAAACAAGACAAAGTCTGATAGGTCTTTTATCGAATGATAATACGGGCATGGTCTCCTTTAGCTATCTTGCCTTATTGCTTCAAATCGATTATCTCTTCCTCCCTCATAAAAAAATGGCCAAAAATATCAGTGAAAGAATAAACGGCTACTTTATGGATGATGAGAAGCTGACCGAAGATAAAAATGCTGATTTGGAACAATATTTGAGCGAGCTTGAATCAATGGATATTGAATCTTTCACAACCCAGTTTTACCATTGTGCCTACACCTTTTCCCCGTTCGATCAAGCGATGCACGATGAGATTGCCGCCTTTATAGACGAATCGCTAAACAAAGTCCGCTGGTACAAAAATAACCGATCCAACTACGTTATAACCGTCATTTATCGTTATATCTCCCTCTATATTCTCTACAACTACGGTCTGCACCCCTCACTGCGTGCACTGTTTCATTTGCATGTCGAAATCTACGCCTCTGATTTTTTCAAAACTGCAGGAGAAACGCCGTTGTACGATCCGCGTACCCAAACGTTCAAACAAAATCTGATTGCGCAACGTGTCCGTGAATCGATAGAGCCGTATGCCGACCGCTACAAAGGGCTTCAGAGTTTTGCCGAACATCTCAATTACAGTGATTTAAACCATTTCAGCCAAAGTTTTTATCTCCAAATCAAAAATCTCGATTATACGGAAGTGTAAATGTGAACAGTGCCACCCAAAAAATGGTCGAACAAACGATCGAGAGTATCGTCCAAATTACCAATCCTTACGGAAGCGGAAGCGGATTTCTCATTGACGGTCTTATCATCACCAATTCCCACGTAGTAAGCGGTCTTAAAGAGGTGCTTATCAGTACCAAAACACTCCCGAAAACAATCGGAACCGTTATCTATGACGATCCCGCTTTCGATTTGGCCTTTATCCGATCCCCAATCCTGATTGAGCATAAAAATCCGTTGATCCTCTCCTCGCAAAGTGTACAAGATGGAGACAACGTTATCGCCATCGGGCACCCCTATGGTCTCAACTACTCCACAACCGAGGGGATTGTGTCCAAAGCTACAAGGCTGCAAGGAGAAGTGGAATACATCCAATTTGACGCGGCGATTAATCCCGGAAACAGCGGTGGACCGCTTCTGAATGAATCAGCAGAGGTGATCGGAGTCAATACGTTTATCATCCAAAATTCGAACAATTTGGGATTTGCCCTCCCCGCATATACCCTCAAAGAAGCCCTCAATCAGTTTAATGCTCTAAAAACCGAAGATGTTATTCGATGCGGTTCGTGCAAAAATTTGATCCATGAAACCTCTATCAAAAATGATTATTGCCCTAAATGCGGCACAAAACTCGAAGTAGCCAAACGCCGACGCGAAGGGTATAAACCCTCCGGTGTCGTAGCGTTGATTGAGAAGATTCTGAAAGCTTTGGAGATCAATGTTACACTTGCTCGACGGAGTCAAAGAAGCTGGCGATTTGAGATGGGGACTACCCGAATCGATATCAACTACTACGATAACGGAATCATCATCGCCGATTCAGCCCTCTGCCGTATCCCGCAGGAAAATATCGAAGAGCTATACGATTTTTTACTCTCTGAGAACAGTGTTCTAGAGCGGCTCCAATTCTCGATCAACGAAAATACGGTCTATCTCTCCTACATCATCGTCGATTCTTCTTTGAGCGAAGAATACGGCACTGCTGCATTACGCAAACTTTTTGACAATGCACCCCGATATCAAGCTCTATTGCTTAGTCAGTTTAAAGCGCTGGAACCGAAGTTTGATGAGTTTGAATAAGCCAATTATGCCTCGAATGAGGCAAGCTTTAGTGCCAAAGCGGCAAGCGTAGCTAATGGGATTTTATTTCATTTGCGTTCTGAATCAACATGGAAACTGCCTCTTTTTGAGGGAAATCGGCCCCCATGCTGATGATAAAGGACGATGCTTCCTGAAGACTCAAAGAGGTTTTTTTAATCAGTGATTCATCCACTAGTACTGTATAACCGCTCGTAGGATTGGGAGAAGTCGGGATAAATACGACACAAATATTTTCGTGTCGATTCAGTAAATAAGCCGGTACCCATAACCCCTCTTTGGGATACTCGACCAACACCACCTCTTTTTTTGTCCCGTCTTCTCCGCCGCTTAGCATTGCCGCGAGTTTTTTAGAAACCGAATAGACAGAACGAATAGCGGGGATTTTCTCAAAGGTACTGTCAATCATCGAGACAAAAATAGAGCGTCCGTATTTCTCGATCGAAAACCCAAGTAGTGCAAAAATGGCGATAACACCTGCCATCAGCGCCAATGTCACCCCAAAAGAATTCGTGTAATCATGAAGTGAAGAATAAGCACTTACCCCAAGGTTTTTCAAATAATTAACCACAACGATGACCAAAATCAGGGGAAAAAGAGACAATGCCCCGACAAAAATATAACGAAGTAAAAATCTGATTTTTGTAGCCATTGAGTAAAACCTTTTTATTATAACAAATTGCGCAATTATAGAATACTTTTTGAAACACTTTACTACAATAACACAACTAGAGGAGAGACCATGCAGCCATTTGCCGATTTTAAACTGAATTTAGAGACTTTTATCTCTGATCTGAATGCCCTTATCGAAATTAACCACAAAACTATTACCGATTTGTTAGCCACACCCAACAAAACCTATGCCAACTTTGTCCGTCCCTTTGATCTAATGGAAGAAGATTTAGAGCTTTTGTTTACTCCGTTATCCCATATTAACGCCGTTAAAAACTCCGAAGAATCTCAAAAAGTGTACGCCGATGCCCTCCCTATTCTCACCGATTACTCGACTTTTGTCGGACAAAATCTTGAGATCTACGAAGCATTTAAAGCTGTCAAAACCAACGAATACGATTCATTGAATACCGAACAATGCCGTATTCTGGATCTCAACATCCTCCATTTTGAACTCGCGGGAGCCCATCTGGATGAAATGTCAAAACAACGGCTATCGGAAATCAATCTTCGAAAAAGCACCCTCACCAACGACTTTTCGCAAAATGTCCTGGACGCTACCAACGCTTATGAGAAAATCATTACCAATGAAATCGATGTCGAAGGGATTCCCGAAAGCGATTTGGAAAATGCCCGTTTCGAAGAAGATGGTATCACAAAATACCGTTTTACTCTACAAATGCCATCCTACATCGCCTACATGACCTATGGTCCGAACCGAAGTATCCGTGAGGAGATATATCGTGCCTACACCACCCGAGCGCCTCAAAACGGAGCTATCATCGATGAACTGATGCGTCTGCGTCAAGAGAGTGCCGTACTTCTAGGCTTTGAAAATTACGCCGAATATTCCCTCGCTTCCAAAATGGCACCGAGTACGGAAAGCGTTTTAAAATTTCTGGATGAACTTATCGAAGCTTCTCGTAAACAAGGGATGCGTGAACTCGAAGAGCTTCGTGCCATCGCTCCAAATATCGACCTGCAAAGTTATGACAGCGCCTACTATGGAGAAATCCTCAAAAAAGACCAATACGATATCGACGAAGAGGAATATCGTCCCTACTTCGAACAACACAGCGTGATGGAGGGGATGTTTACGTTTTTGTATGAGCTCTTTGGTATTCAATTTGTCCGCCAAAACATTGATCTTTGGGATGAAAAAGCAAGCGTTTATGACATCTATGAGGATGAAAAACTCACTGCGCGTGTCTACTTCGATCTCGAAGCCCGTAAAAACAAACGAGGCGGTGCTTGGATGCACAATTTCCAAACCCATTGCGAAGATACGGCAGGGTGTACTCATCTCTCCAGTGCCTTTGTCGTCTGTAACTTTCCCCCATCCTCGGAGAGTTCACCCTCATTGCTTCGACACGATGATGTCGTCACCCTCTTTCATGAGATGGGACATACCATTCACCATTTGCTCAGTCGTGTAAAAGAGCACGGCGTAAGCGGCGTGAACGGTGTCGAGTGGGATGCGGTAGAATTCCCATCCCAATTTTTGGAAAACTTCGCTTATGAGCCAAAAGTGCTAAAACTTTTCGCCAAACATTTTGAGAGCGCAGAGGTGTTAAGCGATGAAATGATTGCCAAACTGATCCGTGCCAAAAATTTCCAAAGCGGTATGTTTATGCTTCGACAAATCGAGTTTTCTCTCTTTGATTTCGAGCTTCACTCTAAACTCTATCAAGGCGATGAGCTTCAGAACCTTTTAGATTCGATCCGTGAGCGTACTGCTTTGATTAAGCCGCCTGCTTACAATAAATTTCAAAATGGATTTAGCCACATTTTCAGCGGCGGGTACAGTGCAGGATATTACAGCTATAAGTGGGCAGAAGTATTGAGTGCCGATGCCTATTATGCTATCGTTGATGAGGGTGTATTTGGCTCTGAACTTGCTCGTAAATACAAAGAGATCGTTTTAGCCAAAGGTGGATCACAGAGTATGCAGGAGCTGTTTGTGGAGATGATGGGACGAGAATGTGAATCTAAAAATCTCCTCCGTCTTAGCGGGATCGAATAAATGCGTATTGCGTTGATTTTGGGATTACTAATCTCATTTTTGGGAGGGGTGGAAGTGAAAATTGCAAGCTATAACGTCGAAAACCTTTTTGATATGAACCGTGATGGCAACGAATATGAAGAGTATATCCCCAACGGCGATTGGGGGTGGACTGAGACAATGTATAAGATTAAGCTCAACAATACCGCTGCTGTTATCCGTGGAATCAATGCCGATATTATCGGTTTGCAGGAGATTGAATCTGAAACTGCCCTCAAAGCCCTCAAGACCGAGCTCAAACGCCAAGGGCTCTATTATCGATATTATGTATTTGCACGAAATAAAAACTCTTCGGTCAATACCGCATTACTGAGCCGATACCCCATCCAAAGTGGACTTAGACATCCAATCACGTATAATGGACGTTATCGTGATATTCTCGAAGCAAAAATCGATATCAACGGTCAATCTTTACGGGTATTTGTCAATCACTGGAAATCGAAAAGCGGTCCTGAAAGTAAGCGAATCCTAAGTGCCAAACGTCTATCTCAGCGCTTGGCTGAGCTCTCAGAAAATGAACCGTACGTACTGTTGGGGGACTTTAATTCCCACTATGAAGAGTATAAAACCTTCCTCAAAAGCCGTAAGCACAATGATACAGAAGGTATTACAGGGATCAATCATATCCTGCATACCATTGATGATGAGGGGAATCCAATCACGTATGCATCACTTAAAGAAAACAATGAACACCTCTACAACCTTTGGTATGAAGTGAGTCCTGAGAAACGATGGAGTCATCAGTATCGAGGAAAAGGGGAAGGATTGGATAATATCATTATCTCTCCCGCACTTGCCGATGGAGAGGGACTAGAATACGTTCGGGGAAGTTTTAACCGATATGATCCCGATTTTTTGTTTTACAAAGGAAAAGTATACCGCTGGCAACAAAGTCGTAAGCATCCCAAACACCATTTAGGTGAAGGATATTCCGATCACCTTCCAATTTATGCCCTGTTTCGAATGTAATGCAGATTGGCTATAATGACCAAATGGAACCAAGCAAACTAACCCAATATTTATGCTATCAGCTCTATCATGCACGAGTGCTTCTCCATTCGCTCCACTACAGTGCGAAAGAGGAGGAAATCCATGAATTCCGAGTCACCCTTCGCCGGATCCGCTCACTCGTTAAACTCTTTTTAGTCGGGTCACTCCCTTTTCCAAAACCGCTCAAGGCCGCCATGCAAGAGAGCAATTCGATTCGCGAGCTCGATGTACTTATCCGTTCGCTCTCACGCTCCAAATATCCTAAACTTTACAAATATCTCTTCAAACTCCGAAAAGAGCGGGTTAAAACCCTTTTTACACCCAAGTATAGAGATAAAACACTCGCACTGATTGATGATTATTCACATCTTCTTTCTCACAGTAATCCTGATTTTCTCTCCGAAATTCTGATACAAAAAGTGCTTACCCACTACCAACATTGCTTAGATTCCTATCTAGCCCTTGAAAACGATGCCGATTCTAAAACACTTCATCGTCTACGCATTGAGTTCAAAGATGCTCGTTACGGTTTTGAATTTTTGGAGATTTCAGATCTGCATCACTGCAAAGAAGTTATCGCTCATTGTAAACAGCTCCAAAATACTTTAGGAGCGATTCAAGACACCGTCAATCAAATCGATCTGCTCAAAAAAATCTATCAACAATACCCTTTATCGGAAACAAAAGAGCTTTTGCAAAAACAAAAAAAAGTACTTCAAAAACTCAAAGACACCACTCGATCGGAGTTATCTTCATCGATATAAGGTAATCATTCGTTTGACTAAACGGCTTCGACCCGAAAAACCCTCGATACGATGAAAGGGGTGAGGGATGGGGTGCTTTGAGGATCAGGTGTTTAGTTCCGTCTATCAATGAAGCTTTCTTCCCCGCCGGAGCGCCCCAGAGGATAAAGATAATATGCTCACGCTGTTCACTGAGTGTTTTAATCACTTGATCACTAAACCGTTCCCATCCACGCTCTTTATGGGAAAACGGCTCTCCGGAACGGACGGTGAGAAGGGTGTTCAGTAGCAATACACCTTCCTGCGCCCAGTGGCTCAAATCACCGCTTTTAGGATAATCACACCCGATATCAGATACCAGCTCTTTAAAAATATTTTGGAGCGATGGGGGAAGCGCTACACCGTGTTGTACCGAAAATGATAAACCGTGTGCCTGACCTGCTCCGTGATAAGGATCTTGCCCTAAGATGACGACTTTGACCTTTTCAAACGGGGTGGAGTTAAATGCATTAAAAATATGGCTTCCATGGGGAAAAATTGTATAATTTTTCTTCTCTTCGACCAAAAAAGCTTTGAGTTCTTCCATATAGGGATGGGTAAATTCAGCCTTTAATGCCTCTTTCCAACTTTCATGAATAACCGGAGAAACACTCATCGGGCTACTTTAAAATATCATCGTCAAAAATAACCATTTCATAAATACTACGTTTGGTTACAAGCGATTTTTCGGGAGGTACACCGCTGGAATTTCGCATACGAGAGATTTCAGCACGAAGTTCGATCATCTCTTGCTCCATCGCCTCCATTTTTTCTTTAAGACGCATCACCACATCGACACCGGCAAGATTTACTCCCACTTCACGGGTAAGACGCAAAATCATTTTAATTTTCTCAATATCCCGCTGAGAATAAAGACGGATACGCCCGTCCGAACGCGAAGGTGCGATTAGATTTTCCCGCTCATATTGACGAAGGGTTTGTGGATGAATATCCAAAATTTTGGCAACAATACTGATCATATAAACCGGTTCGTCAAAATGGTGCATCTCTTACTCCTGTGGAAGTGATTTTTTCATCACATCGACTAAATCAGAATCCAGTTTCTCAACAGCAGGCAATACAATATTCGCTTTGAGATACAAATCACCGCGAACGGAGGTTTGTCGGTTCATCACCCCCATCTCTTTGAGACGGAAACGTTGGCCGTTTTTGGTGTTTTCAGGCACCTTTAGCGTCACCTCTTTTTCCAGTGTTTGAATAGCCACTTTGCCGCCGAAGAGTGCGGCATAGAGAGGAACATTAAACGTTTTGACGAGGTTGTCTCCCTCACGCTCATATTCAGGGTTAGCGGCCACATCGATTCGTAAATACAAATCACCCGCTTGATTTCCGGCACGTTTCCCTTTGCCTCGAACACGAAGTTTTTCACCGCTTTTTATCCCGGCAGGAATTTTAATGTCAAAACTCTCCCCCGAGAGGCTGATCGAGTGTTTTCCACCCAATACCGCAACGGCAAACGGAACGGTAACATTAGCATCGATATCGAGGTTCATCCCTCCGCCAAAACCACCGCCGAAGCCTGATCCGCCTCCGAAGCCGCCGAAACCGCCCCCGCCGAATCCGCCAGAACCTCCGCCACCGAACATACTGCGTAAAATTTCATCCAAATCGACATTTCCACCCTGACCACGGGCAAAATCATGGAAATTCTGACCGCCGAACATCGAATCCCCGTACTGATCGTATTTTGCCCGTTTCTCTTTGTCACTAAGCACTTCATACGCCGCATTGATCTCTTTAAATTTCTCTTCGGCTGCGGGATCTTTGTTCACATCCGGGTGATATTGGCGCGCCAGTTTTCGATACGCTTTTTTGATCTCCGCTTCGCTGGCTCCGGGGGCTATTTCGAGAGTAGTGTATAAACTTTTTGACATAGTTGTATCCTATTAAAATTATCGTTAAATATTTTACAAAATTATAGCACTAAGTTTGAGTCAATGTCAATCAAGGTTAAAAAGAAGAACTCGTAAAACAGGGGAATAAGAAGTTTTTAGAATTGCGCCTGGAAGACGCAACTATTCTTAGTGAAGGAAGTGACGAACTCCGGTGAAGTAAAGTGCCATACCGTGTTCATCAGCGGCGGCAATGACCTCTTCATCACGTACCGAACCGCCCGGCTGAATAACCGTTTTAACACCCGCACCCGCCGCCGCGTCGATAGAATCACGGAATGGGAAGAATGCTTCAGACGCCAATGCAGAACCGCTGACATCCAGACCCATCTCTTCAGCTTTGCGCAATGCACAGCGCGCCGCATCGACACGTGAGGTCATCCCCATACCGACCGCTACCATCGCCGCATCTTTGACGTAGACAACACAGTTTGATTTAGTGAGGGAAGCGACCTTATAAGCGATTTCCGCATCTCTCAAAGCGGCATCACTCGCAACGTGTTTGGTGACGAGCGCAGCATTAGCAACTTCCTCGTGAGTTACACGGTCAGCGTCTTGGAATACGAATCCGCCGTCGATGTGTTTGAAATCGATCGCGTCGTTGCTAAGAGCAATACGATCACTTCCGTATTCGAAAAGTTTGAGACGTTTTTTCGGCTCGAACACGGCGCGTGCTTCCTCATCGATACGTCCGGCAATAATCACTTCGAGGAACATCTCGTTCATTTTCTCGGCAAGCTCTTTGGTCACGACACCGTTTACCGCAACGACACCGCCGAACGCGGAGATTGGATCACATTTGAGCGCTTCAGTGTATGCATCGAGGAGATTTTCACGAATCGCGAAACCACACGGATTACCGTGTTTGACGATACAGATTGCATTCTCATCCCCAAATGCCGCCGCGATTTTCACCGCACCGCTGATGTCGGTGAGGTTGTTGAAACTCGCTTCCCCTTTGAGGGTTTTAAAGTTTTTGCTGAAGAAAGTGTCAAACTCATATAAACCGCCCTTTTGGTGCGGGTTTTCGCCGTAACGGGTATCCATTACCTTATTGCCGACGATGAACTGTTTAGAGCCCATACAGTTGTTGAACCGTTTGTTCATGTAGTTGGCGATCATAGAATCATACGCCGCAGTGTGCTCATACGCTTTAATCATCAGATCACGGCGGAACTCCATTGTGTTTTCACCGTTAGCAATTGCATTGAGAACGAGGGAATAATCCGATGGATCGGTAAGGATGATAACGCTGTCAAAGTTTTTCGCCGCAGAGCGAACCATCGCAGGGCCGCCGATGTCGATGTTTTCGATGATCTCTTCGAAATCATCGGTTTTCTCAATCGTCGCTTTAAACGGATAGAGGTTGACACATACCAAATCAATCGCTTCAACACCGAGTTCTACCGCTTGGTCGAGGTGAGATTGTTTGTCGCGTCGGTGTAAAATCCCGCCGTGGATGTACGGATTGAGAGTTTTAACACGCCCTTCAAAACACTCAGGGAATTTAGTCACTTCATCGATCTCGATGGCACTCACACCCGCATCCGTGAGCATTTTGTATGTTCCGCCCGTAGAGATAATCTGATAATCCAAACCGATAAGAGATTTGGCAAACTCAACGATGTTGCTTTTATCGCTGACACTGAGCAATGCACGCTTCATGCAGTTCCTTTGATTGGGTCGTATGCCCATAAATTAATGGTGGAATTGTAACAAAAAGTGCTTTAGGGGAAGGTAAATCGCTTCGTTTGAGAGAATGACGAACCTCTTATTACGACTAAAAACGGCCATTATTTCGTTTCGTATTCGTAATAAAACGTCTATATACTTCTGCAAAGTCGCACCTTTCATACCGATTTTACAAAGGAAAACAATGGGATTAATGACAAAGTTTATGCCGGAAGTACTCGAAAACACAAGCGTAAACGATAAGGTAAACTATTTAGTCAAGCTAACGCAACTGCTTGCCATAAGTGCTATTATTGCCGGTATCATCGGGATGCTTATCTCCAATTTTTCCATTCGGGCGCTCAATGAAAATGCTCTGGAGCCTCTGGGTCACCTGCGATTAATCAAAGAATCCTACGAACAAAAAGTACTGGTTACGGCTCAAAACATCGCTCACGGTGAAGTCACGGATTACACACAGGCGTACACCACGCTCAACCGTGAAAAAGAGAGTATCGTGACCGAGTGGAACGCCTATAAAAACGGTCATTTAACCGAAGAGGAAACGGCATTATTACCCGATACCGAAAAATATTTTAATTTATCTGTCCGAAGTTTGGATAATTTGATTCTCCTCGTCAAAGAGAAAAAGTTGATGGATATCATCGCCTGGACGACGGATGATGCCCCCTACACCATTATCGAGCTGACCCCTTTGCTCAATAAGCTCATGCAGGTACAAATTCTCAACGCCCAAAATATTTATTCCACCACGCAAATTCAGTTTTTTGCCATTTTGGCACTCGTTATTCTCATCAGTATTGCCGGCGCAATCTATGTGGCAAAGATGGTTAAAAGGGTGGTTTCCGACATTACGCACCCCTTTGGCGAACTCTTGTCCCAATCCAAAGCGTTGGCAAACCAAAAATTTGACGAACCGTTTGTGTGGAAACGTACCGATGAGATAGGACAAGTCGGAAAAAGTTTTGAACTCTCCCGACAAGCACTCCATCACTCATTTCAACTGATCCAAGATAATAATAAAGAATTAGAGCAGATCAATACATTGGTTCGCAGCAGCATTAATTACGCCAGCCGTATTCAGCGTTCCTTTTTGCCGGAGCCGGATATGCTCGATCGTTTTACCAATGACGCTTTTGTTATTTGGAAACCGAAAGACGTTATCGGCGGAGACTGCTATTGGATCGATAAAACCGACAAAGGGTTCTTTGTTGCCATCATCGATTGTACGGGACATGGTGTTCCGGGTGCCTTAATGACTTTTGTCGTGATTTCGATTCTTGACCGGTTGCTGTCTCAACAAAGACACCTGGACGATCCTGCCGCACTCTTAAGCCAAATGAACCGTCTGGTAAAAGAGACCTTAGGGCAATACGATGAAACAAGCGAATCCAATGATGGGATGGACGGAGCATTTTGTTACGTCGATCTTGAAAATAAACAATTAACCTTCGCCGGAGCCAATACGCCGCTTCTGTATGTTGAGGACAATCACATGCATCATGTCAAACCCGATAAACACAGTATCGGCTATGTTCACAGTGATCTGGATCTGACCTTTACCAATCAGACGTTACAACTCAAAGAGGGGATGCATTTTTATCTCACAACCGATGGAATCATTGACCAGATCGGCGGCAGTAAACGAATTGCGTTCGGTAAAAAACGGCTTATGGAAATTATTTTTGACAACCATCAAAAACCGATGCACGAACAACAAGCCATCATTTTAGAAAAATACAACCATTACAAGGGAGACGAATCACAGCGCGATGACAATACGATGATTGCTTTTCAAATCTAAATTTTAATTACAAGGAAAAAGAGATGACTTTCAACGACTTTCGAACATTGAAAGAGATGATTGAATCCAAAAATGTTATTTTTTGTTACAACGGATATTTATCGCAAGAGATCATTGTAGCGGTTAGCTCGATGATTAAAGGAAAATTGAGTTCCGATGAAACAAAAATGGGGATAAGCCAAAAAGTTTTGTACATGTTTGTAGAGCAGGCCCAAAACATCACCCGTTACTCTCCCGATCAAATACAAAATCCGGACCAAGCCAGTATGAGTTACGGATCGGTTGCTATCGGGACAGAAGATGATAAATTTTACATCATGTGTTCCAACCGAATCGAAAAAACCAAAGTTGCCGCACTCAAAGAAAAGCTTGATGTGATCTCCTCCATGAGCCCCGATGAACTGAAAGCTCTGTACAAAGAGAAAATGCGATCAGAGGCTGAAGAGGGGAGCAAAGGGGCAAGTGTAGGATTTATAGAAATGGCACGAAAATCAAGCGAACCTATCGAATTTGATTTTCTTGAAGACGATGAAACATACGACACTTTTACACTCAAAGTCGTAATTTAATATATAAAGGAAAACCCGATGACAACCATCCCAGCAACAGTAACCACACCAAAAATCGTTTTGGACACCCAAAATAATCTCTTCAGTTTCGAAGGGGAGTCCTATCCCGAAGATGTTAATGCGTTTTTTGATCCCATTATAACTCCTCTGAAAACTCATTTGAATAATCTGCAAGATAGCGATATTCAGTTTGATTTCTTTTTGACCTATTTCAACAGCGCCAGCACCAAAGTTTTTTTTAACCTTTTTGCTCTTCTTGAAGAAATTAGTGAATTTAACAGTGTTACCGTAAACTGGAAACATCATGAAGAAGACGATACGGCTGAAGAATTTGGTCAGGAGTTCAAAGAAGATCTTGATAATGTCCGCTTCAACTTTATTGCCATTTGAGATCTTGACACTGCGCTCCCCTTCATACTATCATACGGATTAAAAGGGGGGAACACTATCCCCTCAAAACTACAGGGGAGGTAGTACAGATGCTCTTTTCACACCCATTCCCCCCTATCCTCAACCAAAACACCCGCATCCTCTTTTTGGGCAGTTTCCCCAGTATCGCGTCATTCGAACAAGCTTTTTACTATGCCCATCCCCGAAATGCATTCTGGCCAATCATCGAATCAATTTTCGAGGTGCGATTGGAATCGAATGACGCGAAAAAAGCGTTTTGTATCGAAAATGGGATCGGGTTGTGGGATGTGATAGGTAGTTGCGAGCGGAGCAATTCGAGCGATACTAATCTCAAAAACTGTATACCGAATGATTTTGAAAAGCTATTGCGGGATTATCCCAATATCCGGGTTCTCGGCTTTACGGGGAAAAAAAGTCATGATCTTTTTATGAAATTTTATAAGAATTTGAAGGTGGAAAAAGTGCTTCTACCCTCCACCTCGCCGGCTTATGCGGCGATGAAATTTGAGGAGAAAAAAGAGATTTACGAAAAAATTTTGAAAAGCTGGATTCCTGCCTACGCGGGAATGACGGAGAAGAGATAGTATCTAACTGTTTAAAACCTGCTCAAAAATATTCTTCGCCGTCTTCCAGCGATCCCCTTTGGCGTTCATCATCACGATGACGCAATCTTTCCCATCTTTTTTAGCCCGTGCGATCAGACACGCACCTGCTTTAGCGGTATAACCTGTTTTTACCCCGACCGCATATTCATAACGATTGAGTAGACGGTTATGGGTGTAGGCATAGAATTCGCGATTTTTGTTCAAAGCACGGTATCGGTATTCATTGATCCTACTAATCTCATTGAATTTACGGTTTTTGATCGCATATTCGGTCATTTTCAGGAGGTCTTTTGGGGTAGAATAATGTTGTTTATCATCGTATCCGCATGGATTGGTGAAATGAGTATGCCCCATCCCGATGGCTTTGGCTTTGGCATTCATCATTTGAATAAAGCGTTCTTCACTCCCCCCAACGGTAATTGCGATCGCTTTAGCCGCATCGTTATCCGACTTGATCATTGCGGCTTTGAGAAGATCTTCGAGGCGGATGACATCACCCCTGCGATACCCGGCTATCGTAGGTTCAACTTTTGTCATTTCCCGAGTAATTGTAATCGGTTCACCCAGATTCCCTCGCTCAATCGCCAGCATAACGGTCATTACTTTGGTGAGGCTGGCGGGTTGAACCTCTTTGAACGGTTCTTTGGAATAGAGCGTCTGCTTTGCGGTAAGGTCTTTAACGATCAATGCTTCTACTTCCAGTTTGCCCAGCTCTGTTTTATTGATCTCGGCAAATAAACTTACGGAACCTATTAAACATAATGCAATTAGTTTTTTTATCATAAAGCTACCTCATTTTAATTTCATCACTATGTCGGAACAAAGCAAATCTTATGCCAAAACACCTTTATTATGGTAAAATTCGTCTTAATAGAAAGGGGAATGATGCAACGATTTAGACGTTTTTTTTCACTGCTGTTTATCCTCTCGATTTTTGTGGGTGCTGTTCATGAAATAGAGCATTCCTATCATCAAGACAGTTCGTGTGAAATATGTTTGTTTGCCCATTCTCCACTCATTTTGAATGACACTTTTACTTTGCCAAAGATTGATTGTGCAACTGTTATTTTTGATATTCGCATCCCACCGTTGCACTTTGTATCCTTTATCCCCGCACAAAGCCGTTCCCCTCCTCTAGTCTAATTTTTACCATAAAACAAACCATTTTATTTTAAACAATTAGGATATTTCTATGAAAAAATTATTATTATCAACCATGGCTGCCGCATCCCTTTATGCCAACGATTCTGAGCTTCAAATGCTCAAAACACAAATGGAACAAATGTCGCAGATGATGCGAAGTATGCAAGAAAAAATAGAGACTCTTGAAAAAACAACAATGCCTGTAGTCTCTGCACCAGCAAACGAAACACTCATTGTTGCCAATCCAACCATTGTGGATAAAATCAATAAAACCGCTTCTATCCTTAACCCTTCATTGATGATCGATATGTCGTATGTCAATCGCAACATTGCCGATGAAAAAATCGCCCATATGGGACTTCCCGGAATTACTGAAACGGTATTTGGGGTTCACGATCATGGCGGGCAAAGTGAGCCTGGATACAATGCTCAAAACGGTTTTAATCTCAACTATGCTGAGCTTGGATTTAGTGCCACGGTTGATCCGATGTTTGATGCCACCGCTATCTTTCATCTGACCAACGAGGGCTTTGAAATCGAAGAGGCCTATTTCACCACACGAGAAATTCCCTATAATATTCGAATTAAAGGGGGGAAATTTTTGAGTGATTTTGGCCGTATCAACGCTCAACATCAACATTTTCGTAATTTTTCCACCACCCCTTTGCTTTACAGCGCTTTTTTAGGAGATCATGGGATACAAGAAATAGGGGTACAGACACAATGGGTTGCTCCAACAGATACCTATCTGATGTTCGGAATCGAAGCATTACAAGGAAAAAATGAGGCGATGTTTGGAGAAGCAGCGATTGGCGATCCTTACGATGAAGAAAGCTCTTTGGTGGGTTCCGCTGCTCAACCCTCACTTTATGTCGGATACGTCAAAACTTCTGTTGATTTTGGTGACACCACACTTTTGGCGGGTGCAAGTATCGCTAGCGGTCACAGTCGACTTGACCATTTTAGTGATGAAACACCGTATGCGTTTAGTGGAAAAAGCACGTTGTACGGTATTGATATGACGCTAAAACACGCTTTTGATAGCTATAGTTCTCTCACATGGCAAAGCGAATGGCTCTATCGTGATATGAAAGGGACTCAATTTAATAATGAAAATTTAATTGCAGACCCGGATAATGCATTGGATACGATCACATCAAATGGATCACGCAAAAAACAAGCCGGATATTATACAGAGCTCGTCTACGCCCCAAACCAAACATGGCGTACGGGAATCCGCTATGAAAATATGTATCAAAACGATGTCTTCACAGGCGATGTAAAACAGGATTTGCCTGATAACTTTGACCAATATACCGCTATGGTAGAATTTCATAGTAGCGAATTTGCACGATTACGCTTAGAATATCTCCATTCCAATGCTTTGTTTAATGAAGCGCTTGAACGCCAAAACCTCGATTCAATAATGTTTTCGATTAATCTTGCCCTCGGCAAACACGGCGCACACTCATTTTGATGCTATACACTAAAATGAGCAAAGCCCCTTTTAGTGGCAGGGACAAATTGCTCCCTTGCAACCCCCTAAAGCGACCAGCATATATGCTGGAGAATTAAAAACACAAGGAATAATGATGAAATTTTTACTTTTTTTAACACTTATTTTTACGTTTTCGTACGCCAAAATAACGGTTGCCGTGAGCTATCCCTATATCGCCTCGCTTGTTGATAGTATCGGGGGCGATAACGTTGATATTAACACCTTGGCACAAGGTAATTGGGATCCCCATTTCGTCTCTCCCAAACCTTCGTTGATTGTCAAATTACGCAATGCGGATGCGCTGATTATCAATGGAGGTGATCTTGAAATCGGATGGTTGCCGCCACTTCTTGAAAAAGCGAGCAATAGCCGTTTAAATCAATCAGCTAATGTGCTGGATCTTTCTCGTAAAGTGGCACTGATCGATGTGCCCAAAAGTATGGGGCGAGAAAATGGTGATGTCCACGCTGACGGTAACCCGCATTTTCATCTCGATCCCCACAACATTCCCCTTCTTGCGGAGGCTGTTTCCGTATTTTTGAGTCAAAAAGATCCTCTCAACGCATCCCAATATCGCAAAAATCTCACGGTGTTTAAACAGCAATGGACAATCCATCTCAAACATTGGGACAGTCAGATGGCACCGCTTAGAGGTAAAAATATTGTTCAGTATCATCCCGTATTCAACTATTTTATCCGTGCATATGGGATGAAAAGCATCGGGACAATCGAACCGTTGGCTGGGATTCCCCCTTCGTCTTCGCATACGATGCAACTCATTGCTTTGATGAATGAGAAAAAACCGTTTTGTATTATGCACGATGTCTATCACCCTACCAAAACAGGTGAGTTTATATCGGATAAGACGGGCATAAAGTTGGCGATACTTCCCCATGATGTGGGAGCTACCTCTAGCGCGACTGAGCTTTACAGTCTCTTTGCATCAATCATTCAGGCTCTAAGATGATTGATTTATTCCTTATTCCGATAGCACTTTCGTTGCTTTTAGTCCTGATTCACGCATGGTTTGGTATAGGAATTTTGTCTCGAGGCATTATTTTTACCGATCTGGCTATCGCCCAAATGGCAGCACTGGGTTCGGCAATTAGTCTAGGGTATTTTCATGGGGAATACCTCTATCTTTTTGCCCTTGTATTTGCTCTATTCACTGGGCTTCTGATTGCCTATGCTACTACTCGCACATTACAGCTGGAGGCATTTATCGGGCTCATTTATGTGCTAGGAGCAAGCGGTATTTTGATGGTTCTAGCGCACAGTGCTGAGGGGATGGAACATTTTAAATCGCTACTTGCCAATGATCTGCTGTTTACGACACAAGAGTTATTTTTTCAAACGCTTGCCCTTTATTCTTTTATTGGATTGATAGCATGGAAAATTTACCCAAAAACCTCTGGATTGATTCGAGAAATACTCTTTTTTAGTCTCCTATCACTTACCGTGACCTCATCCGTTCAACTTGCCGGCGTTTTGGTTGTTTTTGTTCTCCTTGTCGCTCCTGCCCTCATAGCATCAATGCAAAAAAAATTCCCTTTATACCCTTTTGCGCTTGCCTTCGGATGGAGTTTTTCCATTATCGCAATCCTAATCTCCTTTTGGGCTGATTTACCGACTGGATATACAATCTCGGCCTTTGGAGGCTTGATATCACTGAGCTGTATTCTCATTTTGTCTCCCAAAAAAGATGCAATCTCGTTATAATAAAGGATGCAAAGTTCATCTACAGCCCATCTTGACATCATTAGTGAACGCTTCCATACACTGCTTCAATGCAGCGGTTCTTGGACAATTCCAAATCTGGCTGAAATTGAATCGAATCTCAAAACACTTCATCCCAAATCTTCTATCATTTGGGATATTTCACACGTAACTGAAATCGATTCGGCAGGGATAGCATTGTGGCAGCTTTACCATCGTACCTTCGAAAAAGATGGAATCTCCTCTGAACTCATCGGTGTCAATGAAAACCACTCGAAACTCTATGCTCTCCTTTATTCCGGCAGACATAACACCTTCTCTCCTCCCGCTCGCCCCTCATGGCTATATACCCTAGGAGAAGATACACATCAAAACATTCAAGGAATTGGACACTTTTTAGCTTTTTTGGGAGAAGCGTTTGTTTTATTATTTTATACCCTCTTTCACCCCTCAACAATCCGATATCGCTCTATCGTTTCCCATATCTTTACCAGTGGAGCACAGGCACTGCCGATCATCGCTATCAGTGCCTTTCTAATCGGGGTTGTCATCGCGTATCAGAGCATCGTTCAACTCCAAAAATTCGGAGCTGATATTTTTATTGTCGATACGATCGGGATATCTCTCACCCGTGAACTTGCTCCTCTCATTACAGCCATCGTCGTTGCCGGACGAAGCGGTTCGGCATTTACCGCCCAAATCGGTGCGATGAAAATGACCCAAGAGATCGATGCCATGAAAACAATGGGCTTTGATCCGTTCATCTTTTTAGTCTGGCCCCGTGTTTTTGCCCTTATGATTGTTATGCCGCTACTGATCTTTTTTGCCGATCTCGTGGGGATATTTGGAGGAATGGTCATTGCGAATGCACAGTCGCATCTGAGTTTCAGTGAATTTACTCACCGCCTTCAGGGAGCATTGGAGATTAAGCACTACCTCATAGGGATTATCAAGGGGCCGTTTTTTGCCTTTTTAATCGCGATGGTAAGTACCTACCGAGGATTTCAAGTATCCTCCAATACCGAAAGTATCGGGCACTATACTACCAAAAGTGTCGTGAATGCGATTTTCTTGGTCATCGCATGTGACGCGTTATTCTCAATCCTCCTGACCGAGCTGAAATTATGAACCCTATTATCATCGAGGCACGCGATATTGTGACTGCGTTCGGCGATAACCTCATCCACGATCACGTCAGCTGTACCGTGTATAAAAACGAAATCTATGCTCTTTTAGGGGGAAGCGGATCGGGTAAATCTACCCTTCTTCGAGAAATGATTCTTCTGCAATCTTTCCAAAGCGGCAGCCTCAATCTCCTCGGATATGATCTAAAATCCATTACCCCCCTCGATGCGCAAAATCTTCGGCGTCAATGGGGAGTGTTATTTCAATCCGGGGCACTCTACTCTTCGCTGAGTGTGGGGGAAAATATCGCTATGCTCTACCGTGAATATACCGATCTCTCTCCGAAGCTGATCGACGAGCTCGTCGCGCTGAAAATCGATCTCGTCGGTTTGCCTCAACATGCACGATATCTCTACCCAAGCGAGCTCAGCGGCGGTATGATTAAACGTGCCGCACTTGCCCGTGCTCTCGCCCTTGATCCAAAACTCCTTTTTTTGGATGAACCGACATCGGGGCTCGATCCGCTCAGTTCACGACAGTTCGATGCCCTGATACAACAATTACGTGATTTACTTGGACTTACTATCGTGATGGTAACCCATGATTTAGATACTATACATCACAGTATCGATCGGTTTGCACTGCTGGGTGACAAAAAGGTCATCGCCGAGGGGACGCTAAATGAAGTGCTCCAAATCGATCATCCGCTTGTCGATTATTTCTTCCAAAAGGGGTCTCATGGAATCCAAGGTTAACTATACCGCCGTAGGTATCTTTGTCCTTATCTTTGCTTCATCGCTGATAGCCTTTGCATTTTGGCTCGGCAAATACAACCAAGATGATGGCAATTACCATAACTATCATCTTTACATCACCGAATCGGTCTCCGGGCTATCTCCCGAAGCGGCAGTCAAATTTAACGGTGTCGATGTCGGAAAAGTTGAATCCATCCGCATCAATCCAAAAAATAGTGAAGAGGTAGAGCTCACCCTCAAAATTGAAAAAGAGACCCCGATTAAAACCGACTCCAGTGCCGTGCTCAAATTCTACGGAATCACCGGTCTGGCCTTTATCGAAATCATCGGCGGCTCCAAAGATGCACCGTTACTGACTACGAACGCTCATACATTCAGCACCATTCCCTCTTCCCCCTCGCTGATTAAACGGCTCGATGAATCGTTGAGCAACGTTGCTTCCAAACTCTCGACCACTCTTGATCGTGCCGATCGGATTTTCAGTGATAAAAATGTCGATAATATCGCCCAATCGTTGGAAAACTTACGCTCACTCACCGCCCAAATCGATGGCTATCAAAATGAAATTCAAACCTTATTAGATCGAAGTATAGCGCTTGAGGCCAATGCCACCGAATCACTCAGCGCCATGAAGGAAGCCGCAGGAAGCGTTAAAAATACCTCTGGGAATTTCAACACCCTTGTACAAACCAAAATGGCCTCTACCCTCGCATCACTCGCCGAAACATCCAAAGAGAGCCATACCCTTATCCGTAAGCTCGAAGCCTCGCTTGATCGCGGCGATTATGATGTCCATACCATGGTACAACCTACAACAGCTGAACTGAGTAATCTCATTCAACGCAGCCAAGGGCTTACTCTGGAGATGGAAAATACCCTGAAAACACTTCGGGAAAGCCCATCTGACTTGTTGTTTAAAAAAACCACCCCTAAATCCGGACCAGGAGAATAACGATGCGTTTCTATACCCTCATCATCCCTGTAGCATTGATAATAGCGGGATGTTCTTCCGCTACGGCCCCAGCGGTCAATGAATACACGATTTATCCCTCAGCATCGATGAAAGTCTCGCCAGTGCATTCATCAAAAGCGCTCCGTTTAGCGTCCACACGGACGATACCCTCATTGGAGTCTAAGAGTCTCACCTATCTCCGTTTAGACGGCGAAAGCGGCAACTATCTTTACACCCGTTGGAGTGATACCCCGAGTCTGTTAATCGAACGCTCACTTAATCATTCCCTCCAAGAGCAGGGACTCTTCAGCGCTGTAATTACGTCAACCTCCTCCGCGCAAGCAGATATACTCCTCGAATCGGACCTGCACGCGTTCTATCACCGTTTTGAACCGGGAGAAAAAAGCAAAGGGATAATTGAGATCACGTACCGCCTGATTGATACCCATACAAAACTCCCAATCGCTTCCAAACGGTTTTTAATGACCAAAGATGCCCCGAGCGAAGATGGGATGGGGGGAATAAAAGCCCTCACCGAAGCAACACAAGAGCTGAGTAAACAATGCACACTATGGATACAAGAGAAGGTCGTACAATGAGTAAAAATATTGCCATCCTCTGCTCAGGAGGAGATGTTTCGGGAATGAATCCCGCCTTAAAGCGATTTGTCGAGTATACGTATGCGAACGGTATGCAGCCCTACTTTGTCCGAAACGGCTATGAAGGGCTCATCGACAATCATATTGCGCCCGCTGATTATCATGATGTCGCAGGTATCATAACCCGAGGAGGGACCAAAATCGGCTCTTCCCGATCAAAAAGATTTATGGAAC